>JBBIUX010000097.1:0-2379 GCA_037440025.1 Candidatus Fraserbacteria bacterium | reverse complement strand
AGCTCGCCGGCTAGCCGGCGAGGCGATGGCGGAACTTTGCAGGGAGTTCGGGATCTCCCGGAAGACCGGCTACAAGATTTTCGATCGCTGCCAGGAATGCGGCGTGCAAAAGTTGACGGACAAGGCGACGCTGACGTTAGGAGACAACCGGAGAGTGGATTTGTCGTAGACAGTGATCTTTCTGACATCGAACCTCGGTGGTGGAGAGATTACGGAATTGATGGAAGGGGGGATGGGCTTCATCCAGCCTAAGGACAAGCCGGCGGCAGGGTTGGATGTCAAAGTGGAGCGGACGGCTGTGGAAGCGGCGCGAAGGAAGTTTTCGCCTGAGTTTATGAACCGGCTGGACAGAGTGGTGGTGTTTCACCCATTGAAGGGCGACGAACTTGATGAAGTGCTGGACATCGAGCTGTAGCAAGTGCAGGAGCGCATATCGGATTCGGCGGCGCGCCCCTTCTTGTTTCGAATAACGAGTAAAGGACGGCAGTTTCTGCTGCGAGAGGGAACCGACCAGCGGTATGGAGCGCGCCACCTGAAGCGCGCCATCGAGCGCTTTCTGGTTAGCCCGCTGGCCAGGCTACTGGCCACAGAGCAAGTGAGCCCAGGCGATGTGCTTCTCATCGATCGGCATCCCGGAGGAAAGGGGTTGGCTTTCCTAAGGGACACAGAACTTCGGTCGGCCTGTGCCCGCATTCCTGATGCCGTGTCGTATTTGAGGCAGCTTGCGGCTGCGGAAGTTCGCGCTTAAGCGAATGGAAAAGCACGGCGCGAGCAACGATGACCGGCCCCCAACGGCGATTTTGTGTGATTTGGCGCACTGTGCAGGACCAAGGAAGGAGAGTAGACCAGAAAGATGCTAGGGCATCACTTTGCAGCTCGCATGTTTGATATTCTCTCGGCATTCGCCGCACACCCGGACGATAGCTTTCGCTTCGCCGGGCAGGTTGTCCCCGGGATCAGTTTTCTCGGTGCAGGCATCGCTGGATGGCGGGTGAAGACCTGATCACCCACCTGGGACAGGAATATTACGACTAGCTTGCGCGTCAGTCGCCGTGGGCGCAGCTTCGGCGTTTATCGACTCCACTACGGGAAGACAAGGAGCTTAAGAAATGACCTCTAGAGTAGCCGTACAAGAAACCTCGTACCTTTCACTGAGTGCTTATGGGAAAGCACGATCCACTGTTCAAGGATCGCCGCTGAACTCCGAGGAGCTGAGGAAGACCCACGCCTACTGGCGAGCTTGCAACTACCTGGCGCTCGGGATGATCTATCTTCAGGCGAATCCGCTGTTGAAGGAGCCCCTGAAACCCGAGCATATCAATAACCGCTTGCTCGGACATTGGGGATCGAGCCCCGGTCTCGCTTTCACCTATATCCACCTGAACCGGCTCATCAAGAAACTCGATCTCGACGTGATCTTCATGGCCGGGCCCGGGCACGGTGCGCCGGGAGTTCTGGGTCCAGGATATCTTGAGGGAACGTACTCCGAGATTTATCCCGAGAAGAGCGAGGATGAACGCGGCCTGTACGAGTTCTTTAAGCAGTTCTCCTTCCCCGGCGGCATCGGCAGTCACTGCACACCCGAGACTCCTGGTTCCATCCACGAAGGGGGCGAATTGGGGTACGTGCTTTCCCATGCCTGCGGCGCGGCCTTCGACAACCCGGAGCTGATTGTCGCCGCGGTGGTCGGGGACGGCGAATCCGAAACCGGACCACTGGCAACTTCCTGGCACATCAGCAAGTTCCTGAACCCCATTCGCGATGGCGCGGTTCTGCCCATCCTGCACTTGAACGGCTACAAAATTAATAATCCCACTCTGCTGGCGCGCATCAGCCACGAAGAGTTGGAGAACCTCTTGCGCGGGTACGGCTGGACGCCCTACTTCGTGGAGGGTTCCGACCCCGACAGCATGCACCAGGCCATGGCCGCCACGGTGGAACACTGCGTCCGGGAGATTCAAAAACATCAGCAGGAATGCCGCACCAGTGGTGTGGCCAAGCGGCCGCGCTGGCCGATGATCGTGTTGCGCTCTCCGAAAGGCTGGGGCGCGCCGCAAGAAGTGGACGGTCACCGGCTCGAAGGTTTTTGGCGCGCCCACCAAGTGCCCTTGACCGACGTCAAGAAAAACCCGGAACAACTGCGCATCCTCGAGAAGTGGATGCACGACCAAAAGCCAGAGGAGCTGTTTGACCAGCACGGCAAGCTGATTCCGGAACTCAAGGAGCTCGCGCCTACCGGGAACCGCCGCATGAGTGCCAACCCGCATGCCAATGGAGGCGTCCTCAAAAAGGCTCTGCGCTTGCCTAACTTTTGCGATTACGCTCTGAAGGTGGATCAGCCGGGAAGCATCGAGGCCGAGAATGTCCCGCCTTTGGGAA
>JBBIUX010000096.1:0-2239 GCA_037440025.1 Candidatus Fraserbacteria bacterium | reverse complement strand
ACGGCGGTGGCACCGTCACCTCCGACCCCCCGGGGATCAACTGCGGGGCCACCTGTAGCGCGGCCTTCAACTACGGCACCTCGGTGACCCTCACCGCCGCCCCTGCAACCGGCTCCACCTTCACAGGGTGGAGTGGAGATTGTAGGGGGACTGGGTCCTGTGTCGTGACGATGACCCAGGTACGGAACGTGACGGCGACCTTCACGCTCCAGACCTTCGCGCTCACCGTGACGAAAGCCGGCACCGGCTCGGGGACGGTCACCTCGAATCCCGCGGGGATCACCTGCGGGGGTGACTGTACGGAGAGCTACCCCTACAACACCTCCGTCACCCTCACGGCCACTCCCGCTACCGGCTCCCTCTTCACCGGCTGGAGCGGGGAAGGGTGCAGTGGCACCGGGACGTGTACAGTCTCCATGACCCAGGCCCGCAACGTCACGGCCGCCTTTACGCTTCAGGCATTCACGCTCGCCGTGACGAAGACGGGCACCGGGAACGGTACCGTGACCTCTAACCCAGCAGGCATTGACTGCGGGGCGACCTGTAGCGCGGCCTTCAACTACGGCACCTCGGTGACCCTCACCGCCACCCCGGCAACCGGCTCCACCTTCACCGGCTGGAGCGGGGAGGGGTGTAGCGGCACTGGGACCTGCGCCGTGACGATGAGTCAGGACCGCTCAGTCACGGCGTCCTTCATAGCGATAAATCCCACCATTGGCCTCAGCCTCAATCAGGCCAGCTTCCGCCGGGGGGAGACCCTCGGGCTCACCGCCACGGTGACTCCGGGGGCCACTCCGACGAGCGTGGATGCGTATGTGGCTGTGGCCCTTCCCGGGGGGACGCTGCTCTTCCTCCAGGGGGACGGCAGCTTTACGACAGAGGTGCGGCCTATCGTGACGAACTGGACCGTCACCGAGTTCAGCGGGGAGATCTTCCGCTACGCCTTCAGTGGGGGCGAGCCCGCAGGCGGCTATACGTGGTATGCGGCCTTCACGCCACCCGGGGGCAACCCGCTGTTCGGGACGATTGGCGCTATCGTCATGGTCCCATTCAACTTCAGCCCGTAGGGAAGGGAAATGCGGAATGGGAAATGCGGATTGCGGAATGAGGCGGAGGTGAATGCGGAAGGCTGGGAGATGGGAGAAGGCGGAATGGAGCCGATGACTGGAGCAGGAGATACCAAAGTGCCGAACAGGGAATGGCGAATGCAGAGCAGTAGTGCGGCAGAAGAGGCTGGACAGAGGACCAGGGAGGTGTCTCGGCCGGGGAGGCGGCTCGCCGGCCTGGCCCCTCTCCTCCTCATCGTAGTGGCGGGCGTCGGGGGGTTGGCCTGGGCTGCGGAGCAGGATGCAGGAGTGTTCGCCGGTCGGGTGACTCGGGGAGAGGATGGCCTCCCCGGCGTCACGGTGACTGCCGTCGGACCTGTCACTGCTCAGGCAGTTACGATCCTGGACGGGACGTACCGGCTTTCCGGCCTTCCCGCTGGGGATTACGTGGTGGCGCTCACGCAGGATGGCCTCCACGGGAAACCGGCAAGCCGGACGGTGATTCTTCAGGACCAGGAGATTGGCAAGCTCGATTTTGAGGCGGTCCCCGTTATTGCGGCACTGCCGACGGCGCGGCTCACCACGTCCGCTACGACCGCTCACCCTGGGGATACGATCACTCTTCGCATGACGCTTGCCCCCGGCATCCAAGAGCCATTCGCCGATCTCTATCTGGTCTCAGTGGCACCCGGGCTGCCGGTTCCTGCCCCCACGCCTTGGCAGGTGAATCTGCTGGTCCCCTTCGTCTCCGACGTTGTCGCTGCCACGCATACCTTCACCGAAACGGAGTCGCCGGGGACGTATCTCTGGCTCGCCTTCCTCACGCGGCCTGGGACCCAGGAGGTCCTCGGACCCGTTGCATCGGCTTTCGTCACGTTCCAGCCCTGACGCAGGAGGCGGCTGCGCGGGGGAGCAGGGGAGCTGGAGGCGGAGGGGGCGTGGCCCCATGTGATGGTTCTCCAGGATCCCGCTCAGATCGCTGGACTATGGGCGGCTCTTGCGTCCTGGATGAAGGCTACTGATCGGAGGAGCGCTTGCCCGGGCGCCGCAGCCTGGACCAATCCTCTCTGTCAAATCGCATCCGGGACCGCCGCTGAGCCTTGACGGAGCAGAGCACCGATGGTACATTTCGCACAGTCAAAAACGGGAGCCCGGGGTGCCGGGCTGAGAGGGTGGGGCGGTTCCCTCACCGA
>JBBIUX010000095.1:0-3992 GCA_037440025.1 Candidatus Fraserbacteria bacterium | reverse complement strand
CGGATACCGCCGTAACCCAGGCCATACCTAACTGTAAACGGATCGGCTTGAAAAAAATGATCATCCCACTCAAACCGGCGATCAGGCCCAGGATCCCGAACTGATGTAGCAAGAGCACTGCAATATCTCGAACGCGTTCCCAAACGGATAAAACATCCAGGCTTAAAAGCAGCCGCTGGTACAGGCTGCCGGTGACCAGCCATACAAAACCGTTCCAGGTGGCCGGGTTACCCCAATTGACCGGCGCGTAACGGCAGCGCCAGGTAAACCAGCAATCCGCAGCCCATCCACGCCACCCGGCGCGCCAGGGAACGGATATTCACCTGCCAGCCGGCAAACCAGGGCTGTTCCAAGTCAGAAATATTTCTGCGCTGGATGGTGGTGAGTAAAACAACCGGCATAAGGAAAATGATCGTAACATGGTTCCCCATTGCCAGCCCAAAGGTAAGGCCTGCCATCCAATCCTGGCGCGCCTGCGTAAAACGCACAGAAAGAGGCTTTGACAACAGGTATAGTAAAAATGCCACGAACAGGCTGTGCAGGGCATACACTTCGGTGATCACCGCCTGCGACCAGATGAGCGGCGCCAGTCCGAAAGCAAACCCACCGGCCAGGCCGGCCAGCCAGTTCCACCGCCTGCCCGCAGGAAGAAACCCGGTGATCATTCCATACACCCACCCGGCTGCAGATACTGCCGCCAGCGCAGACAACAGGCTGGTACGGAACGCCAGGGAGCCCAGCGGAATCCATTGAAACATGCGCGCCAAGAGCAGGTAGAACGGATAACCGGTGGGATGGGCGATGCCCCCCGATGCGGCCGCAGCGATCAGATCACCGCCATCCGCCCCGTAATTGGCCCAGGTTAACCCGGGCGCCATCGTGGCAAGATAGACCGCCAGCAGTCCGGCTACCAATATTGCAAACGGTAGTTTCTGGAGAATTGGTTTTACTTGACCCATTATTAACCTATGAACGAAAAAAAACACAAGATAGAGGCTTGCGCCTCTATCTTGTTCTTTCACTTACATGGTGTTGGTTTTGCGATTATTTTCCGGCAGGCGCATAGACGGCCGAGACATTCGCCAGGCCAGCGCAAGCCATGCCATTGGCAGTTGTCGTAGTAAGCGACTGCCAGTTAGTCGGAGTAATGACGGGATGCACAGAATCGTCAGCATAATAATAGATTGTCATCGTCTTGCCTGGAATGGCAGCGAAGCAGATCTGCCAGGCACCATCGTCGGCACCGCCCTTATTCATCGCATCCTGGATTACCTGGTCTCTGACATGGCAGCCCGGGAAGAAGAACTCATCACCATTGACATAAAACGTGTCAAAGGGCGAGGTCTTGGTATCTTTCGAATACTCACCGACAGATGGGAATACCACCTTGGCCGCGTCCGAAAGACCGGTAACATCATAGCGGGCCGTGATCAGGCAAATACCACCAACTGCATAGGTTCCAGATGCATTAAAGGAAACCTGACTTGGAGGCGGGAGAACCGTACCGCCCGAACCTTCAGGGAAGAACGGGTTGGCACCAGGCTTTTCCGAACCGGGAGGTGGCACAACCTTGCCAGTCGGCATATACACACCGGTATACTGGGCCGGGGCGCAAATGAGTCTGCCATTATCCTCAAGAGTGCTCGGTAGGGGCGCCCAGACACGACCGCCGCTGCCGGCATTATCCAGATAATAATAAATGCCCATCTGCAGTTCCGGGCTGGCACCGAAGCATACTTTCAGGGTGGCATCCGTAACGTTCATCTGATTGACAACCGTTCCGCCCTTCGAAAACACAAAGTGGCAGCCCGGGTAGAGCAGATCCCCTTCCCCGCCAAAAGGAACTACCTTGGGCTGTTCGAACGGCACTTCCGAATCGGCCTTGATATCATTTCCAGTAGTTATGAAATTGGCCGTAATATTGCAGACACCGCCAACGTTATAAGTTCCGTTTGCGGTCACATCAATGAGTGTCCGCAATGGAGCATTGGAACCCGCAGCCTGCTTCGGGCTAGCCCAAACCGGGAAGCCCTTGGCGATCCCGATGATCGAAACCACCAGGACCAAAACGATTAAAACAGGTACAAACTTTTTCATACAGATCCTCCTAAAATTTGGCATGCAATGGTAAGAAAAATTTTACTACGCCTATTTTACCGTCAAACTACTCTTCTGTATTACGGATTTATGCCGGATTTGGAAAGCGACCACCAAAAACGCATCTCATCTTGCGAGCACCCAAGCATCCAGGAAACCTGACCATCCGGCGTTTTTTTATTCGCCAGCCCCCGCCCTTCCGCTCCAGAATCTGCCCGCCTGGATGATGGTTTGGTCGGGGACATCCGCCAGGATGATGGCGCCATTGCCAATACGCACCCGCCGGCCGATATGCACACCGATGGCGGTCGTCACGCCCATTCCGATCAGCGACTCGGTTCCCACCTGTACGTGTCCGGCCAGCAAAGCCCCCGGGGCAATATGAGTATATTCTCCAATGACGCAATCATGCGAAACCACCGCATTGGTATTGATCATGCAACGCGGCGCGAGCATGGCTTGCGAACCAACGTAGGCATTGGCAAACACTTGCACGCCATTCCCGACATTGGCGCTTGGTTCGAGAGTGGCACGTGGATGAATAATAGCAGGAAATGAGAAACCGGCCGCTTCCAACAGCGCAAAAACGCGGATGCGCACACTGATATCCAGGATCCCGCCCACACCGTTGGCTGCCAGGCTCACACCCTGTTCACGTAAAACCGGCAGCAGTGCGCGCGTTCCTAAAACCGGAATACCCAGCACCTGCCTGCCAGTCAGCAACCTGTCGTCATCCAGGATTCCCGCCAGGGTATATGCTCCGCTCTGCCTGGCCATCTCCAGAACAGACTTGGCATGTCCGCCCGCGCCGTAAATGAGCAGGTAGGGTTTATCTGCCGTGGGCAGGCTGATATTCACCTTTTCTAACCGGCCCACCGCCTGGCGGACTATATCTTCGGTCACCAAGCGATCAGATGGCAGGGTTGCCAGATCCACATCCAGCGCCTCGGCCAGCAGCCGCGCTGGCTTGGTGATGCGCAGCGCACTCCCTGCCGGTGGAACCGTTTTTTCGTCCGCCATACCACCCAGCGGCTCATCCGCCGCCTCGGTAATACAGGCGAGTTTATCCCCGACCGATAAAGTGGCACCATCGCCAGCCAGGAGACGGATGAAACCCGCCTGGGGCGCTTCGATCTCCGAGGTGACCTTGGTGGTTTCGATGGTGAACAAATGGGCGCCCTTCTCCACCGGCTGCCCATCACGTACGTGGATACCCACCAAGCGCGCTTCGGGCTCATTGGCATTCAGAAGGGGAACCAGGATTTCGGATAAGATCATGACAGCACCAGGGAGAGCGCGGCCTGTGTAACGGAAGCCGGCGAAGGTAAGATCAACTCTTCAAGGGAACGTGCGTTGGCCACCGGCAGATCCAGGGCGGCCACCCGCCGGGCGCGCAATCCGTCCACCGCCTCCACGGAACGGGCCACCACTTCTGCGCCCCAGCCGAGCGACAGGCTGCCTTCTTCAACGGTCAGCAACCGCCGGGTGCGCCGTAAACTTTCAAATAGCGGCTCCAGATCGAAGGGACTGAGCTGCGAAAAAACGGCCAGTTCGATAAAAACTTCATGTTCCATTAACAATTCCAACGCGGCAGCGCGGGCAAGCTCAAAGTTATATCCATAGGCAGCGATGGTAACACTGGCAGTCTGGCCGGGAGTATGCAGGATAAAGCTCGGAAAAACATCGCCGTACCGCCGGGTTTCGAATTCCATTAACTCGCCCTGGCCTTCTTCGAGCAGCGGGCGGCCGTATAACAACTTGTGTTCGATGAACAGCACCGGATCATCATCAGCGATGGCCGCTTCGAGCAGCAACCCGGGATCTCCCAGGCAGTTGGGCGCGACCACCTTAAGACCGGGCACGTGGGCGAACCAGGTTTCCAGGCTCTGGGAGTG
>JBBIUX010000094.1:0-2311 GCA_037440025.1 Candidatus Fraserbacteria bacterium | reverse complement strand
GTTGCGCTTGCAGCCTTCTGCCTGCTGCTTTCCGCTTGCTGCTCACCACTTCGTGTATTTTGCCAATCGCCGGGCGCTGCTCCCTTGCCGCGCGTGCAAGTATCAAAGCATGCCTCCGACTTGATTCTGCGCGGCTTCGACCTTCTGGGCGCGCACGATGCGGCGGGTGCCGAAGGAGTATTCCGTCAGGCCATCGAGGTACAACCCGAAGCGGAACCCGCGCACCGCGGGCTGGGACTGGCGCTGCGGGAGGAGGGGCGCCTGGCGGAAGCTTTTCGCGAGTTTCAAACCGCCACGCGACTCGATGATTCTGATTCCGACGCCCATTACACCTTGGGATCGGTGGCGTGGGCGCTCAGCCTGCCCGCCAACGCGCCTTCCGGTAAATCCGGAGGGCTGTCGGCGGCCGACTATCAGAACATCGCTGCCGTGGAGTTCTCCAAGGCTCTTGCCCTCAGTCCCAAAGATCCGATGCTGCGGAGGAACCTTGCGCTTCTCTACCTGCAATCGGACCGGCCGCATGAAGCTCTGGTGCAGGCGGAGGAGGCGGTGCGCATCGCGCCGGCCAGCGCCGACGCCCACGTGACATTGGGCCGAGTGTATTGGGGGAATAGTGAAGATGATAAGGCGGCGTCCGAGTACGAAGCGGCGATCAAACTCGACCCGCGGAACGGCGAAGCGTATTTCGGCCTGGGACAACTGCGCATGTCACAACACCGCACGGAACAGGCGCAGGAAGCCTTTCAGCAAGCGGTGCAGGTTGCTCCGAGCTTTGGTCCTGCCTATGCCGCGCTTGCCGAGATACTGACCAGGCAGGGCAGGACGTCTGAGGCGCGGACGGTGCTGGAAGAAGCGGTCACTCTGAATTCCGCCGATTGGCAGAGCCAATACCAGTTGGCGGTGCTGCTGAACCTGGCCGGGGAGACGGCCCGCGCAACGGAATTGCTCCAGAAAGTCCTGAAGGTGAACCCGGACTTTTCGGAAGCGCGCGAGCAGCTGGCCGAGGGCCGCTTGCGCCGGGGTGACATTCAGGGCGCGACGGCTTTGGCCGGCAAGATGATCGCCGAGGATCCCCAGGCGCCCGAGGGTCACCGGATCATGGCGCTGGCGCTATGGAAACAGCGCGACTATGACGGGGCGCTTGCCGAATGTGCCATGGCGCTGAACGCCGAACCGAACTCGAGTTCCATGCTGGTTCTTCAGTGCATCGCGCTCTGGCAGCAGGGAGACAAGAAGGCTGCCCAGAAAGCTTACCGCGACGCGGCTAAAGTCGAGCCCAAGGTGGGGACCGCCGATGTTTTCTGCCGGCTGTTGCTGTGCGACGCCCAAGACATCACCATCGTGAGTAACTTCCTTCGCAAGAACCGCTGGACGCTGTTGCCGCCGTCTGCGCGATGAACCCCCGGCCCGTGTTTCCTTGATCGTCTTGATCTGTTCCTGTGCTGCGTGAAGTCCGCCTTCCCCTTCTGGAACGCTGCGTGCCAGGCTTCGCTATCCTTGCCTCACTCCATCGACAGGAAGTAAAGCAGGGCGGGCTTGTCCAGATCTCGCACTCTTCATCGACCCACACGCTGAACGGCCGCTCGCCCGGCTCGGGGATTCCCCGGTGCCCATGAGAGTTGGTGCACGCGCGGTGCCTGCGCGTTACCCAACCTCTTGGTCACCCGCTTGGCTGAGATGGTTGGCGTTGTTCCTGTTCCTCATTCTGCACCCTCAGGGCTTCTTGACCCACTTGGGAACTATCAGTGGTGCCGTTGGCGTTGGCGGCGCCAAGGTAAGCCTCCTCAATTTCGCACTGGGTATCAGGATCACACGAATTAAACAGATTGGCAAAGGACGGCGGGGTCGGGTCCAGTCCGCTGGGGTCGGCCAGGGTGGTGGGATTGTTCGTGACGTAGGCGTACATATTCCACGTCTGCGGAGCAATCGGGATCGGGCGAGCGGGCACCCGCTCCCCCTATCCCGACTGCTTGAACTTTCGACCTTTGAGCATCGACTGTTAACTTGCGTGGCGGGGCCGGGGGGTATATCCGTCGATCACATCGCCTGCGCCCTGGCGAAGGCCAGGGCCAGCAGCGTCTGCTGCTGAACCTCGTGTCCTTTGCCGGAGCCGGTGGCGGGGCTGGGACTGGCGGAGAGCTTTACCGAGCGCACGGAGCGTGGCTTGGCGATCCGACGCAGGCGCGGCATCACAAATAAGAGCGCGCCCATATTGGCGGGCTCCTCTTGCACCCATACCACTTCCCGAACGTTACGGTGTTGCCGGAGTGCCGCCAGCAGTTCCTGCTCGGGGAAGGGATAGAGTTGTTCG
>JBBIUX010000093.1:2314-3723 GCA_037440025.1 Candidatus Fraserbacteria bacterium | reverse complement strand
CCACCTGGAGGACGGCCTGGCGGAGACCGTGGCCTACATGAAGGGGATCTAGGAGGCGCCCTCCTCCTCGGGCCCCGAGGCCCTCAGGGCGGAGCGGATCTTCTCCAGGAAGGGGCCTGGACGGCGGCCGGAGGCGGTGGCCAGCACCTCCAGGTCCCCGGCCCGGAGGACGATGGTCTCCCTGGGCCGCTCGCCCCGGAGCGCCATGACCTCCTCGACGAAGGCGGACACGATCCGTCCCTCGGGCCCCGTGAGCCCCTCGACCTTGGTGAGGTCGATGACCACCGGGGGCTTGCCGTCCACGGCCCGGAGGATCTGGGCCAGCAGGCGCTCGGGGGCGATGCCGTAAAGCCGCGCCAGCTCGCAGAAGCGCTCCAGGCTGATGGCCCGCTCGCCCCGCTCGTAGCCGGCCACCGAGGTCGGCTTGAACCTGCTCCCGGAGACGCGGCCCACGTCCCTCAGGGACAGCCCCCGTGCCCGCCGGGCCCGCCTGAGGGCTCTACCAACCTCGAGGGGGAACCGATCCATCCCGAGCCTCGCACGACGGCCTGATGCGATTGGACGTGCCTGCACCGGGCAGGCCGCGGGGGAAGTCGGCGTAGTCTACGGCACCCGTCGGGCCTTCGCATTCGGTAGCCGCCGTAGCTTTCCTACGCGGGCCTCGCCCGTCCGGGGGAGCGGCAGGGCCCCGGAGGAGGGACCGCGGCATCCCCCTTGTCTGAACGCGGTCCGCGTTCTATCGTAGGCTGCATGACCCACGCTGGCCGAGGGAAGGAGGGAGCGGCGTTGGGAGGGGACCACCGGTGGGTGCGGTAGGCAACGGCCAGGAGGTCCTCGTCGACCTGTGCCACGCGCTCGGGTCGGCCTCCGATCTCGCGGAGGTCGCGAGGTCCGCGGGGAGGTGGGTCCGGGCGGCCCTCGACAGCGAGGAGGCCCGGGTCCGGGTCGCGCTGCCCGACGCCGGCGGTCAGCTCCGCGCGGCCTGGGGCGAGGGCGACGGGTGGGCGAGGTTGGGGCGGAAGCGGTCGGCCCGGCGGCGCCTGGCCTTCCGGACCAAGCAGGCGGCCCGGCTCGACCTCCGCGGAGGAGATGGGCGGGTCGTGGTCCTGGTTCCCCTGGTGAGCCGGGGTCGGGCCCTGGGGGTCCTCGAGGTGGTGGCGGAGCGGGACGCCGTGGAGCGGCGCTGGGAGGTGCTGCAGGCCGTGGCCAGCCAGGTGGCCATCGCGTTGGCCAACGCCTCGCAGCGGGAGCACATGGGCAGGCAGGTCCGGGCCCTCCAGGAGGCCGCCACCCTGGGCCGGGACCTGCTACGGGCAGGGTCGGTCAGGGAGGCGGTCCGGGCCGGGGCCCGGTTCCTCTCGGATCGACTGGGGATCCCCGTGGCGGGCTGGGTGGCGGAGGGGGCCGGG
>JBBIUX010000093.1:2028-2282 GCA_037440025.1 Candidatus Fraserbacteria bacterium | reverse complement strand
GGCGGCCTGGGGCCTGGGGGAGCGACGGCGCCGGGAGCTGCGGGCTGCCCTGGGGCGGCTGCCGGACTGGGGCTCGCTCCCGGAGGGCGAACGGGACGCCCTGGTGGAGCGGTTCCGCACGGTGGCGGGAGTTCGGCAGGTGGAGGTGCGGGGCGTGGCGGGCGCGCTGGTCATGGCGGCCCGCAGCGCTCCGGCGTCGGCCGTGTCCCTGGAGGTCATCGGCTCGGTCCTGGAGCAGCGGTTCGGGCCCCGGG
>JBBIUX010000093.1:0-1995 GCA_037440025.1 Candidatus Fraserbacteria bacterium | reverse complement strand
CCGGCTCGGGGAGGGGCTGGGCGAGGGGATCACCTGGGCCGCCCACGAGCTCCGCCGCCCCCTCCTCGGCGTGCGGTCTGCCCTGGAGGTCCTGGACGAGGGACGGGTGGACATGGAAACCCAGCGGCGGTTGCTCAGGGGATCCATCCGGGAGCTGGAGCAGCTCGCCGAGCTGGTGGAGGGGCTCCTCCGGTGGAGCGTGGAAGAGCGGCTGGAGCGGCGCCGGGTGGACCTCGTGCGGGTGGTCGACGAGGCCGTGGCCTCCTGCCGGATGGAGATCGGCGAGGAGCGGGTCTCGGTGACCGCCCCTCCCCGGCTGGAGGTGGATGCCGACCCGGTGCACGTGCGGGGGGCCATCGTGAACGTGGTCCGGAACGCCCTGGTGTACTCGCCCCCCTCCTCCACGGTCTCGGTCGAGGTCCGCGAGGAGCGGGGGCAGGCGACGGTGGCCGTGAAGGACCGGGGGCCGGGGATCGGGGCGTCCGAGGAGGAGGCCATCTTCCAGCCCTTCGTGCGGGGTGCCGCCGCCTCCCGGTGGCACCTGGGCTCCGGGTTGGGGCTGTTCATCGCCCGCCGGGTCGTCGAGGCCCACGGCGGGTCGATCCGCGTGGAGGGCGCCGAGGAGGGGACCACCGTCATGGTGCGGTTGCCCGTCGGCGGAGGGACCGGTGCCGGTGGCTGACCCGGGGCCGGCACCGGCCCCCGAGGTCCCGCCCCGGGTGGTGATCGTCGACGACCACGTGCTCTTCGTCGACGCCGTCCGGCACATGCTGGAGACCCACGGGCTGGAGGTGGTCGGGGTGGCGACCACCGCCCGGGCCGGGCTCGAGGCCGTCGAGGACCTCCGTCCCGACGTGGTCCTGGTGGACCTGGGGCTGCCCGACCTGAGCGGGCTGGCCCTGGGGCGGCACATCGTGGAGCGGCGTCCGAAGACGACGGTCCTGGCCCTCACGGTGGTGGACGACCCCCGGGCCGTGCGGGAGGCGCTCAGGGCCGGGTTCCGGGGCTACGTCACGAAAGACGCCTCGGCCGCCCGGCTGCTCCAGGCGGTGCGAGCCGCCGCGGCGGGGCGCCTGGCGGTCCCCCGGGGGCTGGGGGCGCTTCCGACCGGTCCCAGGGGTGACGACCGCGCCGCGCTGCTGCTGGCCTCCCGGCTGACCGGGCGGGAACGAGAGGTGCTGGCGCTGCTGGTGGAGGGGACGGACGGGCGGGGGATCGCGAAGCGCCTGGGCATCAGCCACAACACCGTCCGCACCCACGTGCAGAGCATCCTCACGAAGCTGCAGGTGCACTCCAGGCTGGAGGCGGCGGCCTTCGCCGTCCGCCACGGGGTCGTCGAGCTGCCCGGGCGCCGGGAACCCGGTGGCTCAGCCTGAGGTGCCGAGCGCGGCCACCCCCGCCCGCCCGGACCGGGGATCATGCACCTGGCGTGGTCAGGATACGTCGAGAGTGCGGTGCCCGCAGGCTGGGGGGTCCGTAGGGTGGGAGGGCCGAGGGGCGGCCTCGCCCTGACGGGCCGACGCGAGGAGGGGGGGTGTCGACGGCGGAGCCCAAGGTCCGGGTGCTGCTGGCGGACGGCCAGGCCCTGTTCCGGGAGGCCGTTCGGGTCGCCCTCGCCGCCGACGACGGGGTCGAGGTGGTGGCCGAGGCCCAGGACGGGCCGGAGGCGGTGCGCGAGGCGGAGCGGACCCGGCCGGACGTGGCCGTGGTGGAGGCCTCCCTCCCCACCTGGGGCGGCGTGAAGGTCGCGGAGATGATCGGGGAGCGGGTCCCCCGCTGCCGGGTCATCGTCCTCGCCGGCGGCGACGACGAGACCGTCCTGGTGGAGGCGGTCGAGGCGGGGGCCAGCGGCTACCTCACGAAGGAGGCGCCCCTGGGGGAACTGGTCCGGGCGATGCGGGCCGTCCGCCGGGGGGAGATCCTGGTCCCGCCGAAGCTGCTGGGACGGCTCATCTCCCGCCTGGTCCAGCGCCGCCGCGAGCGGGACCGGGCCCT
>JBBIUX010000092.1:0-2525 GCA_037440025.1 Candidatus Fraserbacteria bacterium | reverse complement strand
CCCCGGAAGTGAGGAGAAAGGCGGAATTATCAAGCCCACCATGACGGCCCCGGCCCCCAGGTCCTGGGCAAAGAGTGGCACCACGGGGATGCGCATGTAGGAAGTGACATAGCTGGCGAACCCCAGGCCGCAGCAAACGAAGAGAAGGAAGCGGTAGGAGCGGGGAGGGAAGGGGTCTGGGGCCGCAAATTCCGTCATAATGGGATATTTTTTTAACAATAATTTTTCTAAACCCTCTCATTATAACTCTGCATCACCGGGAAGCTACCGGCATCAGCAGGGCCTGCTCTGTCATACTGAAGAATTCTGGTATACTTACCCATGGATTTAGTCGCAGCCCTCCTGGATCCAGCGGCTTATCCAGAGCCCACCTCAGAGGTCGAGCTCGTCCAGACTCACATTTCCTGGGTTTTTCTCACGGACCGCTTGGCGTACAAAATGAAGAAACCGGTGGATTTGGGGTTTGTGAACTTCACCACCCTGAGGCGGCGGCACTATTATTTGAAACAGGAACTTACCCTCAACCGGCGCCTGTGCCCCACGATCTACCTGGCGGTTTTGCCCATCACCGCGTCAGGGCCAGGGGCGAGGGTCGGGGGTCGGGGACAGCCGCTGGAGTACATCCTGAAAATGGTGCGCATGCCCCAGGAGCGCATGATGGATGAAGTGGCGGACCGGGGCGAACTTAATCTGGAACACCTGGACCGGTTGGTGGGCGTGCTGGCGCCCTTCTACCAGAAGGCTGCCACCGGACCCCACATCAACCGCTACGGGGAGCCCGGGATCATCACGTATAACCATGAAGAAAATTTCGCCCGCATGAAGGCCCAGGTAGGAGAACTCCTGTCCCCGGAGCTTTTCGGGGGAATCCGGGACTTTGCCAGGGGCTTTCTTTCGCACCAGAGGCCGTTGTTGCGGCGGCGTCTCAAAGAAGGGCGCATCCGGGACTGCCACGGGGACCTCCACATGCGCAACATCTGCCTGGCGGATGACATATATGTTTTCGACTGCATTGAATTTAACCCCCGATTTCGATATGGTGATGTGGCGGCGGACGTGGCCTTTTTGGCCATGGACCTGGATTTTCACGGGCTTTCCGAGTTCAGCCGGCATTTCGCCGCGAGTTTTGCCGCGGCGGCCTCGGATGAGGACCTGTTGCCGGTTCTGGATTTTTATAAATGTTACCGGGCCTGTGTGCGGGGCAAGATCAACGCCCTGGCCGCCGGCGAACCCGAAGTGCCCCCGTAGGAACAGAAGCGGGCCCGGGAAATGGCCCGGGCTTACTTCGCCCTGGCCGGGAACTATGCCAGGAAAGGTGCACAATGGACCGCATCCTGGTGGTGATCTTCGGCCTGATGGGGGTGGGCAAAACCACCGTGGCTAAATCCCTGGGACAGGCCCGGGGGTGGCCGGTGATCCACAGCGACGTGGTGCGCAAGGCCCTGGCGGGTCTGGCGCCCACCACCCCGGCCCGCTGCGAATTTGGCCGCGGCATTTACCGCGAGAATTTTTCGCAAAAAACCTACGCCGAGATGCGGCGCCGGGCCGGGGAACTCATGGATGGCGGGGCCACCCGGGTTATCCTGGACGCGTCTTTCAAGAGTACCGGGGAGCGGGAGCGAATCAGGGAACTGGCCCGGGAAAAAGAGGCCCGGACCGCGTTCGTGTTCTGCTATTGCCCCAAGGAAGTGGTGCGGGAGCGTCTCCTGAAGCGGGCAGACAATAGCAGCGCCATATCCGACGGACGGTTGGAGCTGCTCGACTTGCAGAGGGGGGACTTTGAGCCTTTAACTCAGGCGGACCAGCCGCTGTTGAGACTTGACACGAGCCAGGACCTGGAAAAGGTGCTCGAGGAAGTCAACGAATTTCTGGAAGGCTTGGCATTTCAGTGACTATCTTCCTGCATGCGGCAGTGGCCTTTTTGCCGAATTGAGATAAACTGAACAAGATTCGCACCGTGCTGATGCGCCCAAAGGATGTGGAACAGCCGCCCTCGGCTGTTCTTTTGCAGGCGGGGGCGCCTGCTCTACATTCCCCTTTAAGTTGAAATGGGTTTTTTTGCTCAAGTTTACGAAACTTGTTGGGATAGACTTTCTCTTTGAGCCTTAACAAACTTACACACGAAAGCAGGATACGAATGTCTGTTGAAACAAAACCTGAGACCTCACCCAAAAAACGCATCTTAAGCGGCATGCGGCCCACGGGCAAGCTGCATCTGGGCAATTATTACGGGGCCCTGTACAACTGGGTCAAGCTGCAGAAAAACTATGAGTGCTTTTACTTTGTGGCTGATTGGCACGCCCTGACCACCGAATACGAAGAGGCCGGCAAGATTCGGGACTTTATCCCCGAGATGCTCATGGACTGGCTGGCCGCAGGGCTAGACCCCGAAAAGTCCACCTTGTTTGTGCAGTCGGCCCTGCCCGAGCACGCCGAACTTTACCTCATTTTCGGCATGTTCACCCCCGTTCCCTGGCTGGAGCGCAACCCCACCTACAAGGACCAGGTGCAGGAACTGGCGCACA
>JBBIUX010000091.1:0-1528 GCA_037440025.1 Candidatus Fraserbacteria bacterium | reverse complement strand
ACCCACCTGATGACGCACAGCTGCCCGAATCCGGCGTCATCTGAGCAGTCCTAACGAGGATGGTAGTGGGGAGAGAGGCCAATTCGAAGGTGTGGCGCGATCCACAGAGGGAATCTGCTGCCTGCGGGATAACTGCACTACAGTGTAATTATCCCGGACGCCGGAATCCTGCCCGTTTGGGGAGACAAATTGCGCCATCGCCGGGGGCTCAGACGAGTTCGTGTCGCCTTTACCGGCGACCACCTGACGCGGTTTGGGGGCGTCTTTCTCCTTCACCTCTTCTCCCAACGGCTGCGGCTGCGCCAACGCTTCACCGACGAGGTGCGCTTCCCGCAGCGCAACAACACCTACAGTGTTGCCGAGATGCTGTTGGCGTTGCTGTACCCGATCATCTTGGGACTGGGGCGGATCGAGACCACCGCGCTGCTGCAGCGCAATGGTGTCTTCCAGACACTCACCGGGTTGCCCGCCTATCCCCACCCGACCGCCTTGCGGCGGTTCCTCAAGCGCTTCGCCCTCCGCGGCTTGCCCAAGTTCCGTCGCCTGCACGATCGGTTGCTCGCGCACCTGTGCCAGCGGCCCCACCCGCTCCGACGAGTCCTGCTGGATCTGGACTCCACGGTGCTGACCCTGTACGGGCATCAGGAGAAAGCGCGCGTTGGCTACAATCCACGCAAGCGGGGGCGCCCCTCGTATCACCCGCTGGTCTGCTTCGAGGGCCAGACGAAAGACTGCTGGCACGGGGAACTCCGGGCCGGCGACGCACACACGGCCAGAGGGACCGTCTGGCTGCTGAGAGCGTGCTTTGCCAAACTGCCCGAAACGGTGCGCCAGATCAGGGTGCGCGCCGATGCAGGTTTCTACGACTACAAAATCATCAGAGCCATCGAGGCGCGCAGGGGGAAGTTCGTCATCGTCGCCCGCCTCACGCCCCCGCTCAAACGCCTGATCCCCGGCTTGACGTACACCGAGGGGCGAAGGGGGCTGGCGGTGGCCGAATGTCAGTACCAACCCCAGCGCTGGCCCCGGCCCTATCGCTTTGTGGTCGTGCGCAAGACCCTGCCCGAGGAACAAAGCCCCCAGACCACCCTGTTCACCGTAGAGCGTTACAGCTACCATGCCTTCGTGACCAACTTCCGCATTTGGCCGCTCGCCGTCTACCGCTTCTACAACGATCGGGCCGCCGTGGAGAACATCATCAAGGAGCTCCGAGCCGATTATCCCTTAGCCAAGATTCCCACAGGTCAATTCGCCGCCAACGAGGCGTACTTTCACCTGTTGCTCTTTGCCTACAACGTGGTGAACTGGTACAAGCGCCTCTGCCTTCCTCCCCAATATCATGCGATGACCCTGGGCACGTTGCGTCCTCGGTTCTTTATGCTGCCTGCAGAGTTCGTCCGCCTCAGCCAGGGACAGACCCTCAGGTTTCCTTCGGTGCTCCCGGAGCAGGCAGCGATCAAGCACGCTCTCGAGCGCATCGATCGATCCCGAATCTGAGGGTCTTCACGCCGGATTCGGGATAATATGT
>JBBIUX010000090.1:0-2075 GCA_037440025.1 Candidatus Fraserbacteria bacterium | reverse complement strand
CCGAGATCATCCAGGCCGTCGTGCGGCGGGACGGGCCGGTCAAGGCGATCGCGGACCTCCGCGGGCGCCGGGTCGCCCTGGGGGCCCAGGGGAGCGGCACCGCCTTCAACGCCCGCCAGATCCTCCAGGCGGCGGGCGTCCTGCACGAGGTGCGGGCCGTTGAGGCCCCCTTCGAGGAGGCCATGACGCAGCTCGAGCAGGGGAACCTCGATGCGGCCTTCCTCACCGCGGGCGTCCCGACCCGCGTCATCCAGACGCTGGCGGACCGGGTCCCGATCCGCATCCTTCCGATCGACGGGCCGCTGCGCGAGCAGCTCATGCGCCGCTACCCGTTCTTCTCCGCCGTGACGCTCCCCGCCGGAAGCTACGCGGCGCCCGGTCCGGTCGGCACGGTCGCCATCACGGCGCTCCTCGTCTGCCAGGCGTCCATCCCGGAGGAGACCGTCAGGCAGCTCCTCCGGGTCCTGTTCGCCAATCTCCCCTACCTGAACCAGGCCCACCCGAGGGGCGCCGACATCTCCCTGGAGGGGGCCACGCGCGGACTCGCGATCCCCCTCCACCCCGGCGCCGCGCACTTCTTCGCCGCCCGGGCCAGGTAGGAGAACCGGTGGCCTTCCGGGCGAAGCTGATCCTCCTCCTGGCCGGCCTGCTGCTTGCGCAAGGGCTCTACCTCGGGACCCTCACCCTCACCCAGAGCCGGGAAAGCCTGCGCGCCACGCTGCAGCGGGGCGCCGCGCAGATCGCGCTGCGCATGGCGGACGAGATCGCGCGCATCGTGGGTGCCGCCGACAAGATCCTCGAGCTGGGCGCCCGCGAGCTCGGAGACGAGTTCACCCGCGGGGACAGCAGCCGGTTCGCCTCCGCCCTGCGGGCGCTCGACGAGACCCACCTCACGCTGGAGCGCCTGTTGCTCGTGGACCGGAGCGGCCGGGTCCTGGCCGCCTCCTTCACCGGGGCCCCGGCCTCCGTGGCTGGCAACCCCGCGCTCCTCCTCGCCCTCGACTCCGATGCCATCGGCCCGCTCCTCACCCGGCCGAAGGGGGTCTCGCCCCCCGCGCTGCAGATCGCCCGGCCCGTCCGGGGGGCGCGGGGGGAGGTGCTGGGGGCGCTCCTCGGGACCCTGGAGTTAACCGAGATCACGGGCGCGCTGCAGGGCGTCAGCATCGGGAAGACCGGCAGCCTCTACCTGGTGGACCGAGAGGGGGAGGTGCTGGCGGCCGCCGACCCGAACGTCCCGGAGGGCCGGCCCCTGCACCGGGAGGCGGCCCGCGAGGCGGGCCGGCTGGCCCTGCGCGGCGTCCGCGAGCTGGAGATCCCGGGGAAGGAGCCGCTCATCGGGGCCTATGCCGCGGTCGTGGGGCTCGGCTGGACGCTCGCCGTGCAGCAGACCGCCGAGGAGGCCTACCTGCCGGTCACGCGTCTCCAGCGCCGGATTCTCCTCACGACCGGCCTCGCGCTGCTCGTGGCGGCGCTGCTGGCCGGCGGCCTCGGCACCTGGCTCACCCGGCCGATCCGCCGGCTCACGGCCCGGGTCCGCGCCGTGACCCGCCCCGAGGACCTCGGGAAGGGGTTCCGCGTGCCCGGGAGCGACGAGGTGGCGCAGCTCGCCGCCGCGCTCACGAGGATGGCGGACTTGATCCTGACCCGCGACCGGGAGATCCGCCAGCGGAACCGGGAGTTGGAGGCGCTGAACACCGTGACCGCGGCCGTGAGCCGGACGCTCGACCTGGACCGGATCCTGAACACCGCCCTGGAGACGGTGATGAGCGTCCTGGCGGTGGATGCCTGCCACTTCCGGGTCCTGGACCCGGCAACCGACGAGCTGGTGTTGCGCGCCCACCGGGGACGCGGGGAGCGCTTCGTGCGCGATCGCGCCCGGATCCGCTGGCAGGACAGCCCGCTCGCCCGCGAGGCGGCGGCGCGGGGGGAGTACATCAGCATCGCCGACATCACCGCCGACCCGCGCGGCGTGGAGCTGTACGCGCGCGAGGAGGGGCTGCGGGCCTTCGCCATCTTCGCGCTGATGGGGGAGACCGGCCCGGTGTGGCTCCTCTGCGTCTACCGGCGCGAGCCCC
>JBBIUX010000089.1:0-20501 GCA_037440025.1 Candidatus Fraserbacteria bacterium | reverse complement strand
TTGACGATCCATTGGCGCACGAGATTGGCGTTGATGCCGTGCGCCAGCGCGGTGGCCGCCACCGAGACGCCCGGCCGCAGACACTGCGCAACAATGGCGCGTTTGTACGCCGGGTCGTACACGCGGCCGCCATCGCGTCGATGCCGCAGCACCAGTCCCGTTCGACTCTGACCGCGCTGCACCTCCAAGGTGTCCACCGTCTTCATGGTGGACACCATCGTGGGCTCCGACTCTGCTCAATTCAAGAGGGCCTTGGACGCACGCTTACGCACAATGCCTTGCCGTCGTCGCCTGACCCACAGCCGCGCGCGGTCTGTGTCGAGCCCGCGCTCGACCAGGTCGCTCAGCAGCGAGCGCACCACCCGCGTGGCCTCGGTGGAGCCCTCGCGCAAGCCCAGCACGTGCTTGTTGCCCTTGGCGTCGATGCCCAGGGCCACGAGAATGACGCGGTCGCGGAAGTGCATGCCGTCGATCATCACCACGGGCAGATCCAGCTCGCTCAGCGAGCGCGACAGCCACTCGGCCAGTTGCTGCGCGTAAGGCCACGTAGCGGCGAGACGTCGCGCTCTTGGAGGTCGAGCGTGCATGCTCAGACTCGGGCAACGGCTCCAGCGTGTGGCGATAGCGTCGCATCGACACGCCCGCGGCGATGGCCGCCATCGTGGCCGTGTCCAACGGGTCGCCGGCGGCCGCCCACTCGAACGTCGGCAGCGACAGCTCGCCGGCATCCAGATCGCGCGCCCGGGGCCGGCGCACTGCAATGCGCTGGCCGCCCAGCACCACCGCGCTGGGCGTCGTGCCGCCGCGCACCGCGCGGCGGTCGGCATCGGGCACGCCCTTGGGACCGCACAGCGCGACTCGGTCGGCTTCCATCATCGCGGCCAGCACCGCCTTGCCGGCCTGGATGCACAGCCCGTAGAAGGCGCTTTGCACGTCCTTCAAGACACCTTGAACGGGCAGGGTCAGCTGCACGGTCGCAGCCGGTACAGCCCGCAGCGCGGGCTTCGTGCGAGACTTCATCTCGGTGGCTCCTTTGGTTTGCTTGCAAGGCAACCCGCATGGTCCCATGCGGGTCAAAGGAGCCGCCACCTCAGCTCATGTGTTCAGCAGATTGCGGGACATCACCCGGCTGCCCCGTCAGCAGCAAGAGTGCGGCGGAATCCAGGCGCGCCTCAGCCAGCGGCCGCCAGCGCGAATGCGAAACCCGGCCCCGGAATCACGGAAACGGCCGCCGGTCTGCCGCTGACGCGGAGTTAGCCCGGATATTTCACGAGGTCGCCCCCGTATGTGCAGGCTCCGTCTCGATGAATCGGCACTTTCGGCCCCCGGTGTGTCGATCCAGTTTGTACCGCCGGGGCTGCGCGGGTTTGCACGGCGCCTGCGGGCGCGGGCTTGCGCTCAACTCCTCGCCAAGGCCTGCGGGCCTTGGCTGTGGCCGTCTCGCGCAATCCGCATCCCGCATGCATCCGCGCAATTGCCGCGCCCCTCGTGAAATATCCGGGTTAGCCCTGCGCCATGAATGTTGCCGACAACTCGTGCGTTGCGGTGACCGTACGAAGACCTGACCTCCGCAGCGCCTCGTAGAAGGGGATCGGTTGGGTGCTGGGGCACGCCAAACACGGTGTCGACGCCCGACTGCTCGAGCGCGGTACAGATCGCGTCGGCGCCGGTCAGCGGCCCGTTCATCTGAAACTAGCCGGGTTGCCGCTGGCCTTCGTCGGTTGATCAAGCATCGTCACCGGTACGCGGGAGATCACCAACGGGCGCTTGCCACGCTCGGTGCGTGGGATCTCATCAACCAGTTCCACTTCGACGGACGCTTCGAACCCGATCGCCTCCACGACGCGGCGTGCGAGCAGGCGGCGAGCCTCGGCGGCAAGCCCGCGCGGCGCCACTGCACGCGCAACGAAGCGACGGACCTCCAACTGCTCGAGCTGTACCGCCTCAAGCCCCGGCACCAGTTCTGCACCGAACAGGCCGTGGCGGAATGCCTTCCAGCCGCCTTCCGGCGTCGAGATAAGGTCCTGCGTGCGGCCGCCGATCTCGCGCAGCATCGAATGCGCCCGGCCGCAGGGGCAGCGGTCGTGGCGCCTGACCGCATAGTCGCCGGTGCGGTAACGGATAAGGGGCTGCGCGCAGTTCTCGAAGCACGTGCCGATGATCTCGCCCATCTGGCCTTCGGGTGCTTCCTTGCCGCCCGCGATGATCTCCACGGCGACGATCTCCTCCGGAATGTGGTAGCCGTGCCGCTCGCATTCCGCCGCAGCAGCCACATGCTCGCCCAGGCCATACCAGTCAAAGACATCGCAGCCGAGCACTCGCCGCGCTTGCGCGCGTTGATGCTCGTAAAGCACTTCCGCGTTGGTCAGGATGACGCGCGGCCGGAAACGGTCGTCGCCCGTTTCCTCGACATAGCGCAGCAGCAGTTCGAGATGCGACGGGTAGGCCCAGAGCACCTCAGCGCGAAAGGCCACCGCAGCACTGACAAGCTCATGCAGGGAGTGTCGATTGAGCAGCCGCGTGTTCAGGCAGCGCATGCGCGACTTCCAGTCGTCCCAGTAGAGGCGACCCGCCATCGGACCTTCCAGCGGGAAGTACAGCGCCGCGCAACGATCCTGTCCCCGGTAGCCCGCGGCATCGTAGTGGCGGCGCACGGCCGCCAACTCAAGATCCATCGCCCGTCGCGACAGCCAGAACCGCCGACGCTCGCCAGTCGATCCGCCGGACTGGCCAAAATAAGGGGCGTGCTTGTCGAATTCGTCCGACTTTAAGTCCTCGAACCGTTCGCGAAGAATCTCACGCGTCAGCAGCGGGATCTTCGGCAAGTCATCCAACCCTTGGATTTCGCGCGGGTCTAGCTTTTCACGGGCGAACAGTTCCCGGTAGTACGGGACGTGCTGCACCGCGTAGGTTATGAGGCGGCGCAGCCGCGCATCCGCCAGTTCACGTAGCCGCTCGGCAGGCCAGAACTCGCTTTCCCGCATCTCGGCCAGCGCGTTCCGATAACCCGCACTCTGCGGAACAAAGAAGCGCGGTACATAAGTGAGTGCGTAGCGTAGCAAATCGCCGCTCGTGCGGCGGAGGCGGCCTCTCGGAACGGTCCATAGGCGTGCACTCATCTGTTCGGCTCAGGCGGATAACGCTGCCTTCAACACCCGCTCCGCGCGAGCCACGGCTGCGCCGCGGAGCAGTCGAGCGATCGGCGCGAGCCGCGACGACCCTCGCAACTGCCGCTCGGCCGCGAGCATCAGCCGGGTCGGACCCGCCTCGGGCGGCGCCAGCCGTTCCGGCAGCAAAGTGTCCGGTCGCGTCCGGCCATACGCGGCCTCGCAGGCCGCAATGGCGCGCAGCGCCAGCAGGCGCGCCTCTTCCGCGACAGTCGTACCGCGCGCGACGGACGTAGCCAACGTCTGGGTGACACGAGGCTTGAAGTAGCGGCGCAGAAGGGTCTCCGTTTCAGAGGCCGTGGCGCCGGCGGCGGCAACAAGGGTCGATCCGAGCACACCGCCGCCGCCGGCAACGAAGTCGGGCAGCACGAGCACGCCACGTTGCTCGAGCCACGCTCCGACCTCATTGCTAAACGGAATGTTCGCGCCACAGACGATGGCGCGCGCGTCGAGGCCCTCTGCGGTTTGCGCGTCGACGCTATCGCTCCCGGCGCACAGCAGCATCGCGTCACACGGGACGGCGAGGACGGCCTCGGGAGGCGCTCCGCCCGCGGCCGCTCTGTCTCCCGACCGACCAAGCTCCTCAAGCAAAGCGCGGACATCGAGCCCGCCGTCATCGCGCACGGTACCCATGATCGTCGACACGGCCACGATGCGCGCGCCCGAAGCCGCCAACGATGCCATTGCCGCGCGGCCGACAGCCCCCGCACCTTGGATCGCGATGCGGGCACCGCGCAGGCTAATGCCGAGCGACTCGAGCGCCGCCTCCGCCGACAGCGCCACCGTCAAGCCGGCAGCCCAGCCGCTGCAGGTGTGGTCGCGCGGTGGTAAGGCCGGCGCACGCGCCGTGTCCGGGGGCGGCCCGATTGCGGCCGCGTGGCGAATCAGCTCGATGTCACGAACCGTTGTCCCCATGTCCGTGCCGTGCGACCACGCGCCTGACCGCAGCAGGGCTGCGGCAGCCCGCCCGTAGGCGGCGAGCCGCTCTGTGCGCTGCGCCTCCGAGAAACCCTGGGGCACGATCACACCGCCCTTGGCACCGCCTGCCGCGAGGCCGACGAAGCCGCATTTCAGGGTCATCACTCGAGCGATGCGCTCGATTTCCGAGGCTGTCACATTTGGGCCCGCACGGATTCCGCCGCAGCTGCGGCCCGCGACGACGCGATCGATCGCGACGAAACCGATCAGCGTACCGTTCTCGTCGCGGATGTGCCATGTGCCCGGATTCACGTTCATCTGCGCCCCAGCCTCGGGCCCGGTTGTTCCGAAGTCGGAAGGCACCATCGAATCGGCGACCAACGGGCGCGGTCGGGCGTCAAAGGCGTTGGCGCGGTCGAATTGCGCCACAGCGCAACCTGACAGACCTCACGCGGCGCCCGCCTACGAACTAAAAGCACCACGCAGCTCCCAGAAAGTCTTTGCCGCGATGTTATTGAGAAATCGCTAAATGGTTGACAACCGCAGAGCACTCTCGTGCGTTGGACCGGCAGGACATTGGCCGGAGCGAGCAGATGGGAACGAAGCGGGATCTGCAGGCCATCGAGGCGCGGCGCATTGCCGGGGCACGCCTGCTCAAGCGCAAGGTGCCGCAGGCCGAGGTGGCGCGCGAGTTGGGCGTCTCGCGGCAGGCCGTCAGCGTGTGGGCGCGGCAGCGGGCCGAGGCCAACGGCGCCGTGGGCAAGCTCAAGGCCAAGCCGCTGGGCCGGCCCAAGCGGCTGGATGCCCAGCAGCGCCAGGCGCTGTCACGCATGTGGGTAGCTGGCGCACTGCAGGCGGGCTTTACCACCGCGCTGTGGACCGCGTCAAGCGGGTGCGCTCGGTCATCGAGCGCGAGTTCGGCGTGGCGTACAGCCAGACCGGCTGCTGGGAGTTGCTGCGCGACCTGGGCTTCTCGCCACAAAAGCCCGACAAGCGCGCCATGCAGCGCGACGAGGCGGCGATCCTGACGTGGAAGCGCCAGACCTGGCCCAGGCTCACAAAAAAGCGCGCCGAGAGGGCAGAACCATCGTCTTCATAGACGTGTCTGGGCGGTCGGAGAAGTGTCCCGTCACCCGCACCTGGGCCAAGCGCGGGCACACCCCGGTGATCCAGCAAAGCTTCAGCTGGAGCCAGATGTCGGCCATCGCGGGCCTGAGCTGGTGGCGCTTCTACTTCCGATTCTTCGACGGCGCCGTCAAGAGCGAGCAGGTGGTGGAGTTCCTGGCCGCGCTCAAGCGCCAGATCGCGCGCAAGCTGCTGGTGATCTGGGACGGTGCGGCCATCCATCGCAGCCGCATCGTGCGCGGCTGGCTCCAGCGGCAGGCCGGCCAAGTCATCGTCGCCGCGCTGCCGCCGTACGCCCCGCAGCTCAACCCGCTGGAGGCGATCTGGGCCTACCTGAACAAGCACGAGATCGCCAACTTCTGCGCCAAGGACATCGGCGAGGTCAGCGACTTCGCGCGCCGGCGGCTGAAGTCCATGCAGCGCCGCCCGACGCTGGTGCGAGCCTTCTGGAAGCAGGCCGAGTTGTCGCTGTGAGGCGTCAAGCATTTACCGGAAACTCAATAGAGGGATGCGCGCGCGATTTCTAACGGCCCTCGTTATGCCGAGGCGAGGAATCTCCGCCGCTCGCAGTGCGCGGAGATCCAACGCGCGGCTCGCGATCATACTCGATAGGATCGAGCGGGCTGTGAGTGAAACGCGTTTCCGGCGCTCAGCCCGTCCGTCCCCAGTTTGGTGTCGCGCCAAGGTGCACCCGCCTGGACTTTCTGCGAGTAAGCCAAGCGCCGGTTGGGAGATTTCGTCAGGCCTTTGCGTCCGGGGCAGGCCGACCCCACCGGCCGAGCCGCGTGATCGCTAGCAGCTCGGCGCCTGCCGGCCGCCCGGCAAGCAGCCAGAGGCACGCGAGCGCCGCGAAATACGCCACGACGCCCGCGGCGACGGCGAGCGCGAGCACGGGGAGCGCGGTCAGCGACGAACTCGCATCCGGCAACGCCTCAATCAGACGACGAACCGCGTATGCCATCAACGCGCTTGCGATCGCCGGCCGCCACAGCCGAGCGAAGTAGTCTCTCGGCGAAATTCCAAGCCGGCGCAGCAGCACGGGCACGCTTGCCAACAAGCCGAAGAACGCCGCGCCCAGCTCCGCGTACGCCGCTCCGATCAGGCCCATGCGTCCCGTCAACAGGATCGCCAACGGGATCAGCACGGCTAGCCGCACGACAGCGATCACAGTGATCAGACGAGGCTCACCGAGCGCAAGATAGGCCGAGCCGTTATTCGACGTCACGACGGAAATACTGGCCGCCAGCGCAAGCACCTGGATTACCGGCACGGCGTCGATCCATTTCGCGCCCAGCATGGCGACGACGAGCGGCTCTGCCACCGCCGCGATTCCGACAGCCGCGGGCAGCGCGAACATGGTTGTGACCGCCATCACGTTGAGAAACGTGTCGCGGAGTTGACCGGCGTCGCCGATCAACCTCGAGAAGCCGGGGAAAATGACCCGGTTGATCGGCGCAACTAGGTCGTTGGTGGCGATCTGCGCGATCTCAGCGCCCACGGTCAACAGGCCCAGCGGCTGCGAGCCCAGCATGCGGCCGACTACGAAGTGCGGGATCCTGATCTGCAGTACCGACAGAATGTTGTTGGCCAACATCCAGCCGGAGAACCCGAACAGCTCGCGTGCGGCTTGCAGACTTGGTCGCGGACGAAAGCGGTGCAGCGCGTAACTGAGCGCGACGCCGAGTGCCCGGCCGGCCACAGTGCCGATCACGAGGGCCCAATAGGAACGCAGCGTGAGCGCCAGCACGATCGTGATAGAGAATGACAGCGCGCGCTTGGAAGCAAGGTAATAGAACTCGCGTCGAAAATCGAGCTGCCGACGGAAGTCGACGATGCCGGTGTTTTCGAACCCGGCGAACACCCAGCCAACAGCCAAGACGAGCATCACGATCGTCAGGCGCGGTTCGTCGTAGAACAGCGCGGCCGGATAAGCGAGCAGCGCGGTCGCAGCCGCGCAGCCCGACGAAAGGACGGCGTTAAGCGTCCACGCCGTGTCGTAGTGCGCGCGTTGCAGTTCGCGCTTCTGGATCAGCGCGACCTCGAAGCTGAAGGAGGTGGCCAGCTCCAGGATCGCAATCACCGACATCGCCATCGCCACGAGCCCAAAGTCGGCCGGCACGAGCAGGCGCGCGAGTATCAACGTGCTGACGATGCCCAGCCCGCGCTCGACCACCTTGAACAACACCATCCAGCCGACGCCGGAGGCGATCTGGCGATTCATCGGTTCAGCTCGGTTCGAAGGATTTGCGCGGAGAAACGCAGTGTAGCGACTGCGCCCGCAGTCTCAGCGCCGAGCTATCGCAGGCCTCTTCGCTCCGATTGCCGCGGCCAAGGCCTTGCCGTGCGCGAGGCCGATCGCACAGTCTGATGCTGGTTGGCGATGGTCTACTGCGTCGATTCCAGCACCAGGGCCCAGTCGCCGAAGCCGAAGGCGTTGTTGCCTGCGGGGCGGAAGGTTTGAGAGCCTGAGGCTGGGAAGGGCGAGCCGGTGACGGCGGCGTAGGTGCCGCTGGCGGGGTCGTACCAACGGGCGTTGACCCGGGGGCCGGTGAGTTGACTGAGGTTCACGGTAATGGTGCGCACCGACGGCATGTAGGCGATGGCGAACGAGCCGTCGGCGGCGCGTGCTGCCACGGCGCGATCGGGGCCGGACCCAATGCCGCCGGTGAGCAACGTGTTATTGGTGTCGGGCGTCAGCGTCCACCACGAGCGCGGCGCAAACAGGGCCGCCACGTGCTTCATGCTTCGCGCTCCCTGGCTATCCAAGGCTTGCTGCCAGGTGACGCCGCTGGGGTTCGACCATGTGGGCGCGTTGAAGTACCAGACGGGGCTGTTGCCGTAGACGTGGCCCATAGCGCCCGACAAAACGGCCTGGTAGGCTTGCACACGCATCGTCTGGCTGCCACCGCTGGTGCCTTCCTCGTACTGGGCCTCGATCAGGAAAAACGGCATTGTCGAGCGCGCGTACTCGCCGAGAGCCTGCGCCACCACGCTGCTAGCGTCCGTATAGATGTTGTTGACCGTCAGCCACGGGGCGCTGGTGTACTGCAGCGCGCTGCTGAACCGACCGGTATGGAACGTCTGCAGCTTGCCCCCATCGATACTCAGGATGCCATTGGCGATGGCGTCTACCAACGCTCGATCGCCGGCGCTCGCAGGCGCTTGATCGCCGCCGTTGACCCACAGGATGTTGGGAAAACTGCGGTAACGGTTGCCAAGGTACTCGCCATAGCGCATCAGCTTGCTAGTGCCGTTGTCGCGCATGTGCTGCAGCCAACCGTCGCCGCAGCAACCGAGGTACGACGGCGTCATCAGCAACAGCAGCCCCTTCTCTGCGGCCTTGTTGACCACGTAATCGACGTGCGCGAAATACCGTTCGTTAGGCGTACCAAAGTCGCCGTCGATGGTAAACGGACCGTCGCCATAGACGTTCTTTGGCGGATTGTTTGCGTAGGTGGACTCCAGCAAGCTCACTAGAACTGCTGTGAAACCCTTGGCGCGCCGATCCTCTAGGTATTGATCCGCCTGTTCGCGTGTGAGCTGCACCAGCAGGGACCAAGCGGTGTCTGCGTTCACGAAGAAAGGCTTGCCAGCAGCATCGACGAGATACCGCTTACCCGATGCAACGCGCAAGGGAAACGTGACGCCGGAAGACGACGGCGGGGGCGCGTAATTGATGGTAATGCTTGCCGAGCCACGATTGCCGGCAGAGTCGTATGCGTAGAACTTGAGGGTGTTCGTTCCCGGGACGAACCCGCTCAATGTCGCGCCGAATGACGTCGACGCTGCAGCCGAGACCACGAGGTCCACTTCCGCGCCGCCATTGACCTGAGACGTAACGCGAGTCACACCGATGTTGTCGGTTGCCTGTCCGCTGGTGGACACCGTGGCCGAGCTCACGGTGGATCCGTTGGCAGGCGCGAGGATCGTTACCGTGGGGGCTATCGTGTCCGAGGGAGCGCTATAGCTGATGCGCAACGACGTGCTGCCTTTGTTCCCGGCGGCGTCGTACGCGTTTACGACGATGACGTTCGGCCCGTTCGCAAGTGCCGATATGGTTTGACTGAACCTTACCGTCGGCCCCGGCGTGATGCTCGCGTTTTGCTCCGGGCCGCCGTTCAACTGGGTCGCTACGCGCACGACTCCGATAGCGTCGCTCGCAGATCCGCGAACGGTTACGCTGAACGTAGTGACCGTCGACCCGTCGGCCGGCTCCGAGAGCTCAAGCGTCGGCGGCGCTGTGTCGGGCGGGGGAGAGGGCAACTGAACGACGACATTGACCAGCGCCGTTCCCACATTACCCGCCGCGTCGTAGGCATTGACGATGATCGAGTTCGTGCCTGAGCTGAGTCTATTGACGGAGAAGCTCAGGGTGGCGCTGGGCGCGGAAACCGCCAGTGGGGTTTCCGTGCCGCCATTGAGCCGCCACCCGGCGCGTGTGACGGCCACGTTGTCCGCTACGACGGCGACGACGTTGACGGACGTCGCAGTCAACGCGGTCCCCGCTGTCGGCTGCGTGATCGAAACGGCGGGGGTCGTCGTGTCCGGCGCGGGCGCAGGAACCGGTGTCGGCGTTGTCAGTGTGACCGTACGCACGACGGTGCCACGGTTGCCGGCGCGGTCGTAGGCGTGAACGGCGATCGAGTTCGCGCCCGCCCGCAGTCCTGTCAGTTCGGTGCTGAACGCTACCGAGCGGCCGGCAGTGACGGATAGAAATTGCTCCGCCGCGCCGTTTAACTGAACGGATACGCGGCGCACGCTCCGGTTGTCGCTGGCCGTGCCCGCGACGGACACGGATGCGAGCGATACCGTACGTCCGTCGACCGGGGCCTTCAGCGCTATCGTCGGCGGTGAGACGTCCGGCAGGCGCCGAACGCGCAACGTCGCGTAGCCAAGATTACCGGCGCGATCGTAGGCATTGACGACGATCGCATTGTCCCCATCAACCAACTCGGTGGTAAACGAGAAAGGCGCTTCGGTACTGGCGGCGACCTCGACGGGTTGTTCCACGCCGCCATTCAACTGATAGCTGGCTCGGGCAGCGCCCGTCGGATCAACGATGACCCCCTCCACTTGAAGCGAGTCCGAGTCAACAGTCTGATGGCTACTCGTTGCCAGGTGCACGGTCGGTGCCCCGCGGTCTTGAGCGACGCCCAGGCAGCCGACGAGAACCTGCGTCGCAGCGACGAGCAGTGCGACCGACAAGCTGCGCCGCCAAGCGGCGCGTGCTGTAGATGTTGGTGATTCCATGAGCGATGGCCCGGGCCCGGACATGATTTCCCGCTTGACAGCCTAATGGCCGAGGCGCGAGTGCGGATCGGGCATTTGGGCGAGCGGGGCTCCCACGCGCTGGTGATCGGTGATCGGCGGGCCGAATAGCGCAAACGCGCTGGTCCGATCAGGGGATCCGGCGACCCAACGATGCCAGCAAGACCCCTGATTGCGCCGTGCCGATCGCGCTTCGATGACCGGCTCCAACACCGAGCCAGCCGTCGCCTTCGCGCGCATCGGCCCAAGACGCCGGTCCCAAACGCGGCGTACTCAGACGGCGTGAATCGTTCTGCTGTGCCGCCCGTTGGCGACGAGATCGACGTCGCTTGTCAGCCGGCGTCGAGCACGAGCACTCTCTCGCCCGGCCACGTGAAGACCTGCGTTCCGGAATTGGCGAACGGGGAGCCGGCGATGGCCGCGTAGGTGCCAGTGACGGTGTCGAAGTATCGCGCACGCACGCGCGTTGGGCTGAGCGCGCCGAGATTGACCGACGCCGCGCCGGAGGTCGGCTTCCGTATCATTGCGAAGCTGCCGTCGCTTGCAAGCGCAGGACAAATGCGCGAGCTTCCGCTGCCCAGACTCGTCGTGACGAGCTCGGTCCCAGTCCGGGGCTGTAGCTTCTCCCAAGCATAGGCGGTAAAGAGAGTCTTCACGTAAACCATTTGCTGCGCGGCGGTCGTGTTCAGCGATGTCGCAAGCGCGTTCGCGGCCCCGCCGCCACCGTTCGCACGCGGTTCCCCGAACCCCCATAGCGGATTGTTCCCATAGAAGTGTCCGCACGCGCCAGAAAGGAGACTTTCGTAGACCTGCCGACGAATCTCGACGATCGATGCCCCTTCGCCCTCGTAGTCGCCTTCGATGAAGAAGAACGGAATGGGGCCGCTGCGTGCGTATGCGGCTGCCGCAAGTTCGTATTCGAGCGCGCCTTGTCCGCCATAGGTACAGTTCAAGTTAAAGCCCGTATATCGGCTCCAGAACGGATAGGCCTCTGCGTCGGCGCGCATCGGGTGCCCCGTGATAATGGCGTCAGGCGTCACCGACCGAATCCCGACCGCGATGTTCCACTGCTTGTCACGTTCGGCCTGTGTGCCGGCGTAATCGCCGCCCATCACCCATACGACGTTACCCGACGGTCCGTAGCGGCGGGCCAGAAACGCCCCGTACGCTTGCAGGTCCGCCGCCGTCGCGTTCATTACGGCTCCGTTCCAACCCTGGTCGTCGCTGCCCCCACTGCCGCCGCCAAATCCAAGGTACGCGGGCGTGATGAAACATGCCATTGCGCGCGCCTTGGCGGCGGCGACGAGGTAGTCGACGGTCTGCCAGTACGTCTCGACGGGTGATGTCCAGGAACACGAACTGGATGTAGTCGATGTGAAAGGGATCGCGCCTGACTGTGCGTTGCGCCATGGCGGCGTCTGGGACGAGAACAGATGCTCCATCGCCTCAAACAAGATCGCCGTGAATCCCTTTGCCTGCCGGTCGTTCAAATAAGTGTCGATCTGACCGTGTGTGAGTTGTACTTCGATCGACCAAGGCGTGTCCCCGTGAATGAAAAAAGGACGACCAGCCGAATCGGTGATGTACCGCTTTCCGGATTCCACACGCAACGGAAACGCCACCGGGGTCGGTGTCGGCGGCGGAGCAGGCGTTGGGGTCGGCGGTGGTGGAGAGGGGGGCGGAGTAGGCGTTGCAGCCGTTGGAGCTCGCTCTCCACCGTTACCGCACGCCGTCCATAGAGGCGCGGCCGAAAACAGGGCGGCCGCGACCGCGAATCGCCTACGCTGGTTCTTCATAGCCTCAGCTTCCCAGTTCACAGCGAACCCCGCACGTGTGATGGCGCGTCTGCAGGCGCGTGATCGGCTCGACTGCGGGGCACGGGCACAAGCCGCGAAGGTGATTCAGTCCGCTCAATCAGGGCCTCGTGGCCGCAGTGTCCGCAAAGTTGGTCGATGTGCCCATGTTCGAAGCAGCGCCGCCCGGCGGGCGGCGTGCAACGGGGTGTTTGCAGACTGCACTGCCTGCACTGTGCACTGCCGCGCTTTCGCAGCTCAATTGTAGGGGCGGTAAACAGGCTTGACCGGGGGGCCAAGGAGATAGTGTTCGACACCGTTGTCCAACGCCGCGCGATACACGCGCAGCGCGCGATCGATAGCGTCTATGGTGCGATCGATTGATTCGTCGTCGTGGGAATAGCTGACGATCAGAGAGGGTGCAATGATGCCGCCCTTGATCAGCTCCTGCAGGAACAAGGTGCGCAAGGACTGAGACGGCTTGCCGTGTTTGTCGAGGGTCGCGTACAGCATGCAGCACGGGCGCCCAAGTAGCTTGAAATGGTCGGTGACACGGTGAGCGGCCGCCACCTGCTCTACGCCGCGCCGCAGACGGTCGCCGGCAGCGTAGAGCCGCGCTACTACTGGCTCGCGGCGATAGATCTTCATCGTCTCGATCGCCGCCGCGAGCGCCGGATACTCCGCGCCGTGCGTGGTCGACAGCAGGAACACACGCTTGCCAGGATGACGGATCCCGCCCAGCTCCATAATTTCGCGCCGTCCGACTAAAGCCGACAGCGAAAAGCCATTCGCCATCGCCTTGCCGAAACAGGCAAGGTCGGGCTGGATGTCGTAGACCGCCTGCGCGCCGCCGTTGTCGAAACGGAAACCGGTGATCATTTCGTCAAGGATGAATAGGGCGCCATTCGCGTGGCATAGCTCGCGCGCCCGATGCAGGAAGTTGTTGCGCGGCTCTTCGGTGCGCGCGGCCTCGAGCATCACGCAGGCAATGCGGTTCGGGTGCTGTGCGAACAATGCTGCGAGGCTGTCGAGATCGTTGTACCGGAAAGAAAGCGTGAACGCCTTGTCTTCGGGCAGGATGCCGCCGTCCATCGCGGTCGTGCCGATGAACCAGTCGTTGTAAGAGAAGAACGGATGATCGCCGCAGATCGCAATCATCGGTCGTCCCGTGTAGGCGCGCGCCAGCTTCAGCGCCGCCGTGTTCACCGTCGAGCCGTCTTTCGCGAACTTGACCATCTGTGCGCGCGGCAGGAACTCGAGCAGCGCTTCTGCACATTCGACCTCGATCGGTGCCGGCCGGCCAAAGTTGTTGCCGAGCCGCATCTGCGCATATGCGGCGGCAATTACCTCCGGGTGCGCGTGCCCGAGCGTGACCGCCCGCAGTCCCATGCCGTACTCGATGAATTCGCGCCCGTCTTGGTCCCAGACGCGACACCCCTTACCGCGTACAAGAAAACGCGGCGCATTGGACGGAAACTGATCGTCGCCCTTCGCGTAAGTGTGACAGCCGCCCGGGATGAGCCGATGTGCCTTGTCGCTCAGCGACTCCTGCTGCACACTCTGGTCGGTTTCCGTCTTCATCACACGCTCCGCGTTTCGAGTCGGCCGCCAACGTGGAACCGCCGCCGCGCCCGCTCTCCCAGCAGCCCTGTGGATACCAGGCGGTCGAAGTTCTCGTTCAAGTGCCGACGATATTCGCCGGCGACCTGAGCAACGTACCGGCGCAGGCGCGCCTCCTCGGCGAGTGCGCGGTCGACCGTCGCCGCAAATAAGTCGCTTTGCAGCGTCGCCATGTCGAGGTTGAAGTCTGCCAATCCGGCGTCGATCATCAGGCGCGTCATCTTGCGCATCGGCGCTACCGATACGGCCGGCGTGCCGGCGACCAGCGCCAGGATCAGCCCGTGCAGCCGCGAGGACACGACGAGCTTGGCCCGCCCCGCGAGCGCCATGAACTGATCGAGCCGCGTGCAGTGCACACGCTCCCAGTTCGGTCGCGCTTCCTTGCCCAGCGCATCGGCTACGTAAGCGAGCGCATCGGCATCCATCTGGTCCTGCGTCGACAACAGCTTTACCGCGAGACCGCGCTCGAGCAGTCGACGGCTGAGCGCGACGAACGCATCGAGATAGCCGGCGTAGGAACGGTCATGGCTATGCGACCACATGCGCTCGGACACCGGATTGACGATCACATACGGCTCGCCGTGCCGGGACTCCGCTTTGTCTTCGGCAGCGTTCGAGTCGAGTGCGAAAGCCAGGTCCGGAATCACGTCGCAGGCACCGGACAGACCGATCGCCTGTGTCATTTTCTGCGACTCCGCGTCGCGGAACGAGCGATAGTGCGCCAGGCGCAAGGCACTCAACGCCAGCACACGGCTGGCGCGGCTCGTCAGGCGGTCGTGGCCGACGGCATGGAACAGCACCTTCACGCCCCGGATGCGCGCGGCGGCGGCCCACGTGAGAACCCAGAACGGCAGTGTCCACGCGCCGCCCCAGAAGTCGTCGAGCTGTCCGCCGCCGGTGAAAACGATCGCGTCGAGGTCGCGGAGGAACGCATACACGCGGCGCATCGATGCAAGACGCCCGGGCGCGGCGTGCGGTTTACCACCATCGACGGCGGCATCACTGGACGGAATCGGTACGTACGCGCCGTCGCCGTAGAAAGGAAAGCCGGCTGTGCCGAATAGGCGCGCGGTTTCGGCCGGCTCGGGCACGACGACCACCAATTCGACACCCGGCAGGCGCCGGCGATACGCCGCGACCGCCGCCGCGAGCGTCGCCGTGTCGCCCAGATTCCGGTTCGACTGTGGCGACAACAGCCCGATGCGGATCGGTCTTTCGCAGCTCATCGTGTTCGGCGGCCAGGTCGCGGCTATGCGCCGTACAGATCCCAGTAGAGGTGACGCACGAGCTGCCTCAGCGATCGTCCCTTCTCGCGCGCCGAGATTGGAGCGCGCAGCACTCCGATCGCATGGTCGCGGTGCCGGCGCAGCAGATCGAGCAGCGGCGTCGACCTCACGCCGTAGAAGTCAGCGTGCGCCTTGCCCGCCAGTCCGCGCGAGAAGGTCTGCACGCCCATGCGGCGGAACAACAGGACGTCCGGCAGAAGCACGAACTTCCCGCGCAGGGCGAGCTCGGCCATCAACGGCAGGTCGCCCGAAGGATAGGAGCGATCCAGACCGGTCTGCCGCAGCGCGTCCAGCCGGATCAGGCCGCTTTGCGCGTTGTTCAGTTGCAGTTCGCGTAACAGTCGGATCAGGCGATCGCTCGGACGCTCGTCTTCGACGGCAATGTCGCCATCGTACAGTTCCTCGCGCCCGGTTTCCTCGGCGACGAGGCAAGTTCGGCCGTAACACAAAACGGCCTGCGGTTGCTGTTCAAGGACCGCCAGGCATCGCTCCAGCATATTTTCCGTGCAGCGATCGTTGCACGATGCCCACTTGAAGTAGCGACCGCGGGCGACGGTCACGACGAAACTCCAGTTGCGCGGCGCGCCGATGTTCACGGGCTGGCGAATGTAGCGGACGCGCGAATCGCGAGCGGCATAATCGGCGCAGATCGCCGCGGTTTCGTCCGTCGAAGCGTTGTCGGAGACGATCAACTCGAGGTCTCGGTAAGTCTGCCCGAGTAGCGAGTCGAAGGCCTGCGCGAGGAAGCGGGCTCCGTTGTATACGGGTAAGCCGATGCTGACCGCCGGAGCCGGTCCAGCATCAGATGCCGTTCTGCCCGGCGGCGGTTGGCGTCCTTTGCGCGCTTGGATCGCCGCTCCGTGGATCGCGGCCCCCGCGGGGTATGGCGTGGCGGACATGTGGTGCTCGAGTTCTGACTGTAATTTTCAGGCGCCGAGCGTCGCTTTGCGCAACTGGAAAGCTTCGGCCAACCCGCTCGCCGCCCGGCATTCGACGCCCCGAAGGTGCATCAACGCGTTGAACGTCTCCGGTCGAAACCACGAGCGCCCGCGCTGCGTGCCAAAGTGGCGCATCAGGTGCTGCACCTTGCGTGCCGCGGCTGCCGGCGACAAGGGGACAAAAACGTTAGGTTGGCCGAGATCGCCTTCGTACTTGGGAATTTCGTATTCCAAGACCAGATGGTCGCGCCAGGTCTGCCAGGTCAATTCAGCGACGATCCGGTGATCCTGATGTCGGTCGTCGAGTCGATGCGTCAGTATCAGATCAGGGTTGACGAGACGCTTCAACTCTTCCAAACGTGACTTGATCCGCGCGAACTCGGCGGGGAAGTGACCGTCGGTATGGTCGCCGAGCACGATTTGAAGCTTGTTGGCGCTCCGTACCAGAGCGCGGGCGCTGCGGCGCGCCTCAACTGCCCGTTCACCGGCGGCGCTGAGGACGATCCAGGTGACGTTGACGCGTCGCTGACGCTTCAATAGCTCGAGCAAGGTCCCAGCGCATCCGATCTCCAAGTCGTCGCTATGGGCGCCGAGACATAGCAGTTCCAGCGGCCGGTTGCGCGGAGCGTCGAGTCTTACTGAGAGCATCGGGGCGACTAGCTCACTTGGCGGGATGCTTGTGCCAAATCATCCACGGGCAATTGCCGCGCGCCTCCATGCGGTCGAACGTGATCTTGTCCTTGAATGTGTCCATCGACTGCCAGAAGCCGTGATGGCGGTACACGGCAAGTTGCCGCTTGGCGATCAGTCGCTGGAACGGCTGTTCGACCAGCTCTTCGCCTTCCTGAATGTGGTCGAAGATCTCGCGCCGCAGGCAGAAGAAGCCGCCGTTGATCCAGAACTCGGACTCGGAGATCTGACCGAAACCGGTCACGACGCCATTGTCGTCCGAGTGCACCGAGTGGAAGCTCTGCCCCGTGCGTACGGCGACGAAGCTGGCAATGACCTTGCGACGGCGAAAGTCGGCGATGTGCTGATCGAGCGGCAGATCGCTTAGCCCGTCCGCGTAATTGGCGAGGAATTCCGCGTCGTTTTCGACGTATTTGCGCACGCGCAGAAGGCGCTGGCCGATGTTCGAGTGCAGGCCCGTATCGACGAACGTGATGCGCCAGTCGTCCAGATCGCGCGACAGCAGCTCGACCCGACGGTCCTTGCCGTGCAGGACGAAGTCGTTGGTCATCGCCTCCTTGTAGTTGAGAAAGTACTCGCGGATCAAGTCGCCGCGATAGCCGAGGGCGAGGATGAACTCGGTGTGACCGTAGTGCGCGTAGTAGCGCATCAGGTGCCACAGGATCGGGCGATAGCCGACGTTGACGAGCGGCTTGGGGATGGTGTCCGAGTGTTCGCGCAACCGGGTGCCTAGTCCGCCGCAGAAGAGCACTACTTTCATCGCATCAGTTCCCGTGCCACTCGGTTTCTCCGGCGAGCGTAATCGCCCGCACCAGCCCGGCCGCCTCGAGTTGGTCGGCCGCCGCGACTAGGACGGACCACTCGATTTTCGATCGTTGCGCGACCGAGATTAGATCGTGTCTTCCGTCGGACAGGCTCAGCAGCCACAACATCGCATGTTGTAAGTTGCCCGGAGCTGTGCCGCCGACGCTGCCATAAAGACCGCGTTTGCCGAGTTGGGGCTCGCCCTTCGGGCTGAGATTCAGCAGCTTGCGATTGACGTCGATGACGGTAATCAACTGCGCAAGCACCTGCAATGACTCGGCAAGCCGCTCGGTGCGGAGAAGCGACAGATCGTCGGCCGACGTGTGGTACTCGGGATACTCGCCGTTGGCTGAACGCGTGACACGACCGACCGCGAGATCGAAGCCAGGTGAACAGAATTGGCGTTCGTCGTAGCCGTATGGCTCGAAGTCGACGACGCGGGCGTCGGTGCCGGCCAGCACCAGTTCAGCGGCGCGGTCGGTGGCGGTGTCGCCGCGGCGGCTACGCTTGTACGTGATCGAACCCGGGTCGCCCAGCAGGCCGATGACGAGACCGCCCCGCAGGCGAGGCAACAGCGCTTCGTTGCGCGACAACCAGACCAGGGAACCGATCGTTCCCGGGCCGAAGACGAAGCGCCACGTCAGTCGGGGGCGCTCAGCGTGCAGCGCCTGCGCCAGCACGGCGGCGGCGACGATGCCGGACAGGTTGTCGTTGGCGAGCGACGGATGACAGGTGTGCGTGTAGACGATCGCCTGCTCGTCGCTGCGGCCTCCGATCACGCTTTCGGCGTACGTCAAGTGCCCGGGTACGAGCTCGGAATCGATGACGACCTCGTAGACGCCCGGCGCTAGCCGCTCCCGGTCGCAATGACGCAGGCAGAAGCCCCAGTCCTTCCTGTAGTAGGTAGTACGGTACGGGATCCAGTCTGGACGATCGGGAAGCGAGTGCAGGTGTGGTTGCAGTTCTTCCAGCGTCATGCGCCTGCGCACCGGCGCCGAGTAGTTGACGACGTGTAGCGAATGGGCTCGAAAGTCGATCACACGGCGGCCGGATGCGTCAGCGACGAAAGCGTCGCGGATGTTCCACTCGCGCGGCACTTCCCAGTCGTACGCGGGGGTACCGGTCGGCACTTCGTACCGCTGGAGGGGAACGATGCTCTCGACCAAGTCCAGCGTGCGCCGCACGCCGTTGCCCGTGATGCTGCGGCAGATCGGATACAGCGCTTCGAGCAGCGGCCAGGCACGGCTGACGGCGGCAGCTGCTCCGGCGGATGTGCGCAGTTGGGCCAGCATGGCGTCAGTGAATGCCTGTGGCGGGCTTGCGCGCGAGGGCGAGCAGCGTATGCCCCAGAAACAGCCTCTCTTTCGCGCGCTTTAGGCGTAGCGGAGAAACGAGGTGCCCGGCTAGGTTGTTCAGCTTGACGGAGTTGACCAGTCTCAGCACGCCTCGGTCGCCGACCGGCATGGCGGACGTGAGTTCGACGATGTGTAAGTGCGGCTGCAGCAAGCGACGCAGTTCGGCGGCGTTGACCCAGCGGCGGATGTAACCGGGCGTCGTGGGCGGGATCTCGCTCCAGCGCTCGAGCACATAGCGGTTCTGGGTTGCCAGCATCACGTATCCGCCCGGTTTCAGCAACCAAGAGATGCGCGCGATGAACGCTCGTTGGTCGGCAACGTGCGAAAGCACTTCGAGCGAGACGGCAACGTCGAAACTCTCTGGCTGCAGCGGCAAAGTCAAAAAGTCGCCGCTTATGAACGTGATGTGTGGCGCCCGCTGTGTTGCGCGCTGCAGGACTTCATCGGCCAAATCAACGCCAGTGACTCGTCCGAACGATGCCAGCCGTTCGCTCATCCAGCCGGTACCGCAACCGATGTCGATGATCGCCAGATCGCTGCGCTGCAGCCCCGCCAGCCACCGCAGGATGGCCTCGGATTGCAGCTCAGAAACCCGGCCGAGCTTGACTTCGCGCGTCGATGCGTTCCACTGGTTCCACGCGCGGCGCTGTTCTTCGAGCGGAATGTCGAGCTTCGACGACTTGTCCATAATTCGCCTCCGGCCCAAGGGGCAGCCGGCGTCAAGCCAACGCCGAGGCACCCCGCGCGTTGTAGGCGCGTGCAAAGGCGGTTGGGTCAAAGTCCGGATACGACCGGTCGCGCTCGACGACTACGGTGACCGGCCGCGGCCAAAGAATGCCGAAAGCGGGATCGTCGTAGCGCACGCCGTCCGCAAGCTCCGGGCGGTAGAAGTCGGTCATCATGTACAGCACTTCGGTGCCGTCGGCCAGCGTTTGAAAACCGTGTGCGAAGCCCGGCGGGATGTACAACGCGCGGCGGGCGTCGGCATCGAGCCGGACCGCGAAGTGCTGGGTAAATGTCTGTGAGTCGGGCCGCAGATCGATGATCACGTCGTGAATCGCGCCGCGCTCGCAGCGCACGAGCTTGCCTTCCTGCGCCGGCGGCCAGGAGAAGTGCATGCCGCGCAGCGTGCCCGCGCGATGGTTGTATGAGATGCTTGCCTGCGCGATGTGCGCATCGATGCCACGCCGCCCGAATTCATGTTTACACCACGTACGCGCGAAGAACCCGCGCTCGTCGGACTTGCGCTCGGGCTCGACGATGTATGCGCCGGCCAGCGGCGTGGCGACGAAAATCACCGTCGTCTCCAGTACAAGTCCTCGTCGATCTGCCCGGTGCGCTGCAGGTACTTCAACTGCTTCAGCCTTGTGAACGCCCGGAACTCGTAGGTTTCGGGCGCGAACTCGATGTGCTCGAACAGCCGGCGCAGCTCCTCGGCGCCCTGGCGCGCGGTCCAGCGCGCCTTGAAGCCCGGCAGCCGGGTTGCGATCTTGTCGAATGACACGCGGTAGCTGCGGTTGTCGGCGCTCGGCGGTCC
>JBBIUX010000088.1:0-4841 GCA_037440025.1 Candidatus Fraserbacteria bacterium | reverse complement strand
GTGGTGGTGGTGGTGGTGGTGTCAGAATGCCTCCGCCAGACCCATTTGCTTCGTCAAGGGCTGCATTTGCTGATTTCATTGCTTCTGGTGGTGTAGACATGGGAGCAATGAAAGAAGCCCTTGGGGGTTATCGTAGAATTGCTGATAGTGGTGGATTTTCTCCGGAGCAGCGTGCAGAGATTGAATCCTTTGCACGTCGGATGGGAACTATTGGTGAAACTGGAGGATATTCTGAGGCTGATAAAAATCGAGTTCTTCAGAATATCGATGTATTATCCTCCATTGGTGCTACCGGAGGATTTTCGCCAGAGATTTTAGGAACCCTACGCTCTGGACTAGGTGAATTTGCCTCTAGCGGGGGAATTTCCACAGAGGCATTGAATCGTATGCGCGGGGCCGGCGTCTATGATGAATTTGCACAGACTGGCGGAATTTCGCCACAGCAAGCGGAGATGATGCGTGCTCGCGCAACGTCAGCCATTCCATCACTTTATTCCCGGGATTTAGCAGAAATTCAGCGCTCTAACGCTCTACTTGGTGCGGCATCTCCAAACTATGCAGCATCATTAGCTCGACTAAATCGCAATCGTGGAATTTCGATGGCTGAGGCTGCTAGAGATGCTGAACTTGGTATCGCTGAACAGATTCGTCAGGGAAGATTAGCTGGTGCTGAAGGATTATCCCGGGCTGAAGCTATGGCTCAGGGATTAATCACTGGCAATCGTCTTGCTGGATTGTCTGGCTTGAGTGATTTTGAGAATGCTTTAGTATCAAACCGTTTAGCTGGAGCAGCCCAGGCTGCTTCCCAATTGCAGAATCTCCAAAATGCAATTACCCAAGCTAAGCTTCAGGGTAATACAGCAGCTGCTAATCAGCTTCAGGGATTATACGATAATATTGCTAAGAACCAGCTAACTGCACTTGGTGGAATCACCACAACTCAGCAGGGCGCAGAGGAAATTGCTCAGCGTGGTAAGATTGCTGGTGCTCAGGGTATGTTTGGCGTTGAGCAGGCCCAGGAAGCCGCAAGATTACAGGCTGAAGCAATTGCCGCACAAGAAAGGGCAGCTGCTGAAGCAGTCGCTGCACAAGAAAGAGCAATGCGAGCTGCAGATGAGCAATTTTGGGCTTCCCTGGCTTCTGGTAATGAGCAATATATCGGTTCTACCGGCTTGACAGGGGAATTGAATGCGCTCGGTGGATTAACTAACCTTTATGGCACTGCGCCTGGTGCGGTCGGCCAGGATTACAATGCTATTTTGAATGCCATGGCTGGGCGTTCCAATGCAGTGATTCCAACTCTAGATATCCAGCAGCGTAATATTGGCCCTGGAATCCTTGATACTATTGGAAAGGTTGTTGGAATTGGTGGGGCTGCAGCAGGTGCTTTCATGGGTATGCCAAAATTGCCATCTAGGCCTTTACCTGGTGGTGGTATGACTTCATTAGCGCCTACAGTTAGACCGTATTTTAGGGGTTAATGATGGCTATCATTGATTTTATTCGTAGACTTGGTACGGAATTTCCGGTCAATATTCCGGCACCGACGGTCAATATTCCGCCACCGGTCATCCCGAAAATTCCGACACCGGTTTCAATGGAATCTCCGGTATTACAGAGTTATATCAAGCATATCCAGAATTTCCCTGCCTATGAGCCTCCGGGGAAATTGCGTAGAATTGCGGGGCTACTGACTGGAATTGGTGAAGCAATCAAGAGTGGTCCATCTCAAGGATATGCTGCCACACGTAGCGTAATTGATGAGCCGTATAACAGAAATATTGAAGAATGGACCAAGCGTGCAGCCGAATTGAAGAATGCTGCTACAGTCGAGGGACAGTCTTATATTAACCTTGCTAAATTAATGCAGGGTGAGCGTAAACTTGACCTAGAAGAGCAAAAGATTGCTGATGCCCGAGATAGAGCCAGACAGAATTTAGAAGTAGCGAAGACACGTGCACAGGCTATAGGAGTTGATATCATTCCAGCCGAAGATGGATTATACGCCATTAATAAGATTACGGGAGATACTAGGAAGCTTCCTGTTGATATCTACACCAAACCTGAAGAATTTCGTGATAAATTAAATCAGGCACTTTCTGTTGCTGGTATGTATACGGGTGCCTACCGCGATAGAACTGCTGCATTGGAGAGAATGGCGCAGCTTCGTACGGGTATTGATGCACTCGAGGCGAATGTCTCTCTCGAGAGATACCTTGATGAATTAGCTACCCGAGATTTAGCTGCATCAAATCCGGATTTGGTAGGCACGGTAATTGGCTTTGTCAATGGTAGACTACAGCTAGTACCGCAAGAGGCTCCGGCTTGGTATAATGTCTTCGGTGAGAATGCTGCTGAAGCTTATAAGACTGCTAGGGATAAATTAGAGGAAATTAAGTCTCAATACAAGCTTCGTTATGGGAATCTCGCAGGAATTGGTGCTCCTCAGCAGATTCCTCAGCAGATTCCTCAATCGATTCCTAAGCAGCAGCAGATTCCTCAGCAAATTCCTAAGCCGATTCCTAAGCAGCAGCAGATTCCTAAGCAGCAGATTCCTAGGACTAGTGCCTCTGGTAAGCTTCTTGTTCAGGAATCTACTCCTAAGCAGCAGTATATTCTTAAGCAAAAACAAGTTCCTCAGCAGCCGATTACTAAGAAGCCAAAATTAGGAGGTTATGACTTTACTAAGCCTCCATCATTAAATGCTGTAAGGAAGATGTATCCCAAAGAGAATGTAGAACGGATTGACTTCCATCCGTTAGAGGGATGGATTGCTCTAGGAAAGAATGGTTGGTTTAGAATTGAGTAAATCATGCCTACTTACTTAAAGGATATCCCACGGGATTACACATTTGCTTTTGACACTTCAATCCCTGCTCCAGTCAGGCAGCTGTCTACAATTCCAAAACCTTCTCAATTCGAGAGGTACGGACCGAGAGAGATTATTAATTTACTTGGGCATAGCATTGCGCCCAAACCACCCAAGCTTCCTCAAGTAAACTTATCTCCATTTGTGCCCCGGCCAGAGTCCGCGATTTATGCTGAGCCCGCTGGCCGCGAAGCTTTTGGAGAGCAGCTTAATCCAATTAATCTTGCATTTGCGGCTACTGGCTCGCCATATTTCCCTGCAGCAATGAGTGCGCTACATGGCGCGGCGGCCATCCAAAATGTGGCTGAAGGCAAAGATGCTGGGGGCGACTTATTAGCTGCTGGATTATACGCACTTCCAGCGGCAGAGCGCGGAATTTCTAATCTATTTCGTAACTTTAGGCCAAAGCCGGCAATTCCATTACCAGAGCAGCCGCCCACACCAATTCTTGAGAAAGTTAGGCCAGAGCCATTAATTGACCCTAGTACAGGTAAGCCACTTATTATCAGATTACCCAAGGATATTCCTACTAATTTACCGAAGAAACAGCCACTACTACTACCCCCAAAAGGTGGGACAATTCCACGAGACCCTACTAAAAAAGTGCTTGGCAGAGATGCAAGAGGTAGATTTATTTCTACTCCTAAGCCTGTTGTTCAGAATATTATTCCAGAGTCGCCGGCTCCAAAGATTGCTACTCCAGAAGACCTTATTATTGATAATGAATTAGCTAAGCTTGGTGGTGCATCTGGTGGTGCATCTGGTGCTGTATCTGGTGCATCTGGTGCTGTATCTGGTGCTAGTTCTCCGGGAATGACGTTTTTGGATTGGATTAGGTCCCGGAAGGCCGCAGATTTTGAAGGGAAGATAATTCGTGACAAATTCGAGAAATATCGTGAAAAGGGAATCGAGGGACTATTTGAAGTACAGAAGTCTGATGCTCTAAAGGATGTCAGAGCATATCTTGATGACCTTTTTGCTAAGTCTTGGGAAGTATTTGCTCCACTGTATCGAAAGCATTATCTTCCTCAGCTTTGGGCTAATAGTGCTGATGAAGTTCAGCAGGTATTTGGCAAAAAAGTTCGATATACTCCAGGATTCACGCTTGGCAGAATCATAAAGGATTATGAGACTGGGATTGAAAGAGGGTTGACTCCGGTATATAACAATCTGCCCGATTTGCTTGGGTGGGCGGAGCAAAATGTCAAGCGTGCAATCGCAGACAGGAAATTTATCGACAGCTTAAAGGCTCAAGACTTAATTAAGACTAAATTCAAAGCGCCAGCGGATTGGGAGCCGCTTAATCCAAAGCATTTCACATCAGTTGTAAATGCTAAAGGAAATGAAGTTGTTTGGTATGCTCCCAAGGAGCTTGCTCGGCTGATTAATGATGCGATTACTCCAGATGAGGGGCTTTTATCTAAGATTAGCCGACCTTTCCGCTTCTCTAAAAATATCGCGCTAGCCGGCGGCATTCCTTATACCGGTATCAATTGGCATGGTATAGTTAATATGCCGGCCCGCGCAGTATCGTCATACGGAATGGCTCACCCAATTCAGGCATTCCGCGCGATAAAGGACCATTTCTCAGCCGTAGTCAATCCTAACGTAGCTGAGAGATACCTGAAGAATAATCTACCGGAGGCTGTGGAATTTGTTAAGAAAGGTTTACAGCTTGGCGCAGAGGGGTTTTGGGCTTCGGTTAGTCCTGCACGTCCTTCAGGATTAATTAACCGCTTTGAATCCGCACTCGCTGATGCTACATTTAAGAAGGTTATCCCTGCTACTAAGTTACGGTATGCTAAGTGGCAAGCGGAGATGCTGCAGAGAAATGGATTATCTAGGGATGAAGCTGTAGAGATTGCTTCAAAGGCAGCTAACAATTTCTTTGGTGGGGTAGAGAAAGCTCTCTCATCTAAAGATGTAGAGCATGCTAAATCTATTTTACTATTAGCTCCGGATTGGTTCTCTA
>JBBIUX010000087.1:0-40691 GCA_037440025.1 Candidatus Fraserbacteria bacterium | reverse complement strand
CCCTTTTTTTGCGGAACAATGTTCCGCCACGCATCTCGCCTAGCATCCTCCCGAGAAAGCAAGGAGCATGAGCAGGGCTACGATCGCGGCGATCACGAGGAGGCATCCGCAGCCTTGCTCGAAGCAGGACGACTTCTGCTCGACAATGACCGTGACGCCCCGGCGATCCTCGGAATCCATCATCCGCACTTATAGACCTCGCCGAAAAGGAAGGACAGCTCTACTCCCTGCGGGTTGGGACGATCCTCGTGGCCCGAGCGCCCAAGCAGGAACTCTCCCAGCCGCCCGGTGCAACATGGTCTGTTTACCTCCGCTTGCCGCTTATGATGTCACCGAGTCTGCTGTCTCCCCTCTCAAGCCTTCTGGAGAATGCCTTCTTGGCCGCCTCCTCGTTCTTCATGCCGCACTGGAAGCAGATCCACTCGCCCCTAGGTCCATAAGGCCGAAGCTCCGCCACTTTCCCGCAGAGGTCGCAACTTTGCGGACGGCGGGCCGACAAGATGATTTTCCGCATCACTTATCTCTCCTTTCTATCCTCCAACTCCGGGGCTTGCGGCGCGGTGATGGTCACGTCCGTCTTCCTGAGCTTTCTCCGGCTCTCCTTCCCCCTCCGGATGAGCTCCTCCATCCGGGTCCACGCCTCGCAGGAGAGCTTCTCCCAGGCCGCGATCTCCCTGAGGACCGCCGCGACCTTCGGGGACCGGACGAACCGGACTTTATCGTCCTTGCGGCGGTCCCGACGGACTGCCTCCCGCTCGAGCTTCCGAAGTCGGGCTTTCGAGAATTTTCTCGTCTTCACGATCCAAAGAGCGTCAACGCCCCAAGAACCAATGCAGGGGAAAGGAAGCAACCCTCGCCCCCGCTGGGCACACATTCGGGGTCTCCGTGTCCACCGTCTTTCCGGTGGCAGGGGCACCGGCCTCGTCCCACGCCTTTGTGTCCGGGATGCTTCAGCGGCATAAGAATCGTCTCTTACTTGATATGGAAAAAGGGGGAGGGCCGAAAAGCACTTTTCCGGTCCTCCCCCTTCATTCGCGCGGACCCGCAAGGCATGGATACAGGAAGGGGAGGGGTGCACGAGCCCGCGCCTCTTCAGGGAACGGAAGAAGTATACCACATCCCCGGCGGAATGTGGTTATTCTTGGAGTTCCGTCTCCCAATAGGTGCGGGAGAGGAATGCCTCCCACGACTCACGACGTTCCCGGAGCGTGACTTGGGCGAGCGCCTTCCAAGAAGGCTTCTTTGGAACCTTCCTCAATTTGAGCCTTGCCTCCTCGGGCGTGCGATCAGCTTTCCGCTTGTTGCACTCTATGCACGCTAGGACGCAGTTGGTCCAAGAGGAGACTCCGCCTCGGGATCTCGGGACGATGTGATCCACCGTTAAGGACTCCGGTCCCGGCTGCGCGCCACAGTACTGGCACGTGTAGTGATCGCGCTTAAAAAGGTTCCTGCGGGAAAAGACGACAGACCGCTCCGCAAGCCCCTCGTAGCGGGTCAGCACGATCACCTCGGGCGGCACCAAGGCCATGTTTGGGGAGCGGATGACCACCTCCCCGAACTTCGCCTTGGCACGGGAGACGTCCTCCCAAGTACGGAGGTCGTGAGCCTCGAAGGTCTTCGGGTCGATGACGCGGGCGGATCCCTTCGCCACGAGGCAGATCGCCTCCCTGACCGAGGCCAGATGCAGCGGCTCCCAGCGCCGGTTGAGCACGAGCGTAAGTCTGTTCAAGACGGCCTGCGCGGACATCAGGACTCCTATTCTACATCGGGCCGGAACGAGTTCAATTTTTGAACCCCCGGAAGGAGTCGCACCTCTACCTCGACGTTCGTAGCGTCGCGTGCCTCTGCTACACTACGGGGGCAACCAACTGCTGCCTCCTGAATGCGGTTGTTCCTTGCACGAAAGTTTATGGCGCTCCGGCTAGGAATTGCACCCAGACTTGCGGCTTCGGAGACCGCCGTGCGTCTCATCCAAGTGCCGGATGGTGCGGACGGGGGGACTTGCACCCCCAAGAACATGGTCCTCAACCATGCGCGTATGCTTGGTTCCGCCACGTCCGCGAATATTTGGTGCCCCGCGCAGGGATCGAACCTACGACCTCCTCCGTGTAAGGGAGGCGCTCTACCAGTTGAGCTAGCGGGGCTTTGGTGGCCCAGATCGCTCTGAGCCTTTTGTTTTTAAGAACGGGCTGTCCGGGCCGCGCCAGCCGCCGAGCAACAGCGGCCCGTGCCCGGCGGCCTTATGGGGGGCGCAGGATCAGCAACAGGACCCGGGAACCTCAGCCACCAAGGGGAGAGAGCCCGCTACAAGATTAACCCGAACGGGCCGATTCTGGTGCGCCCGAGAGGATTCGAACCTCCACCCTTTCGGATACGCTCCTGAAGCGTACGTGTCTGCCGGTTCCACCACGGGCGCTTAAGCGTTCTTGGTAGGTGCGGGGAGATTCGAACTCCCAAAGCCGCCGATTTTAAGTCGGCGAGGTCTGCCGGTTGCCTCACGCACCCGTGTTGGTGGGCTCGGCGGGATTCGAACCCGCAAGATCCTGCTCCTAAGGCAGGCGCGTCTGCCGTTGCGCCACGAGCCCGAATATTGGTCTCCCCGGCAGGACTTGCACCTGCACGCCTTTCGGCATCCGATTTTGAATCGGACGCGTCTGCTGGTTCCGCCACGGGGAGATGGTGGGAGCGGAGAGGGTCGAACTCTCACCCCCCGGTTAATCTTGGTGCCGCCGTCGGGAATCGCACCCGCTTCTTCCGGTTAAGAGCCGGAACCTCATTCGGTGCTTGTTCTCTGCTTGACGTACTCCCCACGGCTGAAGCCGGGGGGAGTACGTCAAGGGGGCTGGTGGCCCGTGCGGGTGCTGCCCCCGCTTCTGGAGCTTGAAGGGCTCCTGACCTAGCTGGTAGTCGAACGGGCCGCAAATTTTTCCTGTCCCCTCAGTGCTTCCCGAGGGGCCTTTATCCTTCACGAAAGGAGGCGAACCGTGCCCAAGATGGACTTCGGCAAGATTGAGGACGTTCCCAGCCCCGAACTGGTGAACAGGATCTTCGAGGAGATCGGATTGGTCCTCGGGGGGCTTGTGGCCATCCACTCGATTGACCCAGAGGATGACTTCATCTGGCGGCTCTGCAAGAACCTCGATGTGATCCGGACCAAGATCCTCAGAAGAGTCTCCCCCGATCCGAAGCCGAACCTGAAACCGCATCCAGCCGTCGAGGAACTGATCCGGCGGTGCCGGGGATGATGGTGCCCCCAGTCGGATTCGCACCGGCGCTTCGGCCTTGAGAGGGCCGCGTCCTCCTACTAGACGATGGGGGCATGGAACCCCTCCCCTGGGTCGCACCGGGCCTTGCTGCTTAGAAGGCAGCCGTGCATCTGCTACACCAGAGGGGCGAATATTTGGCTGTGGGGGAGAGACTCGAACTCTCAATATGCCTGATTAACAATCAGGTGGGCTACCAGTTGCCCGACCCCACAGTGGAGCCGGTGGCGGGACTTGCACCCGCACTTCCTCTTTACGAGAGAGGTGGACTGCTCCTATCCGACACCGGCTGGAGGGCGCGATGGGTGCTGCCCCCATCATGGCGGTTTTGCAGACCGCCGCGTTCGCTGGTTCGCCACGCGCCCGAAAAGATTAACAGGAAGGGAAGCGTGGTGGCTCTACACCCCCACCGCTCCCCTACCCTATTTATTCTGCGATGTGCTCTTCCGTCTTCTTGTCCAGCGCGTTAAGAGGTAGGCATCAAATTGTCTCCGAAGCCCGTCGTCCCGGAACCGAAACGTAGTTCGCAAGAACCTCCGGTACTCGCTGACGACGTGGGCCACCGCCGCCGGAATGCTAATGACCATCGTGGACGTCCCTCCCGGGATTTGTTCTCCCCATCATTCCGGACCGCGGGAATGTTTCAATGGCGCATTGTTTCATTTCCGCCTTGCTCATTTCCCTCCGCCTTTACGGCCCTTTTCTCTAGGCCCCGAAAAGGTCCGGGTTCGTGGCGCGCGGTCCTCCCCCGGTCCGCGGCGCGGGCGGTCTTTTGGACGCAAATGATTCATTTCTCGGGCTCACCCGGAACAGAATGCGTCAAAGTCACATTCATCGCATTCCGGATGATCCATTCATTCAGGTCTTCTTGCGGACGTTCTTAAGGGCTGGACCGGGGCTGTAATGCGCGGCCCGGCCCCGGCCGACCAGGCAAGCGGCCCCTTCCTCGCACAGCGACATCAGATATGGAATCAAATGCGGGCGAACCGCGAAAAATCTTTGGAGGAGGGGATGGGTGCTGCCCCCACAACGTCCCCTTTCGGGAACGGCCCGGTTAGCAACCGGGTGCGGCCACCTATCTATCCGCGTCCCCTCCGTGGCGGAGGCGGTCGGTGCTGCCCCGACAATCCCCTTTTTGGGGAGCGCGATTTCCAATCGCGTGCGGCCACCTGACTATCCGCGTCGCCTCCGGAAAAGTTTGGAGGAAGCGGCGGGAATCGAACCCACGACCCGTTTCCGGGCTCCTGCTTTCAGGGCAGGTCGGCAAGCCATCTGCCATCGCTTCCTCATGGCGGAGGGCGGAGGTCTTGATCCCCACACCCGGTTGCCCGAGTGCCATCCGCTTTCGAGGCGGCGGTGGACTCCCGTCCACTTCGCCCTCCGTGGTGCCAGCCCCCGGTTCCGCCCCGGGCTTCCCGCCTTATGAGAGCGGTGTCCTGCTGAATAGACGAGGCTGGCTTAAGATTTGGAGCCGCCCGCCGGACTCGCACCGGCATCTGAACCCTTACAAGGGGCCGATCTTTCTTTAGACGAGGGCGGCCCGTCCTTTACATCCAGAGCTTGATGGGGTATGCTCTCCTCGGAACGAGAGGAGGATCCCCATGGCCTTCGACGCAGTTGTAACGGCTTCAATCAAAACCTCGGATCCGAGAACCCTAGAATCCCTCACCCAACTCCAAGCACTCAAGGGGCAGGGATTCGTCGAGCGCGTCCTCCCGGCGGGCACTCATGATCTTTCGCCGCATTTGGCAAACATCGCCAATCTCAAGGCCATCATGGTCGAGGCTCTGGACTCCGACTTTCTCGTCTCCCTCGACGGCACGAACTTCGGCCCCCGCAAGCACAAGGTTCTCTTGTTCTCCGTCACAGACAGCGGCGTACAACCGCTTCAGATCACCCTCACGGCGGAGTCCCGTGTGAGGCTGGCTGCGGTGGGAGACTGAACGCAATCTCGCGCTAGTCAGAGCGTCTCTCTGACTGGTTTCCCCTTGGGCCGGGATCGTCAGCCCGGCCCCCTTAATTTTTTGGAGCCGGTGGCAGGTACCGCCCCCGCTCTTCCTCCTTACCGGGGAGGTGGACCACTTTTATCCGACACCGGCTGGTGCCCACGAGAGGAGTCGCACCTCCGTCTCATCCATGTCACGGTATACGTAACGCTTATCAAGCGCCCGTTCTTCTACTGAACTACGCGCCGTGGTGCGGGAGACGAGAATCGAACTCGAGTTTCCGACTTGGCAAAGCGGCGTGTTACCAAATCTTTCAGCGCGAAAGCCCCCGGCTTCAGCCGTGGGGAGTACGTCAAAAATCGAAGTAGCCGCGTCCTGCAGCCTCCGAATATTTGGTGGAGACGATCGGTTCCGCCCCGACTCTTCGAGCGTGCCACGCTCGCGTGCTTCTGGATACACCACGTCCCCGTGGTGCAGGCCGCCAGAGTTGCACTGGCACCTCCCGGTTTTCAGCCGGGCGTACAGACTGCCTATACGAGACCTGCGCGAAGATTTGGCTGCCCCGGCAGGATTTGCACCTGCTCGAACTGGTTCAGAGCCAGTCATGCTGCTGTTACATCGCGGGGCAGTGGCGGTCCCGACGGGATTTGCACCCGCGATCTCCTGCGTGACAGGCAGGCGGGGACTCTGGCTCCCCTACGGGACCGTGGCGGGTCGACGAGGTGCCGCCCCTCGCTGTCGGGTTTTGGAGACCCAACCGGTCGCTGGACCTCGACCCTGAAATTTTTCTGGACCGGGCGACGGGCTCCGCCCCCGCGCCTCGACCTTGGGAAGGTCGCGTGCTGCTCGGCTACACCACGCCCGGCGGGAATTGCACCCGCGACAACGAGCTTGGAAGGCTCGCGCTCTGCTGATTGAGCTACGGGCGGAGAGGGAGAAGGTCTCCCGCCCCTTCCCGGGGTCGGAAGCCTTCTCCCTTTAGTGTCTTGTCGCGTTCCGGCCCGATTGTCAAACGGCGGCTTGCGCCACCGAAGCTTCTGGTCCCGCCATCCGCCTTCTGGCGATGACCGGCGGGCTCCATCTCATAAAAAAATCCCCGCGTCGGTTCCCCGGCGCGGGGGTCTTTTTCGTCTCACGGGCTACTTCACGCTTCCATCCTCCCGCGCCCGGGGAGCCGCGTATTCGCGGCTCGGCTATCGAGGTACGTGCCCTCGATATGCGGAAAGTGGACGGATGATGTCCGTCCCGCCTGCGCGGGTCGTATGAACCTCCAGGACACGGGTCTCCGTTCCATCACAAGTCCCCTAGGATATGGAAAGAGTACCTCCAGAAAAGTTCGACGTCAACTAAATTGTGTGCCCTGCTCCCCGCAGGTGAAGATAGAACCAAGGGGTGGCGGAACAATGTTCCACTACCCGTTCTCCTTCTTGCGCCGCCGATGGATCCGACCGCAGTGCCCGCAAAGGCCCTTCCGAACGTTCTCGACGAACCTACGGGCTACCGTGTCCATGTCGTCGGCGCTCTCTCCGGGATTCAGATATTTTACGAAGCTGGGGCTCGCCTGGCACAGGATCAAGCTGTTGCCAGAGAACGGATCTATCGAGACGCCGGTTATATCGAAACGGTTCCTCACAATAACGGGCGCTAGGGTTATGACCGGGACGATTCGGACCTCGAAATCTTCGTCATCGAAGATGACGTAAAGCGCCCTCATTCCCGGAGGAGCCGGTGAGAGCCCAAGGATCCTTATGGTGTTCTCATGGGGCATTTGCTTCTCTTTTCAGGCTTGCGACTATGGCCATGTCCCTCAAAATGGCGTCAAGGATCGGCTCCACGGACTCCCACCGGAGCCTTCCATTCCCGCATCCCACCTTCGGCATATAGACTGGCACGAGATCCGGCATCTCGCCAAGGAAAGAAAGCAACTGCTCGGAGCTTCTCCGGACGAGATCGTACTGCGCCATCTCGTGCCACACACGTTTTACGGGAAAGGTGAAGAGGCGATACCCCCGAAAATGGTAGACCCTGTTGCCCTCGACGACAAGGCGGTTTCCTAGTTCGCGTGCCAGCATAAGGAATCGCCCCGCCGCTTGCCGGGCGACCCCGCGTCCCATGACAGCGTGTCCCAGCCTGTTGACGCTACCGTTGGTGGGTACCACAATGGTGCATCCTTCCGCGTGAGCTTCCCAAATGTCCTTCTCGACAATCTTCATGAGGTCTTTGGCGTTGCAGGAACCCCGTACTTTAGTCCGGGGTAGTTTACTGAAAGACCGAGTGGCGTGAAAGCCCCCGCCTTTTTAGCCGTGGGGAGCACGTCAATCTCCACACCTTCTGATAAAGCTTTCGCCTACGATATCTTCGACGTGTCGGGGACCATGGAATCATCTGCGCTCGGAAAAGCATTTGGAGCAGTATACCGGACGGTCTCCTCGGGGCCTGAAAGGAACTCGCGCCTCTCCTCCACACGTGGCACACTTGGTGGTGAAGAACTCCCTCTTGCCGCAACTGCCCGTCTTCGGTCGCGTACCACTTCCTACGTCCAGAGCCTTTCTTGCGGCGCGGCATGGGCCGCACCGCTTGGGTTCGTTGGTGAAGCCAAGTTCAGCGAAGCGCTCCTGTTGGGCCGCCGTAAAGTCGAACTCCGAACCACAATCCACGCACTTCAACTTCCTGTCCACGTAAGGCATCTCTTCCTCCTAAAATTTCGCCGCTTTTTGGATCTTCAGTTCGCGGATACGTGCCTCGCAACCGGACATCACCAGTCGGAAAGCTTCCAGCGCCGAGAGGACGCACTCCCGGTCGTCCATCGGCGGCAGAACCTTCCTTACAACCTCCTCCGCACAGTTGATCATGGCCCGAAGGGCTTCCCATGCCATATCCGGCGAAATGTTCGCGTAGGTCACATTGGTGGTTGCTCCACCTTCTGCCTCCCTTACTGCAATCTTGACCTCTCCGCTTCGCTCCACCATGACCTCTCCTTTGTCATAGCTCCCTCTTCGTTGTCCCGTTGGAATGCTTCTCGAGATCGCGCTCGTACACCTCGAGTTTTGCCTGGACAAAGCGAGCGACCTCTTGAACATCCTTTTCCGAGATGGAGTTGAGCGACGAGATAACCTCCGCCAAGAGCCGCCGGACTGCTCGTTCCTTCTCCTCGAGCTGTTGCTTCAGGCTCATGAGTCAGTTCTCCTCGTCATTCCAGATCCCGAACGACTTTGCGCCATCTTCAGGAGCTCTCTGCAGAGAGCAACCTTCTCCTCCTTTTCCCTCAGGAGAGCCGTCCGCAACTTCAGATTGTCCCTCCAGAGGCACGCAACCACAATCGCCAAGGCCCCGAAGGCCGCCGCCACCCATTCGGCTGGGATCGCCATCCTCTCTGGCATCAACCACAGCAAGATGTCTCTCATGATGTCCTCCTGGCAAATCTGCCTCCCCGGTCGCATCGAAGAGGTTGTCGCCAGGACGCCTCAGGTTCCCTTGAGCCTCCCTATGATAGCAGACGTCGATATATTTACGGGAAACGAGACGAAGACCACCTTCCTATGAAAAAGATCGAAGCAGCCATCTGTGAAGACGATTTTCACAAAATCCCCCGCGTGGCGGAAACCCCTGCCTGTGAATCCCCCGGCTTCAGCCGTGTCAAAGGTCTACCTCCTGTACCAGATCGTGAAGCCATCGTCGGTGCGGCTCAGAGTAGGCCACTTCTCCATCCCGAAGATAAAGGCCGCCTCAGAGGGACGCATCGGCCCCTTTACCGGCGGGAGGTACACTCCGGCCACGTCCCAATTGTACTGGGACGTCCATCCCCAACCGGCTTCCCCCGACTGGAACGTGACCCGGACGGGAGTTTGCAGGTCAGTCCCCGCAAACAACCGAATGAGACAGCTTTGTCCGTATCCATGATCCGCTTCTTGACCTGCCGCAGGAACTCCTCCGGTTGCGTGTCCGCCAGGATGGCCCAATAATGACCCATCCCGGCCAAATCACGGATAGCCTCTTCAACTTTCATGTTGCACCTCGCAGATCAAAGTAATGGGATCCCTCTCGAGGCGCAGTCCTAGGATGGGTAGGCCTGTCTCGCCATACCGTGCGGACCAGATCGGAGTGTCGAGGCCAACCTCGAACAATCCACCTTTGTAACCCTCGAATTTTCGGCCCACATATCCCCTGACTCTCAACAGGGCCTCGGCCACAGGAACAGATGATGTCGATGGGGCAAAAGCCAAATCCTCGTAGTATCCCCTGTATGAGCCCGGCTCGCCTAATCCGATGATTTTCCGGTGTGGATCAACCGATTCCAGCATCCGGATGAGCTCGCCCAGGGTCATCTGCACAAACCGCCTCATCGCGGGCACCGACTTAACAAAGGATCGATGAGGTCGCCATACAGTCCCTCAAGAAGACCAGTACAAGACATCCCACCCTGCCTGATCATATCCGCCGTCATGCCGCACCGTCAACAGCCTGTACTGCACGAGATTGACCCATGCGCCCCATCCGGGATTGGTCTGCCGGCCGCCCTGATCTCCGGCACTGAGCAATACCGGCGTCGGGGACACTTCCTGTGTCGATCGTCGCCAGAGATTGTACGCATACGACGCGTGCCAGTCCTCCAGTGCGATTGCAGGGGAAACCATTTCCCACCGATGAGTCAGCATCTTACACCCGCCGGCACCGGAATTCATGCCACTGACTTATATCCGATCTCGAAGCCGTCATCGGTACGGGCCAGATACGCACCACTTCGCGTTTCCGGCGAGTATAGCGTCCAATCTGCGCGGGCGTCGGTGGACTGCATCCCGTTCGATCATCAGGGTGGGGTGTCGTCATCCTCGCCCTCTTCGATCTTCTCCGGCAACTGTATGACTCCCGACACCGTCCCATTCTCCCATCCCCAGAGACGGATTTGGGCCTCCGCCCACTTCAGGACCTCCTCCTCATTGCTGGCCACGGCCACCATCGAGACTTCAGGAACGTGCTTGTCCTGTTTGAAGGTCACTCGGAATCTCAAGGTTTAATCCTTTCGAATTCAGACTGGACAAGAGACAGATCCATAATCCCTGTTGATATGGAATAATACTACCTTTCCCAGTCTCCAGATGCTAAACTTCAGCGACATGGAGAGAGTAAGCAGACTGCTGTCGGGGCTTCTAGAGCAGAAAACATCCATGGACCCGGGACTGGCGCGGCACCTTGTCCTCAAGGAGGACAGGAGTGGAGAAGATCGCCGATAAGCCCCCGACGGACGCCTACGTCCCCAAGATCAACGAGGCCGTCCTCATCCCCATCGATCAGATTGTTCCCAACGAGTGGAATCCCAACGTGATGGGAGAGGCCGACCTCGGGAAGCTCGTCCGATCCATCCGGGACAACGGATTCGACGAGCCGCTCCAGACCATCCGGAGGGACGGGAAGCACGTTATCGTGGGAGGCTACCACCGCTACATTGCCGCCAAGATCCTCTCCTTCAAGGAGTTGCCCTGCGTCGTCTACGACTGGACGGATCGCAAGGCGATGGAGGAGTGCGTCCGACGGAACCTCGTGCGTGGGCATCTCGACCACGAGAAGTTCTCGGCGTTGCTGGCAAGCTACCTGAAGGACGAGAAAACATTTGACTGGAAGAAGCTGTCGGAGGCATTCGCCTGCCGCGAGCAGGATCTTCTCAAGGCCGCCCGCTCGAATGACGATCTTCGGGCCTTCATTGAGGCGTCCAAGTCCCCCGATTCCCTGCCCGCCGTGGAAGTCGAGGAAGGCGAGGAACCTTCCACAGTCACCAAGCAGGGTGACCTCTGGGAACTCGGCCCCCATCGTCTCATGTGCGGTGACTCCACAAAGCCGCACGACATGGCCAAGCTCATGGAAGAGGATCGAGCGTGCCTTCTGGCGACCGATCCGCCCTACGGGGTCGGCTACACCGGGAAGCATCGTCCCAACAGCGAGAAGGGAAAGAAAAGAGTCTACGCCGGGGGAAAGGACTGGGGGGCGGTCTACGACGAGAAGAAGATCGGCGATTACGGAGAGTTCATCAAGGCCGCCTTTCAGAACTGCGCCAAATACCTCCTTCCCCGTACCGCTTGGTACATCTGGCACTCTCACACAAATCGCGCCGTCATTGAGGAAGCCCTCGCCTCCGTGGGAGTCAGCGTCCACCAAGAGATCGTGTGGGTCAAGCCCTCGCCGGTCCTCAACTACTCCTTCTTCCCCTCCGGTCACGAGTCCGCCGTCGTAGCCTTCAAGAAGGATGAGCCGCCCGCCGCGAAGCCAGAGCAAGTTTCCCTCTACATCGAAGAGCACGAGAAGGCCGCCTTCGGATGGAAGAGTGGAGAGAAGCCCCCGCACCGGATCGACAAGAGCCGCTACCTCACTACCGTTTGGGAGGCGGACTTCGACGGGAAGGCCCACCTCAAGAAATCGGTTCATCCGACCCAAAAACCCGTCGTTCTCTTCGAGATCCCCATGCTCCACCACACGGAGCCGGGAGCCGTCTGCCTAGAACCCTTCCTCGGATCCGGCACTCAGCTCATTGCCGCCGAGCGGACGGGGCGCGTAGTAAGGGCGATGGAGATTTCACCCTTCTTCTGCGACATCGCCATCAGAAGATGGCAGGAGTTTTCCGGAAGAAGACCGAGATGCCTGAACCGTAGCGTGGAGTTTCCAAAATGAAACTGAGCCGTCTTCTGCGGTGTCTTTGCGAGGACTACGGTCTGCGCGGATCCCCCGAGGAGGAGGCAGGCTGGGAATCCAAAGAGGATGTTCGAGGCATCTACGAGTTCATCGAGCGGAGGCTTCTCGCGCCAGGAGACTCGCTTCTTGACATCGGGGCCGGAACCGGACTCCTCTACGATCATCTGGCGCGTTCCGGGATCAGGATCTCCTACGAGGCGGCAGAACTCAGCGAGTTCTTCCGCAAGCGTCTCAAGGAGTCCTATCCCGGGATGATCGTCCACGAGTACAACGTTGTCAGGGACACGCCGCCCAAGGACTACGACTGGATGACTCTAGTGGGGGTGACGACCGATTTCTCCGGCGGGGTAGCCGACGTGAAACGCGCCCTCAAGAATCTTGACGGCTACTACCGGAAGGGACTCTACATAGACTTTCTCCACGAGGAGCTTTTTATCCCTCCCAAGGAGCCCCCCGAAGGAGAACCCCCAAGGCTCTACCGCCCTGATGCAATCGTTCGCGCAATAGGCGAAAGGCCATTCGCCTTGTTTTCGCCCGTCTGGAAGCAATTCTTCGCCATGGTGGTTTTCCCCGACAGTAGGGCTATGTCCCGCTGGATAGCGGCGGGAACAACTCCCTGAACCTTTCCCCCGCGAGCGGAACAATGTTCCGCTCAGGGATCTCGCACATCCTCTGAGGCAATCATCCTGCCGGGAATGGTTGGATGCGGGATCAGGGCCGCCCGAGTCACCCCCTTGGGCACCTTGTCAGTCGTCCAAGCGTTGAAAAAGACAGACACGTCCCCGGAAGGTTGCTCGACCGCCCGGAGGGGCTCCGCTTCCACTTGGGATGCCCGGATGGGATCAGCAGAGATGAGACCTTGACGGGCGTCAAAGGAACTGTGGAACCCGCTGGGCTTGACGGCCACAAAGACGTTGATGCGTCCAGAGGGGAAGAACCTTCCATCGGACGTTCGGAGGTGATCCACGATAACCAAGAACCGCCATCGTTCAAGCCCCGTGAGCTTGGTCACCACGATGTCCCAAACGATCTCGGCGGTCCCTCTGAACTCATTGGCACCAGCGAATGTCACATTTCCTCGGCGCACAACCTGCCCCCCCAAGGACGCTACAGGAAGGGCGTAAATCCCGTTTCTAGAGCCTGTTTATCGCCGGAACGACCCAAACCCCTTCCCCCACCCGGATACCCCCTTAAAACGGCAAATAAAAGCGCTTGGCAACGTATAAGGGGCGTCAAGACAGGTATGCGTTGATCTCGTATCGACCCGTTTCGGGGAATCGGTGCCAAGAAAGGACCAGCATCGAGTTCGCTATCTCCTCGCCAGCCATGAAGATAGGAATGGTGAGCATCCCTTGGGGCTCCCCAGTGATAATGTAATCATCCGGCTCGATGCCGTTCTCCCTCAATGCCTTATGGATGGCATCGGTGGCCTCCCAGATGGAGTTCCAGTACTGCCTGCTGATATCGGCAAGACGCTTGTTGATGGCCTTCTTCTTGGATGGACTCAGGAAGGGAGGGAGGTGACTACGCTCCCCTGATTCTGTCTTTTCCGGCCTCTTCCCTCGGGGTTTAGCCCATACTTCTGCTTCCCCGGAAACTGACACGTAGGCAAGTTCCTTGTACCCCTCCGCGTCGGCTACTTTCTGGACACGCTCTTGGGGGATCCCCATCTTCTGGGCAACCGACCGAACAGCCGCCTCGACTTCTACCTCCTCCTCCTCCTCAGGTATGTGCCCCCCATAGTCGGTAAGCTCGTATCCTTCTGGAGGCTTCGGCGTCGGCTGGTCGGGACCTACAAGATCCCCGTTTACCGCCACCCAGTCTCCGAAGGAGGCCATGACATAGACGTCATCGCCAAACTGATCGATCATCTCGTCCGTAGGGGTGCTCCACGCCTCGGCGGCATGAGAATCCGCCAACGACTGGATTGCCCCCTCGAGAGAATCCAAGATCTCATAGTACTTTGGCTCTTTCTCGGGAATCTCCTCTGGATCCGCCTCGGTGGCCCCTTCCACCACTCCCGTCATGGGAAGCTGGCCGGGGAAAGCCTCGTCGGAAGGACCCCAGTAGCCCGCCCCGCCCGCGCTAGCCGCCCCCATCGGCACCATGGGGGCGAGGAACCGCTCCTTGGGCAGATGTTCCGGCGGGGCCTTGAGGACCCATTCCAAGTCCGCTTTGATGGAAGGGTGGAGACCTTCCCATGCCAGCTTCGCAAGCTCACGCGCCTCGGCTGGGGAGAATCCCGCCTTCTGTGCGGCGGCGAACCGTTGCCTGACCGTCATCGACGTCCACTTTTCGGCCAACGGATCCTCGACGCCCTCCTTCACCCTGAGTTTCACCTCGGGGGGCATATTCTTCACGATGTCTTTGGCGGTCTGGCGAACGGCTTCCTTGCCTTTCTGTTTTTTTTGTTTCCCGACGATTGGACCGTGGCTGCGGAGGCCCCCCATGTCCATCTCAGCGGACCCAGGAAGGTCCATACTCATCATCGTGTCGTCTTTCTCGAGGCAGCGGGTTGTGTTCGACAAGAAGACGTTGACCGATTCCACATCGGTCGCCTTCTGGAGATCGTGCCGCATCCACTTGATTCGCGTATCCCCGAGCGTTTCCCGAACATCCGGACGCATGAGGAATCGGATGACCTTGAGACGGGCGTCGGTGACGGAGGGGCAGGCGCGAACATCATCGGAGAGCCTGCGGAGCTCGACAGCGACGTCTCCCGGCGTTTGGACCTTCTGCTCGAGCGGTCCGAAGAAGTTCCCCATCTCTCCGCCCTCCCGCTACGGAACCGTAGTGACAGTCCCGAAGGGCGGGCCTCCGATAGCGGCGGGCAGGGGCGGCTTCCGGCGCGCCCGATCAATGAGGAAGTTGAGGGCGAACTCCATCTCAGAGATGCCGTCGTCTACCTTCACTTGGAGTTCCTTGAGGCGCTGGAAGACGGCCAGCACCGCCGCGATGTTCTGCTCCTCCAACACGGGATCTGCCTGATCGAGGGTATAGGCATCCGGATTTGGAGGCGGCTCCGTCTGAAGGAGACGGGCCTTCCGGGCGATATCCCAAGCCTCCTGCACGAAGTCAAAGAGGCGATCATACTGCGCGTTGAGTACAGGAGGCTGAAGAAGCGTCGCCATGTCTGCCCTCTATCCCAAGGCGGGGAGGCCCTCTTTCGGACCTCCCCGCCAATGGAGAACGGGTCTAATAGACCTGATTGAGGTTGAAGACCGCCGGATCCTGCACGGCCACCAGCGTGCGGAGCCGGGAGACGTGCCCCTCGGCCCGCTTGCGGTCGAGTGCCTGCTGGATCGTCAGGATCTTCTGGTGTCCCGTCACCTCGAAGTTGCCCGCGAAGAAGTGCATCCAGTCGAGGTTGAGGGCGTTGAGCGACGGCGTGCCCGGCCCGAGCACGGGGTCGCTTACGAGTCCCGGAGCCTCGTTGATCGCCTCCGCCTGCGCCGCCGTCATGGACAGCGCGGTGGACTTCGCTAGGTTGAAGTCCGTCAAAGCGTTGTCGATGAGCGTGTCCAGTACCGTGACCGGAAGGGTGGGCATGGCTCCCTCCTCCTATTGAAACCCTTGCAATACCGTATCAGCTCGCAGGCTCGCCTATGCGAGTACCGGCGAGAACACCGTGTCGCGCTTCAACTCCTCACGCCCGCTCAGGGTCGCCCAAGCGTTGCCGCCGCCCGCCGTACTCTCGGCGGTGACCTTGAGGGTCTGGCCTTCGTCGTACTCCTTGCCGACGCCCAGTTCGAACACTTCGTAGGTCTTGTTGGCAATGTCGCCTTGGAACACCGCCACGACTTGGCTGCCCCGGTACAGCCGGAAGATCGTGTCGATGTTGCTGGCCTTCACCTTGAGGCTGTCGATGATGACCTTCTTGTTCGCCCCAACGGTTACGGTTGCCGATCCGGCGGGTACCAGTGGGATGTCCGTCTCGGTCGCCGCAGCGAGTCCGGTGACGGATCCCGTCTGCTCGAACGGAACGGTCGGCTTCACATCCGACACGAACGTCGAGACGAGGGGCTTGAGCGCCTGATTGGGCAGTCCGATGGCAATCTCCGGCATGGCTCTCTCTCCTTCAAGTTCCTCCTATGCCTATTGTACCTCTGCAACGCTCCGAGTCAATGGAAAGATGCCTTAGCGAAACGTTCCTTCCTCTGTTCTTCCTCCCACGAAGCGGTTCGAAAAGCCTTCACCCGCTCCGTTGCTTCTCCGATCTCCTTTCTCACGTCTTCCGGGAGATCCTCCCATAGCGTTCGAACGTGCGTCTCGTCGATCCCACACGCACGCAAGACGATGCGCCGAAGACCACGTGAGGCCACATTCCACCACGGGATCTTCAAGACGCTCCCTCTCATCATTCTTTTCTCTTGATGCGCTCCTTCTCGGAAGGAGTCAGCCAGTTGTACCAGATCCATCCGCAGAGAGCCGCCGGATCGTCCGCCTCTGGATTCTCGCGGACGCAACGGTCAAACCACGCCTTCGGGGGCCTCTCCGCGACGCGCTCGAGAAGCGGATCATCGGTCTCAAGGACAGGCTTCTGGAACGCCTTCTCGTCTCCCTCGGCGTAGAGGTCGAGGAAATCGTTATAGGACTCGTACTCGGCCTTGGCCGCACGGATCTTTCGCTTGGAGATGCCGAGAGCCTCGTCCACCTCATCCTCGCCCGGCTTCTTCTCCGGAGGCTTCTTCTCGAGCGGCTTCTTCTCCGGCTCTTTCTTCTCCGGAGGCTTGGGGGGCACCTGCTCCCCAACGACTCCCTTGACCTTCCGGATGAGTTCGTCGATCTTCGCCAAGCCCTCGCTCATGGAGAACCTCCCTCCTTGAACACGGACTTTATCTCAACGATCTTCCCAAATGGTACCCACACGGGGGTCGCGTAGGACTCCACAGAAACCTTCACCATACGGTCCTCGAGATCAACATCGCGCACCACCGCTTCCTCTTGGAAGCCTAGTCTGTGAACCACGATGTGGTCTCCACGTTTGAGGCGCGCGGCATCCTCGCGTCGGACGGGAGAGAGCCTCTGAGGGACGCGCTCGCGGATGGCCTTGGTGGCCATATCGGCAAGCTCTTTATTCGAGGGCGTGCGCTCCTCCTCACCGCTCTCCGTCGGAACCACCCTTCGGACGTCCACGGTCGAGTTCTCAAAGCCCGCCCTCTGAACGATGTCCTGAACGAGTTTCTGGATCTCCTCGCGGGGCATGGGCTTATCGATGCAAACCTTGCCCGTTGCGGTAAACTCCGACTCCCAGAGGGAAGAATTGGGAGTCGGCCTGTACTTGTGGACGATTCTGAGACTCGAAACCTTGAGAGGAAGCTGCTCGTCCAGCAGGGATTTTATGTAGGATCCCGCCTCCGACTCGTTCATACAGATGGTGCGAGCCAAGACGATGTCTCCGTGAACGACGACGGTAGTCTCGTAGGCAGGAGCCGAGGAGGGTCGCTTATCCGAGTCTAGGAGGTCCATGTAGCCTCTCTCCTCAAGGACGACTCACCGGGAGGAATATACCCGATGGAACCGAGATTTTCAACAATCTTGCCACTAGAACCTTATCAGCGTGCCGCCTATACCCCACGTCCAAGCGTCCACGTCGAAATCCCACCCCACGAACCCGCCGAAGGTGACCTCGAACACGGATACCAGCCTTTTCCCGATGTAGACATCCACGAGTTGCGCCCCCGCGCCAGCCTGCATACTGAACCACCGCAGGTAGGGCACCTTGAACTCGAACGCTTCGACATGGACCGTGGGCGTGATCCTTCCCTTGGGCTGGACGAGGACCATCATCCCCGCATGAACGTCCGGGAAGGAAAGGATGGCCTCGACCTCCGGAGTTTCCGGCTGGTAGACTCCCTCCGCGTCAACCTGTCCGGGCTTCGCCGAGGACTTCTCGATGCCTTTTTCCCATCCGAAACGGAACTCCCATGCCTTCTGCGGATCGCCCCCGAAGTCGAGCGCCCGCAGGATGGAGCATCCCGTCAGAATCAGAGGGAGAAGACAAAGGGACCTTCTCAAGTTCCCCTCTCCTGAGTCCTCATCCTCTCCTTCTGGACGAGGACGTCCAAGGCATCGCTACAAGCTTCGAGCTTTCGCTGTACCTGTTTGTTGAGGTCGATGATCCTCACGAACTGTGTCTCGTCGAGGCTTGGGCTTCCAGAAATCACCTCAATCCTCTTGATCTCCTCCAAGACCCCATTGTCTTTCTGTTTGGTGGACAACCCAAAGAAGCAAGCCACTCTTCGCAGTAGCTTGATCACAGATCACCCCCTATGGGTCATCCAATCGAAGAACTTGTCCATGAATCTGTCTATTTTCTTGAGGGTCTCGTTCAACTCCCTCATGGACTCGCGGTGCTTCGTTTCCTGTTCCACCTTCAACTGCTCGATCCTGTAGGAGACGCTTCTCAGATCATTAACCCTCGCGTCCTTGCAACGCATCAGGTCCTTGTAAAGCTTCATGCAAGCGAAGGCAAAGAACAGGGCAAATGCCCCCGTGACACCTCCCTGTCTGATGATCGTCTCGACAATCTCTGCCACGGGTATCCCTCATTATAACTGTATCCCGAATTCCCTTGCCAACTCTGAAAGCCTCTCAAACCACTGACTGATCGTGTACTCCTTCTTTTTCTCCCGATACGCCTTTCCCACGAGCCACACCCGTCGGAGCATGAAACCGATCTCCTCGGCCTCTTTCTCGGTCACCTTGGCGTCCTGTAGTCTCAGAAGGATCCGGTTCCACACGGTGACCAGAAGTTCCCTGAAGACGTGGTCGTCTGATCCGTACTTGACGGGCTCCGGGAAAAGCCCAGTCACGAACTCCTTGAAAAAGAACGTTAAGTCGGCGGTCTCCTTGGCCCCCGCCTTACCTTGAATGAACGCCTCTACGGATTCGGCGAGGGCGGCGGCGGAGGGTTTTCAGAACCCGTCTTCACCATCCCCAGCGCATCCTTGATAACGAACGTGCTCTGACGGAAGATCGCCTTCCACAGCATCTCCACGCCCGTAACGGCAAGTCCATAGATGGGAAGCGATTCATAGCTCGAGAAAAAGTCGGGCAGACTTTTCCCGAGAAATCCGGCGATCAGTCCGGCGACCGCGCCCACAATGACCGTCATCAGGCCGTACTTGAACTCGAACTTCTCTTGACTGCCGCTCGACAGATCCCGGTTCTTCGCCCACCCGATCAAGGCCGCGATGATACCCCCAAGGACCCCATTGAGAAGTCTCTTGCCAAGAGGAAGACTATCGCCGGAGGACTGCCCGGTCGCCGCTGCGACAGCCTGATCGACGGCGAACGCTGTTCCGGCCACAAGCAGGACAAGCAACGCCGCACACGTCCATCTCGCCCTCTGCATGAGCACCTCCCTTTCTATCCGCTCACCTCGGAACCCACGTGGACGATCTCCACTATTGAGGGATTCATCACCGCAAATTTCCAGATGTCCTCCGGAACGATGTTCTGGCTATCCACTTCCTGATTAAAGTGTATCCCACAGAACATGAAGACGGGCTTGGCGACAAGTTCCGAGCAGATGTATCCCTTGCCCCAGTCCGGAACATCTGTCTTGCGATCCCACCCCAACAGCCATCTCCAAAAGAGGCCGAAGAAAAGTTTCCAGTCGTACTTCCTCCCGACCTTGCTCGCGGCGTATTGGAGGCACTGCTCGATCTGTTCCTGAGGAACCTTCAGGCGTATGAAGGCGCACCGATCGATGTCGCGGAAAAAAGGCTCTATTTCCACTCCCTCACTTTCCGCATCCAGTTCCACACGGTCTTGGAAAATCCATCCCACATGGCTCCACTTGCTCTTGGTGACCTTCTTGATAAGCCACGGAATGAGCCCCTTGCCCGAGTAAAGGAAAATGTCACCTCGGTGCATCATGGGCTTCCCTCAGCTTTGTCCCTCGACCCTAGTGAACTCAAGCAACGACACAGAGGCGGCCCTTACGGAGAATGATGTCGCCCCGTTCCGGCGGCCCTCTAGTCGGTACCGCTGGTCACCGGCGCGGCACTGAACCGTCGTGAAAAACTTTGCACTGATCCATGCCCCCTGACTGTCTGGCACATCGTAGCTACCGACCACCACGTCCGACCCGTCTGACTCCACGAGCCGGAGCTGGGCGCCGGAGCCGATCGTCTTGGCCTGGCAGACAATCCGACCCTTGCCTCCCGCCAGGTTCTCGCCGAGGAAGAACTCCGGGTTCGTGAAGACCTCCCCGATCAGATCCCAGTCGGTGTCGGCCGTAATCCCGACTTCCCCGGAGAGAAGCGTTGAGGATGCATGGTACCTCACGTCGAATCCGTATCCGGGATGCTCCGCCAAGATGAGATCAAGGGCTCCCTTCTCGGCGTCGCTGAGAGATTCGGAGAATGTAATGTAGCACTTTCCGGAGTCCACGGTGATCCCTTCAAGGGATTTGGCAATTGCCGAGGAGGTTCTGATAGCGTCAGACAGCACTCCGCCATGAACTTTCCCGGCGGGGACTGCCGTGACGATGACATATTCATAGGTCTGGGCCATTTACTTGACCCTCCAGAGCTCAATCCGGGCGTCCTGTATGCCCGCCATCGCCCATCCTCCTTGGCTCCTCCACTGGATCTTCAGAGTCTTAGTCTTTCCGACAAACACGATCTCCGCAAATCCCCCGACAGGTTCAAGCAAATTCGCAGCAGAGGCTCTTTTTTCCTGTTGTGCGCCGATCACCACGCCATCGGTCTCATCATAGAGCCTCGCCTCAACGATGACGTTCGCCGAATTCGCGTCCATAATGGCGTGCCAATTAACACGGTACGTACCTCTAAGAATCGGAGTTGTGAGCTTGGTCTTGTCTTGAAACGTTAACGAGTTCGTGGTCGAGCGAGCTGCGGAGATCTCAGTCTGGTAGTCGTTCCCGAAGACCGAGGATATTACGCGCCAGTTCGTCCCATCACTCTGGACGGCCGCAAAGTTATTCTCGCCCGACAAGGCAAAGAAGTCCGCGCCATCGATTGTCTCGTATCCGCTACAGGAGATCCTGACGATATTCATGTCGGACGAGACCTTCTTGATCTTGTAGATCCGGCCGGAGATGCCAACGGCGGTCGGGAGCGTAATCGTCACGGGACCGTTGAAGGTGTCCACGAGCACCGTCCCGTGCGTGGCGTCCAGAGTCGTGTTCGCATTGACCAAGGCCACGAAGTTCTCGACGGCCTGCTCAGGATGGGCCGGGAACACGTTCCGGTCCGCGATGGTGTTGTGCGACAGGGTTGGGATCTTGATCGGGGAGTCGCTCGTCCCCGTCAGGAAATAGTTGAGCAGGAATCCGTCCGCATCCGCCGGAGGAATATCCACCGAACCGTCGTTGAGCTTCAGCGTTAAAGCGGTGACCAAGGCTCGTAGATGTTCGGAGACAGCCAGTTTGCGAACGAGCCCCTTGTCGGTGATCGTGTCTTCGCCCGAGGCGGGGATGACGATCCCAACGTCACTGATGAACACGTCGGCTGGCGTGTTGTTGATGATCTTGAGCGTGGCCATCAGAACGTGACCTCCACGACCGAGTGCTCTTCCCCGAACGCCGAAGGCCCTGCGCCAGCCGTTCTGACCATGAACGCCGTAATCACATCCCCGGCGGCGACCGCGACAGCTAGAGCCGCCGTGTGAGCGCCCGAGGAGCCCGCAGGAAGGGCAAGAGTGGCCACCGAAACCCCGTTCACGCGGATGTCCAAGTTGTACGAACGAGCGCCGTCCGCCACATTAACCTGAATGGACGCCCCTGTGATGTTCCCGGCGCGGTTGACCCTCAGTCCCGAAAGAGTATTCCCGGGGCCTTGCAACTGGAGCGTGCCCCCTGCGGGAACGGAAACGGTGTTTCCGAACTGGAATTTGGCGGGATACCCTCCCCCTCCGGGGATGTTGACTGTGGCCTTGTCTCCTACGACGGTCGCGGTGACCCCCGCCCCGGTGAAGTCCAGCTTGGAGGCGTTCCCCTGAACGACCCCCTCGTCCTGAACCTCAATCGATGCTACACCAGACTTCCCGAAGTCGGACACGGTTCCTCTCTCCGATTACGACTAGAGTGTATCGAACTTCTATGGTTTATGCAATCCTGTCTTAAAACCTAAATTCGATCTCCGGCTTCGAGGGATCGTCAGGTCCGGAGTAGTAGTGCCCCGGAATTGAAATCTCCCGGCGAAGCTTCTCTCGAATGACCGTTCTCAGCCACTCGTAGCACCCCATCTTCCGAATCTGATGCTGCTTGGTGTCGGTACTGTGATCCTCTCCCCGACAAAGCTCCGTCCGCCAAGCATTGTCCATGATGCAGGAGTCCGTCTCCATTCGCTTCAACCACTCTTTGGGGCAGCGTTCCTCGTCGTAGAGGCCGATGTAGGCATGAAACCATTCGTGGGCCGCCACCCCCGCGCACCAAGCGGAATCCATAGGCCCTTCCGCCAAGGGGAACTTGAAGTGGCCGGGGGCATCGGGGCTGCCGATGACGCCAATTCCCGACAGGTTCTTCTTCGACTCGATCATCGTTCCCACGCCGGGCGATGCCTCTGAAATCTGATCTGCCTTCCAAACCACGAATTTGGCTATCCGCACCTGCCCGTCGGTCGCGTCGTAGATTCTTTCGTTCATCCGCACCAGAAGATCCCGGATTCTCTCATGACAGTGATCGACGACCTCTCCGGCGTACCGGATCGACACCACCGGGACGACCCAGACTTCCGGGAACTCCTTGTCCGGGCCGATCCCGAGAACCCCGCATCCAGACAGAAAGACAGCCCAAGGGAGGAAGGCGACCCCGGAGATTCTCCGAGAGCGGCTTCGCATCGTTACCATCTCTCCAGCTTTACTTTCTGACTATACGGACACCCCAAAGATCCACACCGAAAACTCACCTCGCCGTCCTCTTTTATCTGGATCCCCAGAACCACCTGAACGCTCCCGCACTTCGGACATGATACCAGAGCATCTCCTCCCCACGGCTTCCAGCTTCCCTTCTGCAACGGTTCGTATTCGGATCTCAAGAGAAAAGCGTCCATTCCTGTCTCAGCCTCCACGTAGTTTGAGTCGACCGTGTCCCCGAACCGCTCACCTGATCGCATCCACGAAAACACTCAATGTCGGGAACATATCGAAGGTCTCTTGAAGCATCTGCCTACTCAGGCTCTTTCGGAACCCCTGTCGCTCGACTTTTTCGAAGCCCGCCCACTTGAGGGCATCCCGGATCGTCTCGTAGTCGTACATCGACTTGTGGCCCTCGAAGAGGAGCGCCCAGAGCTTGGCGATCTGGACCCGAGAGTTGGCGCAACCGTCGTTCAACTCGTCATACTGCCCAAGCCTGCCCTCTTGGTACTCCCTCACAAGCCTCTCCGCATCCGGCAAGATGATCCTCATTACCCCGCCCGGTTGCATGACCCTGTGACATTCTTTCAAGAAATCCATCCCCTCTCTGTACTCCAGATGCTCGAGGAAGTGGCAGGCATAGATCAGGCTCACAATCCCGTTTTCATACGGAAGCCCGTTTCGGACATCACACCGCTTGTAGGTGTACCCTCTCGATTTCGCCCATTCACCCAAGTCGTGTACATCAAGATTGACCCAACCATTGTGGAACATGGTCGTAAAGGAACCAATATTCAGCTTCACCTTTCCATCTCCAGGAGGGATCGGAATAGGAGGCTTCTCGAGATCCTCCTTGTCCGCCACTTCGTGCCCTTTGGGGAGCCGTTCCGTCCACCACTCCTTGGGTCTCAGGGTTGCGTGCGTCTTGTCGAACTCATCGTCTCTTCCCCCAAAGTCGATTCCGTGAAGCCCCCTCTTCGAGGTCCGCTCCATTTCCCGGGCTACGGCCTCGATCTTGTCCTCTGGAATATGCTCCAGCACGGCGATGCTGAAGCAAAGATCAAACTCCTTGTCCCCCACGGGCCACGGCGTCTGGGTAATGTCCCAGACGGCAACGTTCTCCACGACCCTTGTGCAGAAGCAGTGATCGGATACTTCCAGACCCTTCACCCGGACCCCGGCGTCCTCAAGGCGCTTGAGGATGAAGCCGCGAGCGCACCCAAGCTCCAGAACGCTCTCGGGATTCCGGTCCATCACTTCCCTGAAAGTCTTCCAATGAACGGGGAAATCGGAGTAGCCCTCGCGGGCATATCCTCCGACGCTCCCGCGACCACCGTCGAAGTAGAGGCGGTTGAACGCGGCTTTCCGCTCCTTGGGAGACCACTTCGCGGGATCAACGACCTTCTCCGACTTTTTCGCTTCCACGATCATGTCCGTCTCACATCTCGGATGGGGCAAAACAAGTATATCAGAGAACCCCGCCCTGCGAAACACCTTGAAAACGTAGGCCGGGGAGAATCCGCACCTGTGGGTGTTCTCCGGATAATCCTGATCCCCGAAAACGCCGCAGATGTCCGTTTCCTTCCAGTCCTCATTCTCGACCAGAAGTCTTCGAGCCTGTTCCAGAAGGTTGGCCGTCACAAATACAGCCCTGCCCCCCGGCTTGAGGATGCGGAAGCACTCCCTGACAAACTTGTCCACCCTCCTCCACGAAACGTGCTCAATGGCGTAGCTGCAGTAAATCCCGTCGTACTCGTTGTCCCTGACAGCCAATGTGGACCCCAGATCGCCGACGATATCCACCTTTGGACCGGGGCGGATGTCAAGATTGGGGCGGAACAGGGGACGGTCCCCGCCTCCAAGTTCGATGATCTTGTCACCGGCTTTGAACGGTAGGGAGTAGCTCATTCCACGTCTCTCGATACTTGGAGCGGATCCTCTCCCAAGTAAACTGCCGGGCCTTTTCCCGCGCCGCCGCTCCCATGCTCTCCACACGTTCCCCTCTGTGCCTAAACCAATCAATGTACTCAGCTATGGATTCAGGGGAACGCGAAGGGGCTACCCGTCCCACGCCCGCATCCACGAGATCCGCCGCACCCGCCCCCGCCGAAGCGATCACGGGCCTTCCGTGGGACATCGCCTCCAAGATCTCGATCCCGAAACCTTCGCAAACTGACGGCTGCACGTAGATGGTGATCGAGCCGTAAAAATCCGACACGTCGTTGACGAATCCACGAACTTCCACATTTCCGCCGCCGTGTTCCCGGATCATCGGCACAAGATGACGAGAATCCCGTCCCGCCAGAACGAGCGCGGCGTCCGGGTAGTTCAGCCTCTTCCAAGCTTGGAGGAGGTAGATCACCCCCTTATCCGGACCTATTTGCCCGAGATATCCCACCGTGAACCTCTTCGGGAAGGGGCGCACCTGATGAGGAATTTCCGTTCCGTGGGGAACAACCCTCACGACTTTCGCCCCGTAAGACTCCATCACCCTTTTCGAGAGATTCGAGGGGCAGACGAGGAGATCGGCCTCGAGATATCCCGCAAGGTACTGTCTCCAGAGCGCCGGATCGGTCATGTGGGGAAAGGGATAGCTTCCCACAATGTTCTTCCACTCGCGGATGCTCTCCTCTTTGTCGTGGGCGGCGGCTGTATAGGTCACCCTCGCCCCTCTCTCTTTCAGCCGCCTCACGGTCTTGGTGAAGCACCCCGCATAGATATGCACCAAGGAGACAGGATCGGAAACCTTCTGGGAAACGATCTTCTCGGCCGTTTCATCGACGGCGAAAGGGTCTTCGGCAGGTCCCAAGTCTTCCCTGTCAATCTTGAAGGAAGTTTCCCCTCCGAATTCGGACAGGGCCAGATACTCGTGCCATGTGACAATTCCCCCTCCCGAGGGTGTCCCGACTTTATCCGCCGTGCAGTAAAGCGTCTTCACCAGCCACCGGTTTCAAGCGCCTCGCGGCACAGTTTTTCGAGCTGATCAATCATGGCCTTGATGGAGAACTGGCTGGCCCACTCCCGGCAACGCTCAGGCTTGATCTGTTCGACAGCTTTTTCCTTGACCAGCTTTTCCATCTCTTCCTGAGTCTTCACGATGAATCCGGTTTCCCCGTGCTTGATTGTCTCTCTCATGGCCCCGTTATCGAAAGCAATGACCGGCATTCCCGCAAGCTGCGCCTCCACGGGGGCGAGTCCGAATGGCTCGCGGTAGTGCAGGTTGCAGTGCAGGAGGCACTTGCGGGTGGAATAGTACTCCACCGTTTTGTCGCGTGGAATCGGTCCGATATACTTAATGAGATTCCCGTCTGCCTGAGCCATGAGCCTCTGGGCCAGTTGCGGCTCTCCCGTGATGGTGTCGTCCCCCACGAGATCAAGAGGGATCCTGGTCTTCCTCGCCACGTCCACGGCGATGTGAGGTCCCTTGATCGTGCTCATCCTTCCCAGAAACAGGTACCGGTCCCCACGGATTGCGCCGTTCGAGCGGTAAAAATTCTCGTCGAGGCCGTGGTAGCAGACGCGGGTATTCACCCCCCATAGTTCGGACGCATGGAAAGCCTGATCCTTGGAGATGGCCACAAAGCAAGGATAGGCTACCGGAGGCGGGCTGTTGTACATCGTGTTGCAGGGGGCGTGGAGGAATCCCAGAATCGGTGTCTTGGCCCCGGATTGCGCCTTCCAGATGTATGAGAATTTCTGCCATGAGTGGTCAATAATGACTCCATAATCCTTGAGCCTCTGCTGGTAGCCCGAGAACGCCTGCCCCTCGCTTTCCCCCAAGGTCGTTCCATGAAGCTCCACGCCGTCGGGGGGCTTCGATCCGATGGGCGCTACCAACAGGACGTCGTGCCCCCGTCGGGCCAGTCCCTGCGCGTGAAGCCATGCAATCTGCTCAAGTCCAGAATACCCGGGCGGTGGACAGACGATAACCGTCGTTGAGATGATGCAGACTTTGAGCTTCCTTTGAACAACAGCGGGGGCTTGCGCTTCCTCTTTTTTCTCTTTAGGAGGATCGTTTGAGACCAGCTTGAGGTCCGGTTTCTTGCTCATGATTCTAGTGGCCTGAAAGCCCCCGTAACGTCGCTCCTGCCGTATCCCACATGATGGCACTGAACCGACGAGTCCACGTAGATCTTGAAACCATACTCCTTCTTGGCCTTTCGGCAGAACGCGAAATCCTCGCTGCTCCTCTGATTCTCCGGAAGGTCCTCCCGATCCACCATCCACTCGAACCAAGGAGGCTTCATCCGCTCCAGCACCCGTCGATGAATAAGAAGACATCCAGCGCCCACAAGATCGGCCTCGAAAACATCCCCGGGCCTGAAGTCCGTGATGAAGGTGGGCTTCGGATTGGTGTCATTCAGGGCCACCGGAAGAATAGGCTCGTTCCGGCGGATGTAGAGCCCCGAAATGATATCCACCCCCTTTGAAGCCATTCTGAAAAACGAATCGGGGGGGATGATCACGTCATCGTCGAGGAAGAAGAGCCACTGGTATCCATGATTGAGAACCATCTTGCAAGCTTCGTTTCGGGCGTGGTCGAATGGCATCCCGGAGAAGCACGAAATCGAGTGCCCGGGCGGGAGCTTAATGTTCCTGAGGCTGAATGCCCATTTCAGCGTCACCGGACGGGCGTTCAGGATGGCAACGAGCACCTCAGGACGGGGAAGTTCCCAAGCGCCGGGCATGGTTTCACCCTCTCCTGTTGTGTAGAGACTTTGTCTTAGGCCGATTCCAGCGGGGGTTCTTGCACCTAGGACAGACGGCGGGCAGTTCGGGCCTTCTGGGTATCCAGAAATGCCCGCATCTCAGACAGCAAAGCCGCGTCAGCCTGATGACCTGCCGCAACATTACCGAAAGTATATACCATAGGTGACAAGGATGGTCAACGAAAAATCGAAGAAACATCTCGCTGAGGCACCAGCCGTACCTGCCCACCGGTCACGTCTTGACGTACTCCCCACGGCTAAAAAGGCGGGGGCTTTCTCGTCACTCGGTCCCGTAACAGATCGGAACCGATGGAACCACTCAAACTTACGGATAGCTCCGGTCGGGGCCGATGCCGAGGATGCCGCAGCCCGAAAGAATGGAACAGAACAGGACCCGGAAAATCTTCCTGCAAAAAAGAAACCCAGGCATCCCTTTAAAACAGCCGAACATTCGAGACATCAATGCCATAACGAGTGGCTATAGCCTGCTTGACCGCCTGTCGGATTCCGTCTTCGCTCCCCGTTAGGTCCACTTCTAGTTCCCATTTTTCAGGAAGAGCCGATCCCAAAGTCGAAACAATTCTCACATGACCGACATTTTCGCGTCCGGCAACGTCTCCATAGGTTCCATCAATATGCGCTATAACAATCACAAATGCCTCTCCTTTTAGTCGCCGGACCTCCTTAACGCATAAAGACGGAAATGGCTCCCGCTTGCAATATAGCCGTCCGCGTCCACCCAGAAGATCAGCGGTTCTCCGCTGTAAAACGTAGCATTAACCCCGCTTCTTACCGTATAAGTACCCCAATACTTCCAAGCAGCAATATATTCAACATAGCAGGAATAGTGATACTCGCCGTCAATTCGCTGCCTGCCAGAATTGAAATAAAAAGTCGTTTGCCCAATCGCAATGCTGTATCCGGATCTCGGAACCACCCCTATCTTCACTTGATTCTGGTTATCAGCACCTTCTTGCTCATCACTCCAACTCTGCATCGGGCCGCTATAATAGCCGAACCTCATGTAAAGTCGGCGATCAGTCGGACCGTGGTTATGAATCGCATACTCAATCTTATAGGCATCAGCATTCCCATAGCCTATGAAAAGAATATAGCCGGACACGGCCCCGCTGGTCCTCTGCGCTTGGACTAAGAACCAGTCGTTGGGCAGAGCGATATGCCCGGAGCGGACGGCCCCGGAGGCCAGCCTGAAAGCATTGACATCGCCCGAAGTCAAAGTGTTACCGACGATTATCTCGTCCGACGTTTTTATCCAGCCGATTCTCTGGATAATTCCCGACGCGGGGGGGATTCCAATATTGAGAAGTCCACTCCGGCCAACATAGACCGCTTGGCCCCTCAGAGCATCAGGAAGGTATACACCATAAGATCCTTCCTGCAGGATCATGGCCGTTTGCCCCTGGCTCACATTCTTCACCAACAGGCCGACGGCAGGCATCGTAATGGGATTCGTCGGATCCGCAGGGTACACGTAACCGCCGCTCTCCCTGACTATCGCAACCGCAAGGCCGCTCGTAGACTCCATGGTAACCCCAGCGGCCTGTTCAACCAATACTCCTCTGGCGCGATTGATAATAGCACCAGAGGAGATATGCCCGCTCTGGATGGCTTCGGGTCCAATATGAGGCCAGCCCACCTGTCCTGAGGCGATAGAATCCGAAACAACAGCGGAAGTGCCGATGTGACCAGAACGAACAGCGCCAGAAGACAAATGAGGCCATCCAACTTGTCCAGAAGCAACATTTCCGGAAACAACGGCCGCATTTCCGATATGCCCGGACAGAACAACAGCTTTACCGAGAGCGCCGGACTGGATGCACCCGGACCCGAAGGCCGTATCGGACGCGAGAATCGGTCTGCCGACTGTACCGCCGCTGAGACTGTCGTAGATGAGTGGAGTCGGCATAGATCCCTTCCAAACCCCACACTAGCCGAAAGACCGAAAGGGAGGGTCTCCCCCGTCGTCGAGGAGACCCTCCCATTTCTTTTTCAACTATCAGAACCCGCCGACCATCGTCATGTCCAGTTCGGGGTCGAGGAACGCCCCGGACGCCGACTTCGCCACGCCCATGAGTTGCTGGAAGCATCCCGAAGCCGTCGGAGGAACGCTGACGAGGTTCCCCGAGAGCCCGACCCAGATCCGGAACCCACCGGAGATGGCGTTGAACCTCGTGCTGTTCATGATGCCCTTGTGGTGGACGCTGACCGTCTCGTTGACGTTGTAGTCCCCCATCGACACCCCGATGGCGGGCATACGACCGGAAACGGCGTTCGCCACCACCAGACCCGAAAGGGTCAGGGCGACCGGCTGGCCTCCGGAGATCAACTCCGCCGCCACAAGGGAAACATCGTCAATCAGGAACCGCGCCTGAGGAACCCCGATTCCCGAGGCCAAGTGGACACTTCCGACCTGACCGGAGCCGAGGTTCCCCGAGAGGACGGCACCCGGAGCCAAGTGAGCCCAAGAAAGCTGTCCGCTGGCGACGGAGCCGGAAACCACAGCCGCATCACCGATGTGGCCCGAGAGAACAGCTCCCGAAGCCAAGGCGAATCGATGAATCGATCCCGAGGCCACGTCTCCGGATGCGACGGCCCCGTCCGCTAGATGGAACGACCCAACGGATCCGGAGGAAATGTGTCCGCTTTGAACGGCTCCCGGCGCGATCTTGTCCCACGTGATCGCCCCGGACGCCACGTCCGTCTCTATGATCGTTCCGGAAGCAATGTGGACAGAACCGATTTGCCCGGATCCGATGGCTCCCGAGAGGAGCCCGCCGGAGGCGATGTGGACCGTGCCGATGACCCCGCTGGCGATGCTACCGGAGGTAACCGCGCCCGCGCCGATGTGCCCGGACGTCACGGCCCCGGAGGCGAGCTTGTATTGCCCGACGGCCCCAGAGGCGATGCTTCCGCTCTGGACCGCTCCGGCAGCGATGTGGGGAGTTCCGACCTGCCCGGAAGCGATCTGGCCGCTGGCCACCGCTCCCGCCGCGATGTCCCCCGAGGCCACGGCGGCGTTCGCCAGATGAACACTTCCGATGCTCCCGGAAGCGATGACTCCCGAGGTGACGGATCCGGCCGCAAGACTCCCGGACGCCACCGCACCTGCGGCAATGTTGACCGTTTGGACGACGCCCGCCCCGAGAGCCCCGGAGTTCAGCCCCCCGATGGCCCCCGACGCCAACGCCGTATCCGTCGGTAGGACAGGCCGCGAAATCCTCTCGCCGGATGAGGAGTCATAGATGATCGGACTCGGCATGGCCTCTCTCCTATCAAATAACCTCAAAAACTATAAGCTACCGAACCTGAGAAGTCAATAGTCTCATGAGACGTATATCGGATCCATGATGTTAAGCTTCACCGTCGCCTTGAGATTGGAAACCCCATCGTACCCGGAAGCATCGGAGACGTAGCCCACAATCGTGTGACGGGTCGGAGCGGGAGGAGCCGTGTTCCTTCCTCTTCCATCGGTATCGAGGAAGACAGGATCTCCCGCACCGAGCGTAAGACCGGGGATGAACCGGACGCTCGCAAGGTTGATCTGACGCACCAATGCTGTGAACCCCGCCGATACATCCGAGATGACAACCCCAACAACACGAGCTTCCTTGAATCCAACTGCCCGGGTCGCCTTTTTGACCGTGCCGTTGGCGGAAAAGTAGACGAGACTGCCGGATGAGATCGATTCTCCTGCTGTGGCTTGGAATTCCAAGACAACGGGAGCGATGCCGCCTCCCCCGATATCCGGGGCCTCTCCCGGAACGGGCGTCTTGAACGCCCCAAACTCCTCGGCGATGTCAGAGAGGTACACCCTCCGCATGACGCCGATGTCGTAGACCGCCGGGGAAAGAGCGAAGGAAACCCCCAGGCTGTCCACCCATGACATGGTCCAGCGGCGCACCCGTTCCATCGTGTAGGTGCCCGTGGGGCCGCCGAAAAAAAGAGCGGGGTTCGTCGTCCCGGGATCTACGAAGGTGAGATTCGGCCCGGCGATGGCGAAAACCTCCGCAAAGTAGGGGAAGGCCAGCGGAGGGGAAGGAATACGAACAATATCCCCCACAGCGAAGAGCGCCGGGTTCGAAGCAACCCCGATGTTCGATCCGAGAGTCATCAGAACCGGATCGAAGGCCGGATCCACCGCCGTCAGATTCCCGCGAACCTCGTTCCCGAAGGTGTCCGGGACCGCCTTGTCGGTGCCCGTCACGAAAAGGGAGTGCTGCTTCGAGGTCAGAATGCCGATGTCCGTTGGTAGAACGGCTAACGGCTGATCAAGAAGCTGCACGTCCAGCCTTTTGGAACTCCCGCCACAGGAAATCCCCAAGAGGAGAAGAGGATCGATGACTTTCTTGTCGACCAGCTTCCGCAAGCGCGACCCCGGCATGGGGTGAACGTCTACGAGCTGACCTTCAGCAATGTCCTGAGCGAGGATGAAGGTCTCTCTCGGCATGACCTCTCTCCGTCAGTCCCCTAAATCATACAACGAGGAGCGAGCTTTCTCAAGACAGGAATGACCTCCATGACCTTTTCTCCCCACCTCCATTTGGCGTGGACGTGGCGGCTGACGCGGAGACCACGCTCGAGAACCTCCTCGGGGTTCTCCGCGCACCGCTTCATGGCCTCCACAAGGGATTCCACCGAGGGAACGGCCTGAATCCCTGCGTCATTTTGGGATGGTTCCCAATTCGAGGGATCGATCCAATAGGTCAGGTCGTCGCCCCCTCCGAAGTCTAGGGGACCGGACCAGCGGGTGGCGATGGCGGGCCGCCCCGAGGCCATGGCCTCCAGCATACAGAGCCCGAATCCCTCGCCCCGGTGAGGGGAGACGATCACGTCCGCCTCCGCCATCATCTCCTTCAGTTGATCGGGAGGCGTCACCCGCGTGTCCCAAACGATGCGCCGATCCTTCTGGTAGTAGCTTTTCAGGTGCGCAATGTTCCCCGATCCCGGCCCCCGCACCCACGCCCGGATGTTCGGCACTTTGAGGCGGGAGAAGGCTTCGAGGAACAGGTCATATCCCTTCCTGCGGTTCTCGTCCCCGAACCAGAGGAAGGTGAAAGGACGGTCGGGCTTAGGGGGCACGTAGGGGAAGACCTCCGGATCGATGCCGTGCCCCCAGACGTGGATGGGAACGGAGATGCCGGACTCGACCAGAGCCTTCCTGCAAAACTCGCTCGGAGTGAAGACAGTGTCATACCCCTCGAGCCGCACCACCTCATCGTCCCGCGCCCTGGTTCCCTCCAGCATATAGTAGCCTGCGACGAGAGGGGCCTCCCCGAGAACGTTCCATACGTTCTCGGGAGGAGGATATCGATCCATCACGATGACCGCGCTCCGGGGGAGCTCCTCGAAAGAAGCATTAGGGAAATCCGGCACCGGCCCGCCTCCCCAGCGGAGAACCTTCACCGGAACATTGTTCCGCTGGAGCCAGCGGACGGTCTCCCGGCTGACGTGGGAGAGGGAGTTCCCCCAACCGAAGTCGCGGTACAACCAGACGATCTGCGCAACCGTGGAGCTGGCGAGGCGCTCCTTCCGATCCCTTTTAGCCAGAGCATCCCGCCGCACAAACTCCCCGTTGATATAGAGGCTCCCGAGCACTCGAGATGGATGCTCGCCTTCCTTGAGTTTGACGACAACGTAGGCACCGGGAACGTTCTTCGGGAAGTTGTTCCACTCGACGACTGCACGCACTCTGAGACCACCAGAAACATCTTTATCGAGAAGGGCAAACTTGTTTGACACCTTATCTCCTGAACGGGCATACCTCCAGAAGCCGGTCGAGATCGATTTGGATGGGACGCGGCTTGACGGCATTCACGATCTCAAGAATAGGTTGCTTCGAACGCAGATCCAATGGATCATAGGGATCGATGCCGACCGCGCTCCAGTAGTCGCAGAACTTGATGTTTCTCCCGTGCACTTCGTCCGAGAATTCGACCCTGTGGTTTGGAATCCCATAGGCATCCGCAGCCACAATGCCGTGAAGGCTACTCGAGACTATTTTTTCACAGGAAAGGATATCACGAATGACTCGTTCCACCGGATCGTTGACGTGGACGATGAGAACCTCTCGCTCAGATCCATAATCGGCGTACACCTTGGCCAAGTCCATCCAATGCGGAACGATTCCGAGAGCGTACTTTTTGGAGACGTTAGGTCTGTAAAGCCGAGGGAGAAGAAGCACCGGATCTCCATAGATCTCGGGGCACTCGTATCCACAGTCTAGGAGACGATTTCTGGTGATTTTCCCCCGCACGGCACATATTTCCAAGGGCCTAAGAATAGGCGACTCCGTGTCGATAATCCCGCACCCCCATATAATGCAGTGCTCCGATGCGGGGCTCGTCAGAATGCTCCCCGTCACCATGTATGTGACGATCCCCGGTCGCGGTTGCGCCCACACGGCTCGCTTGCCGCTCAGCTTCTCGATGAGGTAGGGTGTAGCCGAATCCCCGAAGTTGTCTCCTCTCCACCAGTGAGCGTATATCCAGTCCACAGGGATCCGGCGCAGAAATCTTGGCCTTCAGTCCAGCTAGATCATTCCCTTTAAGGGATGATCCCCGGTAAACGGCTTCAAATCCTCACAGGGCTTGATCTCGACGTTCGGAGGAACGGCATCCAATGGGGGAAGGCCGTTCTGGATCAGCCTGTAGTTGTGGTGCTTGAGCCACACTTCCTCTCGTGACCTGCACTGACCGTAGTGGTAGATCGGGCAATCCGGCGCGTCCGTGAAGTATCCCATCTCCCATGCCGACTTCCCATCCGAGTCCTTGTAAAGTATCTCGTGGACCCGGTTTCGAAAATGGAACCCGTTTCCTAGCGCGAAGACCCGCCCCTGCCAGTCGGGGTAGACCGTCTCGTCGACGTGAGCGCCGTCAGTGACGAACTCAATCCTCGGGAGCCTGATGCAGATCGCCTGTTCCATCAGTTTCCTTACCTTCTCGATATCCTCGGGGAACATGGCCTCATCCGAGTCCAGCATGAACATCCAGTCCCCCGTCGCGTTGCGAATGACCTCGTTGCGCGCGTCGGAGTAGTTGTTGTTCCACGGTCTCACGATCACCTTCGCCCCATAAGCCTTAAGAATCTCCCTCGTCCGGTCGGAGGACTCGGCATCTACCGCGACAAATTCGTCAAAGCAGTCCCGGATAAGAGGGAGTGTCATGGAAAGAAATCTTTCGTCGTTCCTGACAATCATCCCAAGAGTAACCTTTACCTGTCTTCCCCAGATGCACTCCAGTCTCCTCCGCATCGCCCGTCCGACCGTCTCCCGACTGAACTTCCGGAGTACGAACTCTTGGGCACGACGTCCTTTTTCCTTCCCTTCTGATGGATTGGAGGCCAAACGGCGCATAAACTCACGGCACTCGTCAACGCTGGGCTCCGCCCACGTCATGTGATTCTTGTACCAGGGAATCCAAGGCATTCCCGACACGGGAATCTGGTGTGAACCAATGAGGTAGCTGTGCTCCGGAAGCGTGAATTCGAGGTTGGCCCCGTAGGCAGTCGTGATGACAGGCTTGCCCATCATGCACGCCTCCATGTGAGGCATTCCCCACCCTTCGCTCCTGTGGGGGAGGACGAAGCAATCCCCGAAGCGATGGAGGCCCAGTATCTCCGCGTGGGTCATCATCTCCAATAGAAGAATGATCTTTGGCGGTCGTTCTCCGCCCACCTCCTGCCGAATCTTCCGCACCTCTGCTCGGATCGCTTCCTGCTCTCCTTTGGAATAGTTCGAGCGGTAGGTCTTGAGGATAAGAATAACGGGATCGTCCTCCGTGAAGGCTGTAAAGTACGCCCTAAGGAGCCCCTGAGGATTCTTTCGCTCTGTCCACTGGAAGATCGAGTAGAACTTGTACCATGACGGATCTACCCCCGGGACGCGGTAGGGCTTTACGTCGGCGTAATCCTCCACGGGCAGGCAATATCCGAACACGCGCACGGGCACCGTGACGCCCGACCGTATGCACACATCCGCCGTCCACCGACAGGGCACCCAGATCTCGTCCATCCGGTTGCACTCGGGCACCCACTCTCTGGGAAGAACGTCCGTCTCCCAGCAAAATGCCCCGATGTTGTAGCAGTTGGGTTCCCAGTGGTGGCGGAAATTCTCGGGAGTCATGTGAACGATGTTGACGGTATAAGAAATCCTTCTCCCGAGAAGGGCATCTACGATCTCCCCGGTACGTCCATAGTCCGCCCGGGCCGCCTCGAAAGAAACGGCCTTGGCCTGTATCTGCACTCCGGCTTCATTCAACGCGGCCACGCAGTTCCGGCTGGCGGAGGCGTACCCGGAACCGTCAAGAAGAGGTCCGACCCACCGCACCGCATGGAACTTTCCGTCAGCTTTTTCATGCACGAATTCTTTTCGCTCGATCCATTTTCCGTAGTGATAGTAAAGCTGAAAAAGACGTGCGTTGTCGATACTCGGTGGAGCCTCGACTACTTTTTCCCGCGAATACTGAGGAGGCTTCTGGCCGCTGACAATGGCTCGAACTTGGTACGTATTAGGATCTATCTGTTTCAGGTGGGCAAAGCGCCTCATCTTCCCTAAATCGACGTTTTAAGGACTATCGCCTTCACTCGGTGCGTGACCGTGTTACGATTCTTGATCTCAATGTAGTTTTCGTCAACGTGCTTGAAGTCCACGGGGGTTGTAGTCCTGAGCGAGGGAACGCCCTCGATGTTGGAGTTCACCGGGTCCATATTGATCGCCTGAAGGCCGTAGTAAAACCGCACCAGCGGATATCCCGGCCACTCTACCCACCATGTCAAAAGCGGAATATCCGTATTGAGGCCGTGGAACCAGAGGAACGCCTCTCCGGCGTCGAGAACCACCTCGACGACGGCGGATGAGAAGGGTGCTCCCGGCGGGGGAGGATTGGCTAATCCTGCCTCCGGGGCCAGCTCTGGATGCTTGAGGGGATTGAGGCCAAATGATTCTGCGATATCCGCCAAGTACACCCGCTGAAAGAGTCCGATGTCGAACTGGCCTACAGGCATCTGGTAGGGGTTGTCTTCGGAATCCTTGAACAACGCCTCCCAGCGGTTAATCCGCTCGGCGGTGTAGACTTGGGACGGCCCCTGAACGAAGTTATTCTGGAAGGTCAGGACAAAGTTCGGCCCCGCCGCGACCTTGTTGATGATGGTAGTAATATATGGGGCAACGAGACCTTGTCCCACCACGCGGATGATATCCCCGATTTGAACGTCTCCGGGGTCTCCTACGGTTGTCCCTTGGTTGCTTCCCGTAACCAGGTTGACTTGGAAATTGAGGCTTGCGGTAAAGACGAGATCTACGGTGACCTCGCGCCCCGCCGTATCGAGGAAGGCCTCGTCTGTTCCGGACCGGAGCAGTTGGTGCTTGCGATCCGTCAGGAGCCCGATATCGTTCGGCCCCACCGCACGGAGGATGTCGATGAGGTTCCCGTCAAGCCGCTTGGATGTGGCTCCCACTATGACGGGGATGTTGCTCAGGTAGAGGGTGTCGATAACCTTCTTCTCGACCAGCTTCCAGATGCGTGTTCCAGCCTTGAGATGGACATCACTGATTTGTCCAGCCGCGATATCCTGCTCAAGAATGAACGTTTCTCTCGGATCCGGCATACACCTCTCTCCGGTTTCCTGTTTCTATTTGGCGGCGGCTTCGCTTAAACCAAAGTACCTCCTGACGACGTTGGCCTCGCTCAGGTTCTTCGGGGCGTACACCGCCAAGCACACCGTTGGGAGAATGGTAGGAGCGGCCACGAGGCTAACACGCGCCATCATCCCTTCGGGACTCACATAGGAGTCATCAAATTGACCTTCTTCCACGCGCTCAAAACCGTGCTTCCCGAGGAACTTCTGAACGTCCCCCAGACGTTCCTTGGCCTCGTCCATGTCGGAGCATTCAAAGCGAGAGAAAAACGCCTTGGAGGGGACCTTCACGAAACGGGAGAGTTCGAGTTCGTAGTCCTCCTTCACGTCCACGTCATTGTCGAACTCGCGGACGCTCTTGGAGAACTTGTCAGCGGCTTCCTTGTCCCCGGTGCTCGGACAGACGGCCCCCACAATCTCGCCCTCGCCTCTCCGAAACCGAACATCAGAAAGGGCGTACCCATCCTTGGTCTCGCTGCCGACGCGGAGCTTGAATTCCTCCACGTCACGGTCGGTGGGATTCCTCTTCCCGACCCGGATCCGTACCACCCCTTCCTCGTCGGCATCTACCTGCACCCAATCGTAGTATACTTCCAAGACCGAACGGAGACGATCCACGAGCGACTGAACGTTCATCATATGAACCTCACACGGATGGAACCCTCGGTCAGAACGCCCGCGACATCAACCACGCGGATGAAAAGTTCCCCTACCAGTTGAGTCGGTCCGACCTTCACGGTCGCCTTCCCATCGACGAGAACCACTTGAGAAGGGGTCACCGTAATCAACTGGGAAGGAAGAACCCGGACGGTTTCTGCGCCCGGTATATCCGCGCCCTTGTTATCCTTCTTCCTGATTGTGATCGTGTGGAAGGAAATCCCATCTCCGGGACACTCGGGGACCCCGTCCTTGCCCTGAGGCTTGTCCGACGTCGGAACGAGACACTGGTACGGAATCACATACGGACCCGACCAGTCCTTCTTCCACGGACCGACAGAAGCTTCTCGGACCACAGGAATCGCCTTTGGATTTGAGGTCCGGATGGAGTCATAAGAAGGATCGGCCCGGTACTCAGCAACCCACTGATCTTCCGTCATCGCTCGATGACGGGGCGATCCGGAATAGTCCGCAATCACCAAGTTGTAGCTTCCGCGATCAACGTACAGAATCGGCCCCATAGTTATCCCAGCACAACGGACTGAACTCTCCAGTAAGCATCCCCGGGTGCCCAATATGTGATCGTGTAGTTGAACGTAATACCAGACAAACCAAAGGCTGCCACATCCGCATAGGCAGAGATGTGCCCTTCACGGTACACACTGATGGGATGATCGGGATAATAAGGAGGTCCAGATCCCGAGTACCTGTCAAGCCAGCTAGAGTAGTCCGTGTTAAAACTATGAACGTCTTGTATAGAGTACCAATCAGCAGCGCCCAAGATATACGAGAAACACGAGGCCTCGCGGCCAATCGAGGCAACTAGGGCAAGTTTGGGGACAAAGCCCAACGGCCCCGTCCCAAAGGAACCCACCGACAACGGAGGAGGAGGAATCATCCACTCAAATCTCGCTGCCCTCAGAACTCCTGCGGACGTGCCCGTCAGCAACGGCCCCCCATTGTCCTCACGGTCACTCGGGATGATGACGGAGATATCAGGAGTCGTTCCAACAAATCCGTGAACTTTGCAGATTTTCACGTCGTCGTCGTGGAGCTTCCCGGGATCGGAGTTGTCCACGGAAGTCCGTACCACGCGGATCTCCGCCTTTGTCATGCCGCCCAATGGAGGACCGGCGGAGATCTCATAGTACACCCGCAGTACAACAAAGACCGGGAACACCGACTGGCCAGTCATGTCGATGTTGATGGCCCCGATGCCGCGAACTGTCAGATTGTAATTCTTCAGGGTCTCCACGACCCCGACGTGATCACCGGCCACAGGATCCGGATCGAGCCTGAGAATGTAGCCCGTTTGTGGAGCAGGAATGTATCCACGATAGATTCCCTTGGGAATGATCCCTGCGACCTTGAGATTCAACCCTTCGGAACCGTAGGGTTCCTTGAATCGGATCTTCGTCGCTTGGTCCGGCAACGGAACTATGGCGAAATCAGCCATCTCTACTCACAAGAAACATTTAACCAATTACCACAAAGGTCACCGGAGATCCTATACGGACATTTCCAATAGCAAATCCCATAGGCTGCACAGTGTGAACTCCAGCATCAAGGGAATGAAAACGAATGAAAGAGTTTCCGGTGCGAATAGAGGTTAACTCTCCTCCGTGAGCCAAGTCGAAACCGCCCGCTACTACGCCTATTTGATCCACATCATCCAACTTGTAGTACAGTTGGGCATCACCGTCCTCGACTCCCATCAACATTCTCGCTGATCCCATTACTATCACGATTCTCGAGTCGGGCAACGTGAAATTGATCGTGGGCGGAGTTGTAGGAATTGGCGCAGGTGTCCCCGAAGCAATGTCCGGCCCATTGTATTCTGCGGTGCCTAGTATCCGAAGGATACCTCGCCGCGTCAGGAGTGGACCAAAGTTGTCATCTCGGTCGTCTGGCACAACAGTAGAGATGACCGGGGTGTTTCCCACTCCGGAAGTATCGATAACCTTGCAAATCTTGATGTCCCCATCGTGAAGGCTCTGTGGATCGGCGTTATTGAGCGTCGTCTTGACCGCCAGAATCTTCGCGTCCGTGATACCAACCAAGGGGCTCTGAGAGATCGAATACTGCGTCCGAATGACGACGTAGAGAGGACCGGACGCGCCGAAATCGTGCCCCGAGAAGTCCAGAACGACCTGAAGAGTGGTGCGAACAGTCAGATTGAACCGGGCAGAGGAGAGCGCCGGAGGCGTCTCGACCACAGCAACGCTGTCATTGGAGTCCGGATCCGTGTTGATGTATAGCTGGTAATTCTCGCGGGCATTCGGGGTGTACCCTCGGAAGATGCCAGTGGGGACGATTCCCGCATCCTTGAGGTTCATGCCCTCGGAGACATAAGGCTCCTTGAAGCGGATCTTCGTGGATTCCGCCGGGAGCTGGAAGATCGGGAAGACGGCCATAATCCTCCCCTATGCCTCACCAAGCCCAGATTCTCACAGCAGTTGGCGGGGAGGCTTCCGTCTTCCTGAGGAAGACCCTCCGCTCGCGCCGCTCGTCGTCCGTCGCACTCTCCCCGGGACCGAGTGTACCATGAACGTTCGTCCCGTCGTATGAGTATTCAATGATGCCGGGGCCATCGTTGACGATCCTCACGCGGCTGGACACGAAAGCGTTTTCGATGCCCGTCGGGACAGCGGGCGGAGGATCGTTGAACACGACCTCATGAACGGGGTCGAGGACCGGCCCATCCGAATCCTCGAAGCTGTTCTTGTTGACGAGAGATTCAGTGAAGAACCGCCACGACCTTGGGAGTATGACCTCCCGGCGCATCACCGGGGTAAGCGAAGTTTCCACGGGCAAAAGCGGATCGACTCCACCCGGCGTAGGCCAATTGTGAGGCATAGATTTCCTCCTACCTCAACTTCCGATCCCTGAAACATCTACATTTCTAGTTTCGCCGTATACGTCACGATACTTCCCGAGATCATCTCGTCTCATAA
>JBBIUX010000086.1:0-4740 GCA_037440025.1 Candidatus Fraserbacteria bacterium | reverse complement strand
CCAGCGCCGTCGCCTGCTTGAAACGTGATCTGGAAGCCTGCCTGACCTTTTATGCCTTCCCCAAGGCCCACTGGAAGACCATCCGAACGACCAACGTCATTGAGCGATTGTTCAATGAGGTCAAGCGCCGCAGTCACAAGATGGCCGCCGCGTTCCGTAACGAAGGGAGCTGCCTATTGATGTTCTTCGCCGTCGTCCGTTCGCTCAAGTTCCGCCGTATCAGCATGCCGACCACGTGAGCCGGCCCGCCCTTTTACACAGAACTTGACAAACTACCGCGTGACCTCAGCCGGGCGGACCGTCGGGGCCAATCGGACTATGCCTCCCGTAGCGGCATAAATCGCATCGCTGAATCCGGCGAAGCAAACAGGGTCCGAGGTCGCAGAGGCCTGCTGACCTGGCTGAAGAGGTTCTATCAGGATGACGCAGTGCCTCTCCGGCGCTGAGCGGTCCGAGTCGGCGGGTTTGAAGTCGGCGGGGTTGGCGCCGATAGATTGCATGGCGGCCTCAAAGCTGTCAAAATACTGAACCTGCCCCTGCTTTCCGGCGGCGATTTCTTCTTCGGTCAAAGCCTGGGCGACCGTGTAAGGTGGGGTGGCACTGCCGCCTTGAGCCTGGGCCAGCGCCACACTCGCGCCTGCCAGCCCGACCAGCAGGAGAATGATGAGCAATGTTTTTCGCTTGAACATGGTTGGGTCTCCTTCCACTCAGTTTCAGTGATGCACTACTCTAGAGATTCTCTTATCTGCCTGACCAATTCATCAACCGTCTTTGGAAACGGTGATTGACGGTGGAAGCTCAGCCAGGTTGAGGACCTGAGAGCCTTGAATTGTGTAACGCCCGGCTGGGTTCACAATACGGTAGAGGCTACGACCTTTAGCATGGGTAGGATCATCTGAAATGTCAACCAGAAACAGAATAGATTCCTCACCCCGGACATATAAGGGATCTCCTTCAAGTGAATTTCCCTGCAATACACTCCCTGTTTGCATAACCGCAATAAACTTCTCCGTTGAGCCCTTGTAGATTTCTAGCACTTCCATCTGCGTATCCGAAAACGTAACTTTGTCCACCCCCTCTCCAATGGATGTTCCATCCTCTGCCAAGATTGGCCCTGAAAAGGAGACGGTTCGCGGATCAGGTTCGCTAATCGCTCTTACGCGAGCCACGAGGTCAGCCTCCGCTACGAGTTCTGGAACAGTAGATGCGGAAGAGGCCCAAAGGGCAGGCACACTCGCCGAAGTAGGGCGGGTTATGGGGGGCGAAGAAGGCTCATCGTCTTTAGCAGCGGAGCGATAACTCAAGGCCATAAGATAGCCAACTGCTGAGACCAAACCAACCAGAGTAACCAGAGCAAGCCACTTTTTCATATTTCAGTATAGCAAGGAGTGTGTTAAGTCCCTGTTAAGTTTTAAGGCAGAGAAAATACGGCAAGAGGGGAGTTTCTCTGAGGAGTAAGGGGTAAACTACAATGGCAACCGCATTGTGAAAATGCTCCCCATGCCAGGGGTGCTTTCCACCTGAATGGTTCCACCATGCAGTTGGATGATATGTGCCGTGATCGCTAGCCCTAAGCCAGCGCCACCTTTGTGGCGTGCGCGCGAGCGGTCTATACGGTAAAAACGCTCAAAAATATGGGCTTGTTCTTCGGCGGAGATACCCATGCCTGTGTCGGCCACCACCACCACCGCCCAAACGCCCTCCTGACGGATGGTGACCACCACTTCGCCGCCCGGCCGGTTGTAACGGATGCCATTCTCAATCAGGTTGTAGAAGACACGCCTCAACAAGGTTTCATCCCCCCGGACAGTCAAATGTATCTCTCCTGTATAATGCAAGGTGACTGCATGTTCGTCTGCCACAGGTTGTAAGTCCAACAACACATCTTCTAGAAGCGGTCCCAGGGCAAACTCGCTCTTGACCACGGCTCGATCCTCGGTCGCCAGAATCAGCAGATTTTCTACCAGCCGCTCGAGCTGGCGCAGAGATCGCTCCAGCGTCTCCGTCATTTCCCGATAGTCGCCCAGCGTGGCCGTCGGATTAGAACAGACCACTTCCAAATTAGTGCGCAGCGTGGCCAACGGTGTGCGCAGTTCATGCGCCGCATCGGTGACGAAACGACTTTGTTGGTCAAAGGCCCGTTCAAGGCGATCCAGCATCCCATCGAAGGCATCGGCGAGTTCCTTGAGTTCGTCGTCAGGTCCATCCAGCGCCAGACGAGTATCTAGTGCACCAGCCCGGATGCGCCGGGCAACCTGACTGACTTCGCGTACCGGACGCAGAGCACGCCCGGATGCCCAGTAAATGCCCGCTCCACCCAGCATGGCCACCAGCCCCAGTCCGACCAGCGAGAAGATGCGCATTTGGCGCAACACCGCTACCTCAGGTGGAATAAACGGCATCGGTGGCCTCCCCTGTATCGCTTGCGGGGTCAGCATGGGCATTGGCAGCTCACCGGGAACCGGGGAGGCCTCGTCCAAAACAGTAACGGCTGTTGCTGAGCGGGGGGTCGTTGCCGTGGTGGCCACGTTAATAAACAGCGTCAGCCCTCCACTGGCAACAAACAGCAACCCGGCTGACCAGAGCGCCAACCGCACTCGCAGGGGAGGACGCCAAACCTTCAGCGGCCGGAAAACCCGCCACCCGTTTAGGTTCATTCCGCACCCTCCTCGCCTCCTGGCGGTATTAACTGATAGCCTTGGCCGATCACCGTCTTGATGTAGCGGGGATTGTCTGCGTTATCATGTAATTTGCGCCGTAGGGAATTAATGTGAACACGTACCACGTGAGTGAGAGGGTCCGCCGTGGCATCCCAGACGTGCTCCAGCAAAGTTTCCTGGCTGATGACTCCCCCCGCATGGCGCATCAAGTATTCCAGGATGGCAAACTCTTTGCGGGTTAGTTCAAGGCGGCGATCCCTTTGCCAGGCGACACGACTGGCGGGATCGAGCTTCAGATCGCCGCAGTGGAGGACTGGCTCACCTACCCGCCGCTCGCGTCGGAGGAGCGCCCGCAGGCGCGCGGCCAGTTCTTCGAAATGAAACGGCTTGACCAAGTAGTCATCTGCGCCCAGGTCAAGCCCGGCGACGCGGTCCTCCGCCCGGCTGCGGGCCGTTAGCATCAGAATCAACAATTGGGGTCGGCTGACCCGCAAGCAACGACAGACCTCCAGGCCGTCCATCGCCGGCAGGTTGAGGTCCAGGATCAATAGATCGTAGTCGTTGACCTCGGCCAACTCCCAACCGTGTTCTCCATCCATGGCTATGTCTACGGCGTATCCTTGCTGGCGCAGGCCTTGTGCCAGTGCGTTGGCGAGATCACGTTCATCCTCAACGATCAACAATCGCATAGATTCTCCTCAATAGTACGTCAACTTAGGGCCATGGACGATATTATAGTCCGGCGCCGTGGAGTACGCCCAATGGCCAGCGCTGGCCCTGTATCGCGGCGACTTTCTCGAAGAGAGTCCTTACGCCGAGTGGGCCGGGGAAGAGCGCGAGCGTCTGCTCACCGAATATCTCACGGCGGCAGAACGGCTCGCCAGATTATGGGTCACTCAGGGAGATTATGAGCGCGGCGCGCGGTGGGCGAACGCCGTCCTCGCCAAAGACCCGTTGTGGGAAGAAGCCTATGCGTTGCTGATGGAGTGTCAGTGGAAGCAGGGCAACCGCGCCCTCGCCGTCCGCACCTACGACCGCTGCCGCAAGCGCCTGCGCGAGTCGCTAGGCGTGGAGCCTTCGCCGCGCACGACGGCGCTGTTTGAGGCTATTTCCCGCACATAGCTTATATTTGTAACGCCCGTGTAACGCCAGCGTAGCGCCCCCGGAACGGCCACCTGCTATTGTGTGCAGAACACACGAGCAGGTGGCCGTTTTGAGTCCTCCGCCCAAAGTCATCACCTCCTTCATCGTCCGGATCGTGCAGGACAGCCCCGAGGGCGAGTCCTCCGGCTCGCCCCCGCGCTGGCGCGGCGTCGTGCGTCACCTGCAAACCGGGCGCGAGCAACATTTCCTCGACGTGAGCGACGCGGCGCTCTTCATCGCCGAGTTCGTCCCGAAAGTCGAGAACTCTCCTCCTCGCCCTGCCGAAGGCGCGAAGCCTGAGCCTTCGGCAGGGCCATGAAGGTTTGCGATGGAACTCCTGGCGCGGCAGATCGCGGGCGGGCTGGCCGCCGGCTCGCTCTACGGGTTGATGGCCCTCGGCCTCGTGCTTATCTACAAGACCTCCGACGTGGTGAACTTCGGCCACGGGGATATGGCTGCATTCAGCACCTTATGGTTGCCATTCGGCTGCTCTAACGCCCTACTCTAACTCTCACTCTTACTCTCACGGAGGATACCGCCATGCCATTCATTGACCTTAACACCGGAATCCAGATGCACTACCGCGACTGCGGCAAAGGCAAGCCGATTCTCTTCGTCCCCGGCCTCACCGCCAACGTGGACACCTGGAACTATCAGGTTCTGGCCCTGCACGACCGCTACCGCTGCGTGTGCGTGGACCTGCGCGGCCACGGCGACTCGGACAAGCCCGCCTCCGACTACACCTACGACGAGATGTGCCGCGACGTGCACGCCTTCCTCAAGGCGCTCGACCTGCGCGACGTGACCTTCGTCGGCTGGTCTATGGGCGCGGGCGTTGCCCTCAAGTACGTGACCGACTTCAACGCCGACGGGCGCGTCACCAAGCTGGTGATGGTCGGCGCGGCCACGCCGCGCTTCAAGCAGACGGCGACCGAGC
>JBBIUX010000085.1:0-3473 GCA_037440025.1 Candidatus Fraserbacteria bacterium | reverse complement strand
ATCCAAATTTACAAAAAACAAAGCTTTGCTTGTTTTATTTTTTAATTCTTCTATTTTTCTAGCATATGCATATGCTAAGAAACACTTTATATAATTGTAAACTGGATAATCATATCCATTATAAGAAGTGCCATTAATAGTAGTTATTTTTTTAATTTTAAATGGTATAATTGGTTCATCATAATATTTTAAAATTGAATCTTTGTTTGTAAAAATCCAAGGAAACATTTTTTTATTTTGTTTTGAAACAAAAAATTGAAATTCTTTAAAATTATAATTTTGAGAATTATATATATCACAATCAATATTATAATATTCTTGCATAAAAGAATTTAAAATAGAACTATTATTAGATTCTTTAACTAAATATTCAAGCATAACTAATATATTTGAAGTTATAAAAAAATTGTCTATTTTTCTGTATAAAATCTTTTTATTATTAATGTAATTTAATTTTTTATCACAAGTTTCTTTTAAAAATTTTTTAAAATTAAAACAATTGTTTTCATGAAAACAATTTTCTATTGTGTCTAACCAAGACACATTATCAAATGTATCTACATATGGAAAAAAATTGAAAAAAGACAAAGTGGTATTAAATAATTTTTTTTTATCAAAAAAAATCATTTTTTAAATCTTTGTTTTAATCAATTGGGAAGAGAGTGTACCGGATTCGAACCGGTATTGGGGTCCTCATTAATGAGGGCCGGGTCCTAGCCAATTGGACGAACACTCCCGTAATACATAGGAATTTTGTTCCCAATTAACAACTTTTTTATATTGTATAAAAATGATGAAAGCAATTTTTTTTCTTTATTTTTTGATTTTTAATTTGAATGTTAAAATTGTATTAAGTTTATTTATTATCAATTTTTGTGAACAAAAATTAATTTAAATTAACAATATTGTTTTGAAAAAATTTCTTGCTTCTGGAGTTTTATATAATTATATCTGTTTGGCGCAAGTAAGGGACGTTCGTCTAGCGGTTTAGGACATCGCTCTCTCAAGGCGATAACGCGGGTTCGAATCCCGCACGTCCCACCAAAAAAATTCACATTATGAAAAAATTAATAATATTATTTTGAAAAATGTTCTTGCAATATCAATATAAAGTGCTATATTTCCCTATGTGAACAAAAAAACTCCAATAGAGTCCAAGCTATTGGAGTTATACATGAATATGGGGCCTTTTTATGCCCTAGTTCATGTATAATAATAATTAGTTTTCTTTTAAATATACATGGTTCAAATTGAATTCCCGGTTTTAGAAACCGGGAATTTTTTTTCAAAAAATATATTTATTTTATCATAAAATCATATTATAAACATCATATGAAAAAAATGTGATGGTGGTTAAGGGTTTTTAGACATGTTGTGTGAAAAAACAAAATACCCTAGAACACCACATCTTCCTTATTCACAAGGAAGACAACAAGATGATATCGTATCTAACAAAAAGGATATTTTCAAAAACAAAATTATTGTTGTAACTGAAAAAATGGATGGTGAAAACACCACTCTTTGTAGAAATCATATTTACACTAGAAGTTTAGATTATTCTTATCATTGGAGCAGAACTAGACTTCAATCTTTTCATTCTCAAATTTCTTATTTGATTCCTACAGGATATAGAATATGTGGTGAAAATTTAGTAGCTACACATTCAATAAAATATGAAAATTTGGATAGCTTTTTTCTAGCTTTTTCTGTTTGGAAAAATAATGAATGTCTTAGTTGGGATGAATCTGAAAAATTTTTAAAAAATATTGGAGTTTCAATGGTTCCTGTTCTCTGGAAAGGAGAATGGGATGAAAAGAAAATTCTTTCTATTATTAAAAGTTTAGATTTAAAAACTCAAGAAGGGATAGTAGTCAGAAACGCTAGTTCATTTTCTCTCAATAATTTTGAATCTAACATAGCAAAATGGGTAAGGCCAAATCACGTGACAACTGATAAACACTGGAAATTTGCGTCACGTGAGGAAAATTCTTGGAAAAATAAGAAAAAATAATTATAATTGATATTTTTAAAAAATTCTCCCCATTTTTTCATGGTGTATTTCTTTTATACGACATATATATAAATAATTTGACATTACTGTTAATTTAAAATAAGGATCTTTCATTTTTTCAGAATCACAAAAATGATTAGAAACAATCAATTCTGTTCCTGGTGTGAGAATACTAAAATCAGGCTTTGAATAAAAAGAATATTTTTTATATCTTGGTTTATTTTTGTATTCAAGAGAATCAAATATTTCTGTTGAAAATAATCTAAAATTATAAAAACTATTATCATTAATATCCAAACAAAAAACTATAACTATTGTTTTATTTTTTAACTTTTTTTCTTTTGTATAATAATTATCTGATAAAATAACTGAAGTATCAATAATTTTTAATCTAGTATTTTTTAATTTTTTATTGTGTCTATCTTTTAACAAAAAACTTGTTTTTAGAAAATTTTGTTTTATTTTTTCCATTTTTTTAAAAATAAAATAAGAATAAAAACAATTAACAAAATTATAAAAATTATCTACATTTATTGGTTTATCTAAATTTTTTGATAAAGAATTATAAAAACAAATATAATTTGAAATAAATGAAGGATAATTATTTTCTTGTATATTTTTTGTTTGTTCATGAATAAAATTTGTAAAATCATCCCATTGTGTTAGAAAATCATCTTTATCATATTCATTATTTTCATCATGAAAATTAATTTGAAAATTATATTTTTTTTCCAAATAATCACTTAACATAGATATTTTTTTATTTTCCCATAAAATATATTCAACAATTATTAATATTGAAAGTGGGATTTCTCCTTTTTTTATTCTTTTATATAGAAAATTATCCGAACATAAACTTAAAACATCATAGAGATTAGGATTATGTTTTATATGAAAAACATTTTGGATATTTATTTTTTCTCTACTATGTTCTGATAAACCAAAATCTTGTCTAATAACAGTATTAATAAAAAAATCAGAAGCTTTTTTTGTTAAATTAAATAGTTTCTTTTTATCAAAAAAGAAATCATTAAGTTCATTACTCATACTTATTTGTCCTATAACATTTTTTAAATTTATATGTTTAATATAAAAAATCAAATTTATATATGAAAAAAAATGAAATAACCCATCAATTGATGGGTTATTTTATTTAATTATTAAAATTCAAACTAATTTTTAGTATACTCAATCGCTGGGAGGATATTGCCACAGTGGGTCCAAAACCTTACTGTTCTTATTGGAATCGTTGATAGACTTTTTGTTAGAATTGTGAGTATTATTGTTCTTATTCCTATGAGGATTATTGGTAGTGTTTCGCTTTGTCGTATTCATAATCCACTCCTTCAAGGTTACGCTTCTTCTCCTAGCTTTGTTTTTAACATGGTTATATCCACGCATCAACCTTTTTTTTCAAAAATCTATTTTTAATTTCTGTTAACATTAATTCCTCATTAATATT
>JBBIUX010000084.1:0-2259 GCA_037440025.1 Candidatus Fraserbacteria bacterium | reverse complement strand
AGGTGGCGTAAGGTGTGGAGCCGTTCGCAATTTCAACTACGAAGGGCATTGACCCGTTTCGAACTCTTGCGTCAGCTTTTCTGGAATGCCAGCCCAAGTTTCTCCAGGGCTATCGCCTACACTGCTTGACTTTGTGCACTTTCCCCGGCTTTGTCCCGTGTTCAATCGGTAGCTCATCGTATACCAGGGGGGTGCAACATCATACGTCGCCGGATCCTCAAGGTCGCCGTTCAAATCGATGCGCCATCCATTACTATTGATGTCTCTCCGGGGTCCAATGACGGGCTTCCATCGACCCTCGTCCTTTACAAGCTGAATCCACCCAATCGAGTCGCAGTAGCAGCAGGCATTGTCTGAGGCCACAGTCACGTGAAAAGTTGCGGTTGACGCAAAGACGTACCTTTCATGCGGTTCAAGGGCAACGGTCCAGAGGACATTTCCGGAGCGCTTGCACTGCAGACCGAGCGCGTCCATAAGCACAGTTACCGCATTGCGAACGTAGGCGACCAGGTTGAGCCCGCCGCTCTCGCCGACCGGGTCGCGGTTCAGCCATCGCCCCACCCGCGGGCTGTAGTACCGGTAGCCCCAATAGCCCAATCCCGTCTCATCGTCGAAGTACTTCGTACTGAACATAATCGGATTCGCCGCCGCATACGCCCCGCCCTGCGCCGTCACATTCCCGTAGGGGTCGTACTCGTACTTCGCCGCGAGCGTGCCGTAATTGCCGCCGCTGGTCGTCTCGACAAGCTGGCCGACGTTGCCGTTCGCATCATAGAAATACATGAAGGTACGATCGTCCGATGGCGTGGTCGTTGCGTTCGTGTCGTAGCACGCCAACAGCCCGCCGATCCCGCCGGCATCTTCCAGCGAGTTCAACGAGCCCGCCTGGCCCGCGAGGTCCAGGCCCCACGTGTACTTCTTCAGCACCGCGTCGTCATCGTCCAGTTCCAGCAGCATGAGCCAATTGTACCACAGGAACCGCCGCGTCTCGGCCACGCTCCAGGCCGAGCCGTTGTAGGTCGAGACCTTCTTCTCCACCCGCCGGCCGACGTAGTCGTACTGGAACTCGACCTTCTTGTCGCCGGCGGCCGGCGAGACCGGCTCGACCGCGATCAGCCGATTCTCGGCGTCCCAGATGTACTTCTGCCGCCTGCCGCCGGGCGGGCGTGCCGGGGGCGATCTGACCCGTGTTGTCCGACTCGGTCAGGTTGCCGTCGGCGTCGTACGCGAACGTCTCGGTCGGGCTGGCCGGCGGGCAGGTGGTCGCATCGTCCGTGGCCGTGTACTGGTTCAGGTTGTTGGCGCAGTAGTAGAGCCTCGCCGGCCGTGCGAATCGTTGAACTGCCCGTACAGCAACCATGTAGCGGAGTCAGCGTTCCCTAGTTACCGTACAGCATCAATCTCGCTTCGCGCATGAATGATCAAACCGCACTCTGGACAGCGACCGCTCGTGTTTCCAGTCAGATTGTAGCCACAATCAGTGCATCGTTGAGCGCGGGCTCTTCGCCGCCGAGCGCGGGCCCTTCGGTCGAGAAACAGGCGCATGATTCGACAGCTCACCCAACACGCAGCGCCTGCGGCAGCAGCAGTTCCAGTCGAAGCCAATGCAAGCACAGCAACATGTTGCACGATACTCTCATGAGCGCGCCCAGACCCGGGTCTTGACATCAGCCACGCCCAGCTCAAATACGCGCCTGTCAAGGCACCAAATGCTACAAAGACGACTCGCTCTCTCGAGCTACGCGAAACCAGAGAAACGAAGACAAGCAGACACACTACAATCATAGCCGCTGTCGAGGAACTCCACACGCCCCGAACGCTCACGACGGGGGCACTGAGAACGAGTATTCCTGCAATTGAGCACCAGACCAATGCCCGTAACATCTAGATACTCCGGGTCTGACCATTAGGTACTAGGGAACGGAGTCCCGAAGACCAGACTCACCAGCCGTCGCACTCGCATCCGAGCGGCTCCGTCCGAGAACTTTGTGCGTCAGGTCGCTACAGCGCGCTCCGTTAGACGAATTGATAGTCTTACCGATTACTCCAGCCATGACCTCTGATGGATCATTCGGACCATTCGGTCCCCAGCGGTTTGGATTCCCCAAATACGTCCAGTGTTGGCCCCAACTAAAGCAACCTAGGACGCACGCGTTCATTTGTCCTCCCTCGTCTCTCCACAGGCAGATAGCGCACGTTTCGAAGGGTGAGTGCTACTCTTAGTTGAAATTCCAGGCGAACGGCTCCATGAATGATGGC
>JBBIUX010000083.1:0-7586 GCA_037440025.1 Candidatus Fraserbacteria bacterium | reverse complement strand
ACTTGTCCCAGACCCTTGAGATATCACGTGTGAGTTCTTCTTGAAACTGCTCCTGCCCTTCACAAAAGGCCTCAAGCTCGCTTGCTGCCTTAGCCAAGTCCTCTTTGAGCTCGTCTTTCGTGCGCAGCGCGACCTTTGCCCGTTCTTCGATGGCCTCTAGGAGTCGTTGGGCGAGCTCCGCCGCTTGCTTAGCCTTCTGCAACAGAAGCCTGTCCCCGCGGCGTTCACCGAAATACGCCCACAGAACCTCCCGAAGTTCGTCGAGGTTCTCCCCCGTCTTGGCCGAGACCGGGAAGATCGTCGGCTGGCGCTCGTCGCTCCCCTTGTCCGGTCGGTCCGGGCGAGCCTGCTGAGCACGGCGGATCCCCTCTTCCACGTGTTTTCGAACGTCTGGACGGTCCTTTTCATCCAACTGGTCCCACCAGGTGATGACAAAGAACACTTTGTCCAGGGCCTCGCGAGTTAGAACGTGCTTCTCCAAGAACTCCCGTTCGTTCGCCTTCAAAGCTTGGATTGCCATGGTCAGGTACAGCACGCAATCAGCTTCCTTGACGTAATCGTAGGTGACCTGCATGCGCTCCAACTCAGGGTCATTGAGTCCCGGGGAGTCCACGATCACGATGCCCTGTTCGAGGAGCGGAGCCGGCCACCCGAGCTCCAGGTGGCGCGTTTCGGCAACGTTCGCTCCCTTGTTCGCGCCGGCCGCGGCGAGGGCCTCCTGAACCCCGGTACGGGTCTCCGTCCAGCCGCCCTGCTCGGTGTTGTGGTGTGTCCGCAGCCACGGCTCGGCCGAGTACTTGATCTTGCAGAGCTTGGCAGTGCACGGCGTCTGACTGGTAGGCAGGACGTCTTCCTGCAAGAGGAAGCGGTTGATGAACGTGCTCTTGCCGGCATTGAAGTCCCCGAGCAACAGCACTTTGAATGTGAGCTTTCCGGTGACCTCCTCCCGAAAGGATCGGAGGGCGTCCTCGTGACTTGGGCTCGCCTCCGCGCTGAGGGCCGCGAGTTCCTGGAGCCCGGTGAGTAGTTCGTTCTTGTCGTGGAGGAAGGCGGTGCTCATGCGTTGGCCTCCAGCTTGAGGAGTTCGAGGCAGATCCTGACGTCGTCGCGCAGTGTCTGAACTTCGGCGCGTGATACGGCGGACTCGTTCGCGCCGCGGGCCTGCAATTCGCCCAGCGCCTTCACCTTAGCCTCGAGGCCGGCCTGTTCGGGGAACTTGGCGCGGACGTGCTTCTCGACGGCGTCCGCGATGGCCTCCGGCGATACCCGATGCCGAAGGATGTCGTCACGCACGCGGTCGAGTTCCTTCCGGACCGCCGACTTGTACTGCGCCCGGATGACCTTCCGTTCGACTTCCGCCGCAATCCGTTGCCCCTTCTCGTAGGCCCATTTCGCGACGTCGAAGAGGATCTTCCCGGCGGCCGCGACGAAGAGCCCAATCACCGGCACGGCGGCAGCGCCAAAGGTCGCCAGGGGCGCAAGGGCGGGGCCCACCCAGGGGATGGTGGCCAGGACGGGTGCAACTGCCCCCAAGCCCCCGAGGAGGGAGGCCCCCCCTACGGCCCCGCCCACATAGGGCACCACGGACCCGCCGACCGCGACGCCGCCGACCAGCGCGGAAAGGCGAACGAGGTTTCGGCCGACGACTGGCGCGGCGGCGGCATCGATTCTCGGCCGAACCGCGGCGCAGGTCGGGGCTATGTCCCGGTCGAAGTCCTGGAGAACCCCGTGCCAGGCCGACAACAGGTCCCGGGTGCTATCTGCGACGCAGTCCTCAACCAGCTTTCGGCACCGCAGCTCCACGTAGCGGCTGTAGTGGAGTTTATCTTCCCGAAGGTCGTCGATCTCCTTGCTCACGGTGGCTGTGATCCGAACGAAGGCGGTCTGGATGTAGCGTTGCCAGTCTTCGACGGCATGGTCGAGCTCGCGTCGAAGGCGGACGACCTCGGGTTCGATCCTGCGCCGAAAGCCCGCGACCTCCGCTTGCACCGTCTTGGCGGCCTCTAGGACCCGGTTCGCCTTGCCGTCCAACCGGTCGAGCTCGGCTTCCGTCCGGGCGAGCAGCGGCGCCAGCGCGGCTTGGGCGCCCCGGTGCACCGCGCCTGCGATCAGTTCGCTCTTGTTCTCCTCGACCAGAGAGAGCAGCGCTTCCTCGAAGGCCGCCAAGCCGCTTTGGTGTCGTCCCTCGCTGTCCTGCGCCAAAGAGGCGTCGAGGCCTTTGATGGGCGACAGAAGGAGCACCCGCGGATCAAACGAGGTGAAGTCCCGGCCGAAGGTCGCCGCCAGTTGCCGAGCCACCCAGATTCGGAGGGCCTTGGGGTCGGGGACCGCATCCGGGCGGGTGAGCCCGAAGTAGAAGCGGTCGATGTCGACGCTACGGGTGATTCGCGCCAGGACCTCGAGTTCGGTGTTCTTGCCGGCCTGCGCGCAACTCATGAGGAAGACGACCACGTCGGCTCGCGCGACCTCGCCGAAGATTACCGCTTCCGACTGCCGCGAAGGGTCGTTGGTGCCGGGGGTGTCAATGAGTACGAACCGTCCCCACCGGGGGTCGGTGCCCGGCAGGGACACTCGCAGATTCGGGGTCGGCGTTCGCGCTGAGAGCTCTTGTAGATGTTGCTTGGCGAGGGGCAGCACCTCCGCGACCTGGGGGCCGTGCCCCTCGGCCGGACCGGCCGGTCGGAAAACCGAAATCTCCTCGCGCCCCTCCCAGGCAACCTCGACGACGTTGAAGGTGGTGGGTACCATCGATGCGGGCAGTAGGTCGCGCCCGATCAAGGCGTTAATCAAGGTGGACTTGCCCGTGTTGAACTCGCCGAGGAACAGTGCTCGGAAGCGGTGGTCCCCGGTGGCCTCGCCAATGGCGCCCAGTCCGGCCAACGACGCCGGAAGGCCGAGGCGTTCGGCGTAGGGGTGTCCCCGGTGGGCACCGACGATGTCGATGACTTTGGACAGTACAGGAAAGGTATCCATGTGCGCTCCTGATCGGGGTGTGGCGAGGACGCAGAGGCATCCAGAGGTTGTTGTCCTGGTTTTCTAGTGAGGTCTCCTTTGCTACGCGGACAGTGCCGCTCTATCTCGCCTCAACTTGGCTCGACCTTCCGGAGTAAGCCTCGCGAACTTAGCTAGTCCTTCTACCCGTGCGGCCGGAATACCGAACAACTGCGCGACCTCCTGGCACAGGAGCAAGACCGACACCCGATCGTCTTCGCTCACGATGCGGGCCATGGCTTCGGGCAGTTCTTCGGGGCCGACCCGGCCACCAGGGAGTTCCGGGATGGCGAAGAGCTCGTCCGCGATCGCCTGGAGCAGGTGGAGCAGGCGCCTCTTGTCCGATACCGAAATCCTGCCGTCATCGCAGCAGGCCAAAAGGATCTGCACCATGGTTTTGTTCTGGTCCTTCGCATGTTCAGCGGCTGTCACGAACATTCGGACCTCCTTTGCTGCGGCAGGCAACGATCGAGATCTTGCAGGAGCTTAGATATCTCCTCTCCGGCTTGTTCGATGCGTTGAGCCGTTCGATCAATCAACTGAGAAAACGGGAAGCCTGCGCCGTACAGGAGCGTCAAGTCCCAGATATCGAGTCTTTCATCTACAAGTACTCTCAGTTCTTCCGGCCAGCCCTTCTCATCGTAAGAATCCTTAAGCCATCTCTTCCTCTTCTTGCGCCTCTCTGCCGCGTCTTTGGCCAACTCCGGCAGGGTCTGGCGCAGCAGGAGGAACGAGTAGCCGTGGATGGGAAGTACGGCTGCCGACGGGAACGGGCGGTCCAGCTTGCCCGAGGCCTCGTCAAGCGCGCGCACGCAATCCTGCACGGCCTTTCCGTGAAGAGCTCTTACGAGTGGCTGGTCGCTACCCGAGAGGGCCGAGCGAGCGTTCTTCACTGCGCTGACGTGCTCCCCTACCAGTTCCCCGAGGCGCTGGGCGTGCATCTCGGACGCCTGCTCTAGGATCTCGTCCGCCCGGCGTCGCGCCCACAGAGCGACCACGTGGGATTCCGGACGCCATCCCTTCTTCTCATCCAGGGCCTTGAGAAGGCTCGATTCGGCGTGGCGCATGAGCGATTTCACGAGCGCGTCCAGAAGGGCGGCATTGAACGCCTCGCAACCCTTAGCCTTCAGTTCGTCCTTCCGGCGCACAGAGAAGACGTCTCTCGCTTGTGCCAGGGCTGTAAGGGCGCCGGCCCCCGCCGAACACAAGTTGTTGGCGTTTGCGAGGAGTTCGCCCGCCAAGGTGTTTAGCCTTTCTTCCGCCACGTCGGTGGCAACGTCGAAGATGTGCTGCTTGAGGTAGAGACGAGCCTCCCGGAGGAGCCCTTTGTGAGGGTCTCTCCCCAACTTGTCCGGGTGCGAGCACACGCGAGGAATCCGTTCCTTGTTTCGAAAGAGTTCGCCACAGTGCGCCGCTACCTGTTCGTCGACGGCGGCTTCATTGGTTTCCATGTCAGCTTGATTGACGAAGGGATAGATCCTGTCGACCTTCTTCCGAATCTCGCGCAGGATTTCGAGTTCGCTGTTTGAGATAGCTTGCTGAGGCCTCAGGAGCCAGAGGACGAGGTCCACCCGTTCCTCCTCCAACGCGTCGAGCGCCAACTTGTCTGACCCGGGGTCGTCGTTGAATCCGGGGGTGTCGATGACGTTGAAGCTCCGCAGCAGTTCGTTCTTGCAAGCCACCTCCAGATGTCGGATTCGTGCCACTTCCGCCTGAAAGTCCTCGTAGCCATTCACGTTGTCACGACTGTACCGTTGCAGGATGCCGTATCCATCGTATACGTGGCGGTCCCCGTTGCGGAAATGAATGGTAATTGACGGTTTATCTCCGTAAACCAGCTTGTGGACAGTTGCAGTCTTGGGTGTGCGGGCGATCGGAAGTAGCTGACCAAGCTCTAGAATGGCATTCAGGAAGGAGGATTTTCCCGAACTGAACTCCCCCATCACGGCTATGTTTAATGGTTCGCGCACCACTGCTTTCGCGTTCGATATCGTTGTTTCGAAGACATCACGAAGTTGTGGGTGCTCTTTGACGAGATCTGTGAGCCCTGTTATTCGTTTGTAGTCTGCGTATTGTTCTAGGAATCGAGCCTTGTCCTGCATGCTCTCGTGCCTCCTTTTGCCTTGGTGGGCATGGCTCACCTGTCGTGGGACGCCGCGCGTCAGGTCCTGCACCTGGGGTGCAATGCCGGGTGCACGGGTCTTCGGGGCGACCTCGGCGAAATGGGCTCCAATATCGGGTTCCCCTCGGCCCCAGGTTTGACAGTTGTGGGCACATTGTCGATGACCATCATGGGTAAGCCCCCGGCTATGCCGGGGGACGCCCGAAGTTTGACTTCACAGCTGCGACTTCGCGCCAGATCAGCCTTGTGTGCTTGTGGGGCCTCGGTTTTCGGCCCAAAACCCTACGTACATGGATGGGGCCGGGGCGCCTTGACCGGGCGGGAGTCCGTCGAGTACGGTGGGGCACATGTACTTGCGACAGACCCGACAGAAGCGAGCCGACGGCACGGTCATCACCCACCTGCAACTGGCCGAGAGCGTCTGGAACCCGAGGGCACGACGCTCGGACACCCGCATCGTGCTCAACTGCGGCCGCGCCGAGGACCCCCAGGTCGTGGAGCGGCTGCGCCGGCTGGCGAAGAGCATCCTGCGGCACTGCTCGCCCGAGGAGATCGTCGCCGAGTCCCCGGACTGGCGGGTCGTCGACGCTTGGCCCTACGGCGACCTCTACGTGCTCGAAGCGCTCTGGCATCGGCTGGGCATCGCCGAGGAGATCGGCCGCCTCACCCAGGGGCGCAAGTTCGACTTCTCGGTGGAGCGGGCGCTCTTCGCGCTGGTGGCCAACCGCGCCTTGGCCCCGTGCTCGAAGCTCTACTGCTACGAGCAGTGGCTGCGCGAAGACGTGCGCATCGAGGGCACCCAGGAGCTGGAGCTCCACCACCTCTACCGGGCCATGGACTTCCTGGAGGCCCACAAGGAGGCGTTGGAGAAGGCGATCTACTTCCGGGTCGCCGACCTGCTGAACCTGGACGTGGAGCTCGTCTTCTACGACACGACCTCGCTGCACTTCGAGGTGGACGAGGAAGACCAGGGGACCGGGGAGGACGATCTCGTCCAGGGCAGCGAGGCGGCCGGCGGCAAGTGCTACCCGGCGCCCCGCAAGCGCGGCTACGCGAAGAACGGGCGGGGGGATGTGCCCCAGATCGTCGTGGGACTGGCGGTGACCCGGGAGGGCTTCCCGGTGCGCCACTGGGTGTTCCCCGGCAACACGGTGGACGTGTCCACGGTGGCCCAGGTCAAGGAGGATCTGCGGGGCTGGCAGCTCGGTCGCTGCGTCTTCGTGGGCGATGCCGGCATGGTCTCCCAGGAGAACCTGCGACGGCTCAGCCTGGGCGGCGGCAAGTACATCGTGTGCATGCCGATCCACCAGGGCGGCGAGGTCGCCGAGGAGGTCTTGACCCGACCGGGGCGCTACCAGGAGGTGGCGGCGAACCTCAAGGTCAAGCAGGTGGTGGTGGGGGACGGGGAGCGGCGGCGGCGCTACGTGGTGTGCCACAACCCGCAAGAACAGACGCGGCAGCGCGCGCACCGCGACCGGGTGCTGGCCGAGCTGGCGGCGGAGCTCGCCTGCCTGCAGCAGCGGTCGGGCCAGCCCCCCAGCAAGCGGGCTGCCGAGCTTCGGGCGAGCCGACGCTACGGCAAGTACCTCAAGCAGAGCCCGACCGGCAAGCTCTCCATCTCCCGGGCCCAGGTGCGGGCCGCCGAGCGACACGACGGGAAGTTCATCGTCCACTCCAACGACGACACGCTCCATGCCGAAGACCTCGCCCTGGGCTACAAGCAGCTCCTGCGGGTGGAGGAGGCGTGGCGCACGCTCAAGAGCGGCCTCAAGCTCCGGCCGGTCTTCCACTGGGCGCCGCACCGGATCCACGCCCACGTGGCGCTGACCGTGCTCTCGCTGCTCCTCGAACGGGTGGCCGAGCACGCCTGCGGCGACACCTGGCGCAACATCCGCGACAACCTCAAGCAGATCAAACTTGCTCAATTGTCGAGCCCCCAAGGGCAGGTCTGGCAGGTCACCGAGCCCCGCCCGGGTGCACGCAAACGTCTGAAATCCCTCACGATCAAGAATCCTCCCGAAGTCCTTCAGCTCGCCTGAGAACCTACGCACACGCCCGCTCGCAGCCGGCCGCGCAAGGTACCGGTCTGCCTGGGGTTTTTGGTGATGCGTTCGTAGCAACTGGCAAACTGGGGCTTCTCCTTAGCGAAGATGTAGAGGCTCGTAAGGGCGCAGACCTGGTACAGCCTGACCCTCTCCTCATCGCGGCCTTCGTCCTTGCGGTGGAGGTCGTCGTCGTTCTGGCGCTTCGAGGACACGGCGATCATCCCCCCTGTGGGCTGATCAGGTTGCAGCTACGGGTATCGGGGCAGATGAGGGATCGGGCCCCTCTCTTGGGCAGGTGACACACAGGAGTGGGTGGGTGCTTCAGAGCCGGCCTCCCCCGCGATGAACCACCGTCAACCCCCTGCCGAGTCGGCCCACGCCCCCCGGGACCGCGTTCTCGTAGGTGATATCGGCAGGGGATGGGAGGG
>JBBIUX010000082.1:0-5693 GCA_037440025.1 Candidatus Fraserbacteria bacterium | reverse complement strand
GTGATCTCGGTGCTCAAGCGCAAGTATGGGGATGCGGTGAGCAGCCGAAGGTGGTGGAGACAGTTCCGGGAGCTGGTGGCGATCTGCCTGGTCTACAACCTGGAGCGGGCGGTGAAGCTGGGGGTGACTCTCCTTGACCGGCTCTGGGCTCGTCTGCTATACTTCCTTCAGCGAAGGATTTCTACAGAGCCTGCCAAGTCCATTGAAGAATTTATCCGTGAACCTTGGCCTGGAGGGCCGCCGTCACAGTCGAAAGCTAGACCTCCCCACTGGGGCAGGACAGCGTTAGCAGGCTAGAAAGCTGCTGGTCGGGATGGCGGGATTTGAACCCACGACCTCACGCACCCCAAGCGTGCGCGCTACCAGGCTGCGCCACATCCCGTCTTGTGAACTATAACAGATAGAATCCCCAAATGCAACACGATCCCAGCTTATATTTGCGCGGCCCTGCTCATCCGGCTTATAATCAGCCACACGAACGAGTCGCAGAGGAGTGATCGCCTATCCGCGGGCCCTTCTTGCTCAACGACCGGATGATCAAACAGATGGTGCGCAGCGTCCAGCCAGGAGTCTATCTGTTGCACACCGTGCAGGGGGGGCAGCCGCGCTTTTTAGGGCGTGATGATCACGACGTGCGCGACAAACTCCTCAAGTGGATCGGTCGTAGCTACAGGTATTTCCAGTTCGACTACTGCGCTAGCACCGAAGAGGCATTTCAGAAACAGTGCGAGCTCTATCACCAACTCAAAAAATACTTAGATAACACGCGCCACCCCGAGCGCCCGGAGGGCACGGAGTGGCGTTGCTCATTGTGCGATATTTATTCTTAACCTAACCCCAACCCCTCCCCCTTTAGGGGAGGGGCCGGGGGAGAGGTTATGGTTCCCTAGGCGGCTCCGGTGGTGTAAAAGTCACTCGTGGCACGACCTTGGCCTCCGGTGGAACCTCATAGTAGGCCGTCTGCGTGAATCCGTACAGTTGGGCGAGAAAATTATTCGGGAATCGCCGCACATTGGCGTTGTAGCCCTGGACGGCTTCGTTGTACCGTTGGCGTTCCACAGCCAAGCGATTCTCGGTCCCCGCTAGTTCGTCCATCAATCTGATAAAAGTTTGATCGGACTTGAGCGTGGGGTAATTCTCCACGATCACTAAGAGTCTGGCTAAGGCGCTGCCCAGCTCGTTCGCTGCGGCAATCTTATCAGAGATCTGCACTGCGCCGCCGTATTTGGTACGGGCCTCAGCGATCTCGCGGAAGATCGTCAGTTCTTGGCCGGCAAAACCCTTCACCGTCTCGACCAAGTTGGGAATCAAGTCATTGCGCCGCTGAAGCTGATTGTCTACCTGGGCCCACTTTTGTTTAATGTCTTCTTGTTGGGTGACGAACTGATTATATGTTCCCGCGAAGAGCGAATATACGGCTATCCCTAAGATGACGAGCACTCCCAGCGTTATCCATAGTCCTTTACGCATGACGACCTCCTTCTCAGTTCTGACTTCTGAATCTCTGACTTCTGACTTCTCGTCTCACCATCCCCGTCCCGCTCCACCGCCACCTGTCCGTCCACCGCCGAACCCACCAAAGCCTCCCCGGCTGAAGCCTCCTCCCAATCCGCCCGAGCCCCGGCTGCTGTGCCTTCCACTCCCAGCGCCGGCCAGCCACACCCACCAGGGAAAGGCAGAAGTCCTGCGGGTGCGCCGGGCGCTCCTCATCAAGAGACTAGCCACCAAAAAGATGACAATGAGAGCGATAACCAGAGATATCGGAGAGATACCATCTGGTAGGCGCTCAATATCAATAGGTGCTTCACCGGTCAACTCGACACCAGCGTCCTTGGCGATGACGAGCGCCACCGCCCAGACGCCATTATAAATTCCTTCGTCGAAGCGCCCGGCGCGAAACTCCGGGATGACGAACTCGTCTAAGATCGCGCCGACCTTGCCATCAGGGAGAATGCCTTCGAGCCCATAGCCGGTCACAATCCGAACCCGACGATCTTCAGCAGCGACCAGAAAGAGCGCCCCGTTATCTTTGCCCTTCTGCCCAATCCCCCAGCTCGTGAATACTTTTTCAGCGTACTGGAACTCGTCCAGCGGCTGCGTGGTCTTCACCGTCAGGACGGCGATCTGGGCCGTCGTCTTCTGTTCGAGTTCAGCAAGAAGCGCCGTGAGCTGTTCGCGCATCTGAGAGCTGAGTATATCGGCATAATCGGAGACATACCCTTGAGGAGCCGGGATCTCTTGTGCTCCCATCGTTGGTGTAGCGGCTATCAAGAAAAGAAGTGCTGAGATGATCGGTCTCATGACGTAGTCTCTTGAAGGAGCATGTCGGCGCGAGCGGCCAGTCGTTCAACATCAGAGAGGTAGCGAGCGAACATTGTATGGGCATCGGACTTGTCCAAGCGTATAGCTCCCAGACGGAGACTGTGTACATCGCGGATAGCTTCAAAGCTGAGTTCAAAAGCTTCTTCTGCCTGCACGAGAATCTCTAAAAATTCGTGCGCCGGTTTGAGTCCCTTCAAGCGCAGCAGATGTCTCGTGACGATGAGAAATGATTTGAGCGAGCTGACCATCAGCTCTTCAAGGGCTTCGACCCGGCCGCCCGTCTCTAGATACCCTCGATAGAGATTGAGCAGCTTGCCCTTGAGCTCTTCTTCGCATTGCAAGCGTAGGTTTTTCGGAGAGATGTTCAGCTCAAGCAAGATGTCCTTGCCCGCGAGCAGGCGATGTTGCTCTTGCATCTCTAAGAACTCAATGGGGAAGACATCGAGTGAAGAGCGCAAAAGCTCTGGGTCCACAAAGAGCGGAGTGGCGATCTTTTGACGGTGCCAGTCTCTGACCAGGGGCATGGCTTTGCGCAGGGCCTCCGGCGTGACTCTTTTCAGCACCACCAGAAAATTGAGATCAGAACGATCGGGCACGAAATCCGTCCCGGCAGCGCTGCCGTAGAGAATCAAGGAGACCAAGTCATCGCCGTAGAGCGTTTGGATCTCGTAAGTAAACTTTTGGATAATCTGCTCCGTCTTGGTGTCGAGCTTGCTCATAACAGCAGGTATTGTAACGGAAGGAGGTGGGCTTTGAAAAATCGACAGCTGTGGAGACCACGTCCGGCCTGCGAGCTGTACCTTATTTGTTGGGCCTCGTGCCACTACCACCGCAAGGTGATCAACATGCGCATCTTGCTCACGTACTCTTCTCCGCCCCGCACGCGCACCCGGGGAGAGACATTACGGATTAGGGTTTTAAAATCAACTTGCGGTTGCGCTCGTTAAACGAAACCAAGAAATGTTCAAAGCGGATTTCCCGGTCTCCATGGCGTAGGGTCACGGGAATGATCGGATAATACTGGTTCCGACGGTTGACGTAGGGGAATTCCATCATAGAACGTAGAGCCCCTCGTCTTTACGCGGGACTTTCACTAAGAACGGGATTTTATCTGACTTCTGGCGCGCATGGTCGAGGGCTTCTTGGGCCGTATGGCCCACCCCGATGATGACGTCCTCTAAGATAGCAATCCACTTGCCGGTGTAGGGCTCTAACTCGTCTTGGTGAGTGGAAACCCAATGCAGTTCTTGAGTCTCTGACATGAGATCACCTCATCTCGCCCACAATTATAGGGAGAAGAACACGGCGGCACAAAGCCTCCGAGCCCAGCCGGGGCATCGCATTTTGACTCTCACCCGGCCCTTCCTCCGTGCACAGAGCGGGGAGCGCCTAGCGCAAGATGACGAGCTTGCGCACTTCGCTCACATAAACATACTTCCTTCTTGATGGAAGTCCTGCATGCTTCAAGCGAAACACAGATGTAGACTTGATACTATTTTGTAGTCGCGGATACTACATTCGAGTAACGTAAGGAAGCATTACCTCTAGCCTCAGTTGCATCGTAGTGCTCTCACTCTATAGTGGTAAGTAGTCTTTGAGGCAAGTCCCATATCTGAATAGCTGCGCGCGTTAGCTCCGAGTTTGCAGATCACTATTCGATTCCATGTCCTGCCGTCACTACTGCGTTCAACCTGAAAACTCTGTACATTACGCCCGTCGTGTAACCATGTGAGGTTGATTTGACTTGAGGAAACTGCGGTGGCCTGCAAACTGGTTGGAGAGTTTGGGGGATTACTGCGATAACCTGCCAGTTGAGAGGGCATATAATAAGTTACCCCGTTGCGTCTGTCTGTGTAAGAGTCTCCATCAAAGTTGCTGTCTGTATAACCAAGGCCATAGCTGTCCCCGTCTTTGATCTCGAAATGCAGATGGGGAGCAGTGCTCCTGCCTGTATTACCAGAGCTAGCGATTCTTTGGCCTATCCGCACGATTTGGTGCAATTTTGTATCAGCACCATCACCACCCTTGAAATCATTCAGATGAGCATACATACTGTACCGCAGATTTTGATTAGGGAGAACATGCATCACGCGCACAACATTTCCCCAGACACCAGCAGAAGCGACTTGTGTGACGATACCATTTGCTGTAGCTAAGACTGCGGTGCCTATACTGGCCCTCAGATCTTCCCCTAGATGCCCATAGGAGCCAGAATTATTGCAATGCCCATCCCCAAATGCTTGTGTTATGAAGGTAGAGGCGAGGGGTGCTCTAAAACTGTCTGCAACTCGTACCCATGCTATCGCGTCGAACCCTTACTCTCCTTCCAGTGCTGGCTGCCTCACCTGTATCATCTGCCAAGACTACACTGCCTTGCTGGCCAAAGTCGTAAATTCCTAGAAGCCTCCAAACTTGGGAGAGTGCATTTTGGTTTACAGTAACTACAGCCTCCCCTCCGGCATGTCGAACCTTATAACGAGCGCTCTGGGTCGTCGCGTTGCAACCTGGTATAAAAGCCAAGACTGCATAGCGCGCTGACTGAAGCTGTACACTCCAAGTCATTGAGTTTTTTACCGTGTTGCCATTGACCGAGACCCAATCCATACCACCTTGAGAACCGCAATTCGTCGAACGATTCCAAGGGCCAGGACCACTCTTTGCTGCCTGTGTTTCATCAATAGGAAGGTCTGCAGATGTGCTCTGTAAACCAACGCTCTGTGATAAGGAAGTTGAGTCCTTGCTGTTTTCGAACTCGTTTTTGACTGAGGCTAGCCCACACCCCGCTACCGCCACTCCCAACCCCAACACGATGACCGCCAAGCCGATCCACTTCACGCACTTCATCTTGATTGCCTCCTCTTGCGATTTGTGCTAATCTTAAGTTTAGCTGTAGCACGCAACTGCTAACAAAATCTTAACACGCTCATGTGCCCTTCAGAATAGCGAAAGCGCCTCGCTGAAGACCCGCCGCTCGTTCACGTAGCCCTCGACCCGCCAAGTTCCCGATGGCTTGTTCAACGGCGACAGTGTGTAGGGAACCCAGAGCGAGCCGCTCCCCACCGTCCGCACCGACGTCGCGTATTGACTTAGGACCGATGTGTATACCACCTCGTTCCCCACTGGAGGCTATTCGAAGGCATTATACAGCTATCCCCTCCCCCCGCTGTCAAGAGCTAGTGGTCGCTGCGCCAAGAGATCGTTACCAGGGGGAACTCTGGACATGGCTCAAGAAAGCGGGCATCCTCTCATGGGCCAAACTCTGGAAGAGCGCCCAGAAAGGATGCACGCTATGGAACTATCGTACCAGGAAGTGTACCGGATGAACAAGAGCGAAGCAAGACGCCACCTCGTGCAGACCTACCAGCAGACCG
>JBBIUX010000081.1:0-51205 GCA_037440025.1 Candidatus Fraserbacteria bacterium | reverse complement strand
GCTCTTCCGATCTGCGATCATGGACCTGGACGCGGTGGATGCGGCGCGGCGGCTGGCCGAGGCGGCGGGGCGAATCATCAGCGCGCTGCGGGACACGCTGGAGTTCCTCCAGGCGCTCCAGGAGACGGGGCTGCGCACGACGAAATCGGCCGAGGGGGTGGACGCGACGGTGCGCATGCTGGCGGCGATGACGCGCCGGATCGCGGACGCGTTCGCGGTGGCGGCCGAGGGCTGGGAGGAGGAGGTCTCGCCGGAACTGGAGGCGTTCGCCGATGGGGTCGGCGCAGCGACGGCTGGGCTGGCCGATACGCTGGACCTGCTGGAGGCGCTGGAGGAGCAGGGGGACGCGACGCTGGAGGGACAGGGGCAGCTGCGCGAGGTGGCCGACGACCTGGCCCGCACGACGCGGGTGGTAGCGGACGCGTTCGCGGCGGCTGCGGCGGGGTGGGACGCCGAGGTGACGCCGGCGGTGGAGGCGTATGCCGACGCGGCGGGGGCGGCGTTGGATGTACTGGCAGATACGCCGGAGGCGATCGAGGCGATCCTGGAACACGGGGCGGCCGGGGAGCAACTGGACATCGAGGCACTGGTGGAGCAATTCGGCCGCGACATCGACATCATCGTGCGGGCGGTCGAGGCGGGGGCGCAGGCGTGGCGGGCACGTGGCGCGCCGGCATTCGAGGAGTACGCATCCGGTGCGGGCGAGGCGGTCGCGTTGATGGCCGACGTGGCCGAGGCGTACGCAGCAATCGCCGAGACCTCGCGGGTGTCCGAGCAGCAGATGGAGGTGTTCTACGCGAATTTCCTGGACATCCTGGAATTGATCGCCCAGATGGCGGCCGCGGCGGAACCGTACGCGGAATTGGCGGCCGACCTGGCGGCGACGCTGGAGGATATCGCCGACGCAATCGGCGCGGCAGCGGGGGCGGTGGGGGATGCGGGGGGGAGAGTTCTCAGGCGTTGCAATCGACGGCAGGGGCGACGGGCGCATTGGCGGCCAGCATCGGGCGTGGGCCTGGCGGCCGGGGAGCGTTCAGCGGTGTGCCGAACGCTGGGAGTGGCGCTGGGAGCAGCGCCGCCCCGGCGATCGACGCGTTGATTTCATCGCTGCTGGGGTTTGATGCGACCGCGCAGCAACTGACCGACGTGATCGAACTCGTGGCGAGTCAAATCGAGCCCGGCTCCGATTCGAGCGCGGCCGATGCTGCCAGCTACGCGGCGGACCAACTGGGGCTATTGCAGGAGATGCTGAGCAACCCAGCGGCGTGGCCGGCGACGGCGACGCAGGCGGTGGCCGACCAACTGGCGGCATCGCTGGAGGACCTGGGCATCCTCGGCATGAGCCAACTGGATTTCGTCAACACACTGCTGGGCGCGGTGGGGGTGTCGCCGTTGGCTGAATTGCCAGCGGCGGTGGGGCAGGCGATGACGGACGCGGCGCAGGTGCAGGCGGAGATTATCGCGGAGGCGGTGGCAGCGGCATTGAAACGCGCTACCGAACAGATGAGCGGCGAGGTCTCGCGGTCGGTGGGGAACGCGGTGCGTGATGCGTTGAGCGGAGCGCTCTGATGCCGGCGAACGTAATTACGTCGATCGGCGGGAACGCGGTCAATGGCTCGACCTCGTACCGAGTGGTATTCCCAGCCGGCGATCCGCTCGTGCGTCGCAAATCGGTGCAGTATGCGCGGCGGCGGATCGGCGGACCACGGGTAATTGCGCGCAACTGGGAGCCATTGGAGTTCTCGTTGCTGATCGCGGCGGCGGATACGGCGACGGCCTACGCGACGCTGAAGACCACGGTCGAGCAATGGTTCCAACCATGGGGGAGGAGCACGACCCGCCTGGTGGCGACCTGGCACGATGGCACATCGGTGTACGTCGACGTGGAGTTGCTGGAACTGCGCCCGCGCCAGGATGCTGGGGCGGTGCAGACGGTGCAGTATGAGGCGCGCTGCGCGGCGCCGACGCCGATCTGGCGAGCGGAGAGCCTGACAACGAGCGCGAGCAACCCCGCGTCGGTGACGAATAGCGGCAACGTGCCGACGGCTCCGACGATCGAGTTGACGACGAGCACGCATGTGACCTACCGCTCGTGCCAGGTGTCTGGCGCGGGGCAGGCGAACGGGTTCGTGGCGACGCCGATCCGGTTCGCGCTCAACGACGCCACCGCGACGGCGACGAACGTTTTCGTCTGGGTCAACGGGGTGCCGACGAAATGCAAGGTCGTCAACGGCGGGACGACGACATCGGCCGTCTGGGCGCTGGTGGATACTAACCCAGATGGCACGAGCACCCAGGTGGACATTATCTACGGGAGCGGGCTGACCAACCCTCTCTGCGGGCAACTGGATGACCCCGACCTGTTCGACACTGCATCGGTGTCGAACACATCGTGGCGCTGGGATAACTGGCCGATCAGCACGCATCCATCATTCGCCGGATCGTGGGTGCCGGCGGCGACCGGATACCAGAACCCGGCGGCCAACATCGTCTACCAGTTGCGATCGGATGGCGCGTCGGTCACGTTCGAACTGCGCACGCAGGGGACGAGTGATTACGACTCGATGTACGTCGCAATTCCCGGAGCAGTGAATAATAGCGGCTCGTCCAATATTGTCAATCTATCTCGCGTGACGGCGAACTTCAATGGCGTATCGGCGCAGGCATATGTGCGAGGTCGTCCTCCGAATAGCGATCGATGGACAACGCTATGGTCAACGCGGGCGAACGCTACCGTGACGACAAGCATCAGCGTGTCTGGAAACGTGTATATCGCTATCGCGGCTGGAATCGAGAATGATGCAGGCGGGGCAGATGACGCGACATTGACGCTGGACGATACCGGCACGCCGGTTCAAATTGGCATCAATACGCCGCCGACGGTGACAGTGGGTGCGGCGCAGAATTACGACTACTACTCTGGGGACTACACGATTGGGAATTACACGATCAATTTTCCTGGGACGTTCGCGCCGGACGCGACGTTGACGCTCGATTGCGAGACGGGGATCCCGACGACGAGCGGGAGCGGCCCGATCTACAACGCGCCGTTGCCGACGACAGCGGACGGCTGGCCGCTGCTCGTGCCGGGGGCGAACGCGGTGACCGACGGGCTGGGGGCGACCGACGTGATCAAACACCGGAATGCGTTTGGCTGATGGGCACGGTGGTGTTTCGCCGGGGAGCGGCGATGGCGGCTGCGGAGGCGTGGTGCCAGCGGGAATGGACGTTGGCAGCGCTGGGAGAACCGGGGACGGCGACGGTGGAGTTGCCCTACTCGGAGCCGGCGGCGAGCGCGACGTACATCGATCCGGCTGGGCGGAGCTGGTTGGAGATCGTCGGCGTGGGCAACTGCGGCGGTTGGGTGGGGGTGATCGATCAGCCGCAATTCGACGTGGACCGGCTGGTGATTACCGCGCGGCAACCGTGGGTGCTGCTGGCGAGCCGGGTGATGCATTGGGAGACGACGTTCCGGCACCCGACGACGCCAGGTTACATCGCCGGACGGGTATTGCGCGAGGCGTTGTCGGGACTGCCATGGTTCAACACGCGCTACCTGCCATCGGACGGTTCGGACGCGCCGCTGCGCAATTACCAATTCAGTGGCCAGGACGCGTGGTCGATCCTGGTGGAGTTGATGGAGCAATCGTCGAGCGAGTTGTGGATCGACGCGACAAGCGGGGACGTGCGCTGGATGGGGGCGCTGGCCGGGCCGGGCCAGGTTGGGACGCCACTGGTGGCGGACGGCAACCTGTTGCAATGGAGTTACGAGTCGAAGGGGTCCAACCGGGCGGCGGAGGTGGTGGTGAAACGCGGGACTGAGCGATACGCGCTGAGCGATGGCGCGGCGGCGTTGTCGCAGCCGTCACAGGTGACGATCACGGCGGAGGCCGGCGCATCGCTGTATGTGACGGCGCGGGACGAGTTGCTGCGGCGGGCGGGCCCGCAGGTGGTCGTGCGCGGTGGGGTGGAGCCGGCGCTGTGGAGTATCCGCGAGGGCATGTTCGCGCAGGTGTATCTGCCGGGGGTGGGGTTCAGTGGCCGCAGCCACACCTGCCGGGTGTTACGCCGGCAACTGTCGGATGACAGCGAGCTGATGCTGCTGGAGTTGCAGGCGATCGAGCCAACAGTCGGCGTGCGGGTGGCACCCCCAGCGCGGGCGACGAGCAGCGGCAACGCGGGGGCGAGACCGCGGGGGAGTTTCCGGCAGCGGATACGGGCGAGTGAGCGACGGGCACACAACACCTGGTTGCGGGAGCACTGAGATGGACCGACGCGAGCGGTTGTTGCGGGCGATGAACCCAGTGGGCAAACGGGCGTGGTCTGGGGATGCCCAGGCGCTGAACCTGCTGCTGTGCGAGTTGCAACTGAATCCACCGCCGGGGTGGCGGGTGAACTACGAACTGGCCGACGACGCGCCACGCGAGGACGGGCGAGACAACCGGGAGGTGTTCGCGGCGGAGCAGCGCGAGCGCTGGACCGCGGTGTTCCGCGCGCGGCGCGACCGGTTGGGGGACCAGGATGCGGCGGAGGACCTGGCGGCAATGCCGGCTGCCGGCCACCACGTGCTGCTGGAACTGGTGCACGAGGAGACGGGGGCGCTGGTCTACCGCTGGGTGGACCGGGAGGCATTGATCGCGCTGGTGCGCCAGGCGGGACGGACGCCGGCGCAAAAACTGGCGGATCTGCGGGCGCATGCGGATAGCGCGATTGTGGCGAGTAGCGCGCGGGTGGCGCGCGCGCGACAACGGCTCGAGGGCGCTGGCGTGGGCCGGCGCGAGCGATAGGAGGGCGACATGCGACGAATGGCGATGGCGATCGCATTGGTAGCGCTGGCGGCGATGGTGCTCATGCCGGCGACGGCGACGGCCGGGGTGAAACACCGCTCACGGCACGACCGCTGCTATGCCAGCCCGCAGCAACAGCGGGAGTACCAGGCGCTGGCGGAGTACGTGGTGGCGTCGTATGAGACGGTGGCCCCGGAGGATGCCAGCGCGCTGCTGCGGCGGGAGATCCGCAAGGCGGCGTATTTCGGGCGGCTGACCTGTTTCGTCACGCTGATGGAGCGGCAGATCACGCGGGTGGCGACGGAACATGGGGAGGATGCGGCGGCGGCAGTGGCCTGGTTCCGGGCGGTCGTGGCGCTGAACACGTAGGCGGGGGCAGATGAGTGGGGACGATCTCGCGCCGATCCTGGCGCGGCTGGCGCGGCTGGAGGAGCGGGTGACGACACTGGAGCAATCCGTGACCACGGCGACGACCGCCCTGCCGTTGCTCGTGCGCGAGATCGTCACCGCAGCGCTGCATGAGGTGTTGCCCGGCATGCTGGAGCAACGCGACGCGCAGCAGGGGGACCTGCGGGCGGCGGAGAACTGGCGTGCGCTCGAGGACACGGCGCGGCGGTTCGCGCGGGCGATCATCCTGGCCTTCGCGGGCGCGTTGGGCGCGTCGTTGTTCATGCTGGCGCAGCGATGGTTGTCATGATCGTGCTCATCGGGGGGCTGTACGCGGCGCTAACGGTGACGCTGCTGGTGTTGGCAGGGTTGCGTTGGGCGGCAGGCCGGCCTGCGGAGGCGCTGGTGACGGGGCTGTGGGCGCTGCTGGTGTTGCGCATCAGCCTGCGCTGGTTCGACCTGAACGGGTATGCGCTGGGGGCGATCGGCCGGGTGGTGACGCATGAGGGGCTGATCGCGGCGCAACTGGCGGTGTTGCTGGTGAGCACCACCTACGCGGCGCTGGTGGAGTTCGAACGGCGGGAGAGGCGCGGTTGCTGATGGGGCGCTACGACGCGGACACGCCGGTGCTGGGGGGCGGGACGGCGACGGCAGGACAGGTCGAGCGCTGGTTCGCCGAACGCGGGCCGGGATATGCCACGCGGTACGCGCCGGATGGCCAGTACCGGCCGGCTCCGGCCGGGATTGGCGCGGCGATCGTGGCCGAGGCGACGCGGCTGGGGCTGAACCACGACCTGGCGGCGGCGCAGATCCTGCACGAGACGGCGGCGTGGCAATCGCGGTTTGCGCGGGAACGCAACAACCCCGGCGGGCTGGGCGCGGTGAACAACAACCCGGACGCGGCGCTGCGGTTCGCGACGCCGGCCGAGGGTATCCGGGCGCATATGGCGCACCTGGCGACGTATGCGCGGGGCGATGGCCCGTGGACGGCGGATGACCCGCGCTACGCGGCGACGCCGGTGGCCTGGCGCGGGGCGGTGCGGGCGCTGCGTGACCTGGACGGCAAATGGGCGTACCCGGGGGTGGGGTACGGGGCGACGATCGCGCGGCTGGCCAACGAACTGCTGGAGGTGACGATGCCGAGCGCGCAGATACCTGGGTTCCTCTGGGAGCCGGCAGACGAGTGGCATTTCACGCCGGGACGGACGGCGGCGATCCGTGGCGGGGCGCAGCATTACTCGGCCGGGACGAATAGCCTGGCGTGGCTGACGCGCACGAGCGGGGTCACCTCTGGCCAGCCGGTGAGCGCGCATTTCCTCGTCGCGCACGAGCCGACGCTGGAGCAGCGCGGCTGGCAGTTGGTGCGCATCGAGGACACGGCCTGGACGACCGCGTTCGCGAACCCGTACACGGTGGCGATCGAATACGAGCACGACGGGAAGCAGCCGATCCCGGACATGGCCTACGAGGTGCTGGCGCGCACCTGGGCGGAGATCACCCAGTACGTGCGCGCGCAGCAGCTCGGCGACATCGCGGTCGTGCAGGGGCATCGCGACTGGATCGGGCAGCCGCGTTACGTCTGCCCGGACGGGATCGACGTAGCGCGCATCGTCGCCCGCTGGCGAGAACTGATCGGCGCGGCGCAGCCCGACCCAGCGCTGTACCTGACCTACGCCGACGGCACGCGTTGCCCGCACCCGATCATCGCCGGGTTCCGCGCCTGGATCGAGGCGCAGGGTCGGGCGCGGGGCGTCGATGACCTGAACGCGGCGATCCTGAGCGTGGCGGGCTATCCGCAGGAGGCGGAGTGGCGCGGGGCGGACGGGCGCACCTACCAGCGGTTCGAGCGACTGACATTGCAATGGACGCCGGGGATGGCTCCGCCATGGGACATCGTGGTACTGCCGTGCAGCGCGGCGCTGCCGGCGCGAGCGGAATAGGAGCGGGTCATGCGGGACGAGAACGGGACGTTGTACCTGACGGCGGCGGACGGGAGCGATTGGCCGGTGCCGATCACCGGGGGGTTCCGGCAGTACGTGCTCGACCTGGGGAGCGCGCGCTATCCGGCGGACGTGAACGCGGGCATCCTGAGCGTGTTCGGGTACCCGCTGGAGGCGGAGTTCCTCGGGCAGGACGGGCTGGTGTACCAGCGGTTCGAACGGGCGGTGTTGCAATGGACGCCGGGGGTGGCTCCGCCGTGGGACATCGTGCAGGTGCGCGAGGATGACCCGATCCCACCGCCACGGCTGGCCGGTGCATGAGCGAACGGGTTGGCAGTTGGCCATCGCCGGCGATCGGCATGGGGTTGATCGCGGCGACGCCGGCCGAACCGGTGCAACGCCTGGCAGCGGCGGTGCTGCTCCAGGCCTGCGCCGACGCGCGGCAGCGGCGAAACAAACGGCTGCGCGCTGAGGCGCTGACCTGGATGCGGCGCGCGGGCGACACCTGGCTGGCGCTGCTATGCCCACCCGGCGAGGACCTGGATGAGCTGCACCGCGCCTATCTGATGCTGGCGGAGGAGCGGCGATGCGCGAGGTGACCGGGCGTGACCCAGGGGACGAGGACGATGGCGCGCAGATGCCACAGCGGCTGTACGACGACGGCGCGGTACATGCGGTGCTGGGTATCCGCACGGTGCTGTGGCTGGAGGAGCACCGCGACCGGCTGATCCAGGAGGAATACGGCGTATCGCCACGGCGGCTGCGGTTCTGGCGCTGGCTGTATGCCCGAGGGGCGCTGCGGGATGACTGATGCGGCGACGATCACCATCGGCGGGGTGACCGCGCTTTCGGTGCAGATGGTGATTATGGCGCAGTTACGGCGGTTGACGCGGGCCGGGAGCCGGGCCGACCGGTTGTTCGACTGGCTGAACTACCCGGTGGCGTTCATGCTGGTGACGCTGGCCGACCCGCCGTGGCCGCTGTGGTCGTGGCCGGAATGGCAGCAGTGGGGGATGTTGGGCTTGGCGCTGGCGACGCTGGCCAGTGTGACGGCGAAGAAGACGGGCGACGCGAAACCGCGTGGGGCAAACGGAGGCGATACATGACGACGCGGCAATGGGTGTGGGGGTTGGTGATGGCGATCCTCACGGCGATCCTCTCGTACATCCTGGCGAATGACCCTTCGGCGGCGTTCGCCTCCGGCGCTGCGGCCGGCGGCGCGTGGCTGGCCGGCGTGCGCAGCGTGCTGCGGGGGCTGGGTGGCTGAACGCTGGCTGGAACTGGTCGAGCGCGTGGCCGATGCGGGCATGCGCCGGTATCGGCTGTCGCCACGCCAGCGGCAGGTCATCTGGCTGGTGATGGCGGGACGGACGAACGCGGAGATTGCCGACGCGCTCTGTCTCAGCGACCGGACGGTGAAAAACGTGGTGTCGCTGACAGCGCAGCGGCTGGGCGTGGATAACGCGCAGGGCGGCGTGCGCGCGGAGATCGTGGCGCGGCTGCTGCGCATCGAGGGGGTTGCGGAGCGCGGGCTGCGCGAGTATGCGGATTGGGCAGATCAGACGGGAGCGAATGCATGGCAGGGTTAGCCAACGCGGCGAAAAACATCGGCATCGACGCGATCACGGCAGCGGCGACGCATATCTCGCTGCACGCGGGCCATCCGGGGACGACCGGCGCGAACGAACTGACCGGCGGCAGTTACGCCCGGCAGGCGTGCGCATACGACGCGGCGGCGAGCGGCGCGACGCAGAACGCGGCGCAGGAGCAGTTCACCGGGTTGCCGGAGCAGACCAGCTCGAACCCGATCACGCACATCGGGTTGTGGAGCGCGGCGACGGCCGGGACGTTCTACGGCAGCGCGCCACTGGGCGGGGCAGCGGACGTGTTCACGGCCGACGCATCGACCGACGTGTTCACCGCGCCGAACCACGGGCTGGCGGACGGGAACCGGGTGGAACTGGAGGCGCCCAGTGGCGCGACGCTGCCGACGGGGGTGAGCGCGAACACGATCTATTTCGTGCGCGATAGCGCCACCAACACGTTCAAATTGGCGGCTACCGCGGGCGGCGCGGCGATCGATATCACCAGCAACGGCTCCGGAGTGGTGCGGTTTATCAACGCGAAAACGTGCAACGCCGGCGACACGTTCACCATCGCCGACGGCGACCTGGATATCGTGTTTGGATAGGCGAATGGAGCGTGGAGACATGCGTGAGCGCCGACGATGGGGATGGGGCCTGGCGCTGGCTGTGGCGGCAGTTGCGCTGCCAGCGCTGGCGTTGACATCTGGCGCGGAGCACGCGCCGGGGCACATCGCGCTGACGCCGGGCGAGACCTACACGATCACCTGCGAGACGGCATTCGAGGAGATTGCCTACCAGCAGGAGCCAGGATCGTGGGAGGTGACCTGCCGGGCACTGCCGGCGACGGCGACGGCGACGCCGGAGCCGACTGCCACGCCGACCCACGCGATGCCGACTCCGACGCCGGGGGTGACGCTGGGCTGGCATGGGCCAGCCAGCCACGACGGACTGAACGCGCACGAGCACGGGGACGCGCCGCCGGCCTGGGTGCTGGCCTCGGCCTGGCCGCCGTTCTCCCAGACGCGCGAGTCGCACACCGGCTACAAGGGGGCGTATGACGTGTCCCCAGGCGGGGCCGAGTCGTACCTGATCGCGCACATCCTGAGCACCGAGGGCGCGCGGTCGCACGGCGATCACGATTACCAGTTGTGGCTGCGCGACCCACAGAGTGGGCAGGTGTGGTACTGGGACGGCGTGCTGTGTTTCGCCCAGCCCTGTACCGCGCCGATCCCGGAGCGGATGTTCGACACGGGCGAACGTCCGATCGCGCTGGGTGAGCGTAGCCCGAGCGACGGCTGCGAGACCTGGTACGACACGCCGGGCGGGATCGTCGACGTGGGCTGGACGATGTGCCAGCGCTACCAGCGGTTCGACGGGACGGTGCTGGGCGGCGACGGCTCGTTCCGTACAGTCGACTGGATCATCGGCTGCGATGGTCTGCCGCAGGCGTTGCAGGACAACTGCCGCACCGAGTTCGGCGTACGCCGGCTCTCGTTCCTGGTCAACAGCCGGGACTACGAGAATGGCGGCGCGGTGGAGCCGGTGAACTAGATGGCCACGGCCAGCGAGAATTTCACTGCCGCCAACGGGACGGCGATTTCCTCGCTGGCCAACTGGGAGTACGTACGCGGCAGCGGGACCGACCTCCAGGTGCAGTCGAACGGGCTTACCTGGGACGGGACGACCAACGACGACGTGGCCGCGCGCTGGAAGACCTCGTCCGGGTCGTTCAGCGCTGACCAGTTCGCGCGGCTGCGGTTTGCGAGCGTGGCCGCGCAGGACTCCGGCCTAGGCGTGGCAGTGCGCATGGGCGCTGCGGGGAGCAGCGCGTATTACGGGTTTTACGTCCAGGGGAACGGCGACGCCGCCTGGACGTTTCGGCACTCCGGCACGTTCAACGAACTCGGCAATACGCAAACGGGCATAACAGCGCCGCCTGACCTGACGACGAGCGATGACGTGGCGTTGTACATGGTCGGCCGAGCACTGTTGCCGCTGCTGAGCGGCGAGTTGTATGGGCGGGACATCGCGGGAGATCGCGAGTATGGCGTCGTTGACGCCAACCTGACCGGCGGCCAGCCGGGGGTGTGCGCCTGGGATGGCAACGTCGGCAACCAGAGCATGCGCGGGGATGACTGGTCGGCGGGCGACCTCCAGCACGCGCTGCCGGCGTCGACCGTCTCGAACCCCGGCTCGTGGACGATCACCGGCGCATCGACGGTGCACGAGGCGCTGGATGAAGCGGCCACGGCGATCGACACGACGACGTACGTGACGACGCCGGGCAACCCGTCCAACGCCGCGTTCGAGGTAGCGCTGGGGAGTCTCTCCGCCCCCAGCGTGGATGACGACCACGTGGTGATGGTGTACGCGCGGCATGCGTCGGGCGCGCGCACGCTGGCGCTACAGATCGATGTGTACCAGGGGACGACACTGATCGCGACGCGCACGGTGAGCAACATCACCACCGCGATCGCTGCCTGGCAACTGCTGGGGTACCGGCTGACGACCAGTGAGGCGGCCGCAATCACGGACTACAGCAACCTGCGGGTGCGGCTGACCTGCAACGTCAGCGGCGCCGGGGCGAGCACGACGTTGCAGGTATCGTGGATCGCGCTGGCGTGTCCGACCGCGACGGGCGCGGCGGATATCCCCAGCGCCGGCGTTGTCCAGGCGACGGGGCAGCTCGCGGCGACGGCAACGCCGGAGGTGGTGGCTGACGCTGTCGTCGCGGGCGGCGCGCACCTGGCCGGGCAACCGGCGCTCGATGTCGTCGCCGGCGCGCTGGTGGCTGAACGGCCGGCATCGTGGATCGCGCTGGCGTGTCCGACCGCCGGGGCGGGGCTGCTGACCAGCGCTGGGATGCTGGCCGGCGATGGCACGATTTCCGGCGGCAACGAGGTACTCGGCGACGGGCTGCTGACCGGCGCTAGCGCACTGACCGGAAGCGCCGGCGTCGAAACGCTGGCGACGGCGACCGGCGGGACGAGCGCCTGGACGGCGGGCGCGGCAACGCTGGAGACGAGCGGCGCGGGGCGGCTGGACGGCCTAGACCGGCTCGTGGCCGAGGCGACGCTGGAGACGAGTGCGGCGGCGCTGCTGACATCCGGGAGTAGCGTCAGCGCGGCGGCGTTTGCCGGCAAAGCCGCTCCAGGCGTGCTCGGCAGCGGATGCGAGATACGGGCGGACGGGTCGGTATCGACGCCACTGCCGGGCGATCCGCGCATCATCCGCGTGGCAGGGCGCAATGACGCGTTGGTAACCGTGAGCGGCCGGGATGACCGGGTCGTGGCGGTGACGGGGCGCAATGACGCGATGATCGCGGTGATGGGAGATGACGACATGCCGATCGAGACGGACATTACGCTGTACATCGGCAGCGACCAGGTGGTGCGGATGACGATCGAGGGGTCGGGGAGCATCGCGGGGCAGACGTTCCGGGGGGAGATCGCGCGGCGGTCGAACCCGGCGCAGGTGGTGCTCTCCCCAGCGGTGACGATCAACGACGCGGCGAACCGGATCGTGGACATGACCATCGCGGATACGGCCTGGCCGGCGAACCTGGCGGCGGGGAGCGATTACGCCTGGGATATCTGGCGGGACGACAGCGGCAGCGACGTGCCGCTGGGGTATGGCCGGGCGACATTGGTGCGACTGCCAGGGTCGCAGTAGGCCTGGCCCGAGGTTTACTGCGTAGTGATGATGGTAAGATGATTCCGCGGGCTCGTCGAGCACGAGTCGGAGGGGGGCGGTATCGTCCGCCCCCCTCTTCATGGCCAGCGTCTACAACCACTCGGGCTGTCGAATGTCCCAATAGCCCGTTTGGTACCATCCATATCCCCATCCATCAGGGGGGTTGCTCATAGTCGTCACTGCGCGTACACTGTGTACATGCACGGTCTCAGCGCGCCGCAACTGGCGCACCGGCTGATTGGATCACCCGATTGGCACCCGCCAATCCCGAAACGCGGGGAGCGGTACGGGGCTGACCCAGCCTGTTGGTTGTGTGGTGGGGAGACCGGCGGGGTGGGCTGGCCACAGCGCGGCCGGCCGGCGTTCGATCCGGCGACGTTCACGAACGTGAACGCGGCGGCTGTGCCCACGTCGTGGACGGTGTGCCAGGCGTGCGTCTATCTCTCGACGAATGAGGGCTGGCGGGACCACCTGGCGCGCACGGGACAGCCGACGCCGGAATCGCAGCGGTTGGGTTGGCGTAATTACTCGCATGTGTTCTCCCCAGGCATCCCCAGTGGCCATCGGCGGTTAGGGCGAGCCGAGCTGCGCGAGGTATTGCTCGCGCCCCCAACGCCGCCCTTCGTGCTCTGTATCGCGCTGACTGGGCAGAAACACACGTTGTTCCGCGCGCAGATCGCCTACAGCAGCGGCATGTTCCCGGTTCAGATGGAGGAGGAGACGCTCATTGTCGACCACGCACGGCTGCGGGCCTGCCTCGCGGCGGTGGAGGCGGGGCTGGCGGCAGGGCTGACGCGCGATGATCTATCCAGTGGCGCGCCCCCGCCACATCGTATCGCGCGGCTCGGTATCCGGGTCTGGCGTCGGCTAGATGGAGAGGTCGCCCACTGGCGCGCATACGAACGCGACCTATTGCGGCTGGCGTTACATATCGGACGGAGGTTGGATGGAGACGACGACGCGCACGCGCAACCTGCGGTTGTTGCAACGGTTCACCCTGCGTAGCCCACTCTCGCACATAGCCGAGACGATCTCGACAACCGTCTACCTCGTAGAGGAACCGATCCTCCAGCCGGACGGTTCGTTGGCGCATGTGTTCTGCTACTCCGGCAACGCCTGGCGTGGCCAATTGCGCGACCTCATGGCGACCTATCTGCTGGAGCACATTGGCTCGCCGACGATCGGGTTGGAGGCATTCCACCTGCTCTACTCCGGCGGCGCCATTGGCGGGCAGCAGCAGACCGACCTGGGGCAGGCTCGCGCCTACCGCCGGCTGCTGCCCATCGTCGCGCTGCTCGGTGGGGGGATCGGCAACCAGGTGCTGCCGGGGAAGGCGCGCGTCGCAAATGCCTACCCGCTATGTGTCGAGGCGTTGCCGGCGCTCACCCCAGTCCACGATGTGACCACGGCGGTGTCCTACGCCGCGCTGACGTTCGAGAAGTCGTTTTCGCGCATGGACGATGCTAAAAACCCACATTTTGCGCCATTCCTGGCGCAATCCGCGCCGGCGCTGACTCAGGGTGCGTTGCTGTCCAGCGACGAGCCGAAACTGGCGCGAGGAGACGCGCCGGCGCAGCAGATGCGCATGACCGTCGAATTAGTCGTGGCCGGGGCGGAGCTGTACTCGCACATCGACCTGTTGGACGTGACCGATGTGGAACTCGGCTGCCTGGTGTCTGGCCTGCATACGTTCAGCCGCAGCCCCCACATCGGCGGGCAGGCGAACCGAGGACATGGGCTCGTCTCGCTGGAGACGACGCTGGTGGACATGGATACTGGGGAGGTAGCACCCCAGTTCGTCAGTATCGCCGATCGCTGCCTGCTGAGCCTGCCGGCCGCCGCCGCGATGGAGGCCTACGACCAGCATCTCAGACAGGTATACGAGGCAATGCTGGACGCCAACATGCCGGAGATCCGTCGCATGATTGGGGCCGGCGCGTGACCGGGACGTATACGTACGGGTTCGACACCGACGACCTGCACGAGGCGACGGCGGCGTTGCTGGTGTATGCCACCTGGCGCTCGCGGGACCGGAACCGGTTCCGGGTGACGCCGGATGTCTGGAGCCAGGTGGCGCGGTTCGTGCGCGCCTCGGCGAAGCGCTCGACGACCCTGCCGGAATTTCTCGACCGACTGATGCCGCGGCTGGCCTGCGGCTCACTCCATCCCAGGGCGGTGGAGGTGGGCATCCGCGGGGTGATCCCGCTGGTCGAGACCGTTGAGGGGGAGTACATCCAGCCCGGGGCTGATGGCGAGCAACGCGAGTTCCTCACCGGTGTGCTTCGCCGCGTGGATCACCGTCGAGTGCTGGCGATGTACAACACGCAATCCTCGCTGGTGATTGCGCTGGTACGTGACCGGCTGGAGCGCGAGCGTCCGATCGAGCGGCGGTTCGAGACGGTGTTGGACGCGATCGGGCACGAGGTGAGTTGATGGAGCCGCTGCTGGTGACGGCGTGGCTCGTGAATGGGTACGCGGCATCCGACCCGTGGTCGCCGGCGCTGGAAGGCATCCTGGCCTATTGGGCGTTGCGCGAACAGATGGGGGAGGAGGAGTTCGCGCTGGGGATGACCGGGAACCGGCCGGTGGTCGAGGCGGAGTTGCCGCTGGCGCGGGAGGCGTGTGAGGGGCATTGGTGGTGGTGCGTTTCCTCCCCGCTGGCCGAGGCGCGGACGACGTTCGAGTCGTGGACGCACCGGCGGTTCGACGATGGTCCAGCGCTGGCGTATACGCCGGAGACGGTGCGGCGGGTGTTGACCGCCGGCGGGCCGTACAAAATTTATCGCACGCGGCATACGCGGTTGGTAACGCCATGGGTGCGCTGGCATGCGATTGGGGACGCGGCGGAGATCCGCCGGCTGCTGGCGCGCTGCCACAACATCGGGGCTGGGCATGCCCATGGCTGGGGGCAGGTGCGCGAGTGGGCGGTGGAGCCGGGGGGCGACGCGGAGATCGCTCGGTTTCGCCGGCCGTTGCCGATCGCGTTCGCGGCGGCGCACCTGGAGCGGCTGGGGCCGGGGACGGAGATGGTCTGGGGGATTCGTCCGCCGGGGCGGCGGCCGGAACAGCGGACGATGTGTTTCATGCCGGAGATGCGATGAGCGCCGGGCTGGCGTTGCGGCGAGAGGATGCGCTGCATGCGCGCGCGCGGTCGTTCCGGCGACGGGTGGACCGAGCGATCGGCGAGATCGAGACGGCGCTGGAGGTGGGTCGGCGCTGGTACGTGGCGTTCAGCGGGGGGAAGGACTCGTTGGTGCTGCTCGACCTGGCGCGCCTGGTGCGGCCGGGGATCGCGGCGATCTGGGCGGACGACGAGTTGATCCATCCGGGGGAGGAGGAGTTCGTGCTGCGCATCCAGGGCCTGACAGTGGTGCAGGGGTGGGCACGCCATGCGGGGTGGTTCGACCCCTGGCGCTCGGAGCCGTTCTGGCGCGAGCCGTTGCCGCAGATGCAGTGGATCGGGCAGGAGATGGAGGAATGGTCGCTGGCGGCCGGGTACGACGGGTGTTTCGTCGGCATCCGGGCGGCTGAGGCGCGGAGCCGGCGGATCGCGACGCGACGGTTTGGGGGGTTGTTTCAGGCGGTCGATGGGCAGTGGCGCGCGTGGCCGCTGCGGCAGTGGGATGATGCGGATATCTGGGCCTACATCGGCGACCGTGGCTTGCGCTATCACCCGGCGTATGACGTGTATGCGCGACTGGGGATGCCGCGTGAGGCATGGCGGGTGGGGCCGTTGCCGTTGTCTGACGGGTGGGTGCTGCGCCAGGGATGGCCGGGGCTGATGGAGCGGCTGGAGGCGCGCTATGGGCGGCAGTGGGGGTTCAGTTGATGGGATGCTGGGGAGTGCACTGGAGCATGGACCAGGGCTGGGGGCTAGCGCCGGATGTGCCGCTAGCGCTAGCGGTGCTGTTGACGCGCCGGATGCACCCGGCGCACTCGCGGCTGTACCGGCTGCACCGGCTGACGCATCATCCGGCGTGGGTGCTCCTGCTGGCGTTTCCCAGTTGGCCGGCGCGGGCGTGGGGGCGACATGTGTTGCTGGACCATCTGACGCACAGGCGCGGGTGGTTACGGTCATCCCCACCGTCGGCATCCGGGCAGCGGCGCTGCGGGAGACGGTGAGGCAACTCGAGCGGTTGGGGTTGCCGCCGCTGGTGACGGTGCAGGCGGCGGATGAGCCGACGAATCACCGGGCGCAGCGGCGTACAGCTGACCGGGCGGTCGCGCTGGGGCTACGCATGCGGCAGGACGCGACGCACCTGCTATATGTCGAAGACGACGCGGATATCTGCCCCAGTCTCTCGACGCGGTTACCGCACCTGCTGGCGGCGGATGTGCCGATCACGTTATTCACGGCGGCGCGGTATTACCACCCAGTCTGGGTGAACCGGGCGCTGGACGCCGGGCAGCCGATCCGGGCGTGTATCGACCGGATGCGGTCGATGCGCATCTGGGTGGGGACGATCGCGGTGCTGTTGCCCCGGCGGGTGGCCGAGGGTGTGCGGGATTGGGTATCGCCGCACTATGGCTGGGACGTGCACCTGCGCGAGTACCTGCGGGCGCACGGGGAGAGGCTCTACGTTGCCCTGCCGAACCTGGCGCAACACCGTGATATTGGCTCAACCGTGGGCAGCCGACATGGGGTGGTGAGCGTGACGTTCGGTTGGCCGACGACGTGAGATGGGCGCGAGCAGGGCGCAGCGCCGGCGACGAGCTGAGGTGGAGGAGGCGTTGAGCCGATGGGGCGCGACGCGCACGGACCACTGGATCGCGGCGCGGCTGGGGATTGCGCCGCGCACGCTGGAGAACTGGCGCTGGCGGCTGTGCATATGGAAAACGCAGCAACGGGGCTGGTACACGACGGGGGAGGCGGCGCTGGTGACGGGGTATACGCCCCAGTGGCTGGCGCGGCTGGCACGGGAGAAACGCATCCGCGCGCGGCGGGTGAAGTCCCGGCGACGGGCGCACCATGCCTGGTGGTTGATCGCGCCGGAGGAGGTGGAACGGCTCTGCCAGGAGCACAACCCGGACCTGTGGCGGCGCTGGCGGGCTGCGTCACGGTGGTGAGATTGTCTGATGCAGAGGGGCGTGGCCCGATCGAGCGGGTGATGAGTACAGTGGGGCGTGTCGATCTCGACCTGGCCGACCGGTTGCACGCGGGGGACGCGATCCGGCCGTACAGCGTGGTGGTGCGGGCGCGGACGATCGACGTGGTGTCGTTCGACGACTGGTTGACCCGGGCGTTACTGCTGGCAGACCCGGGGGCGCGGCTGGTGCGGCGGGCGCGGCTGGTCGATCTGCTGCCGACCGGGGACCTGCCGCGCACGCTGCGACTGGCGTTCGAGACGCCGACGCATTTCCGCACGGCGGGGCTGGAGGTGCAGGTGCCGGACGCGTTCCACGTGTTCGGGTCGCTGCTGGAGCGCTGGCGGGCACTGGGGGGCGAGAGCATCTACCCGGACGTACGCCGGGTGGGGGTGGTGCCGGAGGTGCTGTGCTACGCGACGTTGCCGATCGCTGGGGGGAAACCGCAGCGGGGGTTCGTGGGGGTGGTGCGGTACGACGCGTCGCGGGTGGATGCGGCTAACCTGGCGACGCTGTGGCTATTGGCGCGGTTCGGGGAATATCGTGGGGTGGGGAAACACACGACGTATGGGCTGGGCCGGCTACGGGTGTTGGCCGGGGAGGAGCGCTGGGTGCTGGGGCAACGGGTGACGGTGTGGTGAGCGGCGTCTCGGCAATGGCGGTTGTCCGCCCAGAGATATTGTCATTCTCGCGGGACCTGACGGAACCCGGCCCACCATGACACGTATGACAGTGTCATGTCCTGTCAGTCTACGCTGACCCCCAATTCCTCCGGCGGCAAGCATGAAATCGCCCCGCTATCAGGTAGTAGCGGGGCGGACGCATAGCGCTATCGCGTGTAACGGCCGGCAGCGTCGACGCCTACTCCCCGCGCCTCCGGGAATGCGCGCCGGATATCCGGCAACGCATTCTGCTGGTCATGATAGGTGATCGATATCCGCCGCGCCTGCCAGGCCCAGACGCGATGACTGAGCATGTCGTTGTAGAGGTGGCGGCAGCGCATGAGCCACAGGGCGAGGCGCGCTGCCTGTTCCGGCGTGGGGTAGAGCCGGAACCGGTAGGTGCGGACGGCATCAGTGGTGGTCATGGCGCGACCTCCTCGTAGCCGACCAGGCGGGCCATACCGGCGGCGATGCCGGGGGCAACGGGGGCGAGGCCGGCGACGTAGCCGCGATACTGGGTGCGGCGTGACCAGCCGCCGGGGATGTTGGGGACGAGCCACCAACCGGTTGCGTCGTTGACGATCCAGTGGTTGGGGAGGGTCTCCGTCGTATACATATGCATGCCGGGTATCCCCCTCCTGCGCTCCGCGAACCGGCGCTCGCGGATGAAACGGGCGATCTCGTCAGCCGTGACGAGATAGGTTTTGCCGTATTTGGTGGCGGCGAGGGTGCCGCGTGCGATGGCGCGCCGGAGACTGGCGGGGTTGACCCCGGCCAGCGCGGCGGCCTGGGTGAGGGTGAGGAGGTCGCTGGTCATTCCACCTCCATTCCATCTGCCGGCCCGGTGGTGAGCCGGGCCGGCGTGCTGTGCGATTACTGCGGCTGTGGGATGTCCCACGAACCGGAGCCTGGGTTACGCCGCCATGCGGCGACGTGCCGCCATGGGTACGTCGCATACCCACGCCCGCCGTGCATGACGAACCAGTGCCCGTCGTGGGCGGGGACGCCGGGGCCGCCGGGGTTAGGCGGCGACCAGGAGACATGGTAGCCGTCGGGCGGGACGGCGAGGCTCTCGCCGCCCTCGAGGTGGTGGAGCGTCACCGCCGCCACCTCGCCGGGGTTACCGGCAACGGGGACGGTGATCGTCTCGGTGCTGAGGATGCGGCGGCTGGCGACGCCGCCGGGCGAGGTGATCATCTGCGCGTCGCCGCTCGGCTGGTAGCCGAGATAGGCGACGTCGTCCAGGATCTCGTACCCGTCATACGACGGGACGAGACCGTGTCGAACGGTTGGGTAGGATCGGTTCACGATAGGCACGGGGTTCTCCTCCCGTTTCGGCCCTCGCGGGCCTCGTCAGTGCCGAACAGTCTCGGCAGACGGGGGCCGGCTCGTCGCCGTAGCGCCTCACATTTCGTCCTGGAGCCCGCAGACCGGGCACACCAGGATCGCGATGTAGGACATATGTGCGCCGAGCTGGCGCACGTAGGGGTGGTAGATCAGCCCGACGTGCCCGCAATGCAGGCACTGCGCGTGCTCGGCGATCTCCGCATCCTCGCGGTGAGTGCGAGGATCCGGAGCTCCGCTCCGGTAGCCGCTGTTCACAGCGGCTGCTCGGCGATCATCCACTGGGTTTCTCCTCCCGGTTTCGGCCCGCGAGGGCCTCATCAGGCCGGACAATCCCGGCGACCGGGGGGCCGGCCGAAGCCGGCCCATGGAGTGGAGCGCTATTTGCTGATAGTCACAGCCCAGAAGGAAATCTGGGCCCCTTCCGGGAGGGAGGTAGCCCCCTCCGGAAGCCGTGGCCCAGTGTACTGGGCCACGATAGCCGTGAGACCCGTAGTGAGGCGAACGTTGATCCGCTCCGCAGGCGGAGGGGTATACCCCTCCGCCTGCAGAACGGACGCGACGAGGGCTGCCGTGTCTGCGTGGCCGATGGCGTTGGTCACGCCATCGGCGCTGCGCAGAAGCGCAGCTGCCTGCGAGATGGAGATAGGACGGAACTCAACCGCTGCCCCATCAGGGGGCAGCATGTTGATGGAGAAGGCGTTAACGAGGTACATCGTGGATCCCCTTCCCGTTTCGGCCCTCGCGGGGCTCATCAGCGCCGGACAATCCCGGCGGACGGGAGGGCCGGCCGACGCCGGCCCCCGGGGAGTGCTAGGCGATGCGGAACCCGTCGGGGGTGACGACGAGCTCCGCGATGATGCGTGCGTTGGCGAGCACCGGCTCGCCGTCCGAGCCGGTGCTGACTTCATCGCCGGCGACCAGGTAGGCCTGCTTGCCGGCGATGAGGTAGTGGAGATAGGTTCCGGCCAGCGCGCCGGACGCATCGAGCGCGTCGGTGCGCGCGTTGTAGCGCGCCCGATAGACGCTGACGCCCGGCTCGAGCTGACCGGTCACGTAGTTCCGCGACCGGCCCCCGCGCGGGAGCCGGCCGAAGCGGATGTAGAGCGACCGGCCGATGACTTCGACCGGCCAGGCGGCCGCACGCTCGGCCGCCTCGCGCGCCTCCTCGTCCCAGGCGGCGAGTTCCGCCGCCGTCGGGGTGGTGCACCAGTCCACCCCGGTGGCGAGACGCTGTCCGTCTCGCCCGTAGGCGGCCCAGTGGCCGCTCGACGGGCTGGAGGCGCGGAACGCCTCACACTGGATGGCTGAGTTGGGCGAAGCAGTCTCGATCATTTCTGTCCTCCCGTTACTAATCATTATACACGTTATCGCGCCCAATGTCAACGCCATTCCTCTTGGCGTGGCCGGCCTGGGCGAAGGCCGGCGATGATCGCGCGCAGGCGTTCAATGTCTTCCGGGCGGAACAACCAGTCCCGCCCGATCCGCCAGCCGATATTGTGCCGGCGGGCAAGGGCGGTGATGGTCGCCCGGCTGCGGCCGAGCTCGGCGACGGCGTCATCGGTGGTGCGCAGCTCGCGGATCGCCGCGTCGCGCCCAGCCCGGTAGGCGCGCTGGGCGAGTTGCAGCGCGACGTGGCGTGCGCGAGTTTCCGTGACCACCTGCGCGCCGGCCGGCCCGGCGAGGGCCTCGACGGCGCGCTCCACAGCGCCCATCAGCACCATCTCCATCGTTCGTTTCCAGTCCATCTCACGCGAAAAGGGCCGGGGAGTGATCCCCGGCCCACGAGTACCGCGTCGCTACACCCCGGCGGCGCGGTACAGCGCCGCCAGGATGTGGGCGACGTCTTCCTCGCCCAGCTCCTCGTAGCGGCGGCTGACCTCCCGCCGCACGATCTCCTCTACCCTCTCCTCGCCCAGCTCTGTATAAAGAGCTGGGTCGAGCACATACATGTGCTCGACAACGTCTCGGATGGTGGTGAACCGGGTGCGCATCTGGCGCTCCCTTCCGTGTCCCGGCCCCTGTGGTGTCCCTCACCGCTGGGGCCCCGTCATGTGCATATTCTAGCGCATGCGCCAGCATTTGTCAATACCTTTGGATGGATGATCGCGGACTTCGCGTGCTACAAACGTGCTACAGACCGCCTCGAATGGGGTGCTACTGTCGCATGCTATGGCATGGCATGGCGACTCCGAACGCGGCGTTCGTACGCGGTTTCTGCCCGATGCCGCCGGCCGGCTTCCCGCCATTGATCGCCCGAGAGTGCCCTTCCGCTAACAGAACTCTAGCGAGCTTCCGCGCATGATCCGCTTGTAAATGGGCTTCGTGCCGCATGTTAGCGCGCGCGTGCGCCAAACGTGCTACATGGCGTCGAGGTAGCGCGTCAGCAGGTCGAGCGCATCGCGGGTCGAGCCGGGGATCAGGTGGGCGTAGACCCCCAGCGTCACGCTCGGGTTGCTGTGACCGAGGACGGCGGCGACAACGTGCGCCGGCACGCCCTGGAGCAGGAGCAGGGTCGCGGCGGTGTGGCGCAGGTCGTGCAGCCGGATCGGCCGGATGCCGGCTTCGGCGACGAGCGCGCGGAACCAGCGGCCGAGGGTGTCGCGCCGGAGCAGGCCACCCGAGCGGCCGGGGAACACCAATGTGCTGGTGGCGTTGGCCCGGCGGGCGGCGAGGAGCGCGACCACGCGGGGGGAGAGTGGCAACGTGCGCCGGCCGGCCGGCGACTTCGGGCTGTCGCCCAGGATCGGCCTTCCCCGGTCATCGACGGTCGCCGTGCGGCGCACGGTGAGCTGGCCGGCGGCCACGTCGATGTCGCGCCAGCTCAGCCCGCGCAGCTCGCCGATGCGCATGCCGGTCTCGATCGCGAGCCGCCAGAGCGCGGCATATGGGTGGGCGTCGGCGACGGCGAGGAATTTGCGGATTTCATCCGGTTGCCAGACGACGACCTCGTGTTTGGTCACCCCCGGTCGATGGACGCGCTGGGCGGGATTGCGGGCGATGAGCTCATCGGTGACGGCGGCGTCGAGGAGCATCTTCAGCACGGCGTGGATCAGGCAGATCGAGCGCGGGGCGAGGCCACGCTGGATGAGCGCGTCGAGGAACCGGCGCACGTCGGATGGCCGCAGGTCGGCGACGGGGATCTCCCCCAGCCCCGCGACGACCTGCTCGACGGCGTAGCGGTAGACGCGCAGACTGGCCGGCTTGAGGTCGCGCCTGGTTTTCAGCCAGGCGCGGGCGTAGCTTCCGGTCGTCTCGCGGGAGCGGGGGCGCTGGCCGGCGGCTATACGCGCCTGGTGGCGCAAGCGCGCGCGGTGGGCCGCGGCCGGGGTGCGAAACGGCTCGCCGGTGACCTGGTCGCGGGTGATGGTGCGGTGGCGGACGATCCCCGCATGGTCCGGCTCGCGGATGGTGTAGGCGATCGCGCCCGAGGGGAGGATGCGGACGCCAGGGTACTCGCGGGTCATAGGCCCGTGGACCGGGAGGCAGCGGCCGGTTTCCGGACGCAGGTTTGCCGCAACAGGACGAACGCGAGTGCGAGGGAGGGGATCGGCGTGCCGATGCGCATCGCAGGTATGCTCCTAGGACGTTTGGCCTATTGGACGGATGTGCCGTGGCTGATTAGGCTGCATGTCGCCTCGCGGGGCGCGTCGGCCGGGTCGCGCGGTCACGGTGTGGCTCGGCCGGCGTCACCACGCCTGCGGTCATGGGTGCACGCTGCCGTGCGGCTGGATCTCGGCGATGACGTAGCCCTCGACGTGCAGGTCGCTGGAGCGCGGGTCGCAGGAGTAGACGACGTGCTCGTCGCCGTCGACGAGCACGACGCGTCCATCCGCCCAGCGCCAGCGTTTGCAGGTTACCTCGTCCCCAACCCGGACGATGACCAGGTCGCCGTCACGCGGCAACCGGGTGGCGCGCTGGCAGAACAGATAGGCGCCATTGCCAATGCCGAGGGAACTGAGACAGTCGCCGGATACCTCGACGACGAAAAACTCACGTTGATCGCGGCCACGTAGCCAGGATAGTGGCACATCCACCTCGCCTCGCTCGCCTCCAGTGTCGGCCCAACGGAATGCATCGGCGGGGACGACGCCGTGCACCCTAAACGTGATGCATCGGCGGGGACGACGCCGTGCACCCTAAACGTGATGCATCGGCGGGGACGACGCCGTGCACCCTAAACGTGGCGACATTCCGGGTGACCCGGACAGCATTGGTAGCACGCAGACCTCCTCTCCGGCGTCGATCGATCCGGGCCTCGATGTCGGATGCCGCCATGTTGAGGGCGCGGGAGATGCGCAGCACGTTGCGCCGGCTCGGTGGCTGGACGTTGTTCACCCACTGGTTCACCGCGCTCTGCGCCACCCCAATCGCCTCGGCGAACGTGGTCTGGTTGTACCCAGCCGCGATGATCTGGTCGTCCAGCCATTCCCCAAACGTGAGCTTGATATCACGTGTGTTCACGTGATTATCAATACCATGATCCATTGACATTCTCACGAGCATCACGGTATTATGAATCTGATGATGAGCTGAGCTGAACGGGAGGTGGGCATGGCGTTCGACCGGCGCAAACTGCGCCGCGTGCTCCAGGTGCAGGGCCGCACGACGGTCTGGCTGGCGGATGCCACCGGCTACCGACGTGAGACGGTCTCGCGCATCCTGGCCGGCCGGTACCCGATGTCCGAGCACTTCGCGCGCGAGGCGGCGCGGGTGCTGCAACTGCCGCACGAGTTCCTGGCAGCTGACCAGGAACGTGGCGCGGCATGAACGCGACGGTCATCGTCCGCCGGGTGCGCCGGCGGCTGCCCGCGTCGGTGATCGCGGCGGCCGAGACGCCCGCGCCGCTGATCTGGGATGAGGCGGAACTCTGCCGGGCGCTGCGGATCGGCGCGACCACTGCGGCGCTATGGCGATCGCAGGGGATGCCGTACATCCAGCGCGGGCGGGTGGTGCGCTTCATCGCGGCCGACGTGCTCGCCTGGTTGGCGGCGCAGACAGTGCGCGAGTCGCCGAGCGATGGGCCGGACTCCTGATGTATATCTTCTCCTCACTCCTCCCTGCGCGTGCCGGCTGGTTCGCCGGCCGGCACGTGGCAGCCGCTGGGCGAAGACTGGCGGCTGCCACGTGCCGATTCCCCTCGGCACGGGATCTTCCTTCCGCACGCCGGCGGCGGCTTTCCCCACACTGCGCCGCCGCCGGTCCCCATTGCATCCCTCACTCCTCCTCTCTCCGTGGCGTGGCATGGCGCTGGGTCTCTGGCGCTGTGCCCGCCACCGGTGAGGCGGGCAACCGGTCGTCAGACTCCCCGGTTGGCCGCCTCGCCGGTGGCACACAGGCCACCCAGGACGAGCATAGCGGTCATCGGGCGGATGGCACGCGTGTCAGGCGAATGGAGGTGGGAATGACCTCGCACGAACGGCGAGCCGTGCGGGCGATCGCTGAGGTGGAGGAGGTGTACGACGCGCTGGGGGAGTTCCGGCGCATGTTCGAGGAGGCCTGCGCCGACGGGACGATCAACCCGGCGGAGATGATGCGTGCGCGGGTGATGCTGGCGCGGCTGGCGCGGGAATGCGCCGAGGCGCTGATCGCGGCGCAGTGGACCGATGCGGGGGAGCGGCGCGCCTGGGGGGAACTGGCCGGCGGGGTGACCCCGCGCACGCTGCGCTACGAGCGCGAGATCGCCCGGCAGGCGGAGGAGGTCGGCTATGACCTGGGGCGGATCATGACCTGGGGGGACGCCGGGGCGACGCACCAGGATGTGGCCTGACTCCTGCCGCTGTCACCGCCAGGAGTCAGGCGATGCGTGAGAGAGTGTACGAACAGGATACCGCAATGAGCACGGCAACACAACATCCAGACACGGTGGTGCTGTGGCGCGAGCACGGCCGGCCGGCATGCAATCTGCCGCTGGTGGCGCTGCGCCATTCTCAGACTGGCATCGAGTGGGGTTACGGCGGGGCGGGGCCGGCCGACCTCGCCCTGAATATTTTGTTGGCCTTCACCGACCGGGAGACGGCGCTCGACCTCTACCAGGCGTTCAAGTGGGCGTTCATCGCCCACATCCCCAGCGCGGGCGGGGAGATCCCGGCCGAGGCGATCCGTGCCTGGATCGCGACTGAACGGCAGGTGACGCAATGACGCTGGGCGAGCGGGCGATGGCGGCCGCAGTGGATGTGCTGGCAGGCGCGGGGGAGGCGGCACGGTGAGCGCCTACACCAGCCGCGCCTGGCGCGATCCCCAGGTGGACGACGCGTTCGGGCCGGACGACCTGCTTCCTGACGACGAGGACGTGGACTGGGAGTGGGACCTGCCGTTGTCGGCCGTCCCGCAGCTGGACGCGGACGAGGAGGCGCTCACGGCCGAGGAGTACGCGCTGTACGTGGGCGAGTGCGTGCGCTGCCTGCGCCCGCTGGCCGACGACAAACACGGGCCGCCATCCGGCGGGATGCACGCGGCCTGCCGGGTGAAGATGCTGGAGATGTCGGGGCGTGACCCCTGGGGAGACCAGCGATGAAACGGTTCGGCGCGGAGGACGTCCTCCTGTCGGAGGCGCCGCCGCTCGTGCTCAACGACACGACGCGCCGGCTGCGTTGGGACATGGTGCCTGACCCCCCAGCCGGCGACGTGCTCTCGGCGGGCCGGGACCTGGGGGCGAGGGTTTCGCCCCCAGCCGGCCGGGACTGGGAACTGCTGCTCGACCTGGTGGCCTGCGTCGGCGCGCCGGCCGGGGATGGTCACGGTGACGCGCCGAGGACGACGCGCGGCGGGCGGATCGGGGAAGCCGGCCTGCTGCTGCTGGCCGGGGTGGCCGGCGGGGCGATCTGGTCGGTGCTGTTTATCCTCTGCTGGAACGTGACCCGTTGAAACCTGCCTGCGGATGAGCGCGGATAGGACATCTATTGGACGCCGGAGGAGGACGCACGGTTGCTGCGCCTGCGGCGTGATGGGCTGACGTTCGCGGCGATTGGCCGGGAACTGGGACGTCACCCGTCCTCGGTGCGTGGGCGGCTGGAGCGGTTAGGCCCGCTAGGTGATAGGCGGCGAGATGGATGACGAGGACGACCTGGAGACGGGCGCGCGCATGCTCGGTTGCGCGCTGCTGCTGACGTTGACGACGGTGTTGAGCTGCCTGTTGGCCACGGCGGTGTTGGCCGCCGGCTGGCGCTGAGAGGAACGACGATGAGCCAATTGCCGGCCGTGACCTCGGGGGTGGGCCTGCTGCCGTCCGCCGAGGAGTGGCAGACGATGATCCAGATGGCCGAGGCGTTGGTCGCCTCGGGGTTGTTGCCGAAACACATCACCCGCTGGCAGGCGGCGCTGGCAGTGATGCAGCGGGGGCGGGAACTGGGGGTCCCGCCGATGTACGCGCTGTCGAACATCGTGCACATCGAGGGGAAACCGACCGCGAACAGCGAGCTGATGCTCGCGCTGATCTACCGCGACCATGGCGACGGGGCGGTGGTGTTCACCCACTCCGACGAGACGCGCTGCGAGATCTCCTACAAACGCCGGAACTGGACGAGCCGGCAGGTGTACGCGTTCACGCTGGAGGACGCGAAGCGCGCCGATCTGCTCGGCAAAACGAGTTGGCAGAAATATCCAGCGGCGATGTTGCGCGCGCGCTGCATCTCGGCGGTGGCGCGCATGGCGTTCCCGGACAGCATCGGCGGGATGTACACGCCGGAGGAACTGGGGGCGGAGGTGGAGGTCGACGCCGAGGGACGGTTGGTGGTGGTGAGCCCACCGGAGACGGCGGTCGAGCGCGTGACGGGGGGGGTTCTCCCGAGCGAGGAGGAGACGGATCTCGACGAGGCGCACATCCTGCGCATCGTGACTGAGGCGGAGGCCTGCGTGGACGACCAGCACCGGGCGCGGGTGCGGCAACTGCACGCGGAGGCGGTGCGGCTGGGCATCCGCGAGGAACCGGCGGTGGAGGACGCGCTGAGCGCGGCGAAGGCGCGCTGCTGGGGCGAGGGGTAATGCCGACGCCGGCAGGGAGCAGCCACTGGCCTGCTCCCCAGGTGACTGCGACGAGCGGGGTGTGGCGTGGATCGACGAACGCCGGAGTTGCCGCCGCACGAACTGGAGGCGGAACAGGCGGTGCTGGGCGCGTGCCTCATCGACCGCGAGGTGATCGTCGGGCTATCGACGCGGCTGGAGCCGGTCGACTTCTACCGCGCGGCGCACCAGGCGATCTGGGCGGCGATGCTGGCGTTGTTCGAGCGACGCGTGCCGATCGACCTGCTGCTGCTGGCGGCGGAGCTGCGCGACCGGGGGACGTTGGGCGACGCCGGCGGCGAGGCCTACCTGGCGGAACTGGTTGCGGCGACCCCGACGGCGGTGCATGCGGGGTATTACGCCGGCCGGGTGCGCGAGGCGGCGGTACGGCGACGGCTGCTGGCGGCGGCGCGGGCGATCGGCGAGGCGGCGCTCGACCGGGGGCTGAGCATCGAGGAGGTGACGACGCGCTCGACCGAGGCGCTGACCGAGGCGGCGATGGCGCGCATGGGAACGGAGTATCGCGCGATGGCGGAGATCGCTGAAACGGTGTTCGACCGATTGGGGCAGCCGGCGGTACGGCCGATCGAGACGGGAATCTACCCGCTCGACCGGATCATCGGCGGGATGCGGCGTGGGGAGCTGACCATCGTGGCGGCGCGGCCCTCGGTGGGGAAGACCGCGCTGGCGGTGCAGATCGCCAACGCGGTGAGCCTGCGCGGGACGCCGGTCGGGTTCCTCTCGCTGGAGATGCAGGAGGCGGCGCTGGCGGCCCGGTTCCTGGCGCTGAACTCGGGCGTGGACATGTACGCCTACCAATTGGCCGGGGGGACGGAGGCGGAGACGAACGCGGTGATGCGCGCCTTCGCCCAACTGGCCGAACGGCCGCTGTACATCAGCGACGCGCCGGACATGACGCTCTCCTCGGTGGTGGGACGGGCGCGGCGGATGCACGCGGAACGGGGTATCGCCGTGCTCATCATCGACTACCTGCAACTGGTGACGGTGCCGAGCGGGCAGGGGCGTCGCCGGCCGGAGAACCGGGTGCAGGAGATGACGCTGGTCTCCGGCGAGATGAAACGACTGGCGCGGGAGTTGGACGTGGCTGTGCTGGCGCTGGCGCAGTTGAGCCGGGCGGTGGAACGGCGCACTCCCCCGCGGCCGATTCTGTCCGACCTACGCGAGTCGGGCAGCCTGGAACAGGACGGGGATGTGATCGTGTTCATCCACCGGCCGGACCAGTACGACACCTCGGCCGCGGCGGGGGTGGCCGAGTTGATCGTGGCGAAACACCGCAATGGGCCGACCGGGATTGGGCGCATGCGGTTTCGAGCGCGGACGGCGGAGTTCGTCTCGTGCGACATGTGGGACGGGGTCGAATAGTGGCACGCAAACGGATGATCGACCCGACGATTTGGAGCGACGATGGGTTCGCCGAACTCACCCCGGTGCAGCAGGTGCTGTACATCGGGCTGTTCTCCAACGCCGATGACGAGGGGCGGCTGAAAGGCACGGCGCGGGCGATCCGGCTGATGCTGCCGGCGGTGTACGGCGGCTGCGACCTGGAGACGATCGAGGCCGACCTGGCGGCGGTGCTGCGCAGCATGACCCAGTTGCGCCGCTATGTGGTGGGCGGGAAGGCCTATTTGGTCTTCCGCAACTACAACACCTGGCAGCGGATCGAGAAGCAGGCTCCCAGCCTGTTGCCCGGCCCGGACGAAGCGGATGAACTGACTCCCGATCCATTCGACGACGATTCCCCGACCAGTCGTCGACCAGTCGTCGATCAGTCGTCGACCGTTCGGGGAACGATCGTCGACCAGTCGGCGAACGATCGACGACCAGTCGTCGATCAGTCGTCGACCGTTCGGGGAACGATCGTCGACCAGTCGGCGAACGATCGACGACCAGTCGTCGATCAGTCGTCGACCGTTCGGGGAACGATCGTCGACCAGTCGGCGAACGATCGACGACCAGTCGTCCCTAATAGAAAAGAAGAGAAAAGAAGAGAAAGGAAGGGAATAGAAGCTGGCGCGCGTGCCACTGCTGCTCCTGCTACTGCTGCGATGAGCGATACGGAGGTCGAGGCGACGGCCGAGGAGCGGGAGGTGGTGGGGATCATCCGGGCGGTACCGGGTCTGGGGGCGGTACCGGAGCCGGCGGTGATCGCGCACCTGCGGGAGGTGCTGGCCTGCCGCGATGGGCCGGCGATTGGGTACGCGCAGATGCGGGTGGAGGCGATCAAATTCCGCGACTACTGGAGCGCCAGGCGGGCGAACCAGGGGGAGAAGCGGTTCACCGGCTGGAAGAACGCGCTGACGAACTGGTTCACGCGGGTGAGCGTGACGCCGAGCAGGGCATCGCCGGAGGTTGTGACGCGGGGATATCAGGAGACGGTGGCGGTCGCGCCGGCGTATTGGAACCCACCGCCGCCGTTGGAGATCCGGCCGAACGGGTTGCTGGCGCAGTGGTACGACGAGCATGGCCGGCCGCGGGAGCGTTGGCCGGCGTGAGAGAGCGTGACCGATGACGATCGCAATCGCACCTGAGACGACGACCCTGGCGAGCGTGGCGCGTGAGGCGCTGGAGGCAGCCGGCGGTGACCCGCGCCAGGCGGCGCGGCTGATGCAGGAGATGGTGCTCAACGACCCCGCGCTGGCACGCGAGATGCTGGAGGGGGTGGTTGCCGCCGGCTGCTGACGCTGCTGGCCACGGCCAACGCCGTGAGCCTGCTGGACTACCCGCTGTCGGACGGCACGCTGCTGGGGGACGCCACGGCGGAACTGCTGCGGCACGACGCGGCGCTGCTGCTGCGCCAGGCGGCGACGATGGCGCACCGGGCGCGCTGGCTGACGGCGATCGCCGACCGGTTGCCGCCGGACGCCGTCGTGCGCCAGCAGTTTACCGACGAGGCATTGGCGGCGCTGCGAGAGGAGACCGCCAATGCCTGAGACACACGGGGAGACCATGAAGGGATTGTCACCCACAATCACCCTGTCTCCCCTTCCCCCACTCTCGGATGACCACGGGGAGACCAGGGTGAGCCTGTCACCCATCCATTGCATGTCTCCCCGTTCATCGACCGGCAATGACGGGGAGACCTTGCGCGGGTTGTCATCCATGCGCGTCATGTCTCCCCTCATTGCCGAAATCCGCGAGACGCACCGGCAGCGGGTGGACCTGATGCGGGCGCGCATCCGGTTGACGAACCAGCAGTTCGCCATCCATTGCCGGCTGCATCCCGACGACCCGCGCTGCCAGGCCAAGGCGCGGGAACGCGAACGCTGGCTGCGCGCGCAGCAGGACACCACTGGGGACGACCACGATGATGCTGGTACCCAATCTATCGGTGTCGCCCCCAACACCCCTGAGAGCAATGGCCGGAGGTGGTTTGCCACCCAACCGGCCAGTGCCGTTGCTAGCGAGGTCGGCCCAGCCGAGGCGCTGACCGACCTCGCTACCCTGTATCTCCAGCAGGCCGAGGCGGCCGTCGTCGTGGGCGAGCGAGACCTGGAGAAACGGCTGCGCAAACTCGCCCGGCAACTCCCGGTCTGGCCCTGGGTGGAGTCCGTGCCTGGGTTCGGCGACCTCGGCCTGGCCCAGATCGTCGGCGAGGCGGGCGACCTGGCCAACTACCCCAACCCGGCCAAACTGTGGAAACGCATGGGCGTTGCCGTGATCGGCGATGAGCGCCAGCGGAAGGTCTCCGGCGCGGACGCGCTTGACCACGGCTACAGCCCGCAGCGGCGCTCGCTGCTGTGGGTCATCGGCGACAGCCTGCTGAAAAAGGCCGGGCCCTACCGGGACATCTACCTGGCGGAGAAAGCGCGCCAGGCGGAGTTGCACCCCGAGTTGTCGCGGATGCACGTCCACCTGCGGGCGAAACGGTACATGGAGAAGCGCCTGCTGCGGGACCTCTGGCGCGCCTGGAGGCGGGCGGATGCAGGCTGAGCGACGGGCGATCCCGCTGGCCGAGGCGGTGGCGATCGCGGAGGAACTGCTGGAGATGCTCGAACCGGTGACGACGCGGCGGGAGGTGGTCGGCAGCGTGCGGCGGGGGAAACCCATGGTGCGCGACATCGAGATTCTGGCCGAGCCGGCGCTTACACCTGTTGCGCGCAACCTGTTCGGCGAGGTGATCGCCTGGCGGGACGAGCTCGACTGCTGGTGCCGGGAGCAACTGGATGCCGGCGTATTCGGCTACCGGCTGGACCGCGAGGGGCGACATGCCAACGGCGAGCGGTACAAACGGCTGACCTACGCCGGCGTGGCGCTCGACCTGTTCATCTGCCGGCCGCCGGCGTCGTGGGGGGTGCTGGAGGCGATCCGGACGGGGCCGGCCGAGTTTAGCCGCCGGTTGGTGACGCAACGCGGGTTCGGCGGGCTGTTGCCGTTCGGGTTTCGGGTGGCGGACGGCGCGGTGTACCGCAACGAGGAACGCGTGGATGTTCCGGACGAGCGCGCGCTGTTCGTGTTGCTCGGGTTACGGTGGGTAGAGCCGGCGGAGCGGCAATGACTGGAGGACGCATGAACCTGCCCCCATTCCACGAGCTGCTGCACACCTACCGCCAGGGGGCGTGTATGTCGCAGGATGTCCTTGGCAGGGCCGCCGGTTTCGACCACTCGTTCATCAGCCGATTGGAGTCGGGCCAGCGCATGCCCTCGCGGGAGACCGTGGTTGCGCTGGCGCGTGTGCTGCGCCTGGATGCGCGCGACACCGACCGGCTGCTCGCCTCGGCGCGGTTCCTGCCGGAACGGGTGGAACACCTGCTGGAGCAGGAACCGGAGGTGGCGCAGGCACTGGCATTCCTGCGCGATGAGAGGGTGCCGGCGGAGCGACGCGACGACGTGCGCAACATGATCGACCTGCTCGTGCGTCAGGCGCGACGGGTGGCACAGGCGGAGGCCGACGATGCAGCCTGAGATGAGCAACAGGGTCGCGGATATCTACGCCGAGATCGAGACGGTTCGTCAGGCTGTGGCGGATGGGTATGGTCGGGCTGATACGCCATTCGTGTGGTACGTGCGCCACAGCGGTGCGCTCTGGGATGTCGCCGCGATACTGGGTTCCCTCCACGATAGCCCGAACCCCCTGCGGCCGGATGACCGAGAGGACCTGCTCGCCTGCCTGCGGGGCGCGTGGGTGCGCGTTGCCGCTATGGCGGTGTGCGCGCTGGAGGCGCTCGAATGAGCAGCGCGCCCATCGTCCTCACGCTGCCGCTGGCCTTCTGCCCGAACGCGCTCTCGAAAAATGGCCGGGCACACTGGTCGGCGCGCTACCGCGCCATGCGCGACCAGCGGCAGTGGGCGGAGTACGCGCTGCTGGAGGCAGACGGTCAGGCGGATTGGCCCTGGCCGGCTGCCGTCATGGATGTGGAGTGGCGCTACCACCGTGGCCGGCCGCCGGACGACGACAACGTGTGGGCGCGGGTGGCCGGCGCGCGCGACGCATTCCAGGCGCGTGGCGTGGTGCGCGATGACCGGGACATCCGCACCGGCAGCGTGACCTATACCCATGTGCCGCTGGACGAGGCAGCCGTTGTCGTCCGCCTGCACCGATTGGAGGAGCGAACGTGAGCCAGAGCCATCGCATGGTCGATGAAGCGCGCCTGCGCAAACACATCGACGACTGCGCTGCCGGTACCGCCGCCTCGGCTGACGCCGAGGACATCGCCGACGCGCTGCGCGATGCCTGGCGACGCGAGACGGCGCTACGCCAGCAGCTGAATGCGGCTATGCAGGCATGCGACGCGGAGGACGTTGCCGTCGAGCAGGAGGCGCTGCCGGTCATCCCGTGGGTGCGCGAGTACCCTGACATCCCAGTGGTCATCCTCTCCCGGGATGCGTACCGCCACCTGTTAGCGGAGGCCGAGCGGGAAGCGGCGTTATGGGAAGCCGCGCAACACCTGATCGAGTTGCTCGGGCTGGACGACGACGACCGTCTCCAGCGTGTAGCGCAGACACTCGCGCCCAACCACGTCGCGCAGGTGACCCACGCGCTGCGGGGTCTGATCGCGGCGATCTACGATGCGTGATGGGAGATAGCATGTACTACAAGATTCTGGGCGAGAACCGGTTACCCATCCACGGAGGTGACGGGCGGTGGCCAGAACCCGGGGAATGGCGTGACGTCAGCGGGAAACTCGTCTCCTGCAAGAACGGCCTGCACCTCTGCCGACGCGACCAGCTCATCGCCTGGCTCGGGCCGTGCATCTGGGAGGCCGAGGCTGATCCGGCCGAGATCATCGTCGATACGGATAAGGTCATCGCTCGACGGGCGCGGCTGATCCGGCAGTTGGACGCCTGGAACACGCGTAGTCAACGCCTGTTTGCCGCCGATTGCGCCGAGCGTGTGTTGCACCTGTACGAGCGGGAACATCCGGGTGATACCCGCCCGCGTGACGCTATCGCCGCCGCTCGCGCCTACGCTATCGGCGCTATCGACGACGACGAGAGGGCTGCCACACAGGCTGCCGCGTGGGCTGCCGCAGAGGCTGCCGCGTGGGCTGCCACACAGGCTGCCGCGTGGGCTGCCGCGTGGGCTGCCGCACGGGCTGCCGCACAGGCTGCCGCAGAGACTGCCGCGTGGGATGCCGCAGAGGCTGCTGAACGCGCCTGGCAGACTGAGCGGCTGTTCGACTATTTGGAGGGGCGCATATGAGCCTACCCAAACCTGCCGTGGGTGACACCATCGCGGTGGACACTACCGGCGAGCAGACCCGCATCTACCAGCGCGCCGGCGATGGGCCCTGGCGCGCGCTCGATGGCGCGACCGCCGACACCTCCAGCGAGGGGGAGTTCCGCGTGCGCGGCAAACACCGGCCCAACCTGTACGCGCCGGAACAGCCCTGGGAGGTGACCGTCGCCGACGATGACGAGTCGGTGGCCGGCATGCGCCGGGGACGCGTCACCGGGTGAGCGCATCTCCCCCAGTTCGTCGCCCCCAGCGGTTACGCTGCTGGCGCTGCGGACGGGTACTGGCGGAATACCTGCCGCCCATCGGTTGGCTGGCGCTGCGTTGCCGCCGCTGCGGCACATACGTCACCATTCGGGTACCATAATGGGGGAGTTCGACCTCGCGGCCCACGCGGCCCTCATGCTCATGCGTCGGGGGGGGGTTGGCGTGGCACAAAACGGCACACGCGTTCCGGCATCGCAACGAGCGAAACGCGAACTCGCGGCATCGCTGCTCGCCGAGGATCGGCTGACCGACGCTGAGATCGCCGCACGGGCCGGCATCAGCCGGAGCACGCTCGCGCGGTGGAAACGCTCCACCCAGTTCCAACAACGCATCGCCCACCATCAGGCGGCGCAGGCTGACTCCATCGTCGCAACCGGCATCGCCAGCCGGCGCGCGCGGATCGAGGCGCTCAACGACCGCTGGCAGCGGCTCCAGCGCATCATCGCCGAGCGCGCCGAGGTGTTCGGCGACCGGGGCCCCGATGGGAAGCCGCTCGTCCCCGGTGGGGGCACCGGGCTGCTGATGCATTTCGCGAAATCCGGCGAGTTCGTGCTCGACGCGGCGTTGCTGCGCGAGTTGCGCGCGGTGGAGGAACAGGCGGCGCGGGAACTGGGGCAGTGGGTGGACCGCTCGCGGCTGGACCTGGCGTTCGCTGAGGAGATCGAGCGGGTGGCGGCGACGTTCGGCGTCTCGCCCGACGATGTGCGCCGCGACCTGCGCCGGCTGCTGGAGGGGCAAACGTGAGCGCGGCGGAGGCGACGATCTCGGCGCTGTACGCGCTCTCCCGCCTGCGCCAGGCGTATGAGGCGCAGGGGCGGCTGCGTACCGCCTACGCGGCCTACCGGGATGACCCGCTGGGCTATGCGCGTGACGTGCTCGGGGTCACCTGGTGGGAGAAACAGGCACAGATCGCCGAGGCGCTGGCGACGCACTCACGCGTGCTGGTGCGTGCCTCGCACGCGGTGGGGAAAACCCACGTGGCCGGCGGGCTGGTGAACTGGTGGTATGACACGCGCATGCCCTCGATCTGCCTGACGACAGCGCCGACCGGGCGACAGGTGCAGGACCTGCTCTGGCGTGAGGTGCGCGCGCAACGGCGTGGCCGGCCGGGGCTGTACCCGAAAGCGCCGCGCATGCAGGATGGGCCGAGCCATTACGCCGCCGGCTACACAGCGCGGGACGTGAACGCGTTCCAGGGCACGCATGAGGAGCGGCTGCTGATCGTGTTCGACGAGGCGGTCGGGGTGCCGCTGGAGTTCTGGGAGGGCGCGGAGGCGATGCTGACCAGCGGGCCGGAGAACCGCTGGCTCTGCATCTACAACCCGACCGACGTGGCCAGCGCGGCGTACCGGGCGGAATTGCGTTCCGACGCGGTGCTGGTCAGCGTGACCGCGCTAGAGCACCCGAACGTGCTGGCCGAGCTGCGTGGAGAGCCACCGCCATTCCCCCAGGCGGTGCGGCTGGACTGGGTGAACGAACGCGTCGCGCGCTGGTGCACGCCGTTGGCGGCGGGGAATGCGCACGCGACCGACCTGGAGTGGCCGCCGGGGTCGGGGCAGTGGTACCGGCCGGGGCCATTGTTCGAATCGCGGGTGATGGGGCGCTGGCCGTCGACGACGGTGGATGCGGTCTGGAGCGACGCGGCGTTCCAGGCGGCGGCGATGGCGGGGTTGCCCGAGCCGGACGACGTGCCGTGCGAGATTGGCTGCGATGTGGCCCGGTTCGGCGACGACCACACGGCGATCCACGTGCGACGTGGGCCTGTGTCGCTGCACCACGAGCAGCGGCATGGCTGGGATACGGCCCAGACGGCCGGCCGGCTGAAGGACATGGCGCGGGAGTTTGGCCGACGGTGTGGCGTCGATGGCCGGGCGGTCGTGGTGCGGGTGGATGACGATGGGGTTGGCGGCGGGGTGGTGGACCAACGCGAGGAGTACACGTTCCTGCCGGTGAATGCGGGGAAGACGGCGGTTTCGCCGGAGGATTACCCCAACCGGCGCTCGGAACTCTGGTTCGCGACGGTGGAACGGGCGCTGGAGGGGCGGCTCGACCTCTCGCGGCTGCCGGATGCGGTGCTAGCCGACCTGCGCCGGCAGTGTCTCGCGCCGACCTGGCGGCTGGACAACCGTGGCCGGCGGGTGGTCGAGCCGAAGGCGGACACGAAGCGCCGGCTGGGCAGATCGCCGGACGACGCCGACGCGCTGAACCTGGCCTACGCCGGGAGCCCGCCGCCGGCCGGGATCGTGGCGGCGAGCATGCCGGTGTTGGAGGCGTATCGGACGGATCGGCGCGCGATGTTGCGCCGGGGACGTGGAGGCTGAGGATGACGACCAGACGCGCGCGCCGCCAACGCCAGCAGCCGGCAGGGAGCCGGCGCGAGGGGCTGCGTGAGGCGACGTTCGACCTGCTGGCGAACCAGGGGATCGACCCCGATGACCACCTGTACCGACGCATCACCGGCGAGCGGGGGCAGAACCTGCCGGCCTATCAGCACGAGCATATGTTGCGTATTGCGTCCTACCTCTACCGCACCAACCCGGTGGCGCACCGGCTGGTCTCGATGCTGGTCGATTTCGTCCTCGGCGAGGGGGTGACCATCACCTATCGCAACGCTCAGGTGCGCGAGGTGATCGAGCGTCACTGGCAGGACGGGTACAACGACTGGGAGCGCAACGCGGCCGACCTGCTGACGGTGTACCTGGTCAGCGGCGAGTTGCTGCTGCCGTTGTTCCCCAACCCGGTCGATGGCCACCTGCGGGTGGGCTGCGTCGTGCCGGAGGAGGTGCGCGACGTGCGCCCGGACCCGGAGAACTGGCGCGTGGTGCGGGAGGTGCGGCTGCGCGCGTACCCGGGCGAGGAGCCGCGGGTGTACCAGATCGTGAACCTGCGCGAGGGGATCGACGAACTGCGCGAGGCCGAGCGGCCGGCGTTGTTCTGGAAACGGCAGAACCCGCTGGGGACGCGCGGTATCTCGCTGCTCTACACGCTGGCCGATTTCATTGACCTGCTGGACCAGATGGTGTTCAGCGAGGTCGAGCGGGCGCTGCTGTTGAAGGCGTTCATCTGGACCGTGACGGTGAAGGACGCGACTGCGCGGGAGTTGGCCGAACTGGCCGCGCTGCCGCAGTACGCGCAGCCGCCGAAACCTGGCGCGGTGATGCTGCAAAACGAGCGCATCACCTGGGAGGCGAAAACCCCTCGGTTGGAGACGCATGAGGCGGCGAACCTGATGCGGTTCCTGCGCAACCATATTTTCGGCGCGGTGGGCATTCCGGTGCACTGGTTCGCCGAGGGGGAGGACGTCAACCGGGCATCGGCGCAGGCGATGGCCGAGCCGGTGCGCAAACGCATGACCAGCGTGCAGGACGAGTGGCGCGCGATCGTGGACGATGTGCTGCGTTGCCAGGTGGATTACGCGGTGCTGTCCGGCCGGCTGCCGGCCGAGGTGACGGAGGAGCGTGGCGATGGCCAGCCGACGGGCGGGGTAATCCCGGCGCGGGAGGCGTTCCGGGTGGAGATGCCCGACCTCTCGCCGGCGGACACGCAGCAGGTGGTGGGGTCGTTGGCGACGCTGACCCAGACGCTGGCGCTGGCGGTGGGCGAGGGGTACGTTAGCCAGGACACGGCGCGACGGTTGTTCCTGCTCATGGCGACGCAACTGGGGGCGGAGATCGACCTGGAGGAGGAGGCAGCGCAACTGGGGACGGAGGATGCGCCGGAGGAGGATACGCCGGCGACGGAGGCGGTGTTGCCGATGGCGCGGTTGCGGCGGGATGAACCCCGGCCGCTGGACGCGGTGGGCTGATGGCCGACGAGGCGCTGGACGGGCTGAGCGGGGATGCGGCCGCGGCGATGCTGCGGCTGCTCGACCGCTACCGGCGCGAGGTGCTCGGTCTGCTGGCGGCCTCCGAGGGGGGTCTGACGCTGCGCTACCGGCAATTGCTGCGCGAAATCGATGCGCTGACCCAGACGCTGACGGGGCAGATGCCGTTGCCGTTGCGCACGGCGATCGAACGCGCGGCGGAACTGGGGGACGCGACGGTGCTGGCCGACCTGCGGCTATCGCGGGTGGACGCGCGCAGTTATGTGGGGGTGAACCCAACGTTGGTGCGGGTGGCCGGGGAGTACGTGGCGAAACTGACCGAGGATCTGCTGGACGACGTGCTCCGGCGGATCAGCCTGCACATCCGGCTGGCGGCGCTGGGGGGGATGCCGTTCACGACGTTGCTCGACCGCATCGGACGCGACATGACCAGCGGGACCTGGAAACCGGCGCGCAGCCGGGTGGAGACGATCGCCCAGACCGAGGTGAGCCGGCTGTACAACATCGCCTACTACGACCAGGCGGTGGAATTGGCCGGCCGGGTGGAGGGGATGCGTAAACGCTGGGTGCACGCGTCGTCCTCGCCGGGGTTTACCGCCGTGCAGCGGCAGCGGTCCCGGCCGCACCATATGGCCCTGGCGCGGCGGACGGAGAAGAAACCGATCCCGATGGACGAGTTGTTCAACCTGGGGCGGGGGATTCGGGCGCGGTTCCCGCACGACCCGGCGCTGCCGGCGACGGAGACGAACCGCTGCCGCTGCCGGCTGGAACTGGTACCGCCCGACGCGCAGGCGACGGAGTGACGATGGCGCTGGTGCGGGTGAATGGGACGCTGATCGGCGAGGCGATCGGCCAGCCGTTGCCGAGCAGCCGGGAATGGCGTGGGGCGTGCGGTTGCATGCTCGGCGCGGTGACGGCCGAGGTGGTGGTGATCCGGCCCTCGCGGCGGATCTACCGCGTGCGCCGGCCACTGCACGCGCCGATCGAGGCGGTGTGTTACCACGGGATTGAGCACCGGCTGACCGAGGAGGAGGCCTGCCGGCTCGTGCCACGCTAAACGCCGGGATTTGACGCCCTGCCCGCGATGTGGTATGTGTGCGGGCGACAACCGCATATCGGTACATGCGACCGCCTGAGTGAGCGCTAGACGCCGTCGCGCGAGGACGAGAGAGCCTCGGGCGACGGCGTTGTCTGTGTTCGATGGGGGTCGTATGGCCGAAACGCGGTTCTACCTCAGTGAAGCGACTGACCTCTCCCACAACGAGATCTGCCGACTGCTGGCGCGCGCCCTGAACCCGGACGGCGAGGAGCGCATCTGGCCGGTCGAGGTATGGGATGACATGGTCGTCTATGAGGACGGCGGCCAGCTCTACCGGCGCTCCTATGTGATCGACGCCGACGAGCAGGTGACGTTGGGCGAGCCGGTCGCGGTGCAGCGCCGGGTGGAGTACGTGCCGGAGGGGTCGACGGACGAGGCGCGGCAGCCACAGGACGGCGCGCCGGCCACGCCGCAGACGCCACCTGGGGGCGTGCTGATCGAGGCGGTGGACGCCGACGGCTGGGACTGGCGCGTGCAGATCATCCGCGCCGGGGTCAGCGCGAACGGCAACGAGTACCCGCTGGCGGTGCTGCACGAGGCGGCTCCGGTGTATGCCGGGGTGCCGGTGTTCTACGGGCGGGGCCCGGACCACAACCGCAACGAACGTGGCGCAGACGCGGTGGCGGGCTGGATCACCGCGGCGCGGCCGAACGCGCTGGGCGTCGAGGGGGTGTTCGAGATCAACCGGGGGAAACCGGACGTGCGCGAGAGCGTGCGCCACGCCTACGACGTGAAACGGCGCACGGGGCGTGAGGTGATCGGGTTCTCCCACGTCATCCCCAGCGGCGGGTTCATCTCCGAGGCGCGCCGGCCGGCCGGCCGGCGGGTGACGAAAATCTTGCGCGCGGAGTCGGTCGACCTGGTGATGAACCCGGCGGCGGGCGGGGCGTTATTGGGACCATTGGCCGAGGGGGTGACCGCTCGGGAGGCGAGCGAGTACGTGTTCGATGCATTGCAGGAGGCGATCATGGACGTGCAGAGACTGCTGGCTCGGCTGCGCGAGGGGCGCAAACTGAGCCTGGACGAGTTGGCGGCGCTCAACGAGGCGATCGGCGCGCAGGAACTGGCCGAGGCGCTGGCCGAGGGGGCGCGCGCCAACGCAGCGGGACAGGACGCTGGCGCTGCCGCGAGCGGCGCGACGGGGCAGACGACGAGCGCCGCCGGCGACGACGGCGCGTTGCGCGAATCGCTGGCGGCGCTGGAGGCGCGCCTGCGCGAGGCGGAACAGCGCGCGGCGCTGGCCCAGGCGCAGGCGTTGTTGCAGGAGCGGTTGGCCGGGAGCCGGTTGCCCGAGCCGATGCGCGAGGCGATCGCGGCGGATTTCGCCGGGCGGTTGTTCGAGGCGGCTGACCTCGACGCGCGCATCGAGCGCGACCGGGAGATCGCGGCGCGGCTGTCCCAGGTGCGGCCGACCGGGCTGGGGCAGGTCGATGTGACCCTCGACCAGCGGGACAAATATCAGCAGGCGATGGACGGGTTCTTCGGCCTGGTGCGCGGCGCGACGCCGCAGCAGGACCAGGTGCAGTTGTGGTTGCGCACGCCGGTGCATTTCCGCTCGCTGCGTGAGGCGTTCGAGCAGATCACCGGCCGGCGGGTGACCGACCCACGCGAGATCCTGGCCGAGGCGGTGCAATACGCGCCGCGGGAGTTGCCGGACGGGCTGCGCGAGTCGGTGACCAGTAGCACGTTCGCCGAGATCCTCGGCGACTCGATCCGCCGGCGCATGGTGGCGCAGTACCTCATGCCGGACCTGCAATCGTTCATGCAGTTGGTCAGCGAGGTGACGGCGCTGACCGATTTCCGCACGAACCATCGCGTGCGGCTGGGCGGCTACGGCGACCTGCCGACGGTGAGCGAGGGCGGGACGTACCAGCCGTTGACCTCGCCAGGGGACGAGGAGGCGACCTACGCGCCGGCGAAGCGCGGCGGCCTCGAGGACCTGACGATGGAAACGATCATGAACGACGACATGCAGCTCGTGCGCCAGATCCCGGTGCGGCTGGGCGAGGCGGCGGTGCGCACGCTGCGGCATGCGATTTTCAACACGGTGCTGCGCGACAACCCGACGATCTACGACGGGGTGGCGCTCTTCCACGCGACGCACGGCAACCTGGGTTCGACGGCGCTGTCGGCGGCGGAACTCTCGGTGGTGCGCCGGGCGATGCGCGACCAGATGCCGTATGGGGTGACCACGCAGCCGCTGGGGGCGAGCAACCTGCCACGGCGGTTGTTCGTGCCGGCCGAGCTGGAGGAGATCGCGTTCAAACTCTCGAACAGCGCGCCGTACGTGCTGGCGAGCGACGAGAACGCGACGACGCCGAACATCCACCGGGGCATCGAGTACACGGTGGTGGACGAGTGGACCGACGCGAACGACTGGGTGGCGGCGGCCGACCCGGCGAACACGCCGATCATCGAGCTCGGGTTCCTCAACGGGCGGGAGGAGCCGGAGTTGTTCGTGCAGGACGCGCCGACGATCGGCAGCGTGTTCACCGCCGACAAGATCACCTACAAGATCAGGCACATCTGGGGCTACGCGGTGCTCGACTACCGCGGGCTGTACAAGGAAGTCGTGGCCTAACCTGGCCTAGCGTGACCTCGGGGTGGGGGCCTCGGCCCCCACCGCCGACTGAGAGGATGGCCGAGGGTGGTTGCACGCGATGCGGCAGCGCGGTTGTGCGGGGTGGACCTGGAGCAGGTGCGGGCGGTGTATGAGTTCGCCGACCGGGTCTGCGTGGTAACCCATGACGACGCGAAACACTGGGCGCTGCTCCCCGTCGATGACGCGCCGGCCGGCACTCCGGCGGAGCCTGCCGTGGAATCGGTGATGGACGAGCCGGCGGAGCAGCCAGCGCGGGCGCGGCGCAAACGTGGCGATTGAGGACTGAGACCGAGACAGACGATCAGGAGGGATACCGATGGCGAACACGATGCATGACCTGGCCGGACCGCTGGTGCAGCAGACGCTCATCCCGCCGGCGGCGGCTGGGGATGCGACGGCCAGCCGGGTGGTGTTCATGGCCCCATTCACCTGCAAGGTCCGCTCGGTGACGATCGTGCCGGCGGCAGGCATCACCGGCCAGGCAACGAACAATTTCAATCTGAACCTCATCAACCGGGGCGTGGACGGCGCCTCCTCGACCGAGGTGGCCAACCGGGACTACGGTTCGGGCACGAATGAGACGGCCTACACGCGCAGGGTGCTCTATCAGCCGGCGACGCCACTCTCGCTGGCGGCCGGCGCATGCCTGGACCTGCAACGCGAGTTGGTGGGCACGGGGCTGGCGATGCCGGCGATCCTGGTCGTCGTCGAGTACGAGGCGGCCTAGATGGGCCCGGCGCGACTGGTCCAACGCACGACGGATGGCGAGCTCGCCAGCGCCGGGACGCCGTACATCGTCTACGCCGTGACACTGGCGGCGGGATCGGACACGGCGACGCTGGAACTACGCGACGGCGGGGCAGGCGGGACGGTGTTGCTGACGCTGCGCGCGCTGGCGAACACGACGGCGACGGCGCAATTCCCCTGCGGGGTGGTGTTCAGCGCCGGGGTGTACGTCGACCTGACCGGGACGGGGCCGGCGGCGTCGGTGGCGTTTAGCTGAGTCCCAGCGAGGAGGTTCCATGGCGGACGACCTGGCCACGCTGATCGAGCGGATGCGCTCGCGGCTACAGGACGTGGCGGGACTGCTCGATGCTGCGACCGAGGGGGACCTGTACCAGGCGGTGCGCGACGGTCTGGAGCAGTACGACGACGATGCGCCGCGGGTGTTGGTCGCGGATATCGCCGGGGACGGGGTGACCTACGATTTCGCGCTGCCGGCCGGGTATGTCGATGGGTTCAGCCGGATCACGGCCGTCGAATACCCGGCCGGCCAACGCCAGCCGGTCTACCTCGAACCAACCGACTGGCACATCTACCGCACCCCCACGACGACGAAGCTGCGGCTGCGCTGGCACACCCCCACATCGGGTGAGACAGTGCGGGTGTCGTATACCGCGCGGCATACGGTCGAGGACCTGGACGGGGCGACGACGACGACCGTCCCGGCCTGGCACCGGCAGGCGTTCCTGGCGCTGTGTACGGCGCGGGCGTTCTCGCGGCTGGCGGCCCGGTTCGTGCATGAGCAGGAGGCGACGCTGGCGATCGATAGCGTGGAGCGATCCTCGAAGGTCGACCAAGCGCGAAAACTGGCGGAAGCGCTCCTTCGGGAGTACCGCGAGCTGGTGGGGGTGCGCGGGGGCGAAGCGCCGGCGGCGGTGCGGCTGGACTGGAGCACGTCGGTGGCCGGCAGCGGCGCGGTGCGGCTGACCCACCGGGGGCGGACGGCATGAGCGACCTGACGTTGGAGTTCGACGCGCTGCGGGTAGTGGCGGCGTTCCAGCGCGCCCCAGCCGAGGTCAACGCGGCGCTGCGCCGGACGGTGGAACTGATGGCGGTGGATATCGAGGGCGGGGTGATCGCGCACACCCCAGTCGGCGCGACCGGGCACCTGCGGCAGTCGATCACCCACGACGTGAGCGGGAGCGGGCTGCTGGTCGTCGGGCGGGTCTACTCGACCGACGTGCCGATCAAGGTGGTCTCGGTGGAACATGGGCGGCGGCCGGGCCGGATGCCGCCGCGCCGGCCGATCGAGCTGTGGGTGAACCGCAAACTGGGCGAGGGGCGCGCGGTGGCATTCCTAATCGCGCGGGCGATCGGCCGGCGGGGGACGCGTGGCGCGCATATGTTCGAGCGCGGGTTCCGTGAGCGCGCGCCACGCGCGCGGGAGCGGGTGGCCGAACTGATGGCGACGTTGCGGCGGGTGCTCTGATGGCGACGTATGCCCAGGTGCGCGATGCGATCGTGGCGCGGCTGGAGACGGTGGCCGATATCGGCAACGTGCAGGATTACCGGCGCACGGCGCAGACGTTCGCGCAGTTGGAGGCGGCGTTCACCGCGACGATCGGCGGGCAGAAACAGATACGCGGCTGGTCGGTAGCCTGGGAATCGGCGGAATGGCGGCCGGACGGGGTGACGGCGACGGGCCAGATGCGCATGGCCGGGGATGAGGTCTGGGTGGTGCGGGGATATATGTCGGCGCATGATGCCGGAGCGACCGACCGGGTGTGGTCGGCGCTGATCGAGCAGACGATGACCGCGCTGGCGACCTGCATGGCCGCGCTCTCGCCGCGCCAATCGCATGTGCCGGTAGTGCTGCGCCAGAACGCGTTCGCCGAGTTGGACGTCCCCGGGGTGGGCACGGGCGCGGTGGTGCACACGGCGGAGATCGCGGTGACGCTGCGCAACGAACGGGTGGTGTGAGATGCATCCGGCGGCCTACCAGTTCGTGGCGCGGGCGGTGGGTGAGATTGGCGTCAGCGGGCTGGCGGTGGTGGAACTGGGGAGCTACGACGTGAACGGGTCGGTGCGGCCCCTGTTCGCCGGCTGCGGCGCGTACACCGGGGTAGACCTGCGTCCCGGACCCGGCGTGGATGTCGTCGCTGACGCGGCGACCTGGGGCGAGCCGGAGCATTGCGACGTTGTGGTGACGACCGAGACGCTGGAGCACGCGCCGGCGGCGCGGGAGATCGTGGCCAACGCGGCGCGGCTGCTGCGACCAGGCGGGTGGCTGATCGTTACGGCGGCGTCGCCGGCGCGCGCGCCGCATGGGGTGGACGGCGGGCAGGTGGGGGCCGAGTTCTACGCCGGGATCGGGGCAGGCACGCTGCTCGGCTGGCTGGAGGAGGCCGGACTCGACCCAGACGAGGTGCGCGAGGCGGACGGCGGCGACGTATACGCGCTGGCGCGCAAACCGGAGGCGGCGGGATGAGCGCGCCGTCCCGTTTGCTCTACCTCGATCACGCGGAGGAGGAGGTTCCGCAGCGGCGGGGGACAGCGCCACGGGTGTTCGTGGTCTACCCCGGCCATCGGTTCTCGACGCGAGACGTGGCCGATGGGGTGGTGAACGGGCTGCGCGCAGCGGGCGCGGAGGTGTACGCATTCCACTACCATGAGTACATCGACGCATTACTGCCGCTGGAGGAGCAATGGATCGCGGCGGGGTTGCCGGCGGAGCAGGCGACGGCGCGGGTGCTCGACCTGGCGAGTTACGCGGCGTTCCCGCGCATGCTGGCGTTTCACCCGGACCTGGTGCTCTGGGTGACGGGGTACGTGTTCCCGATGGCCGGAGCGGTGCTGGTGGGGCAATACACGCGCACGGCGTTGTTATGCACCGAGTCGCCCTACCAGTGGGAGACGGAATCACGGCTGGCGACCGGGTTTAACTGGGTGTTCACCAATGAGCGCACCTGCGTGGCGCGGTTCCGGGAGGTACGCGAGCGGTATCACCATCCGCACCCAGAACGGGTGGCATACCTGCCGCATGGATTCGACCCGGAGCGGCACCGGCCGTTGCGGCGAGAGGACGTGCCGGAAAAATACCACTCGGACGTGTGTTTCGTCGGCTCGCCGTTTCCGGAACGGCAAACGCTGTTGCGCGGGGTCGACTGGACGGGGATCGATTTCCGCGCCCGGGGGGTGTTCGTGGAGGCGCCGATCGCTGAGGAGGTGCTCGACCCGGAGCGGGGGTTCGTGGATAACGACGAGGCGCACCGGTATTACGCGGGGGCGCGGATCGTCATCAACCACCACCGGCGGGTGCGCTATTACGGGCTGGATGAGACGATCGCGGTGGGGGAGGCGGAGAGTCTGAACCCACGCGTGTACGAACTGGCGGCGGCCGGGGTGTTTCAGGTATGTGACGACAGCCGGCGGGAGCTGGGGGAGTTATTTGGCGAGAGCATCCCGACCTATCGGCATGACAGCAGCGCGGACCTGGAACGGGTGCTGCGCTACTGGCTGGCGCGGCCGGAGGAGCGTGCGGAACTGGCAGCCGAGGCGCGGCGGCGGGTGCAACCGCACACGCTGGCAGCGCGGATGGGGGTGTTGTTGGGGCAGGTGCTGGGGGGACGATGGACGAACGTGAGTTCTGGCTGATCGTCCGGCGGGCGTTGCTGATGATCGTCAGCGCGATCGAGAAACGGCACCAGATGCGATAATTGGCAATGAGATTGCGCGTCGCCGGCCGCACCAAGTCCCACGGTCCCGCCGGCGACGCAGGAGCCACCGCGGCGTCGCGCTCGCTCTCCTCGACCAGACGGTTGAACAGGAGGGCGATCGATGGCACTCGGACCAGTTGCGGGGGTCAACCAGATCCTCTATTTCGGCACCGGCTCGGCGTCCCCCGTCTCGGAGGGGACGGGGTTCACGATGAACACGTCGACCCAGTTCGCGGATGACACGAGCTGGGGGGACGTGTTCCAGACGCAGCGGCCGACGATCATCCAGGCGACCTGCCAGGTGATGAAACATTACGACCACTCGGAGAGCGCGCTGGCGGCGGCGCGGGATGCGCGGGCGCTGGGCAAATTCTACTGGTACCCCGATCGGTCCCAGACGGGGGACTACATCTACTGGACAGGGTACGTCTCGGGTGGCGCGCCACAGGCGGGGAGCCTGACCGGGATGATCTCGGCGACGTTCGACATCGTGTTCGCGACGCAGCCGACCTGGGTGCGCTCGTAGCGCGGCGCTGGCTGAGGCGTGAGGTTCGCGCCCCAGCCAGCAGCATGAGGAATGAGGGCTACTGATGGACGGCGCTGGGCGGGTAACGCCGCAGGCGGTGACGACGATCGAGCCGGGGGTCTGGGAGGTGACGTTGGAGCGGCCGGGGCGGGTCGAAGGGACGCCGCCGGTGGACGCGCGCAAGCGCACCCGGCGGATCACGTTCGGCGAGCATGGTGAGCACTGGGTGGAGGTGCGCGGCGGGGGGACGAACCGGGAGCGCATTTGGCACCAGGCGATGCTGACGCGGCTGACGACGATCGAGGATCCGATCGCGCGGGAGATCGAGGCGATCGCGCAACTGGCGACGTTCCTCGACGACCGGGTGGTAGCGCACAACATCACCGACTGGGCGGGGAATGAGTTGCCGCAGCGGGGGCTGGACCTCGCCTGGGAGTTGTCGTTCGTCGATCTGGCGCGGCTGGTGGGGCAGATCCTCTATCCGCCGGCGTTGTTCGCTGACCCAAAAGCCGGAAGCAGTTCCAGCAATGGTACGTCGATGGCCGGCTGAGGGGAGAACCGCCGCCGGCCGGCTGGGAGACGTGGGATAGCGACCTGTTCGACGGCCGGCTGATGCGGGACTACGGCTGGACGCTGGCGGAGGTGGACGCGTTGGAGGACGACCAGCGGCTGCGGATCGCGCGGATTTGGGCAGTCGAGGCGCTGGCCCGCGAGGGGGAGACGTACCTGGCGCACTGGCGGCAGGCGCAGGCGAACGCGGCGAAGACGTTCGAGATGGTCGCCACGCGGCAGGGAGCGGGCCACGGCGGTAGTGAGCGGGGTGGCGGAGAATGAACCAGCATGACGCGCTGGGCCTCGCGATCACGGCTGTACTAGCGCGCATGCTGCATCTCGAGGATGGCGTCCTGCATGAGATCGTTGCACGAGAGCAGCATGCTCATCACCGTCGCGGAGGCAACCGGGGGCGTCGCGAGCGCGTCCTCCAACAGATTGATGGCGTCAGCGTAGCACTCGCTGGCACGTTCCAGCGCGCGGTGCACATCGGCCAACCGTTCCGGGGGACGCATATCCGCGACCTCGTCCGCTGCGCCACGCACGACATCGAACTGGGCCCGCATATCGGCACGCCACGCGTCGTTCATGAGCAGCGCGACCCGCTGTTCGGCGTCGGTCAGCAGGCGGCGGATCTCGGCGATCGCGTCCGCCAGGGTGACGATGTACTCCTGGACCCGCTCGCCGTAGGCCTGCTCGGACAGATCTCCCTGACCACCACAGGCGATGACGCCCCAGATGACGAGGGCACGAACCAGGTAGCGCATCGGTTTCCCCTCTCGTTTCGCGGTTGTAGATGCTGGTTGGTGAGCGGGATCATAGCATGAGTCAGAACCACACAGTCACCATCACCATCCGGGCATCGAACCTCTCCGACAGCGCGCTGCGGGAAGTCGTCGCCGATCTAAATAGGGTCGGCGCGGCGGGCGCGCGGGTTTCCCAGCAACTCGACCAGGTGGGGCTCGCGGCAACGCAGACCGGAGGCCGTTTCCGGTCGGGCGCGCTGGAGATCATCGGGTTCGGCTCCGCTGCCGGCGTGGCCCAGGCAGGGACCATGGCGCTGCTCGGTGGGTTGCGCTCCATGGCTGGAGGGCTGTGGGGGCTGCACACGGGGCTGGAGAACACGCGCGCGCGGCTGCTGGCATTCACCAAGGACGGGTCGGAAACAGAGCGGCTCCTGGCCATGATCCAGGAGGAGGCTGCGAAGAGCCCATTCGCGTTCGGGGAGATGGCCGACGCCGTCGCGGGGTTGTTGCCGGCGGCGAAAGTCACCGGTGCAGCGCTGGACGAACTGATCGATCTGGCGCAGATCCTGGCTGCGTCGAACCCGATGGAGGGGTTGGCCGGCGCTGCGTTTGCATTGCGCGAGGCGCTGAGCGGCGATTTCACCTCGATCATCGAGCGGTTCAACCTGCCCCGCGTCTACATCAACCAACTCAAAGAGGAGGGCGTGCCGGCGCTGGAGATCGTCTCGCGGGCGCTGGGACAGATGGGCCTCGACATGGATGCCGTGGCCAATTTGTCGCTCACCGCCGAGGGGCGGCTCTCGACGTTGATGGACACGCTGCGCATGGGCGCGCAGGAGGTGACCGCGCCGCTGTTCGCGTTGGTCAGCGACGGCATCGAGGCGCTGATCGGGGCGACGGGGTCGGCGGAGTTCGAGCAGAACATCGACCGCTGGAAACAGAGCGTGCAGGGGCTCGCCGACGGGGTGCGGCAGTTCGTCATCAACGACGGGCCGGGCCTGGTCTCACTGGCGCAAACGATCGCGACGCAGGTGGGGAATATTGCGACCGCCGGCGGGCACCTGTTGGGCATTTTCAGCCAGATCGCGCAGCTGGGAAGCGGGAATAACCGGGGGACGCTGCCGACGCCAACGACGCCAGGGGGCGTCGTGGTGGAGGTAGAGGTCGAGCAGGGCAGCTACGGGATTCTCGACCTGGCGAAGGATATCGACAAACTCAACCCGGTTGGCATCCAAAACATCAACCGGGCGCTCGATTTCACCCACGATGTCCTCGTGGCCATCAACAGCACCGCGAACCCAGCGCAGATCGCGGCGTATGCCGATGCCTGGAACCTGGCGACGAGCGAGTTCGGGATCATGAACCTCGAACTCCCGCCTCTCTCCGAGCATCTGAAAAACGTCTCTGGCGCTGCCATCCTGGCGGCGGCCCAGCAGGAGCGCAACGCCGAGGCTGCGAGGGAGCACGCCTCAGCGTTATTTGACCTCGACAGGTCGTTGATGACGTTCTCGAGCTCCATCGGCCGTGCCTCACAGGCGTGGAGTTATTACCGGGCTGAAGTGAACCGGAGTACAACCGAATTCAGCCTGTTTGAGGCGGCCGTCGCCGTGAAGGGTGCGCTGGCAGAACGTTCGCTGATCCAACTCGCCAATGCCCAACGCGACCTCACCGTCGCCCAGGATACGCTCACTGGTGGGATGCAGGTGTACGCACAGCAGAGCGCGGAGTACCAGGGGACGCTATCGGCGCTTGAGCGCGCGTACCAGACATTGCAGAAGCGGCAGGAAGAGGGGATCGAGCTCTCCGAGAACGAGCAGGACCTCCTACGCGATTATCCCAAACTGACCGAGCGCCTCAAGGGTGGCATTGACGATGCAGCAATCAGCGAGGGGTTGTTCGCGGCGGCGAAAGCGGACGTGATCCTGGCGCAGGATGCGCTGAATGAGGCGATTGCGCGCGGGGAAAACGATTTGGGCCCATATGAACAGGCGCTGGCGGATGCCAGGAAACGGCTGGATGAGTTCGATCCCAACGGGCCGGCGCGGCAATCGATCGATGCGCTCACCGGAGCGATCAACAACGAAGATGGTCTGATCGCGGCGATCGAGAACCTGACACGGAAAATCGAGTACCTCTCCAAACCGTGGCTGATCGCAATCGACGTAGCGGCCGAGGCGGCGGAGCGGGAGCTGCTGCGCATCCTGGAACTGCAACGGCAGATCAATGAGGGGGTTTACGGGCTCGTCCCGCCGGACATGGTGGGGCCGGGGCCATCGGGGATGCAACCGATGTCGGCGCGGGAAATATCGCAGGGATTTGGCGCACAGACGACAGGAGGGCTGACCGATATCAGCGCGCCGACGTTGCGGGAGCAGGCGCTGGCGGCGCGGGACACGGTGGAGGTGCTCGATGAATTGATGCGCTACATCGAGGAGGCGGCGCAGCGGCTCGGCGAGGGGGACGAAGCGGCGCGGGAGTACGTCGCGCTGGCCGGCGATGTCGTGCGGGTGTTCCAGTCCGGGGCGGAGTTGTTGCGCGGCCTGGGGAGCGCGCCGCTGGCGTACACGACCGAGGCGGCGGAATCGGTGGCGGCGATCAAATTCATGCTGGAGCACGCGGTGCAATCACTCGCCGACTCGGCGGCGATCATGGACGCCGAGGCGGTGGGGGAGGCGCGGACGTTCGCCGAGGCGGCGCAGGCGACGGCGCAGGCGATGCTGGATGGGCTGGAACTGCTGACGGCGTTGACCGAGCAGGTGGTGGTGTACGGCGCGGCGGAAGAGCGGGCGATCGCCGACCTGAAATTCGCGCTGGAGAAGGCGGTCGCGAGCCTGGCCGACTCGGCAGCGATCATGGACCTGGACGCGGTGGATGCGGCGCGGCGGCTGGCCGAGGCGGCGGGGCGAATCATCAGCGCGCTGCGGGACACGCTGGAGTTCCTCCAGGCGCTCCAGGAGACGGGGCTGCGCACG
>JBBIUX010000080.1:0-17630 GCA_037440025.1 Candidatus Fraserbacteria bacterium | reverse complement strand
CCACCACCTCATCTACACCATAGCTCCCAAAGCGCTCATACCACTAACTCAGACCACTGGAGAGAAGCCAGACCGCCTCCGCTGGGTGATGAAGCGCGATCAGATCTCTGGCCCCTACCTGCGCCATGCCTTAAAAATCTCCGAGTTCTTCACCGCCCTCACAGCAGCCTTGCGCCCTCAAAAAGCCTGGCGACTCGTCCATTGGAAACAAGGACGGGAGATTCACCAACGATTCAAGCAGGGAGCCAACGGCACCATCCGCCCTGATGCCCTCATAGTGCTGATGAGTCCAGCTCAAGAACCCAAAGGGTTTCTCTTGGAAATGGACAACGCCACCATCAGAGAAGCCAAGATGTTAGAACGCTACAAACGTTATTGGCAATTCTGGAAAGCAAAGGGCCACTCGCGCTTCAAGCTGGAGGGCTTTCGCGTGCTCACGGTCTGTCCCCACCCCACACGAGCCCAAAACTTACGAGCCTTAGCCCATCAAGCCGACGACGAGCAGCGCGGCTCCGGCATGTTTCTCTTCACGCACCAGCAGTGGAGTGCTACGGATCCAACCCCCATCCTTCATCCGATCTGGCACTCCCCGAAACATAACTCTCCCAGCAGCCTCATCGAACTTTAATCTGATAACCAGCCCTAAAATGGAAAAGAGCTTTGCTAAAACAAAGCCCTTTTCCGCTTGTGTGTCAAAAGCCAAGCCACACCACCCTAATTAAAGATCACGAGCTTGATCCGGGGAGCTGCCCCTCCCCGGAATCTAAAAAGTGGTCATAAAAATAAAGAAGAGAGGGGCAGCTCAAAAACACCGAATCAAGTTTTTTGAATCAACCGTATTTCTACACCCTCTACAACGTGAACGCTTCGGGAACGCTCCGAAGCCAGACACGCCCGCCAAGCTGCGTCCTTTGACTTGGCTCTCCCAGCTACAATGATTTGATCACACGAGCGGAGGGATGACTCGGAAAAAAAATCCTACCTCACCCAAAAGGTGTGGCACGGTTGATCACTAGGTATTGTAGCACGAAGAATATTTTAGGGAAAGACTGCTTCTCTACCGCGCCACCCGTCAAGCTCCATCGGGTCTTTTCAAGATCACCCCTGCTGTGGTATAATGCTCCTGTTAATCTTTGGCTCGTCACTTCCCGCTGGGGATCTCCTCCGCTCAGCGGGAGGTGACACCCTATGACCCCCACCCAAACCAAACGGGTCATCCGTTCTTTCACATATCGGCAGGAACTCTCTCAAACCGTGCCCTTTTTGCAAGCTCAACTGTTGCACCTGGTACAAGAGCGTGGCCCCATTACCATCGGCGGCTACCGTCTGGAGGAGCAGCAAGGCGAGCTGGTGGTCAAGAAGCTGCCCGCCATTCCCATCAACCAGCTTCCCTTGCCTTTAGAGCCTCTGGACGACGCCGAAGCCAGCCAAGCAGAGATCACGGAGCTGTGCCTTCAAGAGGGCCTCTGTTTCGTTTGCGAGCGCCGTTTAGAAGAACCCCCTACTCACTGCGACTGTCCTTGTCATAGTGTGGCCCAGTAGAGGAGACTAGCTATGACCAAGTTCAGCCTTGGCAAGATCGCGGCGACACCTGGAGCGTTGCAGGCTCTGGAAGAGGCTCAGCAAAGACCGAAAGAGTTTCTCAGCAGACACCAACGCGGCGACTGGGGCGAGCTTGACCCGCAAGATCGCCAAGAGAACGAGTTCTCTTTGCAACACGGCTTCCGTTTGCTGAGCGCCTATCGCACTAACAAGGGAGTGCAGTTGTGGGTAATTACCGAAGCCGACCGCTCGGTGACCACGCTCTTGCTCCCCAAGGAGTATTGAGAGCGATGACTATCTCAGAACTGATCGCCCCAAAAGAAAACCAGAGGAGGCGCTTATGAAACACTCTCTATCCTGCTGCGATAACCCTCAGCTGCGCTGGCGCGGCACGGATCCAAACATCCTCAGCATCGAGTGTCAAAACTGCGGCTTCATCTTGAGCGACGACGGTCAACTGGCAGACTGGCACAATCCCGAAGAGATCGAAGCAGCCAAACAGCTTGCTTTAGAGGAGTGCGTCTCAGAGATGGTCTGTCAGCAGTGCGGCCAAGAGCTAGATAGCGAGCACGGCCTTTCGGGAAGGTGCCCTTGCCTCTGTCACGAGATGGTCTAGAAAACCTTGACAGGGTAAATCGTTATGCTACACTGAAAAACGTATGAAAGATCAAACACATCAACATCCTTGGAGGTGGACGATGAAAGAGATCGCGCCCCGAATTACAGTAGATGACAGGGTTGCTTTTGGTAAGCCTGTGATTAAAGGCACGCGCGTCCCAGTGGAACTGGTGATCGGACAACTAGCAGGCGGCATGACGTATGAAGAGGTCATGAGGCAGTACGAACTTTCCAAAGAGGACATCTTGGCCGCCCTGGATTACGCCGCCAAGACATTAGCCCAAGAAGAGATTAAAGTGGTGGCCTAAAAAAAATGACCACATTTGTCGTTGATGAAAATCTGCCCCGTGATCAGGTTCTTTCCAATGCTTCTCACCACCCCAACAGGTGAGCCCCCGACTGCATCAGCGGTTGGGGGATTTTCTTTTCATAAAGCAAGCACCCCAGCTAGAAGCCAGGGCGTTGCCAAGGAAGCGATAACGATGTTCAAAAATCTAATGATATTCCCGGCTTGCAAAGTGGGCGCAAAGTGAACACTTTGCAGGTCGGCTAATCGGGGGTAAGGGGCGTTGTAGGGTAATGAGTGTTACAATTTTGATTTGACAAGGGTCTGTCTTGTACAATATAATATTGCGAAGTCTAAGCGGCATTGTTGATGTTTTGGCTTTTAGGACGGAGTAAACTGCCTACTTAACGACGGAAGAGCGGTTGATTAAGTAGGTTGGTCGGCGTCGTCGCCCTGAAGCTCGCCGGGCCTTGTGCCCGGACGGGCTTTTTTTGTTTTTCCGGTTCTGAAAGGTGAAATCTTGCAATCCGAGAATGGGTATGTTAAGATTATTCAGATAGGAACAGTGTTCTTTAACAGCAGGAGGCTAAATGGTATCCCAAAAAGGCGAACTCTTGGCAACAGGAGGGTGCAAAGCTACGGATCCTGAAAGGAGGACAGGATGACTGAGTTGCCGAAGACCCACGAAGCAGAGGTAATCTCAGAGCTGGTTAAGCATATTGACGCAGCTAACCATAGTCTTCGTATTTTTAGTGGTGAAGCTAACTGCAACGTCTATAACCGGCCAGACGTAGAAGCAGCCTTGGAGAGGGCTTACAAGCGTGGTGTCCGAGTCCAAATCATTGCTGGGCCCATTCTCTCTGTTTGCTTAGGGAGCGGCTATCGTTCAGCTATACTAGAAAAAGCCCAACAAAAGAAGTTGCAGTCTTACTTTCGTAATCGGCGATCAACCGAACAGCACTTTTGTATAGCCGATGAAACGATGGGTGTGCGTCAAGAATATCACCCTCCAATGGTTGGCTACGACGAACCTCCTAAACCAATTCCATCTAACGAGATTCTCAGCCTCATTGAGAAGTTTGACAACTGGATTAGTACCGGCATCGGTAGTTACAACGGGCATAGCTTTACTGTGCAGTTATCTCAAAACCCAGAGCGTCAGTTTCTACTCTTACCGGAGAAGGAAGTCCAACGAGCGTGTAACAAGGCGAAAGATCGTGGTTTGCGGTTTGACGATCTAACGCGAGAAGAAGTTAAGAAGCTGTTGAGAGGAGGCATTATGAGTTGGTTGGATCATTCTAGAAAAGCTGTTTTGTATTTTCTAGTGGCTATTGCCAATTTAGTAGGACTTGTTATGTTGCTCTTCTCGGTCTTACCTGAGTGGGCAGCTCGTGATTGGCAAGAGATTCCAGCTCTCATGTACTGGCTGATCTTGCTTCTCTTTTTGCAAACACTTTTTGTGTTTACTAAAGAAGGAGGGAAGCCGACATGACAAGCGTGAGCGAGATTTTAGCGATCATAGCTGGTTATAACGCCGTGGTTGCTTTTGCTCACGGGGTAACGTTTGGCATCTTCAAGGCCCGGTGGGAATACAACCCAGCACAGGACACGGAAGGTCGCAGACATTTCCGTGTCATTATGGGCGCCGAAGCAAGTATATTCACTTTGCTAACGGCGCTCTTTTCTTTTCTCTCACAACAGTCCTGGATAAAGGGTTTTGGGTAAAACCGCTATTTTTGAAGCCAATCCGAACCTTACTATCCAATAAGCCACAACTTTTCACCATTAAAACTTTTCGCACAACCTCCGTCCAAGAACTTTCTATATTATAGATAATCCCCCACCTTGACATTACCCTCACCGTCGCCAGAAACCCCCCTCCCGATCCCCTCTTGCTTTTCTCCCTCCCTCCTGCTACACTCCTTGACACTATACCAATTCTGTCAAAGAAGCGAGGCTGATCATTTTGGTCCAGTACATTCTGCTTGCGGCAGGGTTTTGGGTTGCCAAAGAGTTGGTTGAGTCCTACCAAAAATCCAAAAGGATTCGCGCCGGCTACGAACGGGAAGATGCTAGTGCTCGCTATTTACTTAATTGTGGAGCTAAAGAAGCTCGCGTCTCATTAGGGAGCCGTGGGATCGCTGATATTAGAGTTACATGGCCTAATCGAGCTATTTGGAAAGTTCAGGTGAAATCATCTATCACCAGCAAACAACGATTACCATCTCCTAATGATCGTAAGCGCCTCAAGATTGCTGCTGCACGTAGTTACCGAGATATTCCCGTTATCGGACTCTCTAGTAAGAGTAGTGGCTCATGGAGAACTTTTTATTATCACGCCCAAACTTTCGAGCGTCTTTATCCTACTGAGTGGGCATAGACACTTATGCGCAAAACCAAACACACCATCAAATACCTCACCCAAGACGAACTCCGCCAACTCTTAAAAACCATCCCCACCCCCAGAGACAAAGCGATCATCCTCCTTGCCTATCGTCATGGCCTCAGAGCCAGCGAAATAGGCGAACTGCAAATCTCAGACATAGACTTTCACCGCTCCAGAATTCGCATCACTAGAAAAAAAGGCTCCCTGCCCGGAGAACACTTGATGAAACCCGACGAACTCACCCTGATCAAACGCTACCTCAAAACCAGAAAAGACCAAACTCCAACCCTCTTTCTCTCCAGACAAAACACCCCCATCCATCGAGCCACATTAGACTACCTGATGAAACGCTATGGAGAAAAAGCCGAACTCCCCCAAAACAAACGCCACTTCCACACCTTGAAACACTCCATTGCTGTTCACATGCTTGATGCCGGAGCCGATCTCCTTGCAGTCAAAGACTGGTTAGGCCACGCCCACATCAGCTCCACCATGACCTACGCCCACCTGACCAGCCAAACCCGCGACGCCATGCACCGCAAAGTCTTTGCCAGCGGGAAGATTGTGTGAACGAAGTGCTACAAGCCTTGTTTTTGTTTTTGAGAGAGTTTATGTACATATTTCTTTATAACTAAGGCACTTATAGAAAATACTATCGGTAAAAAAAATAAAGCTGTTCCTGTACCATGAAGAAAAATCCATGTTATTAGGATAGTAGCACTAAGTATAACGGTGAAGAGAACCTGCCATACAAAGGGAAGCTTTTCCCACCCTGATTTTTTAAGTTCACTTTCTATCTCTTTGCTTTGTAAGAGAGAGTTACGGATTATAATTATCATCCAGCCAATTATCATTGTTGGGCCAAATACCCAAGCATATATTCCGGAGCGTAATTGAATAAAAAATAATGGGAGCAACGAAATTATTATGGTGATGATAACTAAATAGTAAAACATGTATATATTGAGACCCTTGAAAAAGTCTTTTTGCGGCATCCCTGCGAAAGCGGGAATCCAGTAAATAAGCCAGATTTTAGTTACTGGATTTCGGATCGGGTCAGAAATGATAGGGTTTTTCAGTGGTCTCAGGTTATTATTTTTATCTCTTTGAAAATATCTGAGTGTTATTTAATGCAATTATAGCTAAACTCTTTTGCTCCAGTTCTCCCTCCTAGATCAGTTAAAATAATTCTCATCTTTTTAGTTCCAGTTGTCTGGCATTGTATATTTAACCCGATACTGCCATTAGATTCGTATAGTAGTTTTTCTGTTGATAAACCAAAAATCATTCGCCACCCTGAAGACGAGAACTCATTAATTTGAATCCCAACAATGTCACCATCAGCATCATTAAAGTAAGCTATTTCTCGACTAAATACACCCAGCTTGAACGATTTGCTTTGAGCAGTAATTGTTCCTATTTGAGGCGACAGGCCGGGCTTGTTCGGAATTCCAAGTTGGTTAAGAGCAGATGTTATACCATCCGCAATGAATCGGAAACCGTTCATAAGTAAATCGCCAGCGATATTAGCGATTATCGGTTTAGTAGATTTATTAATGTTTCTTCTCAGTTGCTCCCAGGTCAGCCTTCGACCTACTTGATCTTTAATGGCTTGTCTGAGTGCAACAGCTTTTACGTTAGGCAAAATTAATTTCCCGGCAATTTTTCCAGCTCCAGCCGTAGCGCCCGATTCTATACAAGCCCACCATGTACTTTCCGAGATATTACCATTATCATTAATTATTCCATTAACAACTGGACCCGCGCAATTCCATCCAAACTCTATTCCGGTTGCTGCGGCGAGAACATATCCTGCTACGACAACTAATGGTGGGAATTGCGGTTGGAGGCGTCCTTCGGAAGACAGAGATTGATCATTAAATACAATTGATATTTCTTGTCCACCAAGTGGCATTGTTGAACTAAGTTGTGAAGCACATCCACTAACAATAAGACTCAAAAAAGTAATAGTCACTAAAAATGTAAAGGTCTGAACAAACGATATTCTTCGGAGCATTTAAACCAACTCCTTTGATAACACTTTCAGTCTCTTAATTAAAATTATACCACAACCCCTACCCAAAAGTCTATAGCAAAAAACCACCAACAGAATCAGCAATATGTCACCCAACTACTTTTGTGCGACAATCCCTACCTCCCCCACAACCTCCCCCACCACGACAACCGGCGGGATTCTAATGGTGCTGGGAGGGCGGGGATTCGAGCTTGGAGATCTTCAAGGAGCTTTAAGAGCCGGTCGCGCTCGGCTTGAAGATCAGCGATCCGAGCATCCTTCTCAGAGACTAGTCGCTCCCACAAATCAACCGACCCGTTGACACTAGCTAACGCTCCATTGACGCTGGGGTTGACAGCTGTTGCTATCGGTGTTTGTCCGATTTCTCCAGCAAGCCGATTGACAGCCGTTGACAGCCCTAAGCCATCCCGCTCCAACTGAATGAGCCGGTCTATAATCGCAAGACCACAGTCGTCAAGCGTCACCCGCCCATTGACACCATTAAAGACGTGATGGTGGAGAAGGCTGTTAAGCTGTGTCAGTCGCCATCGGATTTGGCGTTCGGTAAGACCGTAGCGTTCGGCAATTTGAGCTATTGTCAACATGTGTCAATCACCGCCGCTCTTAGGATATAGTGCGCCGATCCCGCTGTCAGCGACGCTTGCGCAACTTTACACGGACATCTGCAACCGAGATTTCAAAAACTTGAAACGCTAGATATTGACAGAGAAAAAGATGGTGCTAAACTTATGATAGGACAAGCCATTGACACGACTGTCAGCCCCTAACAGCCATAGACAACCATATGACAGACTCTCAAGAAAACCAATTTCTATCTATTGAAGAAGCCTCTGACATCCTCCGGGTGTCAACGCGGACGGTGCGCCGTTGGATCAAAGACGGTAAATTAGAGCGCGTCACTGTCCAAGGCAAGTTTGGCCCAGAAATCAGGCTGAAACGTAAGCAGGTGTTGACACTGTCTAAGGGGGATGACAAAGGGTCTGTCAACGGTGGACAGGCAGGTGTAGACAAACCCATAGATAGCGTCCAAGGCTCTGTCATCCGCTTGGAGGATTTTCTTGATCGGCTTGAAGACGTACAAAGAGAGAAGGAGACAGCCGTAGCGCGAATGGCATATTTGCAGGGCAAGCTGGAAGCGCAAGAGAACGAAGTGAAGATGTTGAAATCGGCAACCGAAGAAAAAGAATTAGAGTCTGAGCGTCTCAAGACTCAGCTCACCGAATCCGAATCACAAAAACGAGCATTGGAGGAACAACTGAAGAGACAGCGAAGGGCCAGGCCACTCTATTATATTTTGTATTTTGTGTTGGGTGTTGCGCTGGTAATTTTTTTGGTTGCGATCTCCATTGCCCGCTAAGAATTGGGGTGCGTAGTTATAGTGAAAACAGGTGGATAATAGCGCGTAGTTACAGTGAAAAGGGTGCGTAGTTACAGTGAAATTTTTCGCTGAAAACTCGCACCAATTCAACAAATCTCATTTATGGAGTATAACGTTGGAGTATATATAACGTTGAAGAACGGCTGCCGCCGGTTTCAACGCTTCAAAAATTTGACCAAAATCTTAAACCCGTGCTATAATCCCATCCATGACCCTGCCTCTTTTTAACGAGAGAACCACCGAGCTTATCTACCGCCAAGGCCCTGTGTGGTGTGAACGCAACCTGATGCGCTTCCCCTTGGCGATTCTTTCCCGCACCGACTTCCAAGAACTATTAAAACAAAGCGCTGCAACTGGCAACACTTTAAGCTACGAATACACTGGCGATGACGGGCAACTCCGCAGATGGGTGCTTAAGCCAGATATAGAACTCGGCTACCCCGGTGCCTTTGACAAAGATGTTCTGATTACTGTTCAAAAGCTGGTTACTGATAGAAACTTTCCACCATCAAATCCCTTTGTGTTACCTTCGTTACGACGAATGTGTGAGCTTATGAGTATAGCGCCTTATGGTCCCAATATTCGAGCAATCAAAACTTCGCTTGAACGCTGGGCATTCACAGGATTTAAGACGAACAGTTTTTATCTTAAAGATAAAAACCAGTATTGGAGTGGTAGCGCATTTACACTTTGGTCAGTGTACTGGAAGGGCAAAAAACTTCCAAGCGGAGGCACCGCTGAATCAACCTACCTTTTTTTTAATCCGCCTTTCTATCTCAACTTACTAGCCTTTTATAGACAGTCTTTAGACTACGGCTACTACATGGAGCTGCCTCCCTTAGCCAAGCGCATCTACGAGTTGCAAGCCCCCAAGTTCTTCGGGCTCAAGGATAGTAGATATACCAGCGAAGAATACTTAGATTATTGCCGCCGCCTCCCCATTGTGCCTCAAGAGTATTTCTCCAAAGCCAAGCAGGTGTTGGATCGCGCCCACGATGTTTTGGAGCGCACCCACTTTTTATCCCGTGTGGAGTGGGAGGGCACCAGCTACAAAAAGCCCTGGTTCATCCAATACTATCCCGGCCCCAGAGCTCGTGCCGAGATCGCACAGGCCAAAGAGAGATTGCGACGCTTTGAGTCAAGGCAGCGACGGCTCACGACCATCAACCAGCCGCAGCTCGCATTAGAGGGACCGGAGATTCGTTTCTGGGTCGAGGAGTTATGCCAGAAGCTGGAAGCCTCAACTCCCCAGCAGAGCGTCTATAAGACCAAGAATATGCCCTATTACGAGGCATTAGCCAAGCTGATCCTTCGCGGTAAGCTCAACGGGGATAAGGTCAGAGAGTTTCTTTCTGAGGCTTTCTACGAATACCACCAAGGCCGCATCAGAAAATCCCGCAGCGCCTTTTTCACCGACTTGCTCAAGCGATACCTAGCTGAGAAGGGTAAAGACCTCAAGCAGCTTATCAGGGAGGCTTGATATTTGTCTTTTTGGAAAATTATTCTTACAATTTTTATTGAACGCGCGTAAGTCCTTTAGATAGTCCTTCCGCGTCAGGCTCCAGCAGGTGGGGCTATTGGCGGAAGGGGTACTGCTAACGGCAGCGCGCTTTCTCTTTATGCACAAGCTCTACTGTTACGTTGACGAAACCGGCCAAGACACCAAAGGTGCTTTGTTTTTAGTTGCTCTTGTGATCACCGGAGACGAGCGCGAGACTTTGAGAAGAGTGCTGGCAGATTGTGAGCGACGATCTGGAAAGATTATTAAGAAATGGACAAACACAACTTTAGAGCAGAAGAAGATTTATCTGCAAGAAGTTTTACAAACAAAACTTTTTCAAGGGCGGATCTTCTATCGCTCCTTTTCCCACACTACCGAGTATCTTAATTGTACCCTTGAGGCGATTGTCCAAGGGATCGCTAAGCAAGCCATCTTTAACTACAAAGTAACCGTGGTCATTGATAGCCTTGGTAAACGTGAGGGTAAAATTATCGGCACGCGGCTGAGGCGCAGAGGGGTACGAGTCGAGAAAGTGCGCGGCATACCTCATCGTAGCGACGAATTTATTCGACTAGCTGATGCTATGGCCGGTTTTGTGCGCGATTATCTCGAAGGAAAATCTTACGCAGGCAACCTTTACCAACAAGCTATTCAATCAGGCGTGATGACACAGCTCTAAAATGAAAAACCCCCGTGGCCCAAAGGGTTAGGGGGGAGCGACCTATCTCATCTTGCGACGAGCACCAATCCCATACAGGAAAGTATTCAATCGCTGATTTCACCTCCATTATACTCCCACTATTTTTCTTGTCAAGGTTTGACACACAACCTTGACAGCAATACTCCCCCCAGAGAGAAAACCCACCTTCGGTTTTCTCTCTCTCGACCCCCTAAAGGGAGGTCGTTCACTCTCTTTCTCTTCCCCCCACGTCGCACGGGACGCTACGCGGCGCAGCAAAAAGGGTGTTAGGCATCCTATCGGATGCCGTATCCGCCTTCGGCGTATACAACGGGCGCACTAAACTTCGCGCCCGTTCCCCTTTTTCCCTGCTCGCTCGCGCCCGTGCTAAAAGAAACCGCCCCCCTGCGTCTCCCCGTGCTGGAAGTCTCCAGACACGGGCACCCCAGACGCAGGGGGGCTCCGACGCTACGGGAAGCTAACGCTTCCCGTTGCCCAATGGCGGGGCCCTAAAAGCCCGCCATTGGTCACCGCGTCTACGGCGTGCCTCAATCCCGCTTGAGCGGGATTGCCCCCGAAACCGCCCGACAAAGCGGCTCGGTTTCGGGGTCGGCACGGTCTGGGGTGCTTTCGCTGCGCCCGCACCCCAGACTTCAACTATGGCGACGCACAAGGGCGTCGCCATAGTCTCACCGATTTCTTTTAGCACGGGCGCCTCAATCTGCCAAGCGAAAAACGCCGCGCCTGAAGGCTTGCGTTTTTCGGGCAGATTGGCGCCGTGCGCCGTGGGGGGGATTGATTAAAGCGGATGCAGGCTTGAGGCCTGCTTTCTAGGGCGCGATAGTCCGCGCCCGATATTTCTTCAAAGACAAAAAGCCCAGCTCTATGAAGCCGTGCTTTTTCTGTTTTTATATTTTAATGCTTTCAGTCCCGGATCCATCGGTTCATATTTCCGAGATCGCTTATGATGCTTCCAATAGCAGCGCGAGCAGAAGCCGCGTTTTAATATCCGACCGCACTCACCACAGCGGGGAAACTTGCGCTTCCAGCGCCGGTTGAACCGCTCGCGATCCGAGCGGCAGGCGAGACAGATGCGACGACCAGCTAAGATGTCTTCTACATCCAAGGGGAGATCGCAATTGGCGCACAACCTGAGAGCGCCGCGTCGTCGTGCGCCGTGTAGCTCACCGTCAGACCGGCAACTGCGGCACAGCCGAGGGCCGCGAGCTTTCTCATCAGGATTTTCTTCGGTTATGAGTTCGGCGTCGCACCCTTGGCAGATGATGGTCTTGGGCATGTTCAGATTTTGACGACAGGTAGCTCTTTTTGTACGCCGTATTCAAAATGCGCGAGCTGGCAGACGGCAGCAATATCGAGGAGATCGCTGGACTTGAGCGACTCAGTTCGTTGCCATTTTCCCGTGTCGTCTTTGTATAACACAAGTCTTTCATGAGGGCAAAAGCATGGTATCCTAGCCTTCAGTCCTAAGAACGAAGGAGGATACCATGCCGATCCTGGAACGACTCCAGAACCACTTCCCATCCTACGTCTGGAAGCACGTGCTGTCAATGCTGGTGGGCTTGATGCTGCTGAGAGAGGCCAAGACGCTCACCGCCCTCTGCTCCCAGGAGAGCCTGCCCACGCTCTCGCGCACGCTGAACGTCTACCAGTGGCCCCTAGAGGAGCTAAGGGCTGTCCGTCGTTCTCTGATCACTCAAGCCCTGAAGAGACTCCGCCAGAAACGACGGGGCAGACCTCACTTCCTCTACCTGATCCTCGATGACACCGTAGTGCCCAAGCGAGGAAAGAAGCTTCCGGCGCTGGGTTTTCATTTCTCACCCAGTGAGGATCGGGTGGTGCACGGCTGGGATTGGGTCTTTGCTGCGGTGCGAGTCGGCTCGCTGGTCGTGCCCTGGGACTGGCGCGGGTATGTGAACGAGCGCTTCGTGGAGGAAGAGGACTTCCAGAAGCGCACCGAGCTGGCCTGCGAGCTGATCCGCTCCTTCGAGCCGCCAGTGCCTGGGCGAGTGATCGTGCTGGCAGATAGCGTCTACTGCTGTACTGAGGTGATCCGGGCAGCTCACCGGCGGGGCTTTACGGTGGTGGGCCTGTTGAAGAAGAACCGGAGGCTGGCCGATGGGCGGCGGGCCTGGGACGTGCCGGAGGAGACGGTGGCCTTCCTGCAAGGACTGGAGATCCCGGTGAGGATCGTCCATCGCGGACGGGGCAAGGGACGCCGCACGGTGATCTCGACCGAGCTGTCGCTGAGCAGACAGCAAATCCTGCGGCACCTGAAGCGCCGCTGGGGTATTGAGGTGATGTTCAAGCTGCTCAAGGAGCAGTTCGGGTTGGGAGACTGCCGCTGCCGGGGCGAGCAGAGTCTCCCCCGGTGGGTGGAGTTGGTGCTGTTGGCCTATGTGCTGGCGGGGCTGACCCGCTGGGGCAAGCAATTGCTGGGAGAGCAGCCGCGCTGGGGAGAGGTTCGGCAAGAGTGGGGATGGAGCTTGATCTCGCTGGCTTCGGAGGTGAGAGGGTGGCTCGCTACTCTGGGGAGGTTACTTCTCTGGGGCATCCAGACTCTCTCCCCTGCCTCCATCCCCAAGTTAGAGCCGGAGGCCATCTTGACTCCGTGAAAGACTTGTGTATAAGCGCACCAGCTTATAGTTGTGATATTTTCCATTCGCTCCTACATTTTCCCAGACGCTCAAGCGCACTTGCCCGGAGCGAAATTCACGGACGAGTTGGCCGTTGGATGTAGTTTGAGTTTCAGGCATGGGTAAGTGGGTTAAAGATTATGCCCTCAGCGTAGCATGGACTAAACAGTTTTCAAGAGACAACACAGCCCCGATAATTATTATCGGAGCTGATGATGACAGAGGAGTACGATCTCTTTGGTTGAGAACCATGCAAGCGATAGTGATATCGCGGCATAGAAGACCGTACTCCCTCATGTGGATTCGCTGTGAAAAAAAATCACATCTTGCACAGTCATTCGTCATCTCCTAAAATGCATCGAGAACTATGCAAGCCCTAAAACAGACACGACGACAGACCATCAAGACACGAACACTCCTTTTGTTGATCTTCTTGATTTTCGGCTTCACAACAACATCAGATACGGATACGCTTGCATCGTTCTCTTTGAATTGCTTACTGAAAGGAGGTGATACCGGCGGGTGCGCCACTAATGATGATCTTCTCCTAAACGGGGAGGTGGCTATGACTAGAAGCAGAACAGACAAAGCTGACATGGTTGTTCAATATTTGAATACAACCTTTGCGGTAGATGATGAAAAACTAACTTCTGGTCTTAAAACTATGATCACTTTCCTTGCAATTAAAGCTTTTGAAGCTAGCGAAAGCTCTATCAACGGAGCCAGCGATGACTTTATTAGCCGGGGTATTAAGCTTAAAATGGATGAAATTGCCACGGCTTGCAACTTAAGCAGGAGAACAATCATTCATTATTTACAGAGGGCAAAACAGTTAAACATCATTCAAATTGTTGGATATCAGCAACAAGGACGTCTTAACACTTATAAGCTCAACCCAATCAAAGAGTGGTTGACGCATTCAAACAATCGGAATTTGTATCGACGTTTGCCTGTACATAAAGAAACCAAAACAAGAGCGAATACAGAAGGCATTTGATATAAAAGAGTGAGGCACCGAAATGAACCCGACGAGTACCCCCCGGTACACAGACCGAGCCCTTCTCAGCGCCTTAATTTATTTTAATCTATCGCATCCGGCGTGTCAAGGACGTGACTTCTCCAAAACGGATCAGCGTCTCGGCGGCCCCCCGATGGACATTGGCGGCTTCGGTTCAGCATTAAGGAGTTGCGTCTGCACAGACGCGAAGGAGGAAACAGCTCATGCCCTACATCTACGTTCGCCCTCACAGGCGACGAGTCTGCGACTCAGCGACCACTCAGATCATAAACCAGATCGTAGGCTCCGCGCAGTGCACCCACGTTGATCGTTTCACTGGTCGGCGGTGCGCAAATCGTGTGGACTTTTCTCGGCATCCCGAGGCCCGACGTTACTATGCAAATTCAAACGGTCGGAAAGTCTTGTGTGAAAAACACTTTGCGATCTTTCGCCGCCGAGGACTTTTGTAGGAGAGAGAGTTATGAAATTTAATGATTCGTTCTGGGATAGATTCGCAGAGCTGTCTCTATCTGGTCGAGCACTCTTTGATTTTCTTGCTCAACAAGATCAAGAACGAGTGAAGCGACTTGACAAAATTCCCCACATCGAACTTCTTCTAAACACCGGGGGTGTTTACGAGAAGATGGAACAATCGCTAAAGGAGGATTTTTTATGGCCCATTCTATAAGCTTCAGATTGCAGCTCGTTGACGATCTTCAACTCACGTGCGATTGGCGCGGGACAGCCGGGCAGGAGCGTTGCTCACGCTCGGTCCCAACCGATCTAAACAACATGCTTGCCTTTACGACTTACGGTTTTGTTCTCTGCCCTATCCACACCGCCGAGTGGCAGGAGTGTCGAGAGAGGGGCCGTGCGCCTTGGCACACCTATTTAACTTTTGAGCACATTGACAAGCTGTTAAAGAGTAGAAATCTTTACTGCGTCAGTTGTGCTCGCGAAGTGCCACGTACAGCAACTAACCTCAAACGATATTTAGAGACTGGTGAGATTTATTGTCTGGCTCATGATGCGGTTACGTCTTTGGCGCGTGCTCTTGAGTTGCCTAATGAACGCGCTTTGGTCTTGAGCGCGTTGGCGGAGCAGATGGCTTTGCCAACGGGCAAAAAGTGAAGGAGATGAGAGTGATGAATTTCTATCTTGATCCTATCTGGCTCGTGCTACTTGCTGGCGTGGCCGCACTCGCCCTATGGCCGGTGATCAAAATTGTTGCATACAAACTGAACGTCAACGCTGATGAGTTCATTGTGACCGATCAGCGCCGCCGCGAGATCAAGCGCACTGCGCTGGTAGATATCGCTGTTAGTCGCGCCCTCCAGATGAACCCCAAAGCTCTCCGAGCTTACGGGCGGCGTAATTGGAAGCAGTTGCTCAATGAAGAGGGCGACATCGTTGATAAGATGCGCGAAGTCTTGGGCGATTCGGAAAAGGTGCGCTTCCTACAAGAAGCCGGAGAGCTGGAGACAATCTGCCAGCCGCTCTTTGCGTTAAAGTCCGCCAGATACTATTCAGCCAAAGATGGAAAGCATCGTGATCGTCGACGGCGAGAGCTACAGAAAGCAGAGCTACTTGTCTTGCGGAAGCGGCTCATTGAGCATTACGGACTTGGCACTGGCTCGCGGCGTCGCGGGCTGCTGGCCGGACTGGACGTAAATCGGCTGCCTGCACCGAACCGCAATGAGCGATAATAGTTGGGCGGATATCGAGCAGCGACTTCGATGGCCTGACATCTCGTTGGAGCAGGCGCAGACAGCATTGGGCCATTTAGAGCAGACCAAGGCGGCGGTAGGGCTTGCAACGCAGGCCCTCCGCCGCCATCTCTTTTGTTTGGGGTCGCCCGGAACCGGCAAGACGAGATTCTTGAGCTTACTTGGCAAGCTTCATCTCGACGCTGGACACACGCTCATTATTTTGGATCCGCACGGCACCAAGCCGAACTCGCTCTTTCAATTAACCTTGGCTGACGCTTGGGACCAGCACTTAGAGAGTGAACTGATTGTCATTGATCCCAGCGACACGCACTACACCTTGGCATGGAACCCCACGGCGCAGATCGGGCTTCCCGTTGCCACGCACGCGGAATATTTGCTCGACGCCATTAACAAAGCCTGTGGGGACTTTCTTAACCCAGAAGCAAAGCCCCAGCACGAGCGGTGGCTGTTGAATGTGCTCTCAACACTCATTAGCCAGAATCAACCGCTAATCAAAGCCTTGGATCTTTTAGCCGCGCAAGGCGATGTTCCCCAGATTGACGGCGACCAACTCTTGCAGAAAGAATGGGATTACTACCAACAACAGCGCCCGGCAAGACAAGCTGAACTCACAGAGAGTGTGTTCAACCGCTTGCGCCGCCTGCTGAGCGCCCCGGCACTCCGAGCGATGTTCTCTCAAGCTCACTCTGTTTTCTCTTTCTCATGGCTCTTGAAATATCCATGTATTGTGCTGGTGAACTTGGGCGCGTCCCCGTATCTGAGTCGTCGCGCCGGAACGCTCTTAGGCACGCTGTTACTAGCCGACTTGATGATGGCCTTAGAACTACGCGGACAGACCGAGCCGCACGTGGCGGTCATCTGCGACGAAGCATCAAGATTCATTACCCCGGACTTGGCGGCAATGATGGCGGAGATGCGCGGCTACGGAGCATCACTCACCTTGGCGGCGCAGTCGCTCTCCCAACTGAGCGGACAAGAACGGAAGCTCCTCGATATCGCCTTAGACTGCTCGGAAACAATTGTCACCTTTCGCGCCGGTTTTGAAGACGCCAAGCGGCTCGCTCAGCAGTTTCTCAAATACGAACCGTATAAATTGAAAGACGAGATCGAGCAAACGAAATTCGAGCCGATCTTAACTGAAGTGGAGATCGAATCACGCTCGGAGCCTGAGCCGGGCTCAACTACCAGCATCACTTACGATGACGAAGGCGAAGAACTCACCAAGACCGAGACCTCATCTCAGCCCGGATCAACCCACACCACCAGCACCGGGTACGTCACCGAACACATACCTTTTTCCGAGGTCAGTTCCAGAACTTATTTTTCACCAGAAGAACAACTGCTTGCCTTGACCGAGCGCATCCGCGACCTGCCCGACCGCCACGCTGTCTTCAAACACGAGAAGAGCGTGCAGGAGTTTATCATCGCCTCAGTCCCTGATGCCGGGTTTACCTTCGAAGAGCTGGCGCGGTGGCGACAGGCCCGCTTTTCAAAAGTCAAACTCTATAGTAAGATTATGGGTGATGATGCAATCCCTCTTCCAAGAGACAATCCCGACTACCCGGACTATGACCGCGATTAAGCACCCCCATTACCAGCGCCCAGAGACCGCAAAGACCGTCAAGCTTCAAGAGCGCGATCTGGCTATCTTTTCCCTATTATTAGAACACCGCCTCATGTCCAGCTTGCAACTGCAAGCTTTACTCGGTACGCAAGACGCGCTGCCAAGACGACTAAAACTGCTGTGGCGGGCAGGCTACTTAGAGCGCCTTAACTCTCTGCAACTCAAATTCGAGGACGGCTACCACCACCTCATCTACACCA
>JBBIUX010000079.1:0-18084 GCA_037440025.1 Candidatus Fraserbacteria bacterium | reverse complement strand
CTCCTCCAGCCCCGAGGAGAGCACCAGGAGGAGATGGAGGTCCTCCTCCTCTCCCTCGCCACGGCTGAGCTTCTCCAGGACCCCTAAGACTTGTGCCACCCCAACCGTGGAGGAGGGATACCTGCCGCAATCGCACCTGAAGCACCTCAAAGCATACGTCACCGCCGTCTCCACGGGGAAGCCGAGCTCCACCTCCTTGAAGTTCTTCCGCTCCTGCGGGGAGAGGTGGGGCATCTTCATCGCTATGGGAGCGGCCTTCCCCTTAAGCTCTATCAACCTCTTGGGCTTGTATCGCCTAAGCGGCAACCCCCTCAAGTATCTATCGATGGACTGGGCGGCGATCTTCCCCGCGGCGATGGCATCGATCACAGTGTTCGGCCCGGTGACCACATCCCCCCCGGCGAAGACCCCCTCGCGTTCCGTGGCCAGGGTCTCGGGATCGACCTCGATGGTGCTCCACTTCGAGAGCTTGATCTTCGGATCGTCGATGGGCACCTCAGGCTGCTCGCTTATGGCCACGATCAGCGTGTTCAGCTCCTGGACGAACTCGGAGCCCTTGATCGGGACCGGCCTCCTGCGGCCGCTCTCATCGGGCTCTCCCAGCTCCATCCTGATGAATTCCACCCCTTCTAAGCGGCCATCCTTGCTCAAGACTATCGTAGGGGCGGTGAGGAATTGTATGTCTACCCCCTCTTCTATGGCTGCCTCGACCTCTTCGGGGAAGGCCGGCATCTCCGCCCGCGTCCTTCGGTAGATGATCGAGACCGATTCGACCCCGGGCAGGCGGATGGCGGACCTCGCCGCATCTATCGCCGAGTTGCCCCCGCCGATCACACCCACCTTGGGGCCTATCCTCACCTCTTCCCCGAGGTTCACTGCCTTCAAGAACCCCAATGAGTGCAGGACCCCTTCGGCATCCTCGCCCGGGATCCCAAGCCCCAGGCTCTTGTGCGCCCCGATGGCGATAAGTACCGCCTGATACTCCTTGAGGAGTCCCTCGAGGGAGATCCCTTTGCCCAGAGAGACGCCGGTCAGGATCTCCACACCCATAGCTTTAATCGCTTCTATATCCGCATTGAGGACCTCCCGCGGCAGGCGGAACGGCGGTATTCCGACGGCGAGCATCCCTCCTGCGACCGGCAGGGCCTCAAATATCCTCACCTGGTAACCCATCTGGGCCAGGGAATGGGCCGCGGCGAGCCCGCAGGGGCCTGAGCCGACGATCGCCACCCGCCCCTCTTTCCTCTCCGTTGCTTTCGGCCATGGATCGCGGCAGTTCTTCGCATGATCTGTGGCGAACCTCTTCAGCGCCCTGATGGGAATCGGCTCGCCATCCTCACCGCAGCTTATCTCACAGGGGTGATTGCAGACCCTGCCACAGATCGCCGGCAAGGGGTTGTCCTTCCTGATGATCTCCATCGCCTCTTCTAAGCGCCCCTTGGCGATCGCCGCAACATAACCAGGAACATCAGTGCTTATCGGGCAGGCGAGCTGGCAGGGCGGTGGACTCAGCCTCTCAAGCTCGCCTTTGACCTCGGAGAAGAACTCCAGCATCTTGACGACTTCGCAGACCTCATCGCTATTATTGGGTTTCATATCCGCCCTCCTATTGGCTCCGCTCCTTGGCGCTCACCGGTCGCCTCACGTAGAGGATGCACTCCGCCGGGCAGACCTGAGCGCAGCTCCCACAGCCGGTACACCTCTCTTCATCGATGTAGTAGCGCTTCCTCTCACTTATCACCGCATTATCCTCGCATACCTCCTGACAGAGGCCGCATAAGAGGCAGGCATCCTCCACAACCCGGTAGGCTCCTAACCCCTCGCAGGCCTTGGCCGGGCAATACTTGTCGTGGATGTGGGCCTCATACTCGTCCCTGAAGTAGCGGATGGTGGTCAGGACGGGGTTAGGAGCGGTCTTGCCCAGCCCACATAATGAGGTGGCCTTGATCTCGTTGGCCATCTCATCCAGGAGCTCGATGTCTCCAGGCCTGCCTTTACCTTCCACGATCCTGTTTAGGATCTGGAGCATCTGATAGGTCCCGATCCTGCAGGGTGGGCATTTGCCGCAGGACTCCTTCTGGGTGAAGGAGAGGAAGAAGCGGGCGATCGAGACCATGCAGTCGTCCTCGTCCATCACCACAAGCCCTCCGGAGCCCATCATCGCCCCGAGACCCGTCAGTGATTCATAGTCTATGGGGGTGTCGAGGAACTCCTCGGGTAGGCAGCCCCCGCTCGGCCCTCCTATCTGGACCGCCTTGAACCTCTTATCGTTTAAGATCCCACCCCCGATGTCGAAGATGATCTCCCTCATGGTCGTCCCCATGGGGAGCTCGATGAGGCCGGTCCTGTTCACCTTGCCCGTGAGGGCAAATACCTGGGTGCCCTTGGAGTTCTCAGTGCCGATGCTGGCATACCATTCGGCACCACGACTGATGATCACCGGAACGCTGGCGTAGGTCTTGACGTTGTTGATGTTGGTCGGCTTGCCCCACAGTCCGGCTTGCGCGGGGAAAGGCGGGCGCGGGCGGGGCATACCCCGCTGGCCCTCGATCGAGAGCATCAGCCCAGTCTCCTCGCCGCAGACGAATGCACCTGCACCACGCTTGATCTCGATATCGAAGCTGAAATCGGTCCCGAGGATCTTCTCACCCAGGAGCCCCAGCTCCCTCGCCTGTTCTATGGCTATCCCTAGGTTCCTGACTGCCAGTGGGTATTCGGCCCGCACGTAGATGAACCCTTTGGCGATATTTCCGATGGCATAGGCGGCTATGGCCATACCCTCGATCACGGAGTGGGGGTCTCCTTCGAGGACGCTCCGGTCCATGAAGGCTCCGGGGTCGCCCTCATCACCGTTGCAGACGAGATATTTTACGTCCCCCTTCTGGGCGCGGCAGGTCTCCCACTTCACCCCCGTGGGGAAGCCGGCTCCCCCACGCCCCCGCAACCCCGACCTCTTTACGGTCTCGATCACTTCCTTGGGGGTCATGCCGGAGAGCACCTTGGCCAGGGCCTCATAGCCCACAACTCTAATCGAGTCATAGATGCTGCCGTAGCCGATCCGGCCGCAGTTGCGCAGGATGATGCTGCGCATCTGCTTCTTATAGAAGGGCACCTCGTCCCGCCGGGGGATGAGCTCCTCGTCCTCGGTGGTATAGAGGAATCGATCTATCGCCCTTCCCTTAGATACCGTCAGATCCATCACCTTGGGCACATCAAAGGCGGTGACCCTCTGGTAGAAGAGATGTTGAGGTTCGATCGCCACCAGCGGCCCGTTCTCGCACCAGCCTTGACAACCGGTCCTGACGAGCCCTATCTTAAGCCCTCTACGTTCGATCTCGCTCTCGAAGGCTTCGGCGGTCTCAGGGCCGCCTGCGGCGGTGCAGCCCGTGCCGCAGCAGACCCGGATCGAAGGGCCCTTTGCCTCTTCCTCCTCGCGCCTCCCCCTGAGCGCTCTCAGGTCATCTATGCTCCTCAGCCTCTCCATGGTCATTCTCCCCCCTTGAGGCGTGCGATGACCTTGGGGTGGTCCCCCTTCTTGACCACCCGCTCGTTGACTACCACGACCGGGGCCAGGCCGCAGCAGCCGACGCAGTTGACCGTCTCCAGGGTGTATTTGAAGTCCTCGCTTGTCTTTCCCGCCTCTACACCCAGCTCCTGCCCGAAGCGCTCCAAGACGGCCAATGCCCCACGGATATGGCACGCAGTACCCATGCAGACATGGATGATGTTCCTTCCCCTAGGCTCGAAGTAGAACTTGGTGTAGAACGAGGCAACCCCATAGAGTTGGGCCGGAGAGACCCCCAGGGCCTTGGCCGAAGCCCTCACGGCGCCCTCCTCCAGATAGCCGAACTCCTCCTGGATCTCCTGGAGCAGAGGGATCAGAGCACCCCTTTGGCCGCGGTAGCGGTCCCAGATCGTCTCCAGCCGCTCGGACTTGGCGATCTGGAGCATCTGGACGGTCGCACGGTCTACGCTCTTTTCTTTCATGGTTCCTCCTTCAATCTATAGTGCTCTTATGCTCCCCGCGAATGAGGCTTATAGCGATCTCGGTCTGCAAAATAATCGACTGCGCGGAAACCGGGGTAGATTCGCGCTCTATGCGCGGTTCCGGCCGGAATGAAATAGGTGTCACCACGGCTGTACGTCCTAGTTTGATCACCAATCGTCAGTTCCATCTTTCCATCAATCACCACGCCCCACTGGTCGCCGTGTGAGTGCTCAGGCACAGACACTTCGATGTCTGATTCGTTGAACAAAATTTGGCCTAAGTCACTTTGAAGAAGCCAGCCACGCAGTCCGTCGAAGGGCAAGGCGGCTTCCGGCAGACTGCGTATAAAAGCCGGGAATTCTAATGATTTCATAGAGACCCTCCTTTTGGTGATGCACCTAGCTCAGCCTTAGCTCCTTCCCACAAGCAACGGATATAGTTGATCTGGCCCGCGTGGTAGAGATAGTGCTCAACTAATTCCATAAAGACGCTGTCCGCGCGCCGTGCTTTCTTCTTGCCGGCTTTCTTTTTCAGGTCGTCATCGGTAAATTTAGTCAGGGCTTTGCGCGTGGCTGTGTACCCCTCTTCTAGCAAGGCGAGCGCCGCAGACAAATTGCCGCCTTGGGCCTGGAAGCGCTCGCGCACGCCTTCATAGGTCACGCTTTCGTCCCCAAAGAACTGATTGATCCCGGCAAGACTGTCCGCGGCCACATGAACGAGAATCTCCAAGATCGAGCCGGAGAAGCCCCAGGGCTCCGGGCTCTGATAATGCGGCGGCTTCCAAGTCGCTTCTGTCTCAGTCAGGCCCTCTAAAGCTCCCTTGAGCGAGTGCCACTGGCTCTTTGCCCAAGCCGCTTCGAGCCGGGCCAGAAGGAACTTCACTCTATTCTTCTCGACCGGCTTCTTCGCCGGTTTCACCTTTGCCTTCGGCCTTGGCCGTGCTGTCATGCTTGGCCTCCTTTCGCGATCACCATCTCGATCCTACCTATTGGAGAGGTTCGCCTGTTAAGAGTATAATCGAACGGGTGAGATCCGATATGACTCAGAAAGTCGAAGCGATCTATGAAGATGGCGTGCTCAAGCCACTGCAGCCCTTGACACTGGCCGAGCACCAGCGCGTCAAGGTAACGATTGATGAGTTGCCTGCAGCTGAGAGCTCCGAAGAGATGTTGAAGGCTTGGGGACAAGTCTACGAAGGGTTCTCCGACGAAGAGATCGCCGAGCTTGAGGCCATCATCTTGGATCGCAGCAACTTCATGCGGCCGGAGCGGTAGCTCATGGCGACCGTGGCTCCTGCGCTGCTGGATACGGACACGCTGTCCGAGGTGATGAAGCGGCGAGACCCCACCGTGCGACGCCGTGCTGAGGAGTATTTGACTGCTCACGGTCGCTTTACTTTCTCCATCATCACACGCTACGAGGTCTTGCGCGGTTTGAAGGCTAAGGGTGCCACACGGCAAGAAGCGGATTTTGAAACGCGCTGCCATCGCAGCGATGTGCTCCCCCTCACCGATTCGATCGTCGTACGCGCGGCGGAGATCTATGCCGATCTGAAGCGTCGGGGGCAGCTGATCAGCGACGCGGACATCTTGATCGCCGCGACAGCCCTGACTCACGGACTGGTGCTGGTCACGAACAATGTAGCTCATTTCCAGCGCATTGTGGGCTTGAAGACCCTCAGTTGGAAAAGCCCTTAGTCTCATGGTCTTGGGCGCAGCCTGCGGGTCGATGAAATGACGGATCTCGCTCTTCATCTTTTTTGCCTCTTTGAATCTTCACGGCAAACAGACCTGCCCGTCGGGCACCTCGGGCCGGTTCCACGGATGATCCCCAAGGTTGCCCTTGCCTTTCAGTTTGCCTGACTGATTATTCTCCCGGATACTCTCAAGCTTGATCTCCCCTTGGAAGATCACCTCGCCGGTGAAATAGTCCCAATCATACCAGCACTGCTTCCGCACAGCAGCCACGCCCCAGCCGGCATTGCCCTGGATCTGGACATCACGTAGCTGCGCCACCGCTTTCCCATACGCCATCACCAGGCCGTTGCACTCCCAGCCGGACCCTTTGCAGCCTGGGTTGGTTCCATTGCCTTGCACAGTGCTCTCCTGAATAGTGATCTTAGCCAAGTCGCCAAGCCAGATGCCATCATCCCCGTTCCCGGAGATGGTGGAGCTGGAAATAGTCGCCTGGGCCGAGCCCCAAAGCTCGATGCCATCAGATCCATTCCCGGAGATGGTGGAGCTAGAGATAGTGGCCTGGGCCGAGCCATGGATCAGCACCCCATGAGCACAGATGAGCAGGTCTGCACACCATCCCGTTTCCCCGCCCTCTGCCCCGATAATCCTCAGGCCCTCGACCTTGACGGAAATCGCTTGCGTCGTCTGCCAGATCCAGACCACCGGATAGTCCCGTCGAACCCCGTCAATGACTGTCTGCTCCTGGCCTGCGCCCCGCAGCGTCAGGCTCTTGGTGATCTTAATGTTCTCTTGCCACGTCCCTGCGCTTAGGCAGATGACTGCGCCCTCTTTTGCTCCGTCAATCGCCTTCTGGATGGACTCGCCTGGCTTCACTGTCACCGTGCAGTCCGGTTGGCCCTGCGCCCAGGGTACTGACCCGCTCGCAACGCTCAACAACGCAAGCGCAACCGCCACGCTGGCGGCCAGCCCGTACCGCCACACTCTTAGGGTCATCTTGCATCCCTCCTCATTACCGCATTTGCTTCTCTGAAAAGATTTTGCTATTACAAGTGCTTTGCACGAGTAACAAGCTTCGCTTATAATAGCCGCGATGGAACGCATCGAGGCCAATCCGAAGGTCCTGAGCGGCAAGCCGGTCATCCGCGGCACGAGAATCCCCGTATCTTTGGTTTTGAACCTGCTCGCTCAAGGATACGAGATCGCCGATGTATTGCACGCCTACCCGGAGCTGACTGAAGCCGATGTGCGCGCGGCGATGGCCCTGGGCGCTAAGTTCGCTGACTACGAGGAAGTTGGGCTCGTTGATGAAACTGCTGCTTGATGAGAACCTCTCCCTCCTCACCCTTGATTTCTTGAAGAACGCATGCAGAGCGCAGCGGGCTTCACAGCAAAGCATGATTTGGTTCGCTCCGCAACTACACGCTATAATGTCACGACATGAAGCCCAAGAGATTGACCAAACAACAGTTCCTCCAGCAGGTGTTACATGGCCAGCTAACCTCCGAGCGTGCCCTAGCTCGCCTGACCGAGCAGCTCCATAAGTACGAGAAGAAGTACCAGATGCGCTCGGAAGTCTTCTATAAACTGATCGTCGGCACGCCCGCCGAAGATCAGCCGGATTTCCTGGCTTGGGCCATCTGCTACCGTAGCTACTTCCGGGCTGTGCAGGCTCAGCTTTCCACTGAGGGAGTTCTACTCCATGCCCCTTGACGCGCGCCAACTGCGGCAAATCGCCGAGCGCTGCTGACACGTCGCTGCAACACTGATACAGGGATAGCAGTCTTGTTTTCATGCTTGATCCCCCGCTTCGAGCACCCCATACATCTGATCCGGCTTCAAAATCTCCGGGAACCGACCGCGCAACGCGCTTCGGGCTTCATAGCACAAATGACAGGCGTCGGCATAGCTTTTTTTGTGTGGCAGCCCGTACCAGCGCACCAGCTCTGTCGGGCCACCCTCCAGCAACGCGCCCGCGATGGGATGTTCATCGGGATTGTACGTCTCGCAAATCTCCTTCAATGACATGCGAAAGAGATTGCCCAGCGAGATTCCCTGACAGATGTGCAGATTTCCAAGTGGGTCCACGTGCACCCGCCCCGGCTCGCGCAGGTCTTCGTGTGGGCATTCGGTGAATTTCGTCCAAGGTTGCTGAGTCGCTCGCCCGGCGAGCTTCTCTGCCGCCCGACCGCGATACATCACGCCCGACTCTCCTGCCGGAAGCTTTCCCATCGTATAAGCAGCATTGGTCGCTTCAGGCTGCGCAATGCTGATGACCCCGATGGGGATGCCCAGCTTGTCGGCAGCCGCGCGCGCGTTCTTCGCTTGCTCGCTCAGCTTCTCGCTCCAGTGAAAGAGATCGCTGCTGACCGCCAAGTCTTGCACTAACCCGGCCAAGGGCTTCAGCCACTCCAGAGCATCTTCGAGAGAAGTCGCCCAATAGCTGTTGGTGACAATGCCGACGCGAAACCCCATCTTTGCAGCTTCTTGCACCCCTCGGACTAGTGTGGCGTAATAGAGAAACGGTTCGCCGCCCTCGAAGTAGATCCATCTGACGGTCTTCAAATCTCTAGCTTGCTTCAGAATCTCTCGGACGTTTTGGAGGGTCATCGTGCCGCTCTGCCACGGGCTGCCCCAGACGAAACAATGGTCGCACTCCAGATTACACTGATACGTCAAGAGCAGGTGCAGCCCCGTGAGCTTCATCTCAACCTTTCTTTCGATACGCTTTCAAATAGCTGTCGCTGTAGATCTCTTTGTTCAAGACCAGCTCAGCCGTGGCGACGGCGTTGATCAGTTCCGTGTCACAGACGTTCACGATCGCCGCATCGCAGCCCGCGGCCATCGCCATCACCAAGAACGTCCGGTTGATGAGAGCGCGCTCTTCGGCTTTGGAACAAACATTGCTCAGCCCAATCGAGATATGCGGCGGCGGGTCGGAGATCACGGCAAATTGCCGAATGGCTTCCAGCACGTTCTTGGCTTGCTCTTGCATAAATTTTAAGGGCATGACAATCGGGTCGAGAAAGATTCTTTCGGATGCCAGGCCCGCTTCGCTCGCCATCGCAAAGATCTTCGCCCCCAGCTCGACTCGTCTGTCAATATCTTGCGGGCTGCCGCGCTCGTCCATGACGACCCCAATGAGACCGGCATGGTACTGAACGGCCAGCTCGACCAAGGGCATCAGCTTGCCGTCTTCAGCCGTCGTGCTGTTGATGATCACGGGGCGACCGCCTGTGACTTCCCTATAAGTTTCCAGCCCCGCGCGCATCAGCTCGAGCTTGTTGCAGTCAACGGAGAGCGGCGTGGGGACAGCCTCGCAAACTGTCTTAATCAACCAGCTGAAGTCCTCCGGACTTTTAGAAACGGCACCCAAGTTGACATCTAGATAATCCGCTCCGGCTTCTGTTTGTTTTTTTGCCCACTCTTGAATCGGCCCTTTGTTCTTCTCTTTGATCGCTGCCCCAATATCTTTGAAGCTCCCATTAATGCGCTCGCCGATTAAGATCATTTCACACCGCCTCCAGCTCCCATCAATTGCTTGATCGCTTCGCGCACGCTCGCGACGGCTTTGGGATGACGCAGCACCAAGATATCCGCTCCAGTCAAGAGATAGACATAAGCCGTCGTCGCTTCCCACAGCGGCCCGCGCTCTTTTTGGTCGCCCCATTCGGGCAGCTCCTGCTCGCTGGCTTTCGCTTCTTTGACGCCCCAGACTTCGATCCCAATATCGCAAATCATCGGCTGGGAGAGCATCTTGTCGCCGCGAAGTGCTGCCAGACGCGCTCGTTCCATCACAGAGTAGACGTACTCCAAGCCGTATCCCAACGCTGCACTTGTGGGATATATAACAATGTCTTCGGGTTTAAAGCCCATATCTGTCGCCAAAATATTGACTTGCTTGGCAATGTTCACGTCGCAGGGCGATTCGGCGATCACTTTGTGCTTGTACGCCGTGCAGAGCGCGACCAGAGTCTTATAATTATCTTCGGTGATCGTGCCCAGCAGACAGTTCTCGCCTGACGCAACTTCGGCGACCGCCGGAAAGATTTCGTTGTCTTTGTCGTCGTTGCCCGTGCCCCAGATGATCAAGGGCACGCCCACAGACTCTAAGACGCGCTTGACAGCTCGGTCCGCTTCTTGGGGGCCGCGATTCTGTCCGACGGGATCGCATCCGGCGAGCCTGAGACAGATCAGATCGGCGCCGTACTGCTCGACGCACTTTTTGGCCCACAGCCCCGGATCGTGCCAGACGTCGCGAAAGTGCTCGGCGAGCACATCGGGCCAGTCTTGGGGAGCCACATCCCAGACCTCCATGGCGATAACGGGCGGGTGAGGCATCGCGCCCTCAAAGTGATGGAAGGGCAGCGACGTCGCTCCGCCGGCGGTGACCTTCTTGGTGCGGGTGCCGCCCTCTTCTTTGGTCGCGCCCAACGTTACGGTATTGATCGCGTTCGTCCAAGTCTTCTTGACATCGGGGATAGCTACGGGCATCTAAGAGCCTCCTTTCTGGGACCTCTCCCCCGGCCCCTCCCCTAAAGAGGGAGGGGAGCTCCCCCTTCCCTTTAGGGAAGGGGGCCAGGGGGTTAGGTCCAGTACCTTTTCCAAAATCTCTTCCACTGCGAGCCTGGCCGGGGAGGAGGCAGGTAGCTCTCCTAAGGGCTTGCATTCCAAACTGAGGCGCAACACGGCCTCATCTTTGGGGATCTCCCCCACTAGGTTGAGCCCCGTTTGCGCGAGTCGCTCCCTGAACGCCTCCCGCCCCGGCCCAGACAGCGTTCCATCGCTCAAGTGATTCAACACTAAAAACCTTTTGCCGATGTGTAGCTTCAGTTCATCGGCCAATCTGTTGATTCTCGCCGCCGCCTGAAGCGCCACGGGATTTGCATCAGTGATAATCAGTAAGACATCTACGTTCTGGGTCGTCCGACGCGACAGGTGCTCCAACCCCGCTTCGTTGTCCAGCACGACGTACCGATAGTTTTTGCTCAGAAGATCTATATATCGTCGCAGCACGTGGTTGACGGCGCAGTAACAGAAGGGCCCTTCGCCCCGGCCCATCGCCAACAGATCAATCCCGTGGCTCTCGACAAGACACTGCTGCAGCCCATACTCTAAGTACTGATCTTTGGTGACCCCCGGCGGCAGGTCCTTGATTCTTGTGAGAGTATCTTCACGCAACTCGCCGATGGTCTGCTCGAGTTGAAAGCCCAGCACCTGATGGAAGTTGGTGTTAGGGTCAGCGTCAATGGCCAGCACGGGTCCTTCGCGACGCTCGACGAGCAACTGCGCGATCAAGCCCGCCACAGTTGTCTTGCCCACGCCACCCTTGCCCGCAACGGCTATCGTGAATGCCATGCGCGATTGGCCCTCACCCCGCCTTCGGCACCCCTCTCCCGTCCGTGAAGACGGGAGAGGGGCCGGGGGTGAGGGCCTGCGTCACCCTCTCTTTCATCAGTCTCTTCTGCACCGACGGAAAACGTTCCAACTCCGTATGGGGTAAGAATTTCGCTGCGAGAAATTCTTCGTAATAATGAGGGAAACTGATCAGGTCGTAATACGTGGCGCTCTGCGCGATCTCTTCACATTTCTCCCACGCCTCCCGCGACAGCAGGGCCATTTTCGCTCCGATGATCGAAGTGTTGCCCACAAAGCGAATTTTCTCCAAGGGCAAGTCAGGGATCAGTCCGATGGTGATGGCTTTCTCGCGGTCGAGGTAATTCCCAAAGCCCCCGGCCAAGAAAACCCTGTCGATGTCGTCAAAATCGAGCTCAAGCGACTTGATTAAGATGAGAGCACCGGCGTAGATCGCCGCCTTGGCTCGCAACAGGTTTTCAATGTCGGCTTGCGTGATCACGATCTCGCTCCCTGTAGCGGAGCGTTGCGCAGGAACCACGACGAATTCTAGGAGTCCATCGCACTCGCGGACGCGATGGTTGGCTTCGGGCAAGAGCCTCCCCGACCGATCAATGAAGCCGGCTTCGACCAAACCCGCGACCAAATCTATCAATCCGGAACCACAGATTCCCTTGGGCTTGACATTCCCCACGGTCTTATACAAGACAGTGCCGTCGGGGGAGATGTGAACTCTCTCGATAGCGCCGCGGCTCGCTTTCATGCCGCACTTGACGCCTGAGCCTTCAAAGGCCGGACCCGCAGAAGCAGAGCAGGTCACCATCCAGCAGGAGTCGCCGTCACGCTGGCCAATGACAATTTCGCCGTTGGTGCCTACGTCTATCAGCATTACTGTCTTGTCAGATTCATAGAGCCCAGTCGCTAAGATTCCCGCCGTGACATCGCCACCGACCCAGCCGCCGATAGCCGGGACACAATAGAGCAATCCCCGGGGATTGATGTGAATCCCCACTTCGGCAGCGCGCACGGGCGGGGGCATCGTCGAGCACGACACATAGGGGTCGCGCCGGATCGAACTGGGGTCAAGCCCCAGCAACAAGTGCATCATCGTCGTATTGCCCGCGCAGACGACTGCCAGACAATCGTGCAACGCAACGCGATTGCGCGAGCCCAGCGCCGTGATTAAATTATTGATGTCATTGACGATGGTCTTCTGTAGCTGCTCTAGCCCGCCGCGCTCGGCGTAGATAATCCTCCGGGTGACCTCTTCGCCATAAGCCCGCTGGGAATTGTACATCGCTTCGGCGTCTATGGTCTTCCCCGTATTCATATCCAAAAGATGAACAACAACTGTAGAAGTCCCGACGTCCACGGTGACACCATAGCTGCATTCCGCAGTGTTGCCGCTCTCGACTTGGAGGACCTCGACCGTGCTGCCGCGCCAGCCCAGCGTCGCCGTCACTCTCCAATCGCTTCGGCGCAAGAGCTTCGGATGCGTCTGCAAGACTTTGAGGCCCGTCTGCATAATGGGATAGCTTCTGCGCCGACGGATCTCCCGGTAGAGCCGTTGATGATCGGCGAGATTGTCTTGCAGGGTGGGGGGAGGCAACTCCACATAGAGTTTCTGCACGAGAGGCTCACGCTGGAAAGAAACTTTCTCTTCTTGGTAGAGAGCCCGAAATCGCTGGGCATCTAGATCTATTAAGATTTGACCCTCTTCGGCGCGTGTCTCCGAAGGGACTTCGACCACGACGTCTCCTAAGACTTTGGTCTGGCAGGCGAGAACGTAACCCTTCTGGACTTCATCACGACTGAGGAGCGTCGTCGGCGCGGCTTCGATGTTGCCGTTCTTGACAATAACACGGCAGCGGCCGCAGATGCCGTCTCCACCACAGATGCTCGCTAGCTCAACACCCGCAGCCTTGGCGGCAGTCTGTAGCGTCACACCTCGCTCGACCTCGACGCTCTCGTCATCCGGGTGAAACGTCACCTTAGGCATTAAGACCCCTTTGACTTGCACCAGCCAACCGTTCTGTTAACCCTTGAAGCTGCCCTCGCGGACCCCCAACCATGCTGACATACAGGCCGTCTTCATCGAACACCGCACGCACTGTCTGCCTCAGCTCTTCCACAGAAAGTGCCTCAACAGCGGCAGATTCCCCAGCAAAGTCGAGCGTACCTTCGTACCATAAGTTCCTCTGGGTTAGCCAAGTCATCGCCTGCTTGAGGTCCTCCTGAGCCTGCCAGAGCCCTAAATGGTAAACCTTTTTAGCCCAGCGTAACTGGTCTTCTGTAAATCCCCTCGTTTTGATCTCACGAACCAGCTTTAGCAAGGCATCTAACACAATGCCCTCTTTACCCTCCAGCGCCCCCACGTAAAGAGCTAATCGCCCGCCGTCACAAAGAAACCTCAAGCTGCTGCCCACCGTGTAAGCTAAGTCTTCTTCCAGCCTGAATCTCTGGTAAGATTGGGAGAGCGGGTAATTGCCAAGCAGAATGCGCAAGATCTCTAAGGCGGGGCGATCTTTCAGGGATGCGGGAAATCCCACGAATATTTCGACATTGCCACGATTTCGAGGCTTATGATAGAGCCGCCCTTGGGCTTGGACCCTCTGTAGAGTCGGTCGCTCAGGCTTGCCCATCTGAAGATCGAAATTGCCCAAAACCCTTTCCACATCGGCCATCTTAAGATCGCCGGCGACGACAAGCAGAGCATTGGCAGGCACGTAATACCTGCAATGCCATTCCCTTAGATCCTCCAGCGTGATCGCGGCGATGGTTTTTGTGGTTCCCAGAGATTCAAGCCCGTCCAGGCAGAAGATTAAGTCATCGAGCTTGAGCTCGGCGAGCTCCCAAGGCGTATAGTCTGATTCTTGAGAGATTGCTCCTGCCACAACGCTTCTTTCTTTTTCAACCTTCGCTTCAAGGAAGCGCGGGTGGAAGACCATATCCAGCAGGATCTCCAACAACTGGGGGAAGTTCTCCCGCAGGCCGATGAACTCAAAGGAGGTGGCTTCCGCCTCCGTTGGCCCGTCGATCGTAACGCCGTACTTGCCTGTCTCTATATCGATGGCTTCGTAGTTGCGTGAGCCCAGATAGAGCACGTGTTCCAGAAAGTGGGAGATCCCGCGTTTACGTGGGGGCTCGAATCGCCAACCCACTCGAATGGAGAGCTTAGCCCCTGCCAGCTTACTGTTTGGCAATCTATGCAAAATGAGCTTCATCTCAGTTTCTCCACCCTGCCTCATGTTACGCCTTCCATTCGTTCTTCAAATACGCTGGCAAGCCTGCGGCTTCCTCTGGTCCCACTAAGACCTCCCAGCCCCCTTCGTCTTCAATCTCGCCTTTGAGCACTGCTACCAACCCCGGAATCACGAGCTTCTTATGCACAACCTGGTCCATGATTCCATAGCCCTTGACGGTCTTGACGATCACTTCAGCCGTCAGCTTGTCATCAGCGTAAGCGTTGAGCACGCCCAAGCCGCCGGTGTCCACGACGCCAATATAGGCTGGGACACGGCTGTTCTCGACTTCACCCTCGACCGTGAAATATGTGAGTGCAAAGTTCGTTGTCACGAGAACGGGCGATTGCGGCGTGGGCTCGCCGACTTTGTAAAGCTTCGCTTCGACAGCATTCGGCACCTGTGGGTCAGTGAAGATATTCTGTCGCGCCGTCAGAATGGACAACAATTGCCAACGCTCGGCTCCGTCCATCACAACGATACCGGCATACTTGCACACGAAGGTTGCAGCTTGAGCCGTCTCAATGAAAGAATCGTCCCCGTGAACGGCCAGCATCACCGGATAGCCCAAAGCCCGAAAATTCTTCTCCAAAGAGAGCCGACGGAGTTGGGTCAACTTTGTCAAGCCGTCGGCCATCCCGGTAACTTCCGGCTGCAAGACTATATCTTCGACCCCAAACGATTTGATCTCTTGAGCAAGTTCTGCCAGCTCTTCTAGCGCTGCCCCGCGCACGGTCAAAGGGCACTTCGATTCTTTAGCAAGCGCAGCAAGCTCTTTGAAATTCTCTTTGGTCGCCGCGCAGAGCAATGGGCGCCGGTCGGCGCAGACTTCCAGAGCTGCCTTGAGCGCCTGCGGATCGGCGCTCGACAAAATCGGCACCAGCGGCGATTTCTCTTTCACGAGCTTGACGGCCTCTGCGAACTTGCTGCCCGATCTCTGCTCGATAGCGATCGCGTTCACAGCGATCTTCTGCCCCACGCGGACGAACTGCAACTGATTGATCTTCTCAATGCGTTGGGTTATCTCAGCTTCAGGCAGGTCGTCTCTGACGCGCACGGCAATAGCCGTCGGGTTGTGAAACTTTTCGTCATGGCGGAAGAGAACCGTCTCACCGCCGACTTTGAAGGCCCGATCTCCCGTGCCGATGGCGACCGTGCGCATCGGTGGGGCTTGCGCTTCAGAGAGTGCTGCCTTCGCTTCTGCCGAAACGTGCGGGCACTGTTCGAGCCCGACTTTCTTGGCCGCGACTTGCATCGCGAAAGCCATGCACGTGGGGAAATTACAGTCGCCGCAGTTGGTCTTGGGCAGGTGTTTATAGATCTCTATTCCCGTGAGTTTGGCCATAGTGAACTCCTTAGGCGATAATCGGCTCTAGCTCCAGGGCTGGGTGGCCCACTTTCTGCAAGAAGGCCATCAGCTCTTCTGTCGTCGTCGCGTCTTTTTCGGTAGCAATCTTGTCCAAGAGATCGGGCATCCCGATCTCGGCCAGCCGTTTTTCTAATCTGTCTTTGATCTCTTCTTTCAGCTCGCTGGGCATCCAAACCAATCTCTTGATGCCGCCTTCAGCACTGATAAACTTCTCGCTCGTCAGATAGAGTTTTCCCACGCCCAAGAATCCCGGCGTCTGCACCCCGCCGCCCACTTCCCCGGCCATCGTCGAAAACGTCATGCCGATGGGCGTCTCCCCTTGGTACTCGCGGCTGGCGATCATCACCCCGTTGGTCTCGGGCAGAACGGCGACGATGCACTCAAAGCAGCCGCACGAAGTTTGGGGGTCCTGCATGATCGAGTACATGCTGACTTTCTCAAGATTTCCGTTGGAAGCGCCGCGCACGTATTCGTTGACCCCTTGCCAGATACCCAAGACGGGATCTAAGCAGGCGCCCTTAGGCACAGGCTTATTGGGGCCGTGCGGGTCCATCTCGTACGACGCGCCGCAGTCGAGCCACGTATAAGCGCCGCAAAGACCCAAGCGTTGAGGCGTCACGATGCAGACGTGATTGGGCGCATAGCTCTGACAGTTCTTCACCACGACCCCGTTGACCAGATAGTTATGGGTGCCGGACACGCTGAAGTTGTAGACGGCGCGGTCTGTACTCTTGATGCGCTCTAATCGCTTGATCTTCTCGACGTGAAGGGGGGAGTCACACCAGCCCACCAGCTCTGGCAGGGCCGGCTGACGAGGGTTGACTTTGGACTGAAGAGCCTCCACAACCGGTCGGAGCTTTTCCCGCGAGGGCCGGACTTTCCCAGATATCCAAGCCCTCAGGCTCTTGTAATCCACGGGAAGCTTGGTGATCTGCAGCTGTCCGTTCGCTTCAGCCATGATCTGTCGCAAGAGCTGGCCGCAACGGCGGGGGAGCACGTCGGTCCGCGAGACGTGATTTCGATCCCCTGAGAAAGTAGCCACCTCCAGCTTGGCGCGCTTGGCCGGATGCTCGGAGCCGATCTGCTTCCTCCAGGTGAGAAAGTCGGTGTAGCGCTTGGTGCCCACTTGGAAGCCCCGCTTAATTTGAGTAATATAAGTATTGATGCCGAGCTTCTTCATCAATAGCACAATGTGCTGGGCCTCTTTGAAGCTGCGGGTGGTGAGGAGCACGCGGCTGCCGGCCACATGGCCGTCACCGTCGAAGAGCCCTCTTAAGAAGGCGGCGATCAGCTTTGGAGAGAGTTTGGAGATGACCTCACCGCTCCACTTCTCCCGGCGGTCCGGGCCACGCCCGATGCCCAGGCCGTGCATAAGCCGGCCCGCTAGTTGATCGTTGACCCTGGAGACGAGCACTTCTCGTCGTGCCTGGACAACGAGCTTGCCGTCGCGAGAGCGGGACTCATACGGCGGCACTTGGTAGACGCAGGGCTTCGCACCGAACGTCGCCGTCATGATCTGATTGAATCTCTCGATCAAAGCGGGCTCGGCGTTGGTAAGCTGCAGAGATACACCACGGCCGCGACGCAACACGCAGCCGTCGGCGGCCACTAAGCCTGCCGCATATAAGAGCTCTTCGTCGAGCGCTTGCTTGCGGAGGGTCGAGCCGGCCAGGGTGCCCAGCGTCCGGATCTTTGTCTTTGCTTTGTCCCAGCTCAGCCCCAGCGTCGAGCAGATTTTCTTGATCTCGGCCAACGTGAGGCGGGAACGATGAATCTGAGGGTTGGAGCTCTCATAGAAGGCCGCATAGAGGCGGTGATAATTGAGCTGGATCTCCCGAGCCGCCACAGCCCAGCTGCCGAACTTTTGCAAGAGAGCGTCTCTCAACTCGGCGAGAAGCTCTTCATCCTGCACCAAGAGATCATCTGGCAATAGATCGATCAGCTTCATGGTCTGGAGAGATTCGGTCCCGTTCAGGCACGTCGTCTGAGCGGCCAGCAAGCCATCGCCTGCTTTCAGCTCGCGGGTCGGAACCCACTCTAAGTCGTCCCGATCAACCAGCACTTTATGGTTTGGCGTGAGGGTCAGCGTATTGCCGCTCTTAAGCGTGATGCGGATCAGCTCCACTGGAGCGGGGTTGATGAAGAGTTCCTCCACCTGCCTGGGGTTTAAGCCGCAACCGTCCCACGAGAGCACCTTCAACCCATCAGATTCGACGGCCTGCTCGATCAGCTTCTCCGCGGGCACAAACGAGCCGTCCGCCAGTATGATCTCTTCCCCTGCGGGCACACACAAGATGCAGCTATAGAACTTGTCTACGTCCTCGTCCTTCATCCCCATGACACGCTCGTCGCGTTGGCGGTAGATCTCTCTAGCCTCCCTGAGCAGAGCTTCGACCCGCGCTTGGTCAGTCACAACCGTTACTTGCACTTTATCAA
>JBBIUX010000078.1:0-13851 GCA_037440025.1 Candidatus Fraserbacteria bacterium | reverse complement strand
GCGCACCTGCGCCCGCCACCCCAGCTGGACGGCTTCCTGAGGATGCTGAGCCAGCCACAGCATCGCCTCGGCCAGGGCTTTCGGATTCTCCGGCTCCACAAAGCACATCTCTTTATCAGTAAAAAGCTCCCGAAGGTTAGGCAGATCGGGGACAATCGTCGGCCGCGCCAGGGCAGCATACTCAAAGAGCTTCATCGGCGCTCCCGTGGGCAATGTGTGAGGCAAGACGGCGATATCAAACCGCACGATCTGCTCAAACGCTCGCTCATGAGGAAGCGCTCCCAGCCATTCTATACACTGCTCGAGTTTCAGCTTCTGCGCGTATGCCCGAAGATTCGCATACTCCTCCCCATAGCCGACGATCTGCACGCGCCATCCCTCTAATTCTCTTAACGCTTCTAGCAGTAAATCCACGCGGTGCCAGCGACTCAAACTACCCACAAAGCCGACGACAAACGGAGGCTCGTGAGCAAAGGGTGGATGTTCCTGAGCTAGTTGTGCCCCCTTCTGTAGCAGATCTTGCGAAATTCCATTAGGCAGAACGATGGTCTTCTCTGGGGACAAGCCCATGTGCACATAATAGTCTCTAGCGGCGCGGGAGACAGTCACCATCAGAGCAGCTTTCTCTCCTAGCTTGCGCATGCAGCGACGATGGAGTTTTGCAAAATACTTCTCATTGCGAAAAGCGCGCTCGAGGGCAAAGGGAGCATCCAAAAAGACAGCCACGGGACAGCCGACGGCGTCGGCTAGGCGTGCACCAACAAAATCATAGATCCCCGCGCGATGGAGGACGAGATCAAATCTCTTGTCACGTAACGTTTGTTGGATTTTGGCGAAGAGATAGAGATTCATCCCCAGTTCGATACTATCTTTGCCCCACCACGGCAACCGGCGCAGTATGCCGCGCCATCGAGCCGCAGAGCTGGTGAAGTCATAGGGACGTAGCTGTGTGGGCCCAATTAGCTCTATTTCATGTTGCAACCGGCGAAACGCTTCGGCGATCTCTAGGACTTGAACGGCATCACCACCGCGACCTACTAAGCCATAAGTCAATAAGATACGCATTGGGCATATTTTATCGAAGAGGTCTCTAATTCACACCGTCAATTGCTTCTGAAGGAGAGGAAGGAACAAGGGTTGCTAACAAGTTAGCAGATTCGTACAGCGAGGAGACAACAGCATCGATGCGAATCACTTTGGTGACAGCTTCTCTATAAAGCTTTTCTTTGGATGCTTGGTCTGCTATGAGGATCGTCCAACAGCCGAGCCGTGTTCCTACCTCCATGTCCGTCAAAGAGTCACCGATCACAGCCGAGCTGGCAAAATCAATGTCCGGAAAATCCCTTTGCGCCTGTCGGAACAATCCATCACGCGGCTTACGGCAACCACACGTGCCTTCCTCATGAGGGCAATAGTAAATAGCATCCACTGAGACTTGAAAGAGCGCAAGCTCTCCCAACATTCGCCTGTGGATTTCCTGCAGGTCGCGCTCGGTCATCAGCCCGCAAGCAATGCCTCGCTGATTCGTGACGATAATAAGTTGCAAACCCGCTTCTTTAAGCAGTCTCAAGGCTTCCGGAGCTTGAGGGAGAAACTCGAACTCTTCCCAGCGTTTGACATAGTCACCCTCCGGGCGCTTTCGGTTAATAACCCCGTCTCGATCTAAAAAAACGGTTTCAATCTTCTTCATTGTCCCCGCTCCCGAAAAGCGCTCGTTCTATCAACTCACACCAAATGTGACCGATCAAGATATGAGCCTCCTGGATGCGGGGTGTGTCTTTGGAAGGAACACAGATACAGTAATCTACCTCGCCTTTAAGCCGTCCCCCATCGGCCCCGGTCAGGCCGATCGTGATCATCCCTTTGCGTTTGGCCACTCGCACGCCCTCAATCACATTGGCGGAGTTACCGCTGGTAGAGATCCCGATGGCCACATCACCGGGATTCCCCAGCGCCTCCACTTGACGAGCGAAGATCTGTTCAAACGCATAGTCATTCCCAATGGCAGTGAGGGATGATGTATTCACAGTGAGAGCTTCCGCTGGCAGAGGCTTGCGATCCTGATAATATCCGCCTACGAGTTCAGCAGCGATATGCTGAGCATCTGCGGCGCTGCCACCATTGCCGAAAAGGATGACCTTTCTGCCATCCTGATAGGCACTGATTATTATCTTGGCGATTTTATTTACAGTTTCAATATTACCTAGAAGGCTCTCTTTTACTTTCATGCTTTCTCGTATTCTCTTTCGGATCAGTTCATAGAACTCGTTCTGCATGGTCTCCCCCCTTTTAGAGATAATTCTCTTCCCAATAGATCAGCTAAAATTTGGGGATTTTCTTGCACCATTCTATAGGCCTCGGGAACTCCGATGTCGATAAAAAAACCCTTGACAGGTAGCCCGTAGAACCCCTTGCCGATCAAGTTGGGAAAGACCTCCTTTTCCAAAGAAACTTTCCCTTCGGGGATATAATCGAAGACTTTTTTGTTTAACATGTATATTCCCCCATTGATCAGTTTCGATCTTGAACTGTGTCCTTTCTCTACAAAGCTTTCAATCTCTCTGTTCTCGTTTATCTCGACAACTCCGTATCTTATAGGATCCCCAGTCTCTACTAAAGCTATCGTTGCCAAGGCCTTTCTCTCCAGGTGATAATCTATGAGCGTATTCAGATCAACATCTAGAAAAGAGTCTCCGTTCATAACGAGGAAGTTCTCTTCTTGAACAAGTTTCCTGGCTAGCTTGATTGCCCCTCCAGTGCCGAGGGGCTCTTTCTCATGGGAGTATGAGATATGAACACCCCACCTGTGCCCATCGTCGAAGTATTCTTCTATCTGCTCACCCAAATATCCGACGCAGAGAATGATATCCGTTAAGCCGTGGCGCTTTAACTGCGAGACCAGATACTCAAGAAACGGCCTGCTAAGGACTGGAGCCATCGGCTTTGGCCGATCATTTACAATTCCACGCAATCGAGTTCCCATCCCACCAGCCAACACTAAGACTTTCATCAGTGATCTAATATCGCCTCCTTCCATGAAAATGGTTGTCAAGTCGTTGCCCCCTGATCTCTAAGGGAGCCTAAGTCATCCTTCCATCCGTCCCTTTAAGGACACATCATAACCTCGGACCCTGGGTTCCCCATCCTTTCTGAGAGCCCCTATGGGCTAGGAGGCAAAAGAGGGCAACCCAGGGCTTTAGCCCTTCTTAACTGCTCTATATTCATCACCTCCACAAACATCGTCCTTCTGCCAGCCATTTTCATGTTACCTTTCTTTCTTATATTCAAATCATCACTATGCATGTATGATATGGCTACCAGGGGCATTGACTTTGACTGGGATCTCTTCAAGGCCAAGCTGCTCTCGTACCGCTTTCTTCTTCTCGGGGGGCACAAAAAAGAGGAAAAACCCTCCTCCTCCTGCGCCTAATAACTTCCCGCCCAGAGCTCCAGCTCTTTTCCCCTCTTTATAGATATTCCTAATGGCATCATTTGAGACAGACTCATCGAGCTGACTTTTCAATTGCCACGCTTCATCCAGCAATAAGCCGAACTTCATCAAGCCGCATGAGCTAGTTAGAATGTCAAAGCCCTCATCGACCATCTCTCTCATTCGCTTCAGTCGCTCTCGATTTATATCAACCCTTTTCACCTGCTTGGCAGCGATGTCGCTGGCACGGCGCCTGATCCCGGTAAACAAGACCAAAAGATGCGCCTCAAACTCCTCGATGCGCTCGGAGGAGAGGGGGATCCTGTGGACAACGATATCGTCGGTGGCGCGGAACTCCAACACATTGAACCCTCCTACAGCCGCAAAAGTTTGATCTTGACAGCCAACGGTCTCCTTGAGCACTTCGCGCTCGATCTCAATAGCTTGATAAGCCAGCTCCATCGGGCGAACACTTTTACCTTGGTAAGCATATAGCGCATTCAATAAGCCGACGACGAAGCTCGACGAGGTTCCCAGACCGGAGAAAGCGGGCAGTTCAGCTGTGTAATCTACCTCAATATCTTGTGTGATTCTACACCACCGGAGGCACTCACGGAACGGCGCATGCTTGATTTCATCCAAGCTTTTGACGCACTCAACCTGCCGGTATGCTAAACGGATAGAATAATCAAAGAGCCTGGAATAGAAAGGTGTTACTGAAATATAAGCAAATTTGTCAACAGCCGTACCTAAGACTGCACCGCCATGCTTGGTAAAGTATTCTGGGTAATCAGTTGCCCCTCCAAAGAAGCTGATGCGAAAAGGCGTCTTGGTGATGATCATAGCACACCTCCTTCTTCCCGTCGCTTTAATTCAGCACGCACAAACTCTAACACTGTCTCCTTTGTCTCCGGCATGTCAAACAGTCTCGAAATCTTGTCTATGTTGACATCATACCGAACACGAGGACTGCCAGGCGGCACAGGAACTTTAACCCCTATGGCTTCCATAATATCTCGCAACTTTATCACGCCGTGGCCGCAAACATTAAAAATCTCATTATATACGCCACGATCAAGCAAACCTAAAACGATTTCTGCAGCCCGATCCGTATGCATAAATTGCAGTTCACTTTCAGGATCAAGCCAAAGCGGGCCTCCATTAAGAATATCGTAAATAGCGTTTTTCTTTAGGCCGGGGCCGACAAAGCCGCCGAAGCGAATGATCAACCACTTCTTAGCCGCATGCTGCACGCATTGTTCCGCAAGATACTTATGAAAACCGTAAGGGCTTTGCGCGGAAACGTCTAACTCTTGCCTCTCCGTAGTCCTCTCAGGCGATGAGCAATCTGGATAAACATCACAAGAGGAAAGATATACATAATAATCATATTTGAAATCCAGCAAGCTCGCTCGGACAGTTCTCACGGAAGCATCAAAGTCCTGGAGAGGATCTTCCCTAGCAAGGAACTTCTTTGAATTGCCATCTGCATTAATAATTACGTCGCATCTTTTTCCGATAAATTCTTGATAATTTTGTCTAGTGATTATTGAATAACTCCTTCCCGTAGCTTCACAGACGCGGGCGAATGCTGACCCTACAAAACCTCTACCGCCAATTATAAAGATCATATTAATCCCTCACTATAAACGTATGCCATCACTACGAATATCGTAGTTTTTCTCAAACCAAGCGATTGTTCGCTTCAGCCCCTCACGTAAAGGTGTTGGGCAAGATAAGCCTAAACTTTTCATTCTGGTCACGTCAAATATCTTCACCATCTGCCCATCCGGCTTTGAAGTATCCCACACAATCTCACCTTGGTAGCCGATCAATTCCTTGATAGTCTCTGCTAACTCCTTAATTGATGTGCGCGTTCCGGAGGAGATATTGACCGGATCGCTCGAATTATAATTCTCGATGAAAAAGGGAATTGCCGCAGCGACATCACCTGCATAGACAAAATCTCGCACCGGCTTGCCTGTACCCCACATCACCACCTGCTTTGCTCCCGCACGCTTTGCTTCAAAAAAGCGGCGGATCATAGCCGGTATGACATGCGATTCATTGATTCGGAAGTTATCGTATTCCCCATACATGTTGCCTGGTATGATGACTACGGAATTCAACCCATATTGCTGCCGATAGGAAATACTGGCGACGAGCCCCATCTTTTTGGCCATAGCGTAGCCTGCGCTTTCAGGCTGGGGATAACCATTCCACATCTGGCTTTCATCGATGGGTGAAGTGGCTGTGGCTGGATAGCTACAACCACCTATGGGGTATATCAGCTTCTTAACTCCATACTCCATGGCCGCTTGAAAGACGAGAGTCGTGAGCAAGATATTCCGGTAGAAGAAATCGGCCGGGAAATCACGGTTTGCGCCAATGCCACCCACATAGGCGGCCAAATGGATCAGCACCTCTGGCTTACATTCCTCAAACATGCGACGGACTTGAATGGGATCCATGAGATTGTAATCCTTGCTAGATAGGCCAATAACCTGTTTCTCACCATAAAGTTTGACCAAAATTGGCATAAGATGGCGCCCAAGAAAGCCAGTGGCACCTGTAACGACAATCTTACCACTTAAGGTCGCTACCATATTACCTCACCTCTTTAAGGTAGGGATTGATTTTCTCAAATTGCTTCTCCCAGTTCAACTCTTGGATCACAGCTTTTCTGCAATTCTCTACCATTTCAGCATAATGAGTGGTGCCGTAAATCTTCACTCCCTGTTGCAGCGCCTCATAAAAAGCGTCAAAGCTCCAATCCCGCATTACAATCCCACATTTGTATCGATTCACCAGCATCTTGCATTGAGGGTGAGGAGCAGTAATTGGTGGTACTCCGTCGGCAATCGCTTCGAAGAACTTATTCGGACAAGCATAAAAGTGATTATCATCTAACGGTCGCCAAATAATGATACTATAGCAATAAGCTTTCCGTAGTTCTCTTAATTGCTGCCCATCTACATACCCAAGATACCGTACGGCTCCTTTTAAATTGCTTAACGCATGTTGCGTCTTTTCCTTATAAATTCCTGAAGGCTTCCCAAATAGATCCACGGCTATATGCTGCATCTTTTCGTGGAGAAAATAATCAAAACATGTTTGAATGATATCAATAGTACCCGCATATAGGATTCGACCGTTTCTCGCTTCTGGCGAGAGGATGTTAAAGGAGTCTTCAAGAGAATTTGCACAATTGAAGAGAATCACAATAGGCACATCTCGAAACCCACATAGTTGTGCATCTATCACGGCTCTGTTCTCCTCTGGATAAATGATTAGATCAACTAACGAATTGATATGACGCCCCATCACGATGTCAAACTGTCCGTATGGAGAAGTCAATTCAATAGCATAATAAATCACGAATGGCGGCCTTGGATGCAATTTAAACAGCACAGGGAGGCTATAAGTGCAAAAAATAACGAGTATATCTGGACGAATGCGCTTCACTTCTTCAGCAACGCGATAAATGTATTCAATTCTTCCTCCTGGCTCATTATGGGGATGAAATGTGGTCAATATTCGCTTAATGCTGAGAGTTGGGAACGAGGAATGCCTTGGCGGGGCTTCAGGCTGATCTGGCTCAATCAACACTCCTTCCGCGTCACCATAATAATCAACAACGGAATTCATGAAAAATGGTATTATAGGACTTCCATATCCAATACCAACATCAGATACGCCGACTATTCTTATTTTAGCCCTGAAGTCCATCGCATCCCCTTACCAGTAACTGATTGCAACCTCCGGTTCGGTAAAGCGTCGATGATATGGTAAGCATTATTTATTTCTGAAGCAGCCTTCAATTTTGCGATTGAATGATCGGCATTATGGATACTAAACCACTTAACAGCAAATGCTTGAGCTGTCTCGCGATAATGTCTGTAATTTTCAATCATCTCACGCAAGAGATCTGTAATGTCATCTGGATCATCGTAGATTAGCCCCACAGCACTCTGTGGACCGGGGTGCTCAGCGAAGAAGTGCACCCGGATGTCAGATAGCTCAGAGGTGGCGTTCACAGAAGCTTTTGCCAGATCTAGATAGATTCTCTGCACACCTTGCACAAGCGGGAGCAACATCGACGCACGTGCGTGAGGTGATTCACTAAGGATCACCTCACGCCTTCGTAATGAGGTTCCCTTTGCGTCAATTTGGTCCGTATAAACACGCACTAGCCCCTGCGCCGGATTCGTAGGCCCAAATGATAGGAGAAGCCACCGAGCAGAACGAGGCACGGTCAATATTGTGTATACAGGCTTCGTCTTGGTTCCCAGACCCAAGCGCCCGTCGCAAGACATGGGATTCAAATAAGCCTCACCGGCAAAGCGCCATCGAAGTTCCACGCCATTACGACTTTTTAAGATCTTCCACTCCCTCTCGAGTTTCTCATGATAACGATAAACTTCATCAGCGAACTGTTTCGCCATCCAAGTCCCGCTGGGCACGATGACCGGCACACCGGCTGCTAAAGCTTCTGCCAAAATTCCAGAACTGCGCGCATAATAGGCATCCCGATCATAAGGTAATAAGGTGATATCTGCATTCACTATTAGGTCACGATATTCATCTGTACCTAACGGTTCTGTAAGAAGGGTGACCCTATCTCTAGAATAAGACTCCAACTGCATTCTGGCAACCACAGTCTGGGCTGTGCCACCGGGAATATTGAAGTTGGATTGTATGACGAACTTTACCCTTCCAGTTTTTACATACTCCTCCCAGAGATCTTGGACAATCTGAGGCAAATGGTGGTAGCCTTTTTCTTTTCTAGCATCTCCCACATAAGCTATTCGCAACGACCCATGAGGTACCGGACCACGGCGCAGCTCGTGAAATTCCTCACTAATAGGAATAGGCAGCGTTTCAAATCGCACAATCCCTAAGCTGTTGTACTGGCGCGTGAGTTCATCGGTATCCGTATAAAAATAGACCTTCCGACCGTGCAATCCCTCAAGAAACTGGATGAAAGCCCTTTGAATTCTTCTCGTGCTTTCCAGTGTTGGCAAAGCATCTCTATCTATATACAATTGATGACGGAAAAGCGAGTGCCAAGCGGCGTTTATAGAACTGGGATCTCGCTGAAAATACTGAAGTAGACCCATTATCTCGGGAGCGGACGCCAGTGGGAGGAAGACGATATCTCCCTGCTCAAGACGAACCTTGCGGAATAAACGCTGGGTATCTCTGCCGAATTGCCGCATCTTGACTCGGTTCCAAAGGCATTCAAGCATCCAGTCTTTTGGCTTTATAAACAAAAGGATAGGGGAAAGACTGGTTATCATAAGTCGCTTAGCATAGGCGAATACACGACCTAGATACCCTCTGAATGGAATAGCTTCCCACAGCAGCGGCTTTATTGAACTCAAAATATTCATAAGGTACACAAGCGCTCCCAACAAAATCAAACTGACATCCAATTGAGCATCTAGGGAGCGGAGACGGAGATACTCCCCCGGCTGCTTTCGTGCGATCCATAAAAGACCCCAGCGCGAAAATATCATGCGAATTTTGGGAATGAACACCATCCGTCGTATGGAAAACGAAACTCTCTGAAGCCAACTGTGCCAGCGTGGTTTAGTCATGTGGAACCAAAATCCATACTTGTAGACAGGATAAACCTCCCACGGTATACTTCCGTCGCGCTCAAAGCGGCGATTCGTCGCCAAAATGGGCGTATAGCCTGCCTTTTGAGCGGCTTCGAGAACACGAATAGCATACTCATAATAATGGCCTTGTAGGTCTATAATCGAACCATCAATGATTACGAACTTAGCCATCTTATCCCCCCATTAATAGACCTCGCTATCTGCCATCGTCAGAAACCAACGCTGCCTATCCTCGAGCCATCGATATTCGTCATCTACTATTTTACAGCATAGGTAGCGCTGGCGCTCCGTGGGTTTAAACCCTAGATCTCGACCCACGCGATCCAAGACGCGATTAGTTTGAAGCCACATAGTTGCTTGCTGGATGCCCTGACGATGAAAATAGTGGAGGGCAAATCTTAGCATGTCCGCAAGAGCTTCTAAATCGTCCTCTGCCCAGTAGAGATCTACAATATCTCCAAATGAGTTGTTTGTCAAGGGATCACAAAATTCCTTCAGCACCACATATCCATAGAGGCTACCGCGAAGCTTGCAAAGAAAGAAACGATACGAGTATCGAGGATTTCGAAGAAAACGCCACTGCAAAAACTGTGGGCTGCGGCTGATAGAAAACAAGTTGTGCGTGGTGCGAAGCTCGTCTAGCCGAGTGAGAAAGTTTGCGACCTCGGGGGTGAAGCTCCCACAAGGAATGAATTCCATCTCTTTCGGGAGAAGAGGAGACGCGAGTCCCGTGCGGCATACATAATCCGTGAAAACGTTGACACGGTGCCACCCCAATCCGTGAACGTGCGCTCCATCAGCGCGGGAATTCGCCATAACATAGTAGACGACCGGGTTATGAGCTTGCGTTTGCTGCATCGCGAAATTGGCTAACGCCCGAAAGACCCCTTTGCCCTGAAATTGCGGAGTGACCATAATGTCCAAAGCCAACGCCGCTCTATGTCCCGCTCTGCCGAAGCTGAACAAATGAAAACCGTAGCATCCTATGAGCTCCTTATCCTGACTCATCGCGAAGCTCAAGACGCTTGGATGAGGCGTATCAAATTGACCAGGCAGATCTTCGCGTATCCCGCCAAAGACCGAGTTGCGATCAATACGCAGATGGACAACAGAAGCAGGAATCCCATGGCTTGCAAGCTTGCGTATAAAAGCCTCCCGCTGCTCAACAAGCATGGTGAAAAGCCAATACGCATGAGTACGATCATTGTCTACGCGCAAAAGCCTGACGCCTGCCACACCCTGGAGTTCGCTTCTATAGTACGCCCCGATTTGCTGACGGCGTTGCAGCCTCGCGGGAAAATCTGCCAAATTGCCCAACCCAACCGCTGATGCCAGATCATTCATGTGATATTTATAGCCCACAGATTTCAGATCATAGACGCGCTCACCGAGAATATCGGGCTTATCTAAGCGTCGGTCAATGCCAAACCAGCGCAGTCTGCGAGCAATGTGTGCGTCTTCCTCATCTAAGCAACAAAGCATGCCTCCATCTCCTGTCGTCAAGTGCTTGATCGCTTGAAATGAAAAGGCCGTAAATCGAGATACTGCCCCTATGGGTTTGCCTTTGTAGGTAGCACCCAACGCATGCGCAGCATCCTCGATCACGATGAGGTTGTGCCTCCGAGCCAGTGCGTTGATCTCGTCCATATCGCACGGATAACCGCCCCAATGGACTGGTATGATTGCCTTCGTGCGTGGAGTGATTTTTTCGGCGATCGATTGAGAGGAGATGTTGCCTGTCATTGGGTCAATATCAGCGAAAACGGGCACAGCGTGCTGCATGAGAACAACAAGCCCTGTAGCCACGAAAGTTTGGGGAGGAATAATAACTTCATCTCCTGGACCAATCTTGCTAACGGCTAACGCTAGATGGAGTGCCGACGTGCCGCTATTAACAGCGATGGGATGTCGCACGTTCAAGCGTGCAGCAAGGGCTGCTTCAAATTTCACGACTACATCACCCTCGCTCACCCACTCAGACTCTAAAACCTTTGTAGCTAGTTCCACGGATCTTTTCGAGATATGCGTACAGTAAAATTCCATATTAGGCCCTCACCCCTCTGCTGATTTGCTGATCCTTATATTTACACATTTGCGTAGCGGCCGCTTCCGAGAATTCTGTACCCCTTGATAAGCTCTTGTATGCCCGCTTCTAAAGAATAGATTGGCTTGAACCCTGTTCGTTCGATTTTCTCATTGGATACAATATAATCTCGCTTATCTGGGTCCTCGCCCACTGGCGCCTCCATATACACAAAGTCCGGGACATGCTTCTTGATTTTGGCACACAGCTCCAGCTTCGACAAGTTTGCGTCACTTAGGCCTACATTATAAGGTTCATCCCTCATCTGGTCAAAGTTCTCGATGGCATGGATGAAGGCACGGGCTACATCACGAATGTGAATATAGTTCCGCCGGAAGTGGCCTTCAAAGACTACTAAATAGCGATCCCTGACCGCCCGATAGACGAAATCGTTGACCAAAAGATCTAAGCGCATCCGAGGCGACATCCCGAAGACCGTCGCCAGCCGCAACGAGATTGCATTCCCGGCATCGAGAATGGCCTTCTCCGCCTCGACTTTCGTCCTCCCATAGAGCGAGAGCGGCCGCAAAGGCGTCTCCTCAGTGCAGAATTTGTCCTTTTCGCCAATCCCATAGCCGCTGTTTGTGCAGGGGAAGATAATGCGTTGTTGGCGAGAACGCAGCGAGAGCAGTAGCTTAATTGCTTCTACGTTAACGGAAGTCGCCGCGGTCTGATCGGCGTTGCAAGCCGGTGCCCCGACGATGGCGGCCAAGGGCAAAATATAACCTGCGTCTTTGAGGGCTCTGTGCAGAATCCCTTTGTCTCGACAATCCCCACGAATAACTGAGAAGTGCTGGTTGGCGCAACAGTCCAACAGGCTGTTTGAGTCGTACATAAAATTGTCAAGGACCTCAACCTCGTACCCTTGATCCAAAAGCATAGGGACGAGGATTGATCCGATGTATCCTGCTCCGCCAGTCACAAGGATTTTGGTCATGATTGAGTACCACCTTCTAGTCGCTGCAACAATTTCTGTGTACCCTCGTGACGAGGATCCAATTCTATAGCACGCCTGAGATCTTGGCACGCCCGATCACGATCTCCTAACTCTATATAGAGCGCCCCGCGATTGTATCTGATCCAAAACTCGCTAAATCCCCGTTGCAAGGCTAGATCATAGCAATGCAAAGCCGTTACTAGATCTCGCTGCTGAGTATGCAGAAGGAACGCAACCAGATAATTCCATGCGGGATCGTGATAAAACCACCTATCCCGTGGCAGATTCTCCAGAAGAGAGAGGGCCGTTGCCGGTTCTTGTTTGTCCACCAAAGTTCTTATCACTTTTATGAAAGCTTTCAATTGCTTTTGTTCCTGTATTAACAGCTTGACTTTTTGTAAAAGCAGAGCCTCAAAGAAACGGTGGATTCTAGGTGAACAATTGCGTCGCCATGAAGGGCGCTCTAGAAGCTTGACAGCACGTTGAGCATTCAATCTGGCTTTCTGCGCTAACTTGGGTTGGATTTTTCGAAGGTAATTCCAAATTCGTCCGCGTTCCAAGTATGCTTGTTCCAAAGCACGCAGCAGTTTTTGGGAAGAAAGCGACAGCAAATCTAGTTGAAAGGGGGTAAGCTTGGATTCATAGGTTAAATCTAGCATCTTCGGGTCATTATAGTCATAAACGAGGCTTACATAGGGTACATGGCCATTGATCGCCATCACTAATGAGTGATACCGCATGCCAATTACTAAATCGCAAGAGGCTACTATACCAGCAACTTCTGAGGGACGAAGATTTTCCTGTAACACCACGCTTTCCACAGATGAAGGTATGAACGCACGCACTCTCTCAATAACTGCCAAATCATTGTTCTCCGAAGAATTCACATTCTTAGAAAAAGGGACAAACAGCACAAAAGCCTTACGGGCTTGAGCAAACTTTCCTAAACCATGTGCCATTTCTTGTTCCCACTGCTCTTCACGCCCGCTATTGCTACGAAGAGCGGCAAGCACTATGGGATGCCGGCGGGGTATTCCTTCTCTCTTCAGAATTGCTCGCACGCGCTCATTAGCAACCGGAGCTAGACTGAAGGCAGCATCGGCTGTTACTGCTGCCTTGGAAACGTTACATCCAAACTCGTCAAGGATAATTTTACTGCTTGAGTCTCTTATCGTAATCATATCGGCAATTTCAGTGGCTAAAACTAAGTGTCTTAGCGCTGCCTTAGGGGTACCAATGTGCGCACCTGCTGCATAAATCATGAATGGCTTATCCATTAGATAAGCCATGATAGGCAAACTAAACTTGAAACAACTAAAATCGTTATGCCCTTCTGTGAGAAGCAAAGCTGGATCGTACTGACCAGAAACCGAAAGGATCCCTCCTCCACCTAGTAAGACCACATCGCATTCATCAACGGCATTTAAAACTGCCTCTGAATCTCTCCAAAGAATGGAGTGAACCCCATAGGCCGCTGCAATCCCTGCGGGGCTTTCAGACGCGACAACATACTCACACTGAGGAGCAACGCACCGTAAATCAGCCAGCATTGCTTCTAGAACGGCTTCGTCACCCAAGTTGCCGAAACCGTAATATCCGGCAATAAAGACACATTTTCTAGTGTTCATAAACTTCCTTATAGGTCATATTGGCTCTGTAGAAATCCTCCGCTGAAGGAAGTATAGCATCTTGGACAGGAGTAAGTCAAGCAAGCCCACCCCCAGCTTCACCGCCCGCTCCAGGTTGTAGACCAGGCACATCGCCACTAACTCCCGGA
>JBBIUX010000077.1:0-4420 GCA_037440025.1 Candidatus Fraserbacteria bacterium | reverse complement strand
AGTTCGAACCAGTGGTGTAGATGCACGAGATCAGCCGCGCGGATCGCGTCACGCACGCTGCGGCGCCCGGTCAGGGCCTCCGCAAACATGTCCACGATGACAAACTCCGCCATCGCGCGGGCCGAATGGGGCCCCGGTGTCCCGGCGTGGGAGTGAGGAAGCATCCGGGCCACGGCGTCCCGGAACGGGGTGGCCTTGGGGTCTGTGCGCCATACTGCCAGGCCGCTATAGTGGCGCAGCGGATGGCTGACGTAGCCCAACATGGCGTTGACCCACCGGCTGTACTGGACGTCCTCCATGATCCACCGCAAGAACTCTTTCGCGGCGTTGGGGTACCGGGTGTAGGCGAAGATGTACGCCTGGCTGAACAGGTGCAGTTCTGTGGGACGGCCCACGGGGCCCACGGGGATGTGGGCGTGGTTCATGTCGCGGGCGACCTCCGGGAACTCGTTGCGGGCGACGAAGTAGATGCTGATCCCGTTGTTGGTCAGCGAGATCTCGCCCGCCAAGAACGCGCGGTTGTTATGGGGGTCCAGCCAGCCGGCGACGCCTGGAATCATGGTCTCGTAGAGCTGGCGGCCGTACTCCAGGGCGTTGACTGTCTCCGGCGAGTTTATGGTGATCGTCCTGTTGTCCGGTGCCACCGCCTGCCCTCCGAAGGCCCACAGCAGCCAGTGCGTCCAGGTGTTGGCGTCCCCGACGGCCTTGCCTAGCGCAAAGCCCGTGGGGTTCCCCCGCGCCCGAAGCGCCCTGCACAGCCGCAGGAACTCGTCGGTGGTCTTCGGGAACTTGGCCGGGTCCGGGTCGAACCCGGCGGCCCGTACCATCGACTCCCGGTAGTTGATGGCGAGACCGGGGGCGCCGATCGGTAGGCCGATCCACGCCCTGCGGGCGGCGCTGAACCCGTACTGGCGTGGCGCGTCGAACCACCCACCGTACTTGCCGCCCAGGTACTCGGCCAAGTCGGTCAGGGGCACGAGCTTGTCCGGCCACAGGTGCGGCTCGTCGAACCACCCGATGACGATATCGGGGCCGGCGCCGACGCTGGCAGCGGCCGCAGCCTTGGGCTGGACATCCGTCCACGTCTCGTACTCCACGGTCACCGGGACTCCTGTGCGACGGGTGAACGCGGCGGCGTTCTGCTCGAACGTCGGGCGGTCTGTCGTGACGAACTGCGACCAGCGCAGGACCCGCAGGCTCGCGCCGCGCTCGATGGGGAAGGAAACGTCCTGCGCGGCGGCCTCCCGCAGGGTGCGATCCAGCCCCACCTTCGTCAGCGCCAGACCGGCCAGACCTGCGGCCCCGGCCTCCAGGAACCTTCTGCGGCTGATCCGTCTGGATCCTCCGCCGTGCCCTCCTTCACTGCTCATCGTCGCCTCCCCCCTCCCATGAGGATCGCGCCTGGCGTTGTCGGATGACTGAGAACGGGATAGTCGAAAGTATACCATGCCCTCAACGAGTCCGTCTGAGGTTGCCCTCCCCGGAGCCTGGAACCGTTGCTACAATCGACCTACCATGCCGAACCGGCTGGCCGGCGAGACGAGTCCGTATCTGCTCCAGCACGCCGAGAACCCCGTCGACTGGTACCCCTGGGGCGAGGACGCCCTGCGCCGCGCCCAGGCCGAGGGCAAGCCGATCTTCCTCAGCATCGGCTACGCCGCGTGCCACTGGTGCCACGTCATGGAGCACGAGTCGTTCGAGGATCCGGCGCTCGCCGCGGTGATGAACGAGCACTTCATCAACGTCAAGGTGGACCGGGAGGAGCGGCCCGACCTCGACCAGATCTACATGAACGCCGTGGTGGCCCTGACCGGGCACGGCGGCTGGCCGATGAGCGTCTTCCTCACACCGCAGGGCGTCCCGTTCTACGGTGGGACGTACTTCCCGCCGGTCCCGCGCCACGGGATGCCGGCGTTCGTCGACCTGCTGCGGGCCGTCGCGGATGCCTGGCGAAACCGCCGGGGGGAGATCGAGCGCAGCGGATCGGGCCTGCTGGAGCACATCCGCCGCGAGGTGAGGCGCGCAGATTCGCCGGCCTTGAGCGCGGACACGCTGGAGGCCGCATATCGCACCCTCGAGCGGAACTATGATCTGGCGCACGGCGGTTGGGGCGGCGCGCCGAAGTTTCCCCAGCCCATGACGATCGAGTTCCTGCTGCGGACGCACGCGCGCACCGGCGAACGATCAGCACTCGCCATGGCGACATCCACGCTGGAGACGATGGCGCGCGGCGGCATCTACGATCACCTCGGCGGCGGGTTTCACCGCTACGCGACCGATGCCGTCTGGCTCATCCCCCACTTCGAGAAGATGCTCTACGACAACGCGCAGCTCGCGCGGGTCTACGTGCACGCCTGGCAGGTGACACGCGATCCGGCGTTCCGCCGGATCGCCGAGGAGACGCTCGACTACATCGTCCGCGAGATGACCGATCCGGCAGGTGGGTTCTACAGCAGCCACGACGCCGACTACGAGGGGAAGGAGGGCAAGTTCTACGTCGGGCCTCTCGAGGAGATCCACGACGCGCTCGGCGAAGACGCCGGGCTCTTCGCCGAGGCCTACGGTGCCACCGCCCGCGGCAACTTCGAGGGCAGCAACATCCTGCATGCAGCCAAACCTCCCGATGTGCTCGCTGCGGAGCACGGGGTGCCGGTCGATGCCGTCGAGGCCCGGCTGGCCGCCGCGCGGCGGACGGTGTTCGAGCGCCGTGCATCCCGTGTGCGACCGGGACTCGACGACAAGGTGCTGGCGGCCTGGAATGGGCTGACGCTCGCCGCCTTCGCGGATGCCGCCCGGGTCTTCGACCGCGCGGACTACCGGGCGATCGCGGAAGCCAACGCCGATTTCCTCTTGAGCCACATGCGGGGGCCCGACGGACGGCTCCTGCGCGCGTGGCGGGCCGGCCGCGCGAGACTGAACGCCTACCTGGAGGACTACGCCGGCGTCACCGACGGCCTGCTGGCGCTCTACGAGGCCACGTTCGAGCCACGATGGTTTGTCGAAGCGCGCAGGATGCTGGAGCAAGTCATCGCCCACTTCCGCGACCCGACCGGGGGGTTCTTCGACACCAGCGACGACCACGAGACGCTCATCACCCGACCAAGGGACGTTCAAGACAACGCCACGCCCTCGGGGAGCGCGATGGCCACGCTCGTCCTGCTGCGCCTGGCGGCGCTGACCGGCGAGGGTCACTACCGCGATCTGGCCGAAGGCGCGCTGCAGCAGGTGCAGCCCATGGCGGGCGCGTACCCGACCGCGTTTGCCCACTGGCTCTGCGCGCTCGATTTCGCGCTCGCCGCACCGCGTGAAGTAGCGATCGTCGGCGATCCACGCGCGGGCGACACCCGCGCCCTGCTGGAAGTCGCCGCGAAGCCCTACCGGCCCAACCAGGTTCTGGCGGTGGGCCGGCCGGGCGAGGACTCGCCGGTCCCCCTGCTGGCCGGCAGGGAACCGGTGGCCGGCCGCGCAACCGCATATGTGTGCGAACACTTCGCGTGCCGGACCCCTGTGACCGGTCCCGCAGAACTCGCCGCCCTGCTCAGATAAACCCGGAGCGCCGCCCCCGGTGATGACCCCCTCGGCGGCGACGGTCGACGTGTGGCACGTCGTGCTGTCGGGCGTCCCACTCCTTGTGCTGCTGGTCGGCCTGCTGCGGTTGGGCTGGAGCGGCGCGCGAGCCGGGTTGGTGGCCCTGGCCGTGGCGGTCGGGCTGGCCCTGGCCGCCTTCAAGTTGCCCGCGCCGGCCGCGGGCGTGGCCGTCTGGCGCGGGTTCATCGTGAGCCTCGACGTGCTGTACATCATCTGGGCGGCGTTGCTGCTCGACCGGCTCGCCGACGGCGCCGGCGCGATCCGCAGCATCGGCAGCGCGGTGAGCCGTCTGACCGGCGACCCAATCTGGCAGCTGCTGATCATCGGGTTCGCGTTCAGCTCGTTCCTGCAGGGTGTGGCCGGGTTCGGGGTGCCGGTCGCGGTGACGGCGCCACTGCTGCTCGGGCTCGGCTTTCCGCCGATGCTGGCCGCGGCCGTGCCGCTGGTGGGGCACTCGTGGTCGGTGACGCTGGGCAGCATGGCGTCGTCGTTCCAGGCGCTGCGGGCGGCCACCGGACTGCCGCCGTTCGCGCTCGGCATCTGGGTGGCAGCGCTGCTCGGCGTCGCCGGCATCGCCACCGGGTTCGCGGTGGCGCACCTGCACGGTGGATGGACCGCGTGCCGCAGGGGATTCGCCGGTATCCTGGTGCTCGGCACGGTGATGGCGGCGACGCAGCTGCTGCTCGCCGCGACGCGGCAGTGGACCGTCTCGGCATTCGGGGCCGGCATGGTCGGGTTGGGGCTCAGCATGCTGCTCGCGCGGGTGTCGCGAGCTGGCGCCCCCGCCGCGTCGAGCGGGCCGCCGCCGGCGATGGGGTTCGCCCTGGCGTTC
>JBBIUX010000076.1:0-1901 GCA_037440025.1 Candidatus Fraserbacteria bacterium | reverse complement strand
GGGTTGAGCGTCAACCGTCCGGCATCCCGTGCCGTGGGGTCGCCCAGCCAATAGGCAACTCGCCCATGGGCATACTCATGAAAGACGACAGCCGTAAAGAAAGCCACCAGCGCCACCACAAACTCACGAACCGCATCCAAAGAAAAAGACATCACAGATCTCCCTTGGGAACGACTATCAGCGTCCCTTCTTCCTGGGTCATCCTGACCAACCCAGGACGAGCGCCCTTGCGCAGGTACTTGACACGAGTATAACTGACGGGCACCTTCGCCGCATCCCGCCCCTTCGAATAGTAGGCAGCCAATTGAGCTGCTTGCTGCAAGACTTCTATGGGGATCTCGTGCTGTTGTGGGTTTTTCACGATCACGTGCGAGCCAGGACGATCCCGCGCGTGCAACCAATAGTCTTCTCGAGCGGCGCGGCGCACCAACTCGTCATTCTGACTACTAGAGCGCCCCACCCACACCCGATAGCCACGAATGACACACTCCCGCGGCCCCGAAGCTTTGGAGGACTGTTGCTCGCGACGCTCGCGAGGCAGATAGCCCCTAACGCACAGCTCCTTGCGAATCCCCTCAAGATCGGCTTCGCTCTCTGCGTGCCGGAGATGACTCTCCACGCCTTCGAGATATTCAAGTTCTTGACGTAATTCCCCCACGCGGGCCTCTAATTTCTCTCTGGCTCTTTTAAGCTTTTTGTAGCGCTCAAATCTCCGCTGGGCGTTCTCGATGGGCTCCAGCGCCGGATTGAGTTTCACGATCTTTTTCGCCCCGCCGAGAAAATCCTCCAGCTCAATCTCGTGCAGCCCTCTGTGCAGACGATGAAGATTGGCCATCAACAGATCGCCCTCGTGCTTGATCAGTTCGTAGTTTTGTGCCCCGGCAAGATCTTCTTTGACGCGTTCTAATGTCTTACGGGCCTTGGCACTGTGCCCGTCGACGAGCTCTTGGAGCTGATGTCGCTCTTGCGCGAAGCGGCTCTGCTGTGTCATGGCGCGTGCGCATTCATCGAGCGCTTCAGAAAAGCTTTCGCGGCTTTCACCATGGAGATTGGCATAGAGCTTCAGCGCAGTGGGGGCCACGTCGAAGGGGGTGCCGTTGCGAAAGTAAAGCCAAGGGCGAAATCGCTTTGTAGTGATTATAGCAAAGAGTTCACGGGCGGCTGTCCACAGGGCGAGGTGTTGCTCAGCAGTGAGCGCAGCCACGGACTGAGCCGGGTCAAGCTCGGCACGCAGGGCTAGCTCCTGAGCCAGCCGTGGTCCTATACCATCTATGGTCTGTAAGAGTGCCTGAGCAACGTCGCCTGAGCCGAGCTGCGAGAAGAACTCTGCTGGAGTCATCGAGCGCGGATCGCGTTTGCCCTGAGAGGGGGGCGCTTGATACGCTGCACCAGGCCGAAAAGATCGCTGACCAACGGTGGACTTGAGCGCCCCAAGGACCTCTTCCCCTTGCAATAAGACAACATTGGTTTGTTTGCCCAACAGCTCCGCTCTCAGTATGTACTCGTCACCATGTCTGATCTGCAGATCGAGAATTCGTTCTAAGCCAGGCTGGGCAACGCCGATGATAATGCCGTTACGCAGATATTTTCGAAGCAGCATACAGAACGCTGAAGGTTTTTCTGGGTGAGAGAACTCCTGCTGTGTCAAATGCACTCGTGCGTGCTCGCCCACCTCGACAAGCAACCTTCTCTCTTCTCCGGCCCACAACTCAAGAGTAATCAAGCTAGGCCGGGGATGATAGATCCCCTGCAAACGGCTGCCGGGGAGGCTTTTGCTCAATTCGGCAGCCAGGGCGGCGACCGTCAGACCATCAATGTTCATCAAATAACAATTATAACGAGCTGGAGCCCTCCTGTGTAATGGGTCAAGAGATCGTTACCAGGGCCCAGGAGCCAGTCGG
>JBBIUX010000075.1:0-2206 GCA_037440025.1 Candidatus Fraserbacteria bacterium | reverse complement strand
GATCCGTCTAAGGTGGCCATTGTGATCTACTGACACTGGGCTGACGCAAGAGCGTCTTGAGGCGCTCGACAAACTCGTCACGATGCTCGTCAATGTAGCGAAAGACCTGTTCCATAGAAGAGTTCGCTGGTTCGCAGGTTCACGAGTTCAGAACCTTCGAACCTTCCTTATTATTGTGGCAGCTTGTTCAGTTCGTTCCGATCCCATGAACTTTTAGGATAGATCGCTAATGCTTTTTGAAATGCTTCTCTTGCTTCGGCGACCTTCCCCAATTTCGCGTAGGCAACTCCCCGCCAGCGATATGACAGAAATTGCACCGTCTCATCTGATGTCAGAGTTTCGCTCTTTTGGAATTCGCTCATGGCTCTCTCTAGGTTGCCCCTAAAGAGCGCGGGTGCGTACAGATAGTAGACCCCCAGAGCAAGATGCGCCTCGGCGTTCTGAGGGTCCAGCTCGAGAGCGCGCTCGAGGTTGCTCTTGGCAGTTCCCGCGAGGGTGAGCGCTTGGAGCCACCCCTTAAGGCTGATAATGCGCATCTGGGCTTCACCGAGCAACCGATAGCCGTCAGAGAGAGTCGGAGCGCGCTCCGTCAGCTGTTGGGCGGTCTGTTCGGCTGTGAGATAGTACGGTAGGGCCTCTTGGGCTTGGGCTGGATCACCCCAGGCTGCGCCGTGATACCAATTCCCCAGCTCGAATTCTAAACGAGCTTGCCAATAGAGTCTGTCAATCTCGCCGATCTCGCTGCCGAGTTGATCGAGCAGGGTTTGTGCGTTCTGGAGCAGCTCCCGCGCCCGAATGTACTCTGCGCCGAGTGCTGAGTTATAGAGCTGACGCTGCCCTTGACGATAGAGACTCTGCACGTCTTCTAAAGAGGGTTTGCTTCCCAAGACCGGAAGAACAGATGACAGCTTCTTCGGAGGAGCAGGGCGCACCACGGGTACGACAGGCACGTCCTGCCCCCTCTGCGGCGAGGAGCCTTGCTGAGAGATCAAAAGACTCCCACACGCGACGAGCACACCCAGACTGGCGAAGATCACCCATTTGAGCTTTTTCACGGTCTTTATCAATACCGAATTGTCATAGAGTCTGCAACTCACTTGCCGAGCTTTGCCGGATCGAAGAGTTCATCGGGCAGCTCTTGGACTTTCACGTCGCCGATCTGGATGGTCGTCTTAAAATGCTTGAACAAGAGGTCTTCAACAAGCATCTCCTCAGCGTATTCATCGTCTTTCAGTTTGGCGTACTTCGTATACAGTGTCCTTTTGAGAGGCTCGCCGCTGACGGCGTGCAAGATCGCTTGCATGGGTTTCAACTCTTTTTTGTCGAGCCAGAGCGTCGCTCTTGCAAAAGCGACTCTGTCGCTTGTCGCTTTGAGCGAGAGCTTGAGCGCATCGCGCCCGGCCAACTTCTCTTCTTGCTTGGCTTTGACGGCGTACTTCCCCGAGAACTGAATTCCGGCGGCTTCGGCAATCGAGGCGTCGCCGAAGATCTTCTGCTGCCCGGAGATTTTGAGGGGCTGCAGCAGCCCCGGCTGCCAGAAATAGATATCATCTCCCACGACGAGATAGATCGTGCCCTTCATGCTCTCAGGGGCTAAAAATTCGACGCGGGTGCGCACACCCTCGGCGAACCGTTTATTATAGATGGTCATAAGCGCCTCGCCCTTGCCGTCGGGGCGTTCAGCGATGACTTTACTGGACATCACATAAGAATCGGCCTCGATGAACCGAGCTTGGTCGGCCTTCTGCAGCAGTTGTTCGTCGGTCTGGGCAACAACTACTAGAGCGAAAGCGATGAGCAGCACACCGGCTATCTTTGTCACTTGCATACTCGTTCCCCTTTCAGGACAGAGCTTGAATCACGCAGCACAAATTTACACATATCTTAGGGCCTCGACCACCTGCACGCGGGCTGCTCGCCACGCCGGATAGATCGTCGAGACAAGCGTCGAGAGGGCCGCGATCAAGAACGGCCCCAAGGCATTTTCCCACACAAACCGGATGCCCAACGGCACATCTATCGAATAGCCAGGAGGCTCGTAGCGGATGTTCGCCTCGTTGACCAGCCACCCGACGCCCCACCCTAAAGCTAGTGCTCTGTCACACTTGCTTTGAACGAACAAATGGGCCATCCTTGCTCTGAGAGATTTTTGAGACCAAGGAGGCCCAGATGCGTAAGAAGTATAATGTGGTGTTGACTGCGGAGG
>JBBIUX010000074.1:0-3783 GCA_037440025.1 Candidatus Fraserbacteria bacterium | reverse complement strand
ACTAGTGGTTCACCACCGTGATCATGAGGGATAAAGACGCCCCAGCTTCTCGCGGGCCTTGACCATCGTGAAGCGCCACTCCACGCGCGCGTGACGCGCATTGCGCTCCTCTTCCCAGGCGGCCAGTTCAGACCGCAAGACCTCGACCGTCCCCAGGCGTCGCTCTAAGCATTGTCGCGACAACACCGCCAGCTCGACCTCCACCATGTTCAACCAACTCCCATGCTTGGGGGTGTAATGGAACTCCAACTTCCGCAAGATCCGCCGCGCTTCCTCGGGTGCAAACACCTCATACAGCGCCGCCGGCGTGTGCGTGCTGTCCACCACCAGACGGATCACTGCCGCCTGCGGGCAGTGCTCGTCCACCAACGCTTTCAACTGCTGAGCAAAATCCCGTTTCGTGCGCCGTTCGGTCACGTCCACATGGCGCCACCCCCGCCCGGGCTCCAAGACCACAAACAGGTTGCACGTGCCGCAGCGCCGGTACTCGTAGTCGTAGCGCTGCGGTTGGCCCGGTTCCAGAGGCAAGGGAACTCGGGCCTCGCTGACCAGCTGGTAAGGGCATTCATCCAGGCAGACCACCGGACGTTGAGGGTCATAGGGCTGAGCATAGAGGTCTAAGAGATCTTCCATGCGCCAGACGAACTGCGCATCCACCTTGGAGATGCACCAGGACTGCCTCAGCCAAGGCTTGAGCTCGTTTTTTTAAGTGTGCGGCGTACCGTCTCGTCGGAGAGCGCGTCGACGACGCCCAGCGCCACCAGGCGGTCGGCCAACAACTGCATCGTCCAGCACTGACGGCCTCGCGGGGGCTCACTGCCAGCCAACGCGATGAGCAAGGCTTCTTGTTTGCCATGCAGTTTGCGTTCCGCTCCGGGGCGGGGATGCTCGTTGAGGGCCCAATCCAAACCACCTTCGACGAACTTCTTGCGAATACGCTCGACGGTAGCCCGGCCGACCTGCAAGGCTTGAGCGATCTGGGCATCGGTCTTGTCTTCAGCAGCCAGCAGCAGAATATGCGCTCGGTTAATCTGGCGCGCGCGGGCTTGGCCTTTCTTGACCAACTCTAGTAATTGGGTGCGTTCCTGGGATGTGAGGTCGACGATGTAGCGCTTCTTGGGCATAAGCTCTCCTCTCTAAAGGAAAGTATACCCCTTATCTCTCGTCCATCATAACCACAGTGGTGCACTACTAGAGGTTTCGCCATGCCTCATGATACACCACTTACCCTAGTTTTGTTAGGCGCTCTTAAGATTGACCCTTACGCATTTTCTTTAGCAAACTCTTTGATTGAGAGAATAGAAAAATATCTGCGAACTCGGACTGCGCTCTGGCAGGCTAGAAAGAAGGGAGCATGGCCAGAGTAGAGATCAATGATCAGAATGGAAAGGCCTAGCGGGAGTGGGATCAGCAGCAGAGAAGAGCTGACCTGGCACAAGAAGCAGGCGGAGATGGCATGTCAGGCGGCGCGAGCGGCTGCACGGGACTCAGGGACGCTCCATGATTTTGAGAAATTCTGCTGGAGTAATGATCTTGCCCCATCAGTAGCTGAAGGATTTGGGTGGACGCACCCTCGCGCGGGGTGAGGGCTTGGGTCGCAAGAGGAGCCGCTCGGCTTCCTTGGTGATTTCCAATTATGGAGAAAAATCACGTTTGCCTCTCTCCGGTTGAAATGTGCCCACGATTTCAACCATTTAGTGAATATACATATAGACGATGCGCCATGGGAACGTTTGCCCGTAGATGTGAAAATTGATATATTATCATTGCGATTCAAAGTTGCAAATTCAACAAAGAGGTGGCACAAATGGCAGCCAATGACAAATCTGCACAGCACCGCCGAATGGACATTTTAGAAACGATCATCACTACTAATGGCAGGATCTACACGACAGATCTAGCCAAACGCTATTCGATCGGCCAAAATTTGCTGGCGAATGACCTCAAAATTCTAGAAGAACTCGGCTTAGTCGAGCGCGGGCATGGCTGGGTGATCCGCCGCGTCACTGATATTGACGATCTCTTCCGAGGCTCAGAGTACGCTGAGCGGGCCAGGCGCAACCCGCAAGAGAAAGCGGCGATAGTAGAGCACATCGTTGAGAGCCTCATCATTAAGAACCTCATTGCTCGAGAGGGAACCCCGCAACTGCTGCTGGACGCAGGCTCGACGGCCTATCAGGTTGCGCAAAAACTGATCGAAAAGGGCATTGAGAATCTTCACATTATCACCAATAATGTGCCTGCTGTCCTCTATCTTGCGCGCCATGCCTCCCGAACCCTGTGCACGCTGGTCGGTGGGGAGCTTTATAGTCACCAGCACGCAGGCAACGTGGGCGCTGAGGCTGGCTGGACGATTGAGGGTTTGAAGGTCCCTATGGCGCTCTTGACCCCTCGAGGCATCTCCTTAGAAGTAAGCGACACAGGGGAGCTCAGCATTGTGCTGTATTCTGAAGACAAGCGGCAACACGCCTACAAGAGAAACCTCGCTCGCAATTGCAACGACTTAGTGATTGCCGTAGATCACAGCAAGTGGGCTGTTACTGGTGAGCACCTTATCACCTTGATTCCCAGTGTAGAGATAGCTAGCGTCCGCACGCGCGGCCCCGTGCGCACACGAGGGGCCTTGGCAGCTCCTGCGGAGCTGGTCGAAGATTTACACAGGCGGGAACCCAGTTCCTTACAGATCGTGACGAACCAGCAAGAGGGCCAGCTGTGTTCAGAGAATATGGAAACGATGATACAGGTCTTCAAAGCGCGCCTGCGGGAGCGCTTCCAAGCTGAGTACTCGCTATACTATGAGCGAAGCAAGGAGATGCTAAAGAGCATAATCACAGTCGTGAACTCGCAAGGCAAGCCGACAACGGAGTGGTGGGAAGAGCTGCTAGAGGATTTGTGAGATATAGTAGAGTCTATGCTTCGAGCGGTTGTCTTTTAAGCAGCTAGACGATTACGCTCATCCACAATCACCTAAAGTTGGGTACTCGATGGACTTCTTGAAGATTGCTCAAGACCGGGCCCGCAAGGACGAGTTTGAACTTTCCCGCCACGCGCAGAAAGAACGCCTGGCGGAAAGCATCTCGGTGGATGATATCGTGAACGCGCTCGTAACCGGCAGGGAGTTGGAGCCCTATCCCAGTGACCCCCGCGGCCCAAGCTGTCTCTTCGTCGGCCAGGGACTTGATGGCCGCTGGCTTCATGTTCTGTGTGGAAACTTCCAAGCTCCTAAGCTCTTGATTATTACTGTCTACCGACCCCAGCTGCCCTGGTGGAAAGGCCCTTTCACTCGCGGGAGGTGAACAAGATGGAGACCTGTTACTTTTGTGGCCACGGTCAATTGGTGGAGAAGCGTGTGACTCTGGATGTACGACGCGGCGACCGGCTCACTGTGGTTGAGGAAGTGCCAGCACGTGTGTGCGATAGCTGCGGCGAGCAGTATTTCTCCGCGGAAGTCTCCCGAAAGCTCGACCGGCTCCTCGCTGAAGCAAGGCCTGATCGCACTATCGAGGTGCCCGTATGCCGTCTGGCATAGGTGCGCGATCTCGGCTTGCCTGCCCTGTGGGGTGCTGCGGAGCTGGTCGAAGATTTACACAGGCGGGAACCCAGTTCTTTACAGATCGTGACGCACCAGCAAGAGGGCCAGCTGTGTTCAGAGAATATCAGTAGATCACAATGGCCACCTTAGACGGATCTAATCGGCAACTGCACCGCTTCGACCGCCCCCAACCGTCTCTCCACGGCATGGGCCAGGAACAAGAGCAGCCGCACAAAACGCAAGCCCGCAGC
>JBBIUX010000073.1:0-4797 GCA_037440025.1 Candidatus Fraserbacteria bacterium | reverse complement strand
GGAGGTGAGAGGGTGGCTCGCCACCCTGGGGAGGTTACTTCTCTGGGGCATCCAGACTCTCTCCCCTGTCTCCATCCCCAAGTTAGAGCCGGAGGCCATCTTGACTCCGTGAAAGACTTGTGTTATATTGTTACAAACTGAGGTGCAGATGCGCGGCTGGTTCTGGTTGAAGGTCGCTGTCTTGGTGTCGCTTGCTGCTTTGGTGGGGCTTGGTATCTTCACGTTTTTGTACGCCCGTGGGGGCTCATATTTTTCTGATGACCCCACGGCGTGTGTCAATTGCCATATTATGAACGACGTCTATAACAGCTGGTCACGCTCTAGCCACCAAGCCGTCGCTACCTGCAATGCCTGTCATGTGCCTCACGACATTGTCGGCAAGTGGCTCTCCAAGGCGCGCAACGGGTTCAATCACTCCGTCGCGTTCACCTTGCAAAATTTCCCGGAGCCCATCCGCATTACAGAGCTGAACCGTCAGATTTTGCAAACGAACTGCGTAGACTGCCATAGCGTGATCGTCAGCGAGATCGTGCATGAAGCAAATTTTGAACGCAATTGTTTTGGGTGTCATCGTGGGGTGGGGCATGGGCCATAGGATGTCATTCTGAGCAGAGCGAAGAGTCTGGGATTCTTCGAGCCCCTTCGGGCTGGCGCCCTCAGGGCCGAAGGGCTCAGAATGACAGCAACAGAGATTCTAAGCAAGAAGAGGTCGCGATGAAGCGCATTGTGCTGTGGGGGGTACTCTTTCTGATCATTATCGGGGTGACGGCGGGAGTGACGGCGCTCTTGGTGAACATTATGGAACGCAAGCGTGAGGCCGAAGAAGCCTCACGGCGCTTGATCGAGATCGCCAAGAACGAGCCTGATTCAGCAGTCTGGGGCCAGAACTGGCCCAGACAATATGCGGGGTATTTGAGAACTCGCGAGTCGACCGAGCGCACCAAGTACGGCGGCTCCGTGCCCTTTCAGAGAGTAGATGAGAATCTCCGCCTGAAGAGGCTTTTTGCTGGGAACCCTTTCTCCAAGGACTACAAAGAAGATCGCGGTCACGACTGGTCTTTGGTGGATGTGAAGGAGACGCTTCGCGAACCCAAGGCTGGAACGTGCATGACCTGCAAGAGCGGTAATGTCTCGCAGTTCTTAGAAGAAGCCGGGAATCCAGTAAATTTCTACGCGACGCCCTTTGCTGAGTGGGCAGCGAAAGCGCAGCATGGCATCTCGTGTGTAGACTGTCATGATGCCAAGACAATGAATCTGCGCATCTCCCGGCCCGCGTTTTTAGAAGCAATGCAGCGCCGGGGGATTGATCTCTCCGAAGCGACGCGCCAGGAGATGCGCACCTATACGTGCGCGCAGTGTCACGTCGAGTACTATTTCAAGGGCGAGGGAAAGTATTTAACTTTTCCGTGGGACAAGGGCCTAACGGTAGACGATATCGAGCGATACTATGACGAATACGGGTTCAAAGACTACACTCACGCCGAGACGGGCGCGCCGATGCTCAAGATGCAGCATCCCGAATTTGAACTCTTTACTACGGGCATTCACTATCAAGCGGGCGTCTCATGCGCGGACTGCCACATGCCCTATAAGCGTGAAGGAGCGATCAAAATTAGCGATCACTGGGTGCGCAGCCCGCTCTTCAATATTGCCGGCTCGTGCATGACCTGCCATCGGAACTCGGAACAAGAGTTGCGCGAGCGCGTCGAGCGCGTTCAAGATAGAACCTACAATCTCATGGTGCGGGCCGAAGAGGCGATCGTCGCGGCGATAGACGCGATCAAAGCTGCCAAGGAAGCCGGGGCGAGCGATGAAGCTTTGCAAGAAGCGCGACTGCTGCACAGAAGAGCACAAATGCGCTGGGATTTCATCTCTGCAGAGAACAGCATGGGCTTTCACGGTCCCCAAGAAGCAGCAAGAATCTTGGGCGAAGCGATTGACTACGCGCGGCAGGCCGAGCTGGCGGCGGTGCGGGCGAGAAGTAAAAGCTACTGAGAAGTTTCATTACCATGAATGGATAAAACCTTCTCTGCTTTGGATCTGTACTGTCTATAGCCACGAAGAGTATTTCATGCTCTCTCTGATTGCGTACCTAACAAACTCTAGCATGTCCCGAAAGTCAGCAGGGTCAGCGGGCTGTCGGACCGAGAGCGCCGGGTTCGGACGCCCATTCCACGCGCGATCGATAAGCCCTGCCCAAGACGGATTCAGAGTAGCCTTAGCCCACTCCGCCCCAGCACGCTTGGAGCCGACGCTTCCACTGTGAAGGTCATGCAACATGCGGCAGCAGCTCAAAACGATAAACGTTTGATAGAACCAGTTGTTAAAACGCTCCGGCTCGGTCAGAATTTGGTGTCCCCAGTCGCGGATGGTCGTCATGATCTCTTGGCGCAACGCCGCAACGGGGATCGGCTCGACCAGCGTGGCTGGACTCGGCCCAGCTAGCGCGATTCCGTGCTCACGCACCACCCACCGGACGACCACAGTGTTGCAGTGATCCGACCGTGCGAGGGATCGGCTTCCGTGATCGAGGTACCAGAGTAGCTTGCCGCGTTGGGAATAATCTTCCAGGACGCGCTTTGGGAAAGCTGTGACGATCAAAGTCGCCGACGGCGAACGAACCTTGCAGGCAGGCGGCGACGAAGTTGTCCCTCAGAACAGCCTGCACGCTCTGAACCAACTCCTGCAAGACAGCGTTGAGCTCTGGATAAGGTGTTGGAACCATCGTGCTCTCTTTCCTTCATAGGCACGGCCTAACATGCTCACTATGCTGCGTTGCTCTTTCGTTTTGACCCACGCTGCTTCAAACGCGCTTCTGAGTGGACAACATTCCAGACAACCTCAGGATGTTTCGCTACGATTTGGAGCAACACCCGTGCTGGACCCTCCGGCACTCGGCGGCCCTGCTCCCAATTGCGGAGCGTCTTCACACTGATGCCCAGCAAAGCGGCAAACTCGATTTGTGACAGCTGATAGTCCGTGCGAATGCGCTTGACATCCGGCATTTCTACAACAAAGCTACGCGATGGCGCGACTTTGCCTCGCAGGATGGCACCGCCTTCACGGACACTGGCGATTAAGTCTTTGAACAACTCTCTTCTCACGGGTACTCCTTTTCGACAACCTCTCGCAGAATCTTGAGTTGCTTTTGCGTCAGGTCATCGCGCTCGCTCTTCGGGTAGGCGAAGAGCATGAGAATTCGCTCTTGCGTTATGGCCCAATAGTAGATCACTCGAACGCCGCCACGCTTTCCTCGTCCCCAGGCTGCCCAGCGTATTTTCCGCAAGCCGCCGCTACCGGGGATGAGAACACCCCTCGTGGGGCGATTGACCAAAACGGCTTGTAGATCGCGGTACTCTTCATCCGTGAGCAATTTCGTGATTTGTCGAGTGAAAACCGACGTTTCGACGAAAACCATCCTGTGTGTAAATATACGCCATTGGCGTATACTTGTCAAGTGGGGCCAGCTGCCAGAGATTTGGAAAAACTTTAGGGCCTAGGTAAGCCGAGATCAACTCAAAGGTGATGGATTCCGCCCCCACCTAACAAGACTGCACTCCGCAAGACTGGCGCAACATATAGGGGGTGATGCGCTCACAGAATCAGAGCGATTGGCTATGATTGAGGTGCTAGATCGGCGAATCGAAAAGATTCGCGGAAAGCTCGAAGAGATCAAACGGCTCAAAGACGAAGAACCGGTTTGGCAGCGCAAGCTGGCCGAATTCATCAATGTCAAAGCTGATCTCTTGGGAGAAAGCGAAGAAATCACTGCTCCGAGAGATCAGAATCAAGGTGGTCTTGCCCCGCTTTCGTTTCCAGAGGCTTGCTATCGGATATTTCTGGAACGGGTGTCGAGTCGCCAACGATTAACAGTGCGCCAACTTGCAGAGGTCTTGAAGTCGCGGGGGAAGAAGTTCACCGCCAAGAACCCCATTGCAACATTATCAAGCAAGTTGAGCCGCGACCCAAGATTCAGCTACGTGATTGAGGGCGGTCAGTATTTGTGGGGTCTCGCAGAATGGGGCACCCAGAAAGGAGACGACGTTGAGAATCGAGAAATAGAAGAGCAGCCTAGCGCGAACTAGACTGCTCGAATATCTAGATGGGGCCGGGGCTACGAGGGTAGCCGGCGGGATTCCTAACCCGCTTGTTGGAGTTCGATTCTCCCCGGCTCCATAAGCTATGTTTATCGTAACACAACGCAGGCCGTTTGTCAATAGGACAAAAGCCCGTTTCTCAATTTGCCAGATTCAAAACGGCTAATCGCCCCTCTCTGGCTTCTCACAGCCCCTCTCTTGCCCTTCAATTTTCACCATCGAGGTCAGTCTCCCAAACTTCCGAAAATCGTGATAGGATCGTGATTATCCACTTGACATACATACAAAAGTATGCTATGCTTGGGGTACACTTTCAGACAAGCGAGGGCGAAGGGATGATGGCCCTCCGCGAGATGTACCTGATGTACAAGAAACGCTGGGTGATTGAGAACAACGCCTTCAAGGAACTTTCTGAATACTGGAACCTTACGAAGAAGCCCGGCGGGAAGTTCAACACCATTTGCTGCCACCTGTACTTCACGCTAGCGGTCTACAACCTTGTCTTGCTCTTCAAAACCAAGTATGCTGTCAAGCTGATAGGTCGAAGCATAATGACGCTAAGAAACCGGCTCTGTACATGTTTAGCGTTCGTCTGTCAAGTGGCTGCCACGACGGGGGGCGAGCGTTCCCAGGGCAGCTTGCTTTGACCGGTCAGCAGGCGCACCAGAGCTTCCAGCGGATCTCCTCCCTGCTGCTTGGC
>JBBIUX010000072.1:0-4900 GCA_037440025.1 Candidatus Fraserbacteria bacterium | reverse complement strand
ATCTGGGCATAATGTGGGACGAGGAGTACGTCGTCGAACGTGAGCGCGAGCTTCACAGTGATCCCTCCCGGCTCGCTTTTGTTCATTATACATTACAGGGGGTTGCCCCTACAAACGGAAATGGGGTTGGGGCTAGGTCTGGGAGCGGGGTGAGGGCCAAATTAGGTAGAATAGCTTACTTATGACCGAACAGATGCTGATAGTGCTCTTGCTCGCGGCCTTGCCGGTAAGCGAGCTGCGCGGCGCGATCCCCGTCGCTATCAGTCTGTATCACTTCGATCCGGTGACCGCTTATCTGTTGGGTGTCCTTGGCAACGTGCTCCCTGTGCCTTTCGTACTACAGCTGCTGGAGCCGGTGACGAGCCTTCTGCGTCGGTCTTCGCCGCTCGATCGTTTGATCGCGTGGCTTTTTGCGCGCACCCGAAGACGGCACAGCGCGACGGTCGGGCGTATGGGAGCGCTGGCCCTGGTGCTCTTGGTGGCGATCCCGCTGCCGGCGACAGGGGCTTGGACGGGGGCCTTGGTCGCGCACGTCTTTGGGATTCCGTTCAGATATGCACTCCCCCTGATCGTCGTGGGGGTAGGGATCGCCGGGGTGATAGTGACCTTGGCGACGCTGGGGGTTATTGGATTTTTCTTATGAAACAAAATCGTAGCTTACCCAAGAGAACATTGCTCTTGCGGCGCATCCGTGCTAAGATACGTGGACAAGAATGGGACCTGACTCTGCACGCCGAGCAGCAGAGCCGAGAGCGCAAGATCTCGCGGGAAGAGATCGAGTCTGCTATACTCAAGGGGCAGGTCATCGAGGATTATCCTGATGATCCACGAGGGCCAAGTTGTCTAGTGTCTGGATATACGCACCAGCGCCGCCCGATGCACATTGTAGTTGCATATCCAGCCAAGGGGCGGCGAATGAAGGTGATAACTCTTTATGAACCATCGGCAGATCAGTGGCAGGCAGACTGGTGCCAACGTCGTTAGAAGAGAACTGCGTCAAGTTGTGAAAGAGATTGTAGATCGCCTCGATCCCATCGGTTTGCTTGCCCGGGGATGCCCCGATAACGAATACGTTCCAGAGATCGAACGCATTGTGCAACTCCTTCAGACAAAGAAGGCTCTCTCCCTGGGAACCGTGCAATCCATCTTGCATGAGACGTTTGTCGAGTTTTTTGATCCAGAGATTGCTGGCTCACGGGATCGCTATCGAGAGGCTGCTGCCGAGCTCGTGCGACGGTTGGACGCGCTTTGTTACTAGCCTATAATCTCTTCGACCTTCAACTTCAGTGTAGGGATAAGTTTTACCCTCAGTGCTTGACCGCGCGTGAGCGTCTGGGTTGCGCCGTAGCCCTGCACTGAGGGGGCACGATAGACTTCGATCTGCTCTTGCGCTACGTCTATGAGCCAGACTTCGGGAATGCCCGCCTTGGCGTAGAGGGGGAGCTTGGCGCGACGATCAAAGTCAGCAGAAGTCTCGCAGACCTCCACGAGTAATAAGACATCTTGAGGCTGAGGGTGGGCTGTACTGTAAAAATCAGCGCGAGGCTTTAATAACGCCAGGTCGGGTTGGGGCTCAGAGCGTTCGCTGAGACGGATTGGGTCCTGTACACTGACAATGACACGCCCGCCGAGTAGATGAGTGAATAATTCGTTTAAGCGTTTGACACAGCTTGCATGGCGGCTGCTGATAGGACTCATCTCGATGATCTCCCCTTCTAAGAGCTCCACCCGGTCGTCTTCAGAAAAGATGCCGACCTGAGCCATCTGATGGTACTCACTCACCGTAAAGAGCCGCTTGACAGCTTGAATAGCCATAATCTCCCCAGCGCGAGTGTAGCAGACGAGAACGCGAGCGTCAAACCGTCAGGCCCCTACTGCTGCACCGATGGCAACCTCGATCACGAGTTTTCCGTCTCCGGCGTCCACCCGCACTGTGTCGCCTTCTTTCAGTTTGTTTTCTACGATCTGCATCGCCAGCTCGTTCTCGATCTCGTCTTGGATGACTCTCTGTAAGGGGCGCGCCCCGTAGAGCGGGTCATAGCCCTTCTCAGCTAACAGTGCCTTGGCCGAGGCGCTCACTTCGAGCGAAATCTCTTTCTCGGCGAGCTTCTTGCGCAAGGCTTCGAGCTTGAGTTCGACAATCTGTGACAGATTCTCTTTGGAGAGCGGCCGGAAGACGATCATCCCGTCGAGTCGGTTAATAAATTCGGGCCGGAAGAACTTTTTCACCTCGTCCAAGACGCGCTCACTCATCTCTTGATAGGACTTCTCGTGCGCGTCGCTCCTCTCGCTGACGAAGCCCAATTGCGTGGTCTTCGTGACGATCTGTTCGCTCCCCAAGTTGCTCGTCATCAGCACGATGACGTTCTTGAAATCCACGGTGCGCCCGTGGCCGTCGGTCAGGCGCCCGTCGTCTAAGACTTGCAACAGAATATGAAAGACGTCGCGATGGGCTTTTTCGATCTCGTCGAAGAGGATGACTCTGTAGGGCTTGCGGCGCACGGCTTCGGTCAGTTGGCCGCCCTCTTCGTAGCCGACGTAGCCCGGTGGCGAGCCGATGAGCTTGGCGACCGAATGGGGCTCCATAAATTCGGACATATCGAATCTCAATAAAGCGTTCTCGTCGCCGAAGAGGGCTTCGGCCAGAGCTTTCGAAAGCTCGGTCTTGCCCACGCCCGTCGGCCCCAAGAACAGAAAACTTCCGGCGGGACGCTTCGCGTCTTTTAGCCCGGCGCGGGCGCGGCGCACCGCCTGCGCAATCGCTGTGACAGCGTCGTTCTGGTCAATCACTCGTTGATGCAGCCGTTCTTCGAGCTTGGCCAATCTCTCTCGTTCACCTTCGACCATCTGTTCGACGGGCACGCCGGTCCACAGCGCGACCGTCTCGGCGATCTCCCGGTCGGTGACGACGGGGGCGCTTCGCGCCTTCTCACTGTGCTCGGCCTCGCGCCGGGCTTTTTCGGCCTGAAGGCGTTCCAGCTCTTTCTCGATCTGCTGGGCTGTCAGGCCCTCACCCCTTGCTCCCCTCTCCCTCCCAGGGGAGAGGGGCTGGAGGTGAGGGTGAAGGAGAGGGGATGGGGGTGAGGGGGGAGAGGTCAAATTCCTCAGCCGCCCTTCTAATAATTTAATTTTCTCCGTGATCTCTTGGACTTCGGGGGCGAACGTCCTGTCTACGCGGAGCTTGGAAGCCGCCTCGTCTAATAAGTCTATGGCCTTATCGGGCAGAAATCTATCTGAAATATACCGAGCCGATAAGTGCGCTGCGGCCCGCAGCGCGCTGTCTGTAATTTTGACGTTGTGATGCGCTTCGAGCTTTGTGCGCAGCCCTTCTAAGATGGCGATTGTCTCGTCCAGCGAAGGTTCTTCTATTAATACTTTCTGAAAGCGCCGTTCGAGCGCCGGGTCTTGCTCGATATGTTCTCGGTACTCGTCGAGCGTCGTCGCGCCGATGACTTGGAACGTCCCGCGGGCCAGGACGGGCTTCAAGATGTTCGACGCGTCAATGGCCCCCTCGGCGGCGCCCGCGCCGACGACCGTGTGCAGTTCGTCAATAAAGACTACCATCTTGCCCTTGGCCGATTCTATTTCATTGATGACGGCCTTCAGTCGTTCTTCGAACTCGCCTCGGAACTTGGTGCCGGCGACCAGAGCAGCCAAATCTAACTGCACTAACTCTTTGTCTTTCAAAGTCTCTGGGACATCGCCAGCGACGATTCTCTGAGCTAGGCCCTCGGCGATGGCCGTCTTGCCCACGCCGGGTTCTCCAATAAAGACCGGGTTATTTTTCTTTCTTCGGGAGAGAATCTGCACGGCCCGGCGGATCTCTCTAGAACGCCCGATGACCGGATCGAGTTTTCCATCGCGGGCTTGAGCTGTCAGATTAATAGAAAATCTCTCGAGCGCTTTGTAACGGCTTTCGGCCTCTCTATCCGTCACGCGCTGGGCGCCGCGCACTTTAGAAAGAGCCTGATAGACAGCTTCCGGGGTTATACCATATTTATATAAGACCCTTCTCAGGGCGGTGTTGGGGTCTTGGCTGATGGCAATCAAGAGATGCTCGACCCCCACAAACTCGTCTTTGAGACGCTCGGCTTCGACTTGGGCTGATTTGACGAGCATTTCCAGCCGAGGGGTGATATAAATCTGTTGGCCAACGGTGGTGGAGACGCTGGGCTTTTCGCCTAATAAGAGTTCGAGATCTTTGAGCAGACCGGGGATGGGCACGCCCATCTCTTGTAAGAGTTCTTGGCCGATGCCCTCCTTGGCCGCCAGCGTATAAAAGATATGCTCGATATCTAACTGGTTGTGCTTGTGTTTTTCCAATAAGTCCGTGGAGTCACGAAAGACCTCTTGTGCTTTCTCGGTGAAGCGATCAAACCGGATCAAGTTCAGTCACTCTCCCTTTGTGCCGACGACTGAAGTCGCCGGCTCAGCAGATGGAAGCGTGCTGAAGCACACTGGACAAGCCCCCTTCAGCAGGCTTCCATCCCATATATTAGCAGACTAGTCATTACTCTGCTAATAATTATAGGGCAACGAGCAGGGGTTGTCAAGGGTGCTCGGCGGCTCAAGCCGCGAGCTGGGCTTGCTTACGAAGTCTCCTCACGGGGACTGGCAGCCCGCAGCAGCGGGCTTTGCAGGATTCAGCGCTCTGTGATGGTGTCATTCTGAGGAGCGAAGCGACGAAGAATCTCCTGCCCCCCTGTAATGGGGCAAGAGATGGTTACCAGGGCCCAGGAGCCAGCTGGAGTACCTGCTCCTCCACAGCGGGTTTGGTCTGGCGCGGGCAGGAGTGGGGACGACGGCTGCGGTCGCTCAGCCCGGCCTGGCCCTCGCTCTGCCAGCGGCGCACCCATCTACGCACCACCTGACGGCTGGTCTGCCACAGCCGAGCGGTCTG
>JBBIUX010000071.1:0-4935 GCA_037440025.1 Candidatus Fraserbacteria bacterium | reverse complement strand
CCAAGATCAGCGATTGGGTTGTATGCCCTCTCGATGCTGCTGGACAGCCGTAGCGCCATTATGCACATTCTGCCCGCCGGGACCGCCAGAGCGAAACGCCTCAAATTCGTGGGCGCCTTTGAGGTTTATCCCCTTGTATAGAGCACAAACGGGGACAAAAGTCAAGAGGGCGAAGAGGAAATCCTGTCCAGATCGGCGCTTAGGCTTCTTGCACGTAGCCCTAGCTCAACACGAGACGAGCCCGCTTGCCTAACTCTCTCTTTGGCCATATAATGCCCAGTACTATTTGGTATTAAAGGAGGATCTATGCGAAGAGTTTGGCTGCTTGCGATTGCCGTAGCCCTAACTGCAATGGGAGTCGCTCCGTGGGCCTTCGCTAAGACCATCGAAGTCCCCAAAGATTACTCGACCATCCAAGCAGCTATAAACGCTGCCCAACCGGGCGATCTTATCTTAATAGCTCCCGGCACATACAAAGAGAACCTGACGATCCGCAAGAGCATTGAGCTACGCGGCATGGACGCTGGGGTCATAGTGGACGGGTCGCGCTCCCGCAGCGCCCCGACGATTCTCATCCAGCGCACGCGCGATGTCGTCATCCGAAACGTCAAAATCACCGGAGGGCGGCGGGGCATCCAAGTCGAGCGCAGCCAGAATGTGCTCATCACCGAAAACGTCATAGAGAAGAACCGCCGTCAGGGAATCTTAATTACAGAGAACTCCCAAGGCGCCCAGATTGTTAATAATCAGATTCTCGACACAGCTCCCGACGAGGGCAACGTCTTGGGCAACGGCATCATCCTCAACGGTGACAAGAACGCCCGCGTTATAAATAACGTGATCACGCGCAGCGCGTGGAGCGGCCTGCGCCTGCTCAGCGCCGTCGCCCAGATTGAGGGCAATACTTTCGAAGAGAATCAGTATTACGGGATCGAGATCTGGCCCAACTGGGTGGACTCGCCCGATGTGCCCTCCCAAGCGATCGTGCTCAACAACACTCTCAAAAACAATACACGCGCCGGGATCTTCATCACCGAAGAGTCGGTCGCTGAGATACGAAGCAACGCGATTCTCGATACGCAAGCTAACAGTGATAAACAGTATGGGCACGGCATCTGGGTCGCTGACGGCGCTCAGGTCTCTTTGGCCGAAAACACCGTGACGGGCAGCCAAGGGCATGGGCTCTTCTTCGAATCTGGGCGCATCGCTCTGGGAGCGAACACCGTGACCCTGAGTACAGGGTGCGGCATATACATAGAAGACGGCGTTTGGCTGACGTTAACACGATCAGCGTCGCCCGACTTCTCTGGCAACCAGCAGGGCACAACGTGCGGCACACCACGCTTACTGCACGGAAGCTCAACGAGCACTCTCGCGTCCTCAGCTCTCGAGTCGGGTGAGGCCACGCTGGCGCTCGTCATTCGACCGGGAGAGAAGATGAGCGTGCCGGTCATAGTGACCTATCCCGGCCGGCTCAAAGTGCGTGCTGTTACCCTCACACAAGACGCTTCGCTCATGCTGTCGCTCTTTGGGCCGGGGCAAGAGAGGCCCTATGCCCAGGCACGCAGCCCACTCCCGCTCTCGGTGACTGTCGAGGTCTCCGACGAGATCATAGCCTTAGGAACGCGCTGGCAGGCCGTTATCGAGAACCGCACCGAGACGAACATAGTGGTGAGCACGCAGATCTCCGTGCCAGCTCGCTTGGGAAGCTGCAAAGATATCAGCGACGAGTTCGGGATTTTGCTCGACAATAGTTCGGACGCACCGCCGTTCAGCGAACCCCAGTGCCATATTCTCTACTCGTCCCTGCGCGCCATGCCCACTGAAGTTCGCCGGACCGTCACGTCCATCACCAACAACCCCCCAGACGACCGCGTCGCCGGAACGTACATTGGAAATGGACAGATCAATCTCTTCGGCTCTATGCTACGCCGCACGCTCTCGTTTGTGTTCATCCACGAGATGGGCCATGCCGTGCAGGATCTCTTCGTGAATAGCAGCCAGAACGCACGTTGGCGCGAACTCCATCGGCGCTCCGGAAAAGACTTAGACAATTTCGTGAGCGACTACGCTCGCACCAACGATCACGAAGACTTCGCCGAGACGTTCGCCACCTATGTAGACGATGCCATCAGGTTGCTCCAGATCGCGCGCGAGCGGGCTGCCAGGGGCAAGCCCATACTTCTAGAGAAGGTCAAATTCATGACCGAACTTTTCAAACAACTTGGCCCAAATGACTCGATCGCAACGTTGGTCTACCAAGTCCGACTGAAGACCGACGACGAGCGCACGCGCTTGCTGGTGCGGCGCGTGCAAGTCTCCTTTGACAGCGAGGGGTTGCCCATACTTCCGAGCGTGATCGAGTGGGAGGAGTTTTAGTATATAATAGCGTTGGTGATCCCGATGCCAAAGGCGACGATCAAGTTCACCTACGAAGACTACAAGAATCTTCCGGAGTCGGAGACCAAGCGCTACGAGCTAATCGAGGGGGAGCTGCTTATGGTCCCATCGCCGAGCTTTGAGCACCAAGATATTTCGGTTCGTTTGGAGTTTGCGTTGTACGAGTTTGTACGCAAGCATGACCTTGGTACTGTGCTCGATGCTCCTTTAGATGTCATCTTAGACGACGAGAACGTCGTCCAGCCCGATATTATCTTTATCTCCAAAGCGCGTTCCCAAATCATTCATCAAGAAGCGATTCGAGGAGCGCCGGATTTGGTGATAGAGATTCTCTCGCCGTCCACAGGGGAGCGCGACCGCACCATGAAAAAGAAGCTCTATGCCCGTGCGGGCGTCCCAGAGTATTGGCTTGTGGACCCAGAGAGCAAGACCATCGAAGTGCTCACGCTGAGCGAAACAGGCTTCGAGCGCGTTGCCCTCTATCGAGAGAACGAGATACTGGCTTCGCCTCTGCTTCAGGGCTTGCGTATCTCTTTAGCAGAAATCTTTTCTCAAGGAAAGTAGCGATACAAATCGCGACGGTGCAAAATTCGTCGAAACTCTACTACCTGAGCCTTCTTGTCGATCTTCAACCCAACCCGATAGTCGCCGAAGCGGACTTTATAATACTGTTGGTATCCTTTAAGCTTCTGAACTCCTGGCACTGTATAAGGATTGGTTGCCTTGGGCATTGTGTCAAATGCAAAGGTTTCTACCCGAGCACGCAGCTCAGCGGGAAGCCGCGCGAGTTCTTTGAGGAAGGTAGGCTTATAGGAAACGTTCCAACTCATTCATCGCTGGCCTTTCTTGAGTTTAGCATAATCCCTCAGAGCCGTTTCTCGGTTCAGTGGGCGTTCTTCTTCGACTTCTTTTATCTTCTGCCCCAGTGCATAATCTTCTAGCAGCTGCTCCAGCTTCTGGAAGGTCGCGAGGTCAATTTGCACGGCAATGGGCTTATTATGCTCATTGATGAGATAGCGTTTCTTGATCTTCAAGTTGGTCTCCCTCCCTCTCCATTGTTTGATCATCTGTTTTATAATTATAAGTACCGCCTGTTACTCACGCAAGACGCTCCTAGCTGACCTCACCTCTGCTTCAGGGCCTGCAAATCCCTTTGAGAGAAGTCTTTCCCTAAAGACCCTTGCACCAATTGGACTTTCAGTCTTCACGAATAAGAAGAGTTTTAGGCAAATCCCAACTCCATTCTCCTCTTTACTGCGGCGCGCAGACCGCCACCCCATACATACGCATGGGGAATTGCGCCGATCCTAGGAGCTTGCCATCTGGAGTGAGAACAAGCAAGGCTCCAGATGAACTCCCCCGCCAAGCAGTGATGTAGACCAGATCATCAGGCCCAATCGCGATTTGCATGGGGCCTGCGATTTCCACGAATGTGCCTTTGGGTGTACCCTCAGCCCCATAACGCAGGACCTTCTGATTTACGTGATCCGTAACGAAGACATCTCCTTGGCTGTCCACAGCTAATCCCTGGGGGAAGAACGGGGCTGGATTGTCGTGTGCGGGAACGAACTCAGCAATAGTATTAAACTCGGGTTTAGGTGCCCTCAGTACACGAGCTCCTGGCGTGTTTGTCCAGCTTGGTACATCTATAATCAAGAGATCCCCTTGAAACGGCCCGGAAGTCAGAAGTGCTGATGGCCTTACAGAATCTGAGCGGGTAGGTTTCCGGAAAGCTGTTGGAGGCAAGATCTGCTGCGGAGGGTTAAATTGTTGATCAGATTGCAATGCCCCGGGAATACGCCAAATGCCCTGAGTCGGCTGATACTCTTGCCCCTGAATGGTCATCGTCCCGAAATACAAATCGCCATTAGGCGCAAAGACCATTCCACTGAGCTGCAACTCCGACGCAGGCCATTGCGCAACGAGCGTTCGACCGCTGCCGTCTTGGTTAAACCGAAGGATGCGATTGACAGGACGGCCTCTCTCTGCTGTCCACCGCTCAGTGACATACAAGCGTCCATCGGGGCCACAAAGGAGGTCGAAAGGAGCGGATAAACCGCTGACAACTAGGAGTTAGAATGCTTAACCCTAAATCCAACGGTTTCAAGATAGCTCCGTCTGGTGCCGAAGCTATCTTTGTGATATAGACCGTCCCCTTGCCGGGCAGGGGTTGTGTTCCCGCCGCTGACGTGATCGCGTTGTTGCTCGCCGCAGCCAGAACTAGAAAAACCAAGGCTGCGCCCAATCCGAAAAGCTTGAAAATACACCTGCTCATAATGCACCCCCTTTAGGTGTGTGCCTTTGACTGAACACTTGCTCTTGCGCAATTATGAGTCTCAGTAGATCACAATGAGGTTCAGAGTGCTCTTGAAAAGCGAGCATGTGCGGCCCATACTGCCTCCGAACACCTTCACAGGAGGTCAGCTTATGCGAGCTCGCACATGCCCAACGACCAGCGTACCCCAAGCCGTGCCTGGGAGCAATGGCCCCATCCCCAACCTCACCGCCCCGGAAGTCCTCAGTCAGGCTCTGGCC
>JBBIUX010000070.1:0-5376 GCA_037440025.1 Candidatus Fraserbacteria bacterium | reverse complement strand
CTCCAGTGCCGGGCCCTCCGGCGGGTGGTTCGGTGGGGACGTGGCCGGTTGCTTTCCCTGGATGCGATCGCAATGAGATGGATGGCATCGTCATGAGGGGCTCGGCCCAGGCCACGATCACTGATTCTCCCATCTCGGGCAATAGGTGGTTTGGCATCGTCATGGTGGACTCGGCCCAGGCCACGATCACCACCTCCCAGATCTCGGGCAATGGGGTTGGCATCTGGATGGATGGCTCGGCCCAGGCCACGATCAGAGGCTCGACCATCGAGGGCAACGGAACCCACGAATATTGCAGAAAGAAAGAATCTATCTGCAGTGGCATCGCGGTATATAGGGAGTCTCAGGTGAAGATCATTGACTCTAAGATTCTCAAGAACGCCGACTGGGGCGTGGGGGCTCTTCTGAAGCAGTGCGGATACTATGAAGATGCCTTCACCGGCAAGGTGGTCTTCGAGGATATGATGCTGGAAGACATCAGTGGCAACAGCACGACGAACAACCAGAAGGGCATGGGCAACCCTGGCAATCACCCCTGGAACCGCCCGGATATACCCGACGGGCAGGTCTGTCTGCCGTGATTGTCAAGGACTTTTTCCGCTGACTACGATGGACTGCAGCTCAGCACCATGGATATAACAAAGATCATCATCTATGGATCAACTGGCGAGAAAGGAGGAAGCAGCCATGATGCCCTTTCAGAAGTGTCCAATCTGTGGTGGCGAGCTGGTAGAAAAAGAGGTCGAGAAACTCCTGCGCGGGGGAGTGCACACAGCAGTCTTGAAGGTGCGTGCCGAGGTCTGTCTCCGCTGCGGGGAGCGCTTGTATTCCCAAGAGACAGTTAGGCGATTTGAAGAGATCCGGGCTAAGCTGGAACGTCAGGAGACAGTAGAGTTTCAACCGTTAGGACAGTCATTTCAAGCAGGGTAATTCAGGGAGGTGTTGCTATGGGCTTTCCCTATCAAGACCCACAACAAGCCAAGCCGTTCGTGCTGGGATTTGCCAACAGTCTCAAGGACGTGAAAGAGATCTACGAGGGCTGGTCGGCACTCAAGATGCTCATCGGGATTCATATCAAGCAGCCCGATATAGATTTCTGGGTGGACGCCCGCGGCGAGGGAATGCAGATCTGCGAGACGAACCCCGGCGGCGAAGAAGCCGCATCGCTCACGCTGACGGCAGAACTCTTTCATAAGCTCTACACCGGACAAGAGAACGCCATGCTCGCGTTCACCAAGCGTCTCATTCAGCCCAAGGGCAAAGTCAGCGGCATCATGCAATTGACGCGCACGATGCCCCAGGCGGTAGAAGTCTATAAACGATTCTTGGTTGAGCAAGGGTTGAAGGTTTAACCGATGCGCATCACCGGCGTCACGGTCAAACTGTTAGAGTACCCCTTGGAAGAGCCCTTCTATCCCGCGTGGTTGCCCGGGTACCCACAGGCGTTTCATCGGGTGAATTTGGTCATGCTCGAAACCGACGAGGGGCTCAAGGGCTATTCGGCAGGGTTCGCCTTCGGGCAAGAGGGCTTAAAGCTCGGGGAACTGCTCGCACCCTTCTTGCTGGGACGCGACCCGTTCAATGTCGAAGAGATCATAAAAATTCTGCGTTCCGCAACGTTTTTAGGGCTGCGCTTATGGTACGTCGAGCCGGCGCTGTGGGATATTATTGGCAAAGCTCTGAACGTTCCCGTCTATAAATTGCTCGGAGGCTATCAAGAGCGCATCAAAGCCTATGCGAGCACGGGAGAGCTTCGCGGCGTTGAAGAGAGATTAGCGTACGTTGAGCAGATTAAGAAAATGGGCTTTCGCGCCGTGAAGTTGCGATTTCACAGTATGGATTGGCACAACGATCTCAAAGTGGCACGCGCCGTGCGCACGAGTTTTCCCAATATGGAGCTGATGGTGGACGCGAACATGGGTTGGCGGGTAGCAGGCTTGGGGGAAGCACCGCACTGGGACTTGGCCACAGCCTTGCGCGTAGCAGAAGAGCTGGAGGAGCTAGGGGTCGTCTGGTTGGAGGAGCCGTTGGATAAGCACGACTACCGGGGGTATCGCCTGCTCCGAGAGAAAGTTGGTATCGCGCTCGCCGGCGGCGAGATGAACGCTGACTTGCACGAGTTTCGCGAGCTGATCGCCCAAAAATCTCTGGACGTTCTCCAGCCGGATGTGATGCTGTCGGGCGGGATTTTGACAGCAAAAAAGATCGCGGGGATGGCCGAAGCCTTTGGGTTGCGCATCGCGCCCCACACGTGGACAAACGGACTGGGCCTAGCAGCCAACCTGCACGTCATGGGCGCGTGCCCCAACTGTGAGTGGGCCGAGTACCCCTATGAACCGCCGGGGTGGACGCCCCAAGCTCGCGATTTCTGTCTCAAAGCGCCGATCACGATCACCAGCGATGGGTATATCGAAATCCCCAAAAAGCCGGGACTGGGAGTAGAGATCAATTCAGATGCGGTGAAGGAGTATGGTGTATAAAGTGGGCGTTGAGTTGCAGGGAAAAGCAAGAGAGGGTACGATCAGCCGGAGGTAACAAGATGGCTATGCAAGTAAAGAGCAGGGTTCTGGCCGACGAGCGTCTGGATTTCCTCGTCGAGGAGTTGACTGAAGAGTGCCAGCACATCCTCGACTTGGTCGGAAAGCTCAAGGAGACAAACGCCGAGGGCGCGGTGAGAGGCAAGCTGGAGGGAGCATTGTATGCTGCTCTTTGGCATCTGAAGACCCACGTCCCGGCTCTCATCAAGAAATGGGATCGAGCGGACTTGGGCGAGTAGGGGGACAGGCTGAGCAAGAGGAAGCATATCCGGGAGAGGATAGCCGGATTGGAAGAGCAGATTGAAGCCCACTACAAGAAGATTGCTGAAGAGTTCAAGAAGCCTTCCCCTAATAGATGGCATATAGATCATTGGCAGAAGGAAATTCGGAGCTGGCAACGACAGGTTGAGCGTTTACGCAGACGCCTCTCTTCGTGATGCACAGCGATCTTGACAATCTTCCCCGACCTCGGCTATAGTCCAAGTATAATCAAAACTGAAGAGGTGACTCTCTATGCGCAGTCGGTTGGTGTTTAGCGTTCTTCTGGGTGTGCTGTTGATCTGGCCGCTGGATGGTGGCTCCCAAGAGCCAGCGGCGACCGTATCCGTGGCCATTGATTCCCCTAACGATGGTCTGGCTACTTCTGACGTGAGCGTCCAAGTGAAAGGTAAGGCCTCCGTGGCTCGAGCGGCTTCTCTCTCGTTGGTGATCATCACTGTCAACGGGGTAGCGCAGAAGGCCAACTTGAAGGGTGACGGCAACTTCGAGGCTTCCGTCAATTTGTCGCGGGGACTCAACATCATCGCGGCCATCGCCGTAAACAGTAGCAATGAGATCGCTTCCGACAGGGTGATGGTAACCTCCGTCCCGGAGATTCTCTTCTTTGATGATTTCACGGGGAAGGCCAGACCGGAATGGAGGTTCAAAACGGTCGGAGCCAGCGGACGCTGGGGGGAGTCTGGGGGCTGGTATACGGTACTCAATGTTCCCGACTGGCATCCTATGCAGACGTTCGTGGGAGAACCCTGGTGGACGAACTACATGATCGATCTGGACGTGAGCTTTGATAACAGCAATGAAGGAAGACATGTAGTAGCCATTTTTGCGAGGGTGCAGGATGAGCACAACATGTTCGGCTTCTTCCTGCAGCCAAGTGGAAAATCCGGCTTCAAGATACAGCAAAGGGGCGAAGGATGGGGGGATTTCCTGGCATCGGCTGACACCCCCAGATTTAACAACGCCCACGTCCGAGTTATCGTTAAAGATCACACGTATACTGCTGTGTTGCTCTTTCCTAATGGGCAACAAATCACCGTGAGCTACGAAGACAAACGGCGCACCTTCGCGCAGGGGTATACGGGCTTACAGGCGGCTGTGAAGTATTATTATTACGTCTATTTCGACAACTTCCAGGTGAAGAGCTTGGATGTGTCGGCGGCACCGATCTCGTTTCAGCCTCCCAGCTCAGGTCAGCCTGCTACGACTTGGGAGCCCCGCGTCACTGCTCTGGAATCTAAGGTCACTAATTTGGAAACCACAGTGGGAACGCTTTCTGGTCGTGTGGACCTACTCGAAAAACAGCCGCCCTCTTCAGGCATCTCGGTAGAGTTCAGTCGGCGCGTGGAGAAGCTGGAGAGCCTTGTGGGAGATGCCGATGTGAAGGGTCTTTCTAGTGAAGTGCGCACCGTGAAAGCGACAGTGGCCAGTCTCTCCAGCGAGCACACGCACTTCAAGCAAGAGCTGGAAGAGCTGAAGAGGGTGCCGGTATCTGCGGAGGTGCAGGATCGCTTGGGACAGATTCAGCAGAGCTTAGAAGCTCTGAATCGGAAAGCCGAAGAAAACAACAGCAAGCTTGAAGCAGCGAAGAGTCTCGCGCAGTTGGGCTTGCTTGTAGGTGCGGCGGGAGCTGCGCTTGCGCTACTGGTAGCATCCGGGGTTTTGAGATAGCAGCCGCGCCCTTTAGTTGAATTCGCCGACGGCGGGTGGACTTTGAGCTTGAGTCCGCCCGTGGAGCTTTTGCAGAAGTTTGGAGAAGGGAAGCCGTAGAATGGCTCTTGAGCCCTTGCCGCAAAAATGGGAGTCCTTCGGTTGGCAGGCCACGGAAGGGGAGGGGTCTCAATGCGCATCACCGGCGTCACGGTCAAACTGTTAGAGTACCCCTTGGCAGAGCCCTTCTATCCCGCGTGGTTGCCCGGGTACCCACAGGCGTTTCATCGGGTGAATTTGGTCATGCTCGAAACCGACGAGGGGCTCAAGGGCTATTCGGCAGGGTTCGCCTTCGGCCAAGAGGGACTGAAACTCGGCGAGCTGCTCGCGCCCTTTCTCTTGGGACGCGACCCGTTCAATGTCGAAGAGATCATAAAAATTCTGCGTTCCGCAACGTTTTTGGGGCTGCGCTTATGGTACGTCGAGCCGGCGCTGTGGGACATCATTGGCAAAGCTCTGAACGTTCCTGTCTATAAATTGCTCGGAGGCTATCAAGAGCGCATCAAAGCCTATGCGAGCACGGGAGAGCTGAAGAGCGTAGAAGAGCGCCTAAAATATATTGAGCAGATTCGGCGGATGGGCTTTCGCGCGGTGAAGCTGAGATTTCACAGTCTGGATTGGCACGACGACCTGAAGGTGGCCCGTGCCGTCAGAGATCGCTTCCCCGATGTTACAATTATGGTGGACGCGAATATGGGCTGGCGTGTGGCTGGCTTGGGAGAAGCGCCGCACTGGGACTTGGCCACAGCCTTGCGCGTAGCAGAAGAGCTGGAGGAGCTAGGGGTCGTCTGGTTGGAGGAGCCGTTGGATAAGCACGACTACCGGGGGTATCGCCTGCTCCGAGAGAAAGTTG
>JBBIUX010000069.1:0-5952 GCA_037440025.1 Candidatus Fraserbacteria bacterium | reverse complement strand
TTATTTGAACCAGACAGAACCGAGCACCCTTGCTAGGGTCACTTGGCCGCGTCAATGATCGCCTGGAGCTCGCGGTCAACTTGCCGGGGCTTATTGCCGAGTTGCGCGAGCGCGTGCTCGAACAGATGGGGCAGCATGACGCTGGGCATCATCGCGGCGATCATTGTTGAGCCGTCTTGCTGATAAATTAAAATACTGCAGGGCATGCACAGGGCGGTCATCGGTTCGGCTTTGGCGAAGTCGCGGGCGTACTCAGGCCGACAGATGTCTAAGCTCTTGATCTCTGTCTGCAAGATCCCAGAGAGGTCATAATCACCGAGCACGACCCAGTTGGCCTGCACGGCAGCCTTCCAGAGATCAGCCAACGCTTCGCGCGGGCTCTTGCGCGACTGCACAACATAAGCAAAATCGCGAATGGCCATCGCTCCATCCCCTCCTTCCAGAGCGTCAGCGCGCCGGGTTCTCCGGCCCGCGCCCGAGATACTCTGCCAAAAACGCCCGTATTGTCGGCACATCGTATCCGTCCAGCTTGAGCATCTTCGTCCAGGCCGCGAGCACGAAGGCCGCATCGGGATTGGGATGAGGCACTACAACCACGCTGGCCCACGGATCTCGATGCGCTTGCACAAAGCGCGTGAGACTTTGCCGTATCTCATCGGTGAGCTTGGCCGGGTCATAATAGATAATGACGGCTCCGTGCTCTAAGCTGTGGACGAGGTTCCCCGGCGGGCGGGGCTCCACATAGAAGCCGCCCGGTGTCGCTGCTGCGTAGTGCCGACCAGACGTCGGCGGGTTCGTGCTGTACGCGACCTCCGTGCTTTCCGAGACGTGTTCAGTTCCCTCAGAAGGGAAGGACTGAACGTCCTGTAACAGACTTTGATCGCCTCGTTTGGGCAACGGCTGGGCTTCCAAAGAGCTTTGTGAAGACTGAAAGACCCCTATAATAAGACCGAGCACCCCGACTCCCGCTACCACCCAAGGAAGCCAGCGCGGCCGACGCGCTGGCTCCTCGGTCCCACCTTGGCGTTGCTTCTTCTCTTTCTCTCCCATCAAGCCACCTCCGCGCGAATTCATTCGTATTGTACTAGCGTGACCATCCCGCCGCCAGCGTGGTGCAGCTCGTGACAGTGCAGCAGCCAATCGCCGGGGTTCTCAGCAACAAATTCGATGTCGTACGTCTCGCCCGGCATCACGGTGATCGTGTTCTTGGTCAGCTCCAACCCCAAGGGCACGGGGTTGCCATCGGTCGCTACGACTTTGAACTGATGCCCGTGCAGGTGTATCGGGTGAAACGCCGTCGTTCCGGCATTAATGAGTCTGAGGCGCACGCGCTCGCCCCGCTTCACCTTCAGGGGAGCTGTTTCGGGAAAAGCTTTTCCGTTGATGGTGAAGATGCTGTAGTCGCCCACGCCGTGCGGTCCGTGCTCCCCACCGCGCCACTCGTCCAGAATGAGCGTGTACTCACGGTCAAAAGACTTCTTTGTCGGCGTAGCTGTGTCGAAAGGTCGCCGACCCTGTTCGTTGACGACCGGTGCCGGGTCTGCTGGCTCGATGATGAGCGCCCCGTAGAGCCCGCGATCTAACTGATCGGCTTCGGACATCTCTTCGCCGTTGCCGTGAGCGTGATAGAAGCGCGTCCCCGCGGGCCGAGCAATAAATTCATAAATAAACGTCTCGCCCGGCTGAACGGGCTTCTGCGTCACGTCGGGAACGCCGTCCATCGCATTGGGGAGATCAACGCCATGCGGGTGCAGTGTGGTCGCCACAGGAAGCTTGTTGTTGAAGATGATCCGCACGACCTCGCCCTCCTTTACGCGAATCTCCGGCCCCGGCACAGTTCCGTTATAGGTCCACGCCTCAAAGGGCATATCGGGGCCGAGTGTCCAATTCGTCTCTTGAGCTGTGATTCGGAACTCGCGCACAACCGGTGCTTGTGCTTGCACTTCGGGTTGATTTCCAGCCGATGGCCATGGCGTGTGGGGCCACAGCAGCGCCGTTGCTGCACCGAAAGCGGCAAGCGCTCCGATTATCATAGTTTTCTTGTGCTTGAGCATTTTCATAAATTATTGATCTCCTTTCTGGGCCTTCACCCAAGCAATCAATTCATCGAGCTTGACTTTTGTCTTTTCAGACAACTCTTTTTGTGGAGGCTCCAACCCCGGCCCTGGGGTGGGGCTACCGACAACGATGACTCCGACCATGCCCTCGAACTCGTGCGGATGGCAGAAATAGTTATAGACACCTTCGACGGTGAAGGTATATTCGAAGGCCTCTCCCGGCGTGCGCAGATGCTCCGACTCCCAAGGCTTGGCCTCCGGAGGGATGCGCAACGGACGCTCGCCGGCTTCATCTACATCGTCGTGGTGGGCTGTGTGTTCGTCTCCCGGATGAAAAGCGACGGTATTGTGCAGCCCGTTCTCGATCTCCCAGCGCACGGTGTCGCCGGGGGCGATCACCAATCTATCCGGCTCAAAGACGTTTTCCACTCGATCTTCATAGACTTTCGTGATCATCTTGACGACCCAGACTTTGTTAGAGTTGCGCGATTCGGGACGTGGTTGGCTGGTCGGTAGCACGCTGCTAGCTCGCAGAGCCATCCAACCCACTAAGAGCACGGCAGCCAAAGCAGCCACTAGTACCCACGGTTCAACACGCAGTTCGATTCTTCGATTGTGCATGAATATCTCTCTCCTTTGAGAGTTCTACTTTTCCACTATCAGCGGGGCTTTCATCCCAATCGCCTCGTAGAGCGTCTTTTGATTTCTATCGAGCGAGAAGTCGCCCAACTCCCACTCGCCGGGTTTATCAGGGACGAGCATCTCCAGCTCGACCACACTGCGCGGCTCCAGCGTCAACGAGAAAAAATTCTCGAAGAGATGCTCGTCGTACCGCTGCTCTGTTAGATTGGCTTTTCGCCCAATGTGGGCATTGTGAACAAGCCGTCCTTCGTTGTGGGCAACCAAGAAGAGCACTTGCCCCACTTTGGCTTTCATTGGTGCGTTCTTCTCGGTTCTTACGGTTTTGTCGTTCTCTTTGTACTCCCAGCGGTAGTAACCATCCCCCATATAGAGATGGACCTCACGCAGAGCTTCTTTTTTGTGGGCTTTCACTCTCTGTTCTGTCAACGTCATCGCCAGGCCGGTGACAGCCAAGGCACTCACGGATTTGAGCAAGTTGCGTCGTGTCATCTGAAAATCCTCCTTTGTAGCATTTGGAAATATATATCCACCCGGGCGAACCGGGCTTCACGGCTTGGTTAGAAAGCTGCGCTGGCTAGATAGAAAAGCGCGGAGGTTTCTCGAGAATAGAGAGTTGGATAGGTTCTGGAGCAACAATGTCGAACAACGGAAGCGCGTTTGTTATTGGCAAAGGTATAAATATGCTGGGTGGTGGGAGGAGACAGCAACTCGAGCTACCTGCACTGTGACAGACCTCCAGATGGTCGTGGAGGTCGCTCACTTCCTCATGAGTAAATCCGGTAACCAGCAAGCTCAAGCACGTCAGCATGAGAGCGCTTAGGGTCATCCAGAATTTCATAATTATCTCCCACCCTGGGTGGGGCTAGCATAGTATAGCTGAGAGGCTACCTCCTGTCAAGGTAGCAGTATCAGTAATGGCATCCTTGATGACAGGCTAAGAATTTCATCGGCTGCCAAAGCGATCATCGTGCCGCCACTCATGGCGTAGAAATGCTCTGCTCACCTTCGAGCCATGGCTCCCGGCGATGGACCAGCGTGATCACGCGGCTGCCGCGCTTCTCTTCCAACGCACTGATGAGCTCGCGACGTTTCTGAAGAACACGATCTCTTAAGGGTTCTTTATTAAGAGAATGCATTTCGTGGTGAGATTTTCTCTTTCTTGCCATCGGTTCTCCTCTCGAAGTCTTTAATCCCGTGTCGCCACGACCAGCTTGACAATCCCGCTTGGTGCTAAGTTTTCGACGCTTTCGATCGTGAGCCCGGCTTTCTGGACGTTCTCCATCGTCCGGCGATTGATATTCGCCCCTGTCAAGCGAACGATAAGGGGGTTCAAGAGATCGAAGAGCCATCCTAGCCAAGGGCTTTCTGGGCGCATGTGCTCTAAGAGCAAAACTCTTCCGTTGGGCTTGCAAACTCGTCTCAGCTCGCTCAACCCCAGCACAGGATCGGGCACCGAACAGAAGACGAACGTCGCGACGACGACGTCAAACGACTCGTTGGGGAAGCTGAGCGCCTGGGCGTCCATCTGGAGAAGTTCGACGGCCAACCTTTGGCGAACAGCGCGTTGCCGTGCGCGATCGAGCATCTTCTCGCTCAAGTCAATGGACGTGATCTGGGCATCTTGAGGATAATGCGGAAAATTCAGTCCCGTGCCCACACCGACTTCCAGCACGCGGCCCCCACCATTCACACGAGACCATACGCGCCGACGCCAACGCCGCAAAAAGAGCCACTCCATTGGCGCTTCTGTCAGGTCATACAGCCGGGCCCGACGATCGTAGCGCGCTTTCGCCAACGCTGTCGCAGCAAGATCAATCTTCGTTGCCATCTTACGCTCCTAGATCAGTCCGTAGCTTCAAGAACAGCAGAATATTGTCCCGGGCGATCATGCCTACGAGTTGCCCATTCTGCACCACCGGGACTTGGTTAATGTCTTCGGTGCCCTACATCGGCGTCAGCCCTTTGGCTTCTCCAACAACGGATAACCTTTCGCTTTCCAGTCTATCATGCCTTGCTTCAGATTCCAGACGTTGGTGAAGCCCAGCTTGGCCATCGTCTCGGCGGCGATGGCGCTCATCCGACCGCTCTTGCAGTAGAGGACGATCTCGGCAGCTGTGTCCGACGGAAGTTTGTCCAGGTTTTTCTCAATCTCGTTATAGGGGATGAACAGATCGGTCTGGGGCAGCTCGCCCTCGTAAGGAATATGCACATTGACCAGCAGAAAATCTTTCTGCTGGAGCATCTGATACAGCTGTTCCACGCCAATGTTGCGATAGCTCCCACCGTCAACGGTGACGATCTCTTCAGTCCCGGCGTGATGCTGCTCGTGGCTGGGGACCTGTTCAGCAACTGGGGCTGCTCTACGCCCCGCACTGACGAAAAAGAACGCCGCGACGACTGCGGCCCCGATGATGAGCCAAAGCCATAGGTCTTTCATAGTTGTTCCTCCTGTAAGATTGTTGTTGGTTTGACAATCTGTCGTTGTTCAAATTCGCTTTGGAAAGCCAGCATTTGGCGACGACAAGAACACCAAACACAGTTACATTGCTCATCGTGACACGCTTCATCGCGATACTTACTGCGCCAACACAGCACTCCCCGCGCCAGGGGATACAGCAGATCTTTACTCCAGTGAGGGCCTGTGTCCCGCCGGATAAAGGGCAAAGCATCTATGCGGCGAGCGGCTTGAGCAACCCAGAACGCAAAGCCTCGGTCACCCATTGCTGCCGCGATACGCTCTAGAGCCTCCGCAATCCGCTCCATCGGATCTGTCTGAGCCGTTGTGGGCTGCATGCCGCCCATCTGCGCCCGTGCCGCCGATGAACCGACTAGATACGCTCCACCGACCAAGAGCACCGCAACCGCAATGCTCGCCAGCCACAGCTTGACGTTGTTACTGCGCATAGAAGCCTCCTTTAGATTCGTTTGCTTCCAGTAGTACGTTGATCTCTCGGAAGAGCAGTCTCTCAACAGGCTGGCCTGCCATCAGATGTTGCGTCACAATTTCCGCTACCTCCTCAGACTTAGCTACTGCATACCACAGACCGTCGGGATGGACGATCACCGTAGCTCCGTGCGTGGGGCACGCGCCCGAACAGAGCGTCTTGGAGACAAGCACGTCGGCTAGGCTCCGTTGAGCTAGCTCTTGACGAAATGCTTCAAAGACCTTCTCCCCACCGCGCGCCCCGCAGCAACCTTCCACTCAGCAGACTAGCACGTGTTTGCGATAGCTTTTCATTCAGACTCCTGACAC
>JBBIUX010000068.1:0-6235 GCA_037440025.1 Candidatus Fraserbacteria bacterium | reverse complement strand
GGCTCAACCTTGCTGGGCTTGGGACCTAAGCGGTCCTTGATGCCAAGATCAGCGATTGGGTTGTATGCCCTCTCGATGCTGCTGGACAGCCGTAGCGCTCTTATGCACATTCTGCCCGCCGGGACCGCCGGAGCGAAACGCCTCAAATTCGTGGGCGCCTTTGAGGTTTATCCACTTGTATAGAGCACAAACGGGGACAAAAGTCAAGCTGGTGAGAAAATTACGTGTGGAAGGGGTTTTGTTTATCTATGAGCCTTCTTGACTGGTTCTGACCCGAATTGTTATACTGCATAGAGAATTCTATACAGGGTGACCCTTAACGATGGTTATAGATGAGGAATGCGCAATGCTGGCTGTCTTGAGCGAGCTTAGCACACCCGATGACAGAAGCGATCCATCGGCTCGCTCGGGTGAGCTGCTGCGCACGCTGGGCGTCTGGGAGATTGCGCACGCTCACTGCCGAACGCGATGCAGACGTGAAGCTGTTTCTAGAGTATCTTGCCCAAGAATATCCGGCGGCTGCCGACCGGATTCAGATACTGCTCACTGCGACCAAGGGCGAAGATAAAGAACTTCTCAAGCGCGAGTTCGGTGGTGACTGAGTCGCTGAGATAAACTACATCCAGGAGGTTTCACCATATGGAAGTCACGTTCATCGGCCACGCGGCAGTCGAGATCAGAACAGAAAAACACTCGATCTTGATAGACCCGTTCATCACCGGCAACCCCGTTGCCAAACACAAGCCCGAAGACTTTCACCCCGACGCGATTTTGCTCACCCACGGCCACAGCGATCATCTTGGCGACGCCGTCGCTATCTCTCAGCGCACCGGTGCGCCGATCATCGCGATCTTCGAGTTGGCCAGTTATTGTCAGAGCCAAGGAGCCAAGGCCGAAGGGATGAACATCGGCGGGCCGAGCCGATTCTTTTTCGGTTCCGTGCAATTTACCCCAGCCTTTCATAGTTCTAGCCATGACGGACATTACCTGGGTCAACCCTGTGGGATAGTGCTCACGACCCTAGACAACCGAAAAATTTATCACGCAGGGGACACCGCGCTCTTCAGCGATATGGCGCTCATCGGAAAGCTCGGTCTTGATCTGGCATTTCTCCCCATCGGCAGCTATTACACCATGGACCCCGAAGCCGCCGTAGAAGCTGTTCAGCTGCTCAAACCCAAGACGGTCATTCCCATTCACTACAACACCCTGCCCGCGATCCACCAAGACCCTGAACAATTCAAGGCAAAGGTGGAGTCACAAACCCAAACGAAAGTCATTATCTTGCGTCCCGGCGAGAAGTGCGCAATTTGAAGGAAAGGGCCTGTTGTTATTGAAAAACTGTGACGGCTGTCTCCCTTGACAAACCCCGATGATCTGCTCCATAATGCGGTGAGCGACACGGACGCCACCAGTGTGGTGTACGTCACGTTGCGACAAGCCGCGATCGCGATATAATCTATACGAGAAGGGACTTTTCGAGCGATTGGCCTCACCAGGTGTGTGCCCGAAAAGCTCGACTGTCGTTCAACGTCTCCTCCTCATCTGCTGCGGACGTGATGTGCGCGCGATCAGACCGGCGTCCAGAAATTTTGAAGGATAGAAGGGGGAAATCTCACAATGGCTCGGCAGGTTCGCACGACCAAAACCATCCCGACCGCCAACGAGACGGTCGAGTTCTTTGGGGGCGATGAGCTACGCATTCGCTGCTTTTTAGACAAATATGCCCTGCGTGATCTTTCAGGAAAAATCGTAGAAAAAACGCCGTTAGAAATGTGGGAGCGCGTGGCGCGGGAGATCGCCTCGGCGGAACCAGACTCTCAAAAGCGGCACGAGTGGGAGAAAAAGTTTTATTGGCTGTTGGAGGACTTTCGGTTTATCCCCGGCGGGCGGATTATGTTCGGCGCGGGGCAGCCGCGACGCGCGACGAATCTGAATTGTTACGTTGTTCCCATCAAAGAAGACTCGCTTGAAGGCATTTTTGAGTGGTGCAAGGAAGCCGCGCGCACGTACTCGCTGGGCGGGGGCGTCGGGACGGATATTTCTATTTTGCGCCCCAAGGGGTCACCCGTCAATAATTCAGCAATCTACTCTTCGGGCTCGGTGAGCTTCATGGATTTATTCTCGACCACAACGGGCACCATTGGGCAGTCAGGTCGTCGCGGGGCGTTGATGATCACCATCAGCGTCGACCACCCCGATGTCTTAGATTTCATTGAGATCAAGAATGACCACGAACGCAGAAAAGTTCAGTTTGCCAACATCAGTGTGCGTGTGACGGACGAGTTTATGCGCGCCGTGGAGCGCGACGACGAGTTTCTGCTGCGCTACGAGAACCCTGTCATTGGGCGGTTTGAAAAGACCGTGCGGGCCAGAGAGATTTGGGAGCGCCTGGTGAAAAACGCCTGGGCCAGCGCCGAGCCGGGCGTGATCTTCTGGGACAACGTCAAGCGCGACTCGACAACCGAGTACAACGGGATGGAAGTGATCACGACGAACCCGTGTAGCCTGACGGGAGAGACGCGGGTCTTCACCCCCAGGGGCTTGATTCGCTTGAATGAGCTGGTGCTCTCCGCGACGCTCTCGCAGCAGATGCCGTCGGTCTTCATTGATCGTCGCGCTCAGGACAAGCAGGGGATCGCCGTCGTCCGAGCGGATCGTGTAGCGTTCACAGGGATCAAGCCCATCTGGCGCGTCGAAACCTCCAGCGGCTTCGTGCTGCGGGGCACGGGCGATCATAAAGTCAAGGTGCTCACCTGTACAGAATATGATCGGGAGCACCAGTCTTGTGGCTGGAAGCGCATTGACGAGCTGCGCTCTGGGGATCTGCTCGCTTTGCCGGATCTCAACGACGACAGCTGGGTCGAAAGGGTCTTCAGTGAGCGCTCCTGGGAGCTGCAGATTGATAGAAGCTATGTCCAGCCGCGCCGCCGTGACGCTCACTATCGGCTGATCAATATTCCTACGCACTGGACGGAAGACTTAGCATATCTGCTGGGATATGCTGTAGGGGATGGCAGCTATACGAATCATAGCAAGCGCCTTGATTTGCACATGCACAACACGGAAGCTCCAGAGCTTCTGGAGGTCTTCTCGCACCTGACCCGAAGCGTGCTGGGGCATGAGTGCACGCTGAAGAGGCGCGCGGGCACGCAGCACTGTTGGGTCAGCATTTTCGCTGCGCCGTTCCAGCGCTTGCTCCAGCAGCTCGGACTGCAGCCGGAGAAGGGTGTAGCAAAACACGTTCCAGAGCCGATCTTCCGTGCCCCCAAGGAGATCACCGCGGCGTTCCTGCGAGGGCTCTTCGACGCCGATGGCACCGTCTCCAACCCCTCGCAACGCCCCATGATCTCGCTCTCTTCCATCTCAGAGCGACTCATCCGAGAGGTGCAGCTCTTGCTCTTGCAGTTTGGCATCTTCTCCAGCATCACCGTCTATAGCGCCACGGAGAAGAACCTCCGGACGACGCCTCTCCGGTATATTACCGTGGCTGGGCAAGAGCGCGTTTACAGATCAAAGCATGACGTGTACAAACTCTGTATCACGAGTTATCCGTGCATCGAGCGCTTCGCTCGCTACATCGGGAGTGCACTCTCAGCAAAGCAGCAGAAGATCACGGCGTTGTTAGCCCATCGCAAGATGGCGCTGCGCTCAGTGACAACAACGACGGAAGTCATCCGTGTCGTCCAAGAAGAGATCTGTGAGCCGGTCTATGATCTTACTGTCTTGGACACCAAGTCCTTCATCGGGAACGGTCTTATCGTGAGCAACTCAGAAATCCCCTTGGAGCCTTATGGCTGTTGCTGTTTGGGTAATGTCAACCTCGCCAAATTTACTCTCGATGATTTTACGCCGAACGCGCGGGTGGACTGGCCCAACTTAGAGAAAGCCTTACGCTACGCGACACGCTTCTTAGATAACGTTCTAGATTACAACGCCGACCGGCATCCCCTGTTGGCTCAACGCGAGGCGTCGCTGCACTCGCGCCGCATCGGCGTCGGCTTCACAGGCTTTGGCGATATGCTCATCAGACTGGGGCTTAAGTACGACACCGAAGAGGCCATTGCTTTCACCGATCAGCTCTTCGAGCGCATCAAACATATAGTCTATGACGAAAGCACGGAGTTGGCCGTGGAGAAGGGAGCCTTCCCGGCCTTCGATCTGGAAAAACACTTACGGAGTGCCTTCATCAAGCGTCTCCATCCCGCAACTGTTGAGAAGATCAAGGCCAACGGTCTGCGCAACGCCGCAGTGCTCACAGTTCCCCCCGTGGGCTCCGGTTCTGTCTTGGCTGGCTGCACCTCAGGCATTGAGCCGATCTTTAGTTTGAGTTATGTGCGCAAATCGAAATCTCTCAGCAAGGGCGAGTTCGCAGTGAGCCACCCGCTGGTGCGTGAGTACATGGAGAAGACAAATCTCACGAATATCAAAGAATTGCCAGAAACCTTCGTGACTGCCCATGAGATCGAGCCCTTGATGAGAGTGCGTATGCAAGCGACCATTCAAAAGCACATTGATCACGCGCTCTCCAGCACGGTTAATCTGCCCAAAGACATCTCCCCTGAAGCCGTGGGCGATATCTACTTAGAAGCCTGGAAGGCTGGCTGCAAGGGGATCACCGTCTATCGCGAAGGCTCGCGCGAGGGCATTCTGTTGACGACGGAAGAAGCCAAGACGCAAAAAGAGAGCGAAAAACCCGCACGCGCGTCACTGGTGCCGCGCCCGCGCCCCCGAGTCGCCAAGGGCAAGACATACAGAATGAAAACTGAACTGGGCACGGTCTTCATCACGGTCAACGAAGACGAAGAGGGTATCTTTGAAGTGTTCGTGCAGGGGTTGGGCAAGTCTGGGACCTCGACGGCGGCCTTCACCGAGGCGATTGGCCGACTGATCTCGCTCGCCCTACGATCCGGTGTCAAACCGAGCGCCATAATTGACCAGATGAGTTTAATTCGCGGCTCACGCCCGGTGGTGCAAGAAGACGGCACGGTCGTCTTCTCCGTGCCCGATGCCATTGCCAAAGCGATTGGCGAATACCTCAAAGGCGGCGAGCAGCTCACTCTGCTCGCCGAGGTGAAGCCCAAGCCGCCACAGGCCACCGGCGCGAACGGCCACGACGCCAAACGTGACGTGGAGCTCTGTCCCAGTTGTGGCGGCGTCTTGATGTTCACCAACGGCTGTTATATTTGTAGTGACTGTGGTTTTTCGGAGTGCGATTAGCAAATCCTTTGTGAGCAGGCTGACTGCTGGTGAGTGGTAGGCAGCGTCTTCGCTGCCTATCTTTGCTTTATTATGCCAGAACTTCCTGAAGTTGAGACGATCTGTCGTGCCTTGGAACGTGAGCTTGTCGGAAGACAGCTCATATCTCTTTCCGTGCAGGAGCCGCGTCTGCTCCAGAACGCTTCAGAGCGCGAGTTGAAACGGACACTGCTGGGACACCGTTTGAAGAGGGTGGGCCGGCGAGCCAAGTTCTTGCTCTTCGACTTTGGCCGGCACACGGCGGTCCTACATTTGCGCATGACGGGCTGGCTCACGCTCCATCCCGTCGAGAAACCGCGCTCTGTCTTCGAGTTCACCCAGAATAAAAAGCTTTATTTCCAAGACAGGCGACGCTTCGCCACGCTCTCCCTTGTCGAGAGCGCAAAACTCGACGAGCTGCCCTCATTAGCGCGACTGGGGATTGAGCCATTTGGGAAAGATTATACGCTCAAAAATTTCTTAAAACTCCTGCAGAGCGACCAAGAGATCAAAAGGCTCTTATTAGACCAGCGCAAGGTCGCGGGGTTGGGGAATATCTATGCGTGCGAGACGCTCTTTGCGGGCAAGATTCACCCCCACCGTCCGGCACAGAGCCTGTCACGCGCAGAAGCTCAACGGCTCTTTACGCACATTCAAAAAGTTCTCAAACGGGCCATCGTCGAGCGGGGGACTTCTGTCAGCACGTATCGGTTGCTGACGGGTGAGTCGGGGAATTTTCAGAATTTATTGAGAGTCTATGATCGCGAGGGCGAGCCGTGTTATCGGTGCCGAACGCCCATCGTGCGCACTGAGCAGGGCGGGCGGGGAACGTACTTTTGTCCGAGGTGTCAGCCCTGAATCTAGATGGTCTTCCGCACTAACGACCGACCATTCAAGCCATAGTCCAACACTACTAGTGCTCTGTCACACCTCGAGTGATGGATAAAGCCTCTTGAGTTTGATACGGGCATCGCTGGTGGTAAACTGCCAATCGACG
>JBBIUX010000067.1:0-6312 GCA_037440025.1 Candidatus Fraserbacteria bacterium | reverse complement strand
GAGCTGATCTTGGCCGATCACGCAGGCGATTGCTTAATGTGCCAGAAGAACGGGCACTGTCAACTTCAAGAAGTGTCGAGCTATTTGGGAGTCGATTGCCGCCCCGCGCTTCTGCGTGAACCCACGAGACCCGTTGACAGAAGCAACCCCTTCTTTGACTTCGATCCCAATAAGTGTATCTTGTGTGGAATTTGCGTCAGGGCTTGCGCGGAGCTTCAAGGGGCGCATGCGATTGATTTCGCTTGGCGCGGCATTGAAACTAAAATAGCGCCCTCCGGAGGCGGGCTCTGGATAGATTCTAACTGTGAGTACTGCGGCGAGTGCCTGATTCGCTGCCCCACCGGAGCGCTCACTCTGAAAAACTCTCAGAAAGCCTCTCGTTATGTGAAATCCGTCTGCCCTTACTGCGGGGTCGGTTGCGCCGTCTATCTGGGGGTGCGCGGAGATCGCCTGGTCAGTGTCACGGGAGACAGAGAGAGTCCTGTCAATAATGGACGACTCTGCGTCAAGGGGCGCTTTGGGATCATCGAGAGCGTGCACTCCCCAAATCGTTTGAAGAAGCCGCTCATCAAAAAAGATGGGCAGTTCGTTGAAGCGAGCTGGGACGACGCTCTCACTCTCATTGCCCAGAGGTTCCGTGCGCTCAAAGAACGCTATGGTCCCGAAGCTTTGGGCGTCATTAGCTCGTCGCGTGCGACTAATGAGACAAATTATCTGGCCCAAAAACTGGCGCGAGCTGTTCTAGGCACCAATAAAGTAGATAACTGCGCCCGCATTTGTCACGCGCCGAGCGTGCACGGCTTGATGCGTTCCTTCGGCAGTGGCGCCATGACCAACTCCATCGCCGAGATCGAAAAAGCTCATACTATTCTCTTGATCGGTTCCAACACCACTGAGGCGCACCCGACGGTGGGCAGTCGCATTCGTCGAGCCGTGCGCCGCGGTGCCAAATTAATAGTCGCCGACCCGCGCGAGATCGAACTCGCAAAGATTGCGGATATTCATCTGCCCTTGCGCCCCGGCACCGATATTACTTTGGCGAATGCGCTCGCTCATCACATCATTGCTCAGGGCTTACAGAATCAAAAATTTATTGACGAGCGCACCGAGGGCTTTGAAGAGTTCTGGGCCGTGGTACAGAAGTACACTCCCGAATACGCCGAGAAGATCACGGGCGTGCCAGCGGAGAAGATCAAACAGGCCGCCGAGCTCTACGCCCGCGGTCAGCCGGGAATGATCGTCTACTGTCTGGGCGTTACGGAGCACCGCACGGGGGTTATCTCCGTGCAGAGCATTGCAAATCTTGCGTTGATCACGGGATTTGTGGGGCAGCCCAGTTCGGGAGTTAACCCCTTGCGCGGACAGAATAACGTACAGGGAGCCTGTGATATGGCTGCGCTCCCTGAGTTTCTACCGGGCTACCAACGCTGGGATAATCCGGAGCACGTCAAGAAATTCGAAGATGCTTGGGGCGCCCCTCTTCCCAAGACGGCGGGCTACTATCCCCTCATCTTCTGCTCACGGATGTGGGACGATATTCTCAAGGGCAACCTGCGCGGGCTGTATATCATCGGCGAAGACGTCGCGCTGACCGAAGCCAACATCAGTAAAGTGCGCAAAGCCCTGCAGAGTCTAGATTTTCTTGTCGTGCAAGAGCTGTTTATGACACCCACAGCTGAGCTAGCACACGTCGTGCTGCCTGCGGCGGGATTCGCCGAAATAGACGGGACTTTTACGGACTCGGAGCGGCGCGTCCAGCGCGTGCGCCAAGCCGTAGCTCCACCGGGTGAGTGCAAGCCCGACTGGCAGATCGTCTGCGAGATCTCCAGCAGAATGGGCTACCCGATGAACTATCACAGTGCTGAAGAGGTCTTTGAGGAATTGCGGAAACTCATCCCTGCTTACGGTGGGATGACTTATACACGGCTGCACGAAAACAATGGCCTCCAATGGCCCTGCCCGACCGAAGATCATCCGGGGACGTCCTACTTGCATCGAGAGAAGTTCACACGCGGCAAGGGAAAATTCGCAGGCATCAAGCAAGAGCCACCCGCTGAAGTTCCCGACGAAGAATATCCGTTCTTGCTCACGACGGGTCGGGTCTTGCAGCAGTATAACTGCGCGAGCATGACGCGCCAAGCGGCGGGATTGGAGCAGCTGGCGCCAGAGAATTTTGTCGAGCTTTCGCCGCGAGATGCAGAACGCGTTGGAGTGACAGAGGGCGAGTGGGCTCGCGTCATCAGCCGACGCGGAGCGGTCAAGGCGCGTGTCAAAGTGCGCTCTATAGCTGCGGGTGTTGTCTTTATGCCTTTTCATCACAAAGAAGAACCGACGAATCTGATCACAAACGATGCGCTCGACCCCATCTGCGGAACTGCTGAAGTGAAGGCCTGTGCGGTGCGAATAGAGAGAGCCTAAGAGCGAAGCTTAAGCCGCTCGCTGCGGCAATCTCTCGAAGGTGGACCAGTGTTGCCTCAGCATCGGCTTCGGCGAAGAGTCTTGTTCCCAAACCGCAGGGAGGCGTGATCAGATCGCCGCCTACGTATTGGAGGCTGTAGGCAATGGCTTGATCTATGCTGCGAAAGGGCAGTGAGCCGATCTGGGTGATACAGTGCCGCTTGGCTGCATATATTAGGCCGCGTCGGTGATCATATTCTCGGCTGCGGTGTATCATAGTGTTTGGCGACAGGCTCTTCTACAATATAAAAGAAACACAACGAAAGGGCAAGGTGGAGACTATGGCAACGATCATTGACGGCAAGCAGATCGCCCAACAGATTCGCGACGGACTCAAGGGAGAGGTGGCCCGACTCCAGAAGGAGCGAAAGATCACACCCGGACTGGCAGCTGTACTTGTGGGGGAGAACCCGGCCTCGAAAGTGTACGTCAACATGAAAGCCAAAGCTTGCGAGGAAGCGGGGATCTACTCCGAAAAGATCCGTCTACCTGCCGACACCCCGCAGGATCGTCTGATTGAGCTCATTCACGGCTTGAATCGGAATGAGAAGATTCATGGGATTTTGGTGCAGCTCCCATTACCCAGCCCCCTGGATGAGCACACCGTACTCCATGAAGTTGATCCCAACAAGGACGTAGACGGTTTCCACCCTGTCAATTTGGGAAAGTTGTTGTCGGCCAAGTTTTGGAACGAACTGCCGCCCTTTGTCCCCTGCACACCTGCCGGGTGCATCAAGCTCATTGAATCTACAGGTGTCGAGATCGAGGGCAAAAACGCCGTGGTCGTTGGGCGCAGCGTCATTGTCGGAAAACCCGTAGCGATGCTCTTGTTGGCTAAGCAAGCGACGGTGACAATAGCGCACTCGCGCACCAAAAACTTAAAAGAGCTCTGTCGGCAGGCCGATATTCTCGTTGTGGCGGCGGGCCGAGCAAAGCTCGTTACAGCAGATATGATCAAGCCCGGCGCGGTGGTCATTGACGTTGGGGTTAACCGCGTGGGCGAGAAAACTTTAGTCGGCGACGTGGATTTTGAAGCAGCTAAGGAAGTCGCCGGTTTTATCACTCCTGTACCCGGCGGCGTCGGCCCGATGACCATCGCTATGCTCCTAAAAAACACGGTGGAGTCTGCCAAGCGTTCTGTGAATTTTTGATTTTTCCGCCCGCAATGTCGTAAGCTTACCAATATATGAGCTTTCGAGCCAAAGAGCGCATCTTCTGGTTCGTTTTGATAGTATTTGTCTTTTTGCATCTCGACCTGTGGGGCTGGGGCTGGATCGAGCCGATGCTTTTTGGGTGGATTCCCTATCATATGTGGTATCACGGATTGCTCACCCTACTCGTAGCTGTCTGCATGATTTGGCTTGTTGTGTGGATCTGGCCGGAGCCACTGCTGGGGACGAGCAAAAGAGAAGAAAACCGAAAAGAGAAAGTGAAAGAATGTCTTCATGACTGAGGTCACGACGTATGTAGTCGCCATCGCCGTCGTGTATCTGACGGTCTTACTGACCATCGGCTGGTGGAGCTATAGAAAAACCATCCCCACGCCGGAAGACTTCTTCATGGCCGGGCGTGCCTTCGGCCCCGTTGTGCTCACTCTGACTGTCTATGCAACGAATATGACGGCGTTCTATATGCTGGGCACCCCAGGCAACGCCTATCGTCAAGGGATCGGAACCTATGGCTACATCGCGTTTGCTTCGGCCTTGGTCATCCCAGCGATGTTCTATTTGATCGGCTATCGCGCTTGGTTGGTCGGCAAGAAACACGGCTACATGACCCAGCCGGAGCTTTTCGGGGCACGGTTCGATAGCTCGGCGGTCGCGCTCGTGCTCTTTGTGCTCTTAGTATTCTATACTGTTCCGTACATCGTGACTTCAGTCATCGGGGCAGGGCTGGCCCTCGAATCGCTGACCCAGGGGCAGATCCCCTATCTTTGGGGTGCTGTAGGGGTTCTTCTCATTACGATGCTCTATACGGCTTTTGGAGGGATGCGCGGCACGGCCTGGACAAGCGTCTTTCAAGGGCTGGCATTTATCGTCATTGGGTTGCTCGCTTTCGTGATGATCGCCAATGCGTTGGGGGGCTTTGAGGCGATCACACAAAGAGTTTACGCCGAACGCCCGCAGCTCCTACAGAGAGAGGGAAACTTCGACCCGAAAGACTGGTTCAGTTTTATTTTTATTGCGCCGCTGGCCGTCATTGCTTTTCCTCACGTTTTTATGCGGGTGCTCACGGGCAAGAGCCACCGTACGTTGAAAGCTCTGACTGTCGTCTATCCCTTGCTTTTTTTGCTGACGTGGACCACGGTCATCTATATTGGGTTGTGGGGGAGCGTGGTCATGCCGGGGCTGGACGCCAAGAGTTCTGATGCTATCTTACCGATGATGATCGCAAAATTTCTTCCGCCCGTGGTGCTCGGCTTAGGGCTAGCTGCTGTCTGGGCCGCGATCATGTCTACCTTGGATGCGATGATGCTCACCCTCAGCACGATGCTGACCCGCGATCTCCTTGGCCGATGGCTTCCCCAACACGTTCGGGAGAAGGGGCGCGAAGTTGCCCTAGGAAGGTTTTTCATCGTCTTGATCGCCGTTCTGGCCCTTGTGGGGGCGCTGATTCGCCCCGGCACGATCTATGAGATCGCCAAGTTCGCCTTCACCGGGTACGCCCTTACGGTTCCGGCCATGCTCGCGGCGCTTTACTGGAAGCGGAGCACAGCTTGGGGCGTGCTCGCTTCGTTGGTCATCCCCAATCTGCTCTTGCCCTTGTATTACTTCACGCCGTATCTCTCTTGGAGCACATTCGGCTTTCTCCCTGTCGTTCCATTGATGGTGCTCTCTATCGTGCTCTTAGTGCTCGTCTCGCTGTGGACGCGCCCACCATCGGCACAGGCGATCAGCCGTTTCTTCGATCTTTATGGGTAGCTGTCCCAGACTACTACAGGGTGCTCACCTGCGGAAGATGAGAGCAAGAAGCTCTTGCACCCCGTAGGCGTTGGCTGTAAACGCTTCGACATTCCCCAGAGCTTCCGAAGTTGCTACAACAGCTTTGCGGCTCCACAACGGAACTATGGGCAGCTCTTCCGCCATGATCTTCTGCAGCTCCGAAGCCAACGCCTTGCGCTTGGCGAAATCAAACTCAAAGACCGCTTGGTTGAGCAGCTCATCTATCTTCTTCTCGTAGTCAAAGGGCTCCTTCGCTCCCGAGAGGTGCCACCAGTGGCCAGGGCTGCTCGAACGATAGAAAGAATCGTTCAGGAACGGATCACTTAAGAGTGTCGTGCCCGCGATGGCCGTGACAAACTGCCCACCCGTCAGCTTGGCGCTGAACTCTGCGAAGGGGATGGCCTTGAAATTCACCTTCACTCCGAGCTTCTTCAGCTCCTCGACGATGAGCTTAGCAGCCGCGATGCGTCTGGGATTGTTGTCGTTGGCGATCAACTCGAACTCCAGTTGCTTACCGGGCGCGAGGTTGCGCCAGCCGTCTCGGTCGGTATCTTTCAAGTTAAGTCGGTCCAGCTTCTCGGCAGCCGCCTTGAGATCATAGTCGTACTTTGGGATATCGGGCTCATAGTAGGGCGAGAGGCGGTTGACCGTGCCGAACCAGGGCTCCCCCAAGTCTCTGAGCACTTCTTTGATGACCCGCTTGCGGTCAAGCGTCTGGGCAATCGCTTGACGGAAGAGTTTTTCGCGAAAGACCTTGCGCAGGTCTGGATCAGCTCCATCGTGATTGAAGGCCCAGAAGTCGAAAGAGTATTCGGGGCCGTCAATGACGAGCTTGAAGCCCTTGGGCAGTTTGAGGTCAAAGGTCTCTTCGGCTCGCAGCGTGAGCAGATCGAGTTCACCGCGCCCTAGGCGG
>JBBIUX010000066.1:0-6675 GCA_037440025.1 Candidatus Fraserbacteria bacterium | reverse complement strand
CTCATGGGCCAAACTCTGGAAGAGCGCCCAGAAAGGATGCACGCTATGGAACTATCGTACCAGGAAGTGTACCGGATGAACAAGAGCGAAGCAAGACGCCACCTCGTGCAGACCTACCAGCAGACCGGCTCCACCGCTCAGACCGCTCGGCTGTGGCAGACCAGCCGTCAGGTGGTGCGTAGATGGGTGCGCCGCTGGCAGAGCGAGGGCCAGGCCGGGCTGAGCGACCGCAGCCGTCGTCCCCACTCCTGCCCGCGCCAGACCAAACCCGCTGTGGAGGAGCAGGTACTCCAGCTGCGCAGGGCCACGGGCTGGGGACGGCAGCGGCTCAGCCGCCACGAGCAGGAGCTGTTGAACAGGGCGGCACAGTGGCTGTACTATTACAACGTGGAGCGCAGCCATAGTGGGGAGGGCATGAAGGGCCAAAGCCCCTGGCACAAGTTGAGGCAGTTGGGAGTGAAAGTGCCCAAGGAGTTTGCCGTGCTGCCCCGATTGTGTTGGATAGAATCTCTACCGACTGGCTCCTGGGCCCTGGTAACGATCTCTTGACCCATTACAAGACACAGTTTGCAAAGCCCTTTCAGATTATTTATGCTTGCCCTAGTATGAACTTACAGGAGAGAGTCGCTCTGGTCACGGGCTCCAGTCGTGGGATCGGTCGGGCGATCGCGTTAGAGCTTGGGCGGCGCGGCGCTGATATTGTTGTGAATCACAGGCGCAACAGCACACGCGCCCACGCCGAAGCCGTCGCCCACGAACTCCAAAGCTTGGGACGACGCACGCTCGTCGTCAAAGCCGACGTCGCTGACCCGCAAGACGTTGCTCAGATGTTTGCTGCTATTGAGAACGAGTTCGGCAAGCTCGATATCTTAGTGAATAACGCTGCGTCAGCCGTTTTTCGCCCACTGTTGCAGCTCGAAGAGAAGCACTGGGAGCACGTGTGGGATGTCAATGTGAGGGCCTTAAATCTCTGTATGAGGTCCGCTGTTCCCTTGATGCACCAGGGCGCGATTGTCAACATTACCAGCTTAGGGAGTATCAAATATCTTCCGAACTATGGGGCGCTAGGGGCAGCCAAGGCGGCGATTGAGTCGCTCACGCGCAGCTATGCTGTTGAGCTCGCCCCGACGATCAACGTCAATGCCGTCTGCGGCAGCCTTGTAGACGAGACAGGCTTCAGTGAGATGATGCCGGAAGAAGAGAAAGCGCGATTAGCCAAGTTCATCCCCGCCGGACGGATGGTCAAACCTGAAGATATTGCGAAGGTCGTCGCGTTCCTGTGCAGCGAGGACGCGGAGATGATTCGTGGGCAGAGTATTATCGTTGACGGCGGATTGACGCTAGGATTACTGAAGTGAACGTTGTTACCAACGAGAAAACCCTCAAAGACCTGGAGTACGGTAAACTCAAAGACATACTGAAGAGCTTCGCGTGTTCAGATTTAGGACGTGAACTCGTTGACGGTCTTCGTCCCTCTGTTGATATAGAACCCCTGCAGCGCGAGTTCCAACGCGTAGAGGAACTGCGCACCGCGCTCTTGGAGACCGATCTCTCGCTGGGACTTCTTCTCGACATACGGCCGTTTCTTCGACGCGCGCACCAGACAACTGCCCTTACTGGCGAAGAGTTTTTGGCTATTCACGAAACCCTCAGCCAGACACGACGCCTTCGCGACCGCTTGACCAGCCTAGAAAACTGCCCGCACTTGCGCGAACTGGGCGAGCGCATACAGATATTTCGTGAACTCGAAGAGAATATCTCGCGCGTCTTTGACGAAGATGGCGAAGTACGTGACAGCGCCTCGCCACGCTTGCGCGAACTGACAAACCGAAAACGCATTTTGGAAGAGCGGGTGCAGCGCCAGTTGCAGTCCATGATTCAATCAGGTCAATTCTCCGGAGTCTTGCAAGATAGCGTGATCACGCGGCGCTCCGGGCGACTGGTCATCCCCATCAAGAGCAGTGCCCGCCACGAGCTGGACGCTGTCATCCACGACAGCTCCGATTCGGGCCAGACTCTCTACGTCGAACCTACTTCTGTAGTCACGGAGAACAACGAGATTCGCGAGCTTGACGGCGAGATTCGCGATGAAAAGCTCAGAATCATGCGCGAGCTCACCAGCAAACTCCAAGCGGAGAGCCGCAAGATCGAAGAGACCCTCAAAGCGTTAGCTTATTTTGATCTGCTCTATGCCAAGGCACAATTTGCTTTTCATCTACGATGCAACCGACCGCACCTCACGACAGATGGCTCTCTGCACGTGATCGAAGCCCGTCATCCACTGCTCGATCAAACAACGGTTGTCCCTATCGAACTGCGCTTGGGCGAACGCTTTCAGGGAGTCGTCATTACAGGCCCCAACACCGGCGGCAAGACTGTCTCCCTCAAGACTGTCGGGCTTCTGACGCTCATGGCGCAATCGGGTATTCCCATCCCCGCCGCGCCGGACAGCCACCTTACGCTTTTCCAGAAAATTTTTTCGGACATCGGAGATGAGCAATCCATCCAACAAAATCTCAGCACTTTTTCCGCCCATATGAAAAATCTCGTTGGGGTCTTGAGAGAAGCAGACTCCCAAACGCTCGTGCTCATTGACGAGCTCGGAGCGGGAACCGACCCCACCGAAGGAGCAGCGTTGGGCATCGCCATTTTGCAGCAGTTGCTCCATTCCGGGGCTAAACTGGTGGTAACCACGCACTTCAGTGCGGTGAAGCATTTTGCTTACCAACACCCGAAACTGAAGACGTGTTCGGTTGAATTCGATATCGAGACGCTCTCGCCAACATACAAGATCGTCGAGGGGGTGGGCGCGAGCAACGCATTTGTCGTCGCGGAGCGTTTGGGTTTGCCTTCGGCCGTCGTCGCTTCGGCCAAGGGGCATCTGACCGAAGGCCAAGTGCACGTCGAAGATATCATCCAAAAGCTGCAACAGGAGCGTAGCGAGCTCTCCGAAGAGCGTATTCGCATCAACCGGCGAGCCGAAGAGTTGGAGCATATAAAAGCCGAGTACGCAACCAAGCTAAGCGAGCTGCGAGCGAAAAAAGAAGCGGCGCTCACCAAAGAACTGCGCGATACAGAACATCTGTTGAAGCAAGCACGGGCGGCGCTTGAAGAAGCGATTCATTTGGCCAAGCAAGGGACGGATGAAGCGCGGCTGCGGGAAGCGCTCCGACAGACGCAGGAGCGAGGAGGTCAATTGGCCCAAGTAAGCCAGCAGCTGCACTCCGAGCCCGCTGGGGTCCCCTTGAAGGTGGAGGACCTGCATGAAGGGATGCCAGTGCAGTTCCGGGGATCCAAGCGAGTGGGCGTTGTGCGACAAATCGTCAATGTCGAGCGTATCGAGGTAGATTTGAAAGGGCTGCGCTTATGGGCCAGACTCTCCGACTTAGTGCAGCCCACTGTGGCAAAACTGGGCGAGCAAGAACGTCGGAAGATTTCCGTGAGTTTCGATGCCGCTTCAGCTTCCGCACCCCAATTAGAACTAAACGTGCGCGGCATGACCGCCAGCGAAGCCATTCGGGAACTCGATCTTTATCTGGACAAGCTCGTGTTGGCAGGGTTCACGCACGGCTACATCGTGCACGGGAAGGGGACAGGGGTCTTGCGCCGCGAGATCAGAAAGCACTTGGCGACGCTGCCCATCGTGAAGAGCTTCGATTCCGCCCCGCCTAATCAAGGCGGCGACGGCGTGACGGTTATTGAGCTGGCTAGCTGAAGCCGCTATTTCTTTCACAACTTGACTTTACGACATATTTGTTGTATAACATATTTGTCGTACAACATTTTTGCCGTTAAAGAGGTGCTTATGGAAGATATTCGAATTGTGATCGGGCCGCCTGTGCGCGGAGAGGAGCTTTGGGACCGTGAGCAGGAACTCAAGCAAATCTGGAAGGCATTAGAAACTAGTTCGATCCTTTTGACAGCACCACGACGCTTTGGAAAGACGAGTCTGATGCTCCATTTGGTTGATCATCCGCGCGAGGGCTGGCAAGCCTTCTATTTTGACGTAGAAGGGGTTGCTATACCAGAAGATTGCATCGCGGAGATCGCTCTGGCACTGCTTCGCGAGCAAAAGCTGCGCCACCTAGCGAACAAACTCAAGAAATACTTCGGCGATCTCGTTGATCGCATTGAAGAGATCGGCTCTGCTGAGTTCAAAATCTCACTGCGAAAGAGACTCACTCCCCGCTGGCAAGAAACAGGACGAGAACTCATAGGGATGTTGAGGAATTTAGAACTGAGGACAATTCTCATCCTCGACGAGCTCCCCTTAATGATTGACAAAATTCATAAAGCCCAAGGCGATAGGCCAGCGCGTGAGTTTCTTTCATGGCTGCGCAGCCTACGACAGACACCTGATCTGCACGAGAAAGTGCGTTGGGTGATCGGTGGCTCCATCGGGATCGAGAACGTTCTTCAGCGCATCGGTGCTGGCACAAAAGAGATCAATGATTTGCAGCGCATCCATGTGCGCGAGTTCACTCAAGATTCAGCCCACGCGTTCGTCAAAGCCCTCCTGCATAATGAGGGAGTTCAGCGCGTTCCTGCAAAGATTCTCAGCAAGTTCCTTGAAGTTGTCGGTATTCCCATTCCCTACTTTATTCAAATTCTGGTACGAGAAAGCCTGAACGAAATGGAACGCCCAAATAAGCGCACCTTATCTGAGGCGATAGTTGAGCAAGCTTATGAAAACGGTGTGCTCGCTTCCTATAATCGCACGTACTTCGAGCATTACTACGAGCGACTGAGGAACTACTACAGCCCGGAGATGGAGAATATTGCCAAGACCCTACTGACGGAGGTTGCCCGACGGGAATCCCTGACTAAGAAAGAGCTATGGAATCAGTTTCAACCTCAATGGGCTCTGCTCCCTCCAGATCTCACGCGCAAACAAAGCGATGCAGACACCTTCAGCTACTTGCTCTCGGATTTGGAGAATGATTTCTACTTAGTGAGCGATCAGGAGCGACAGATATTTCGCTTTGCTACCAAAGTCTTGCGCGACTGGTGGCTGCGTTACCACGCTCTATAAGGGAGAATCTCATCGTGGCCGAGCTTTACAAATGGACTCCGGCTCTCGAAAGGCCGGAGGACTTGCAAAGACTTTTGGTCGGGCGCGAGTCGCTCCTGAAGCGATTGCTCCAGGCCATTGCCGATGCTGCTGAGCAGTGGAGCCCTCAGCACTTTTTGCTGATCGGACCACGCGGCATCGGCAAGACCCATTTGCTTTTGTTGCTCTATCATAGCGTCAAGGGAACTATTAAGTGGGACGAATCTTTCCAGAATCTGTCGAAATCTTGTGAACCGATCTTGTTCTCCGAGGAGCAATACGGGATTGGCTCGCTCGCCGAGTTATTAATTGGAATTCTGAAACAACTGAAAGAGCATACGCCAAATGAAAAGCTAGAGCGCCTACTCGCCCACGTGCAAGATGCCCCTATACCGGGTGAAGCCGAACGGGAGATGATTCTTGAATACTTGCTCCAGCAGAGCAATGAGATGGGCAAACGCCTCCTTCTCTTGTTAGACAACCTGCAGATCATATTAGGGAACTTCACTGAGGAGGACCAAGGCAGACTGCGCAGCATCTTAATGAGTCAAGATCTTTTTATGATAATTGGCAGTGCCCCTACGCTCTTTGAAGCTGTCCTGAACTACGAAGCACCTTTTTACAACTTCTTCGAGAACATCTGGCTCAAAGAGATAACCTTTGAAGAAGTCGAAGCGCTGCTCAAAAAACGACTTGAACACGACAAGCGTACGGACATTTTGGAAAGATTCGATGAGTATCGCTCTCGAATTCGCGCGATTGTTCACTTGACCGGCGGCAACCCACGCCTCATCTTGAGCCTCTACCAGGTCTTCGTCGAAGGTGAAATCCTAGAAGTCGAACGGGCGCTGCTGAAGTTGCTGGACGAGCTGACGCCCTACTTCCAGGACCGCATGAAGGGACTTTCAGAGCAACAGCGCAAGATTATTGAAGCGATGGCGCTGGCTGACAGCCTCTCGACACCCACAGAAATCGCACACTTGGCTCGTTTGGCAGCAAACGTTGTCACATCACAGCTCAAGCGCCTTCAGGAGCTAGGATACGTTCGCAGTTACAAAGAAAAAGGCAAGCGAGAGACTCTGTACGACATCTCGGAGCAACTCTTTCGCCTCTGGCGACAGATGCGGGTGGAGGCCGGGCGACGACGACTCAGCTTCCTTGTGAAGTTTCTCAAGATTTGGTTTTCTGAGCAGGAGATTAGCAGATTTGCCGAAAAACTTGTCCGGGAAATGCTAAGCTGGCGGGGCGAAGCTGAACAGATGCGAGAGACCATTGACAAACTCTATTATGTGCAGGAAGCAGCTCCGTCATATATGCATCCAGCAATCCACTCTCAGCGCATCTCCGGTTTGATAGCCCTGGGTGATCTATCAGAAGCGGAACGCGAGATGCAAGAGCGAGAGGCGCGGCTGCAAAGTGAAGCAGACAAAGAGGTGTTCGCATTTGAATGCGTCAACATTGGCGTGGCCTACGGCTTAACGGCCAAGCACGAGCAAGCTGCCAAGTGGTTTCGCAAAGCCTTGGAGCTCAAGCCCGACCTGCACAAGGCCTGGAACAACCTGGGCGTTACCTATGCCGAGAAACAGGAGTATGACCGAGCGATTGAAGCCTACCGCAAGGCCCTG
>JBBIUX010000065.1:0-6735 GCA_037440025.1 Candidatus Fraserbacteria bacterium | reverse complement strand
GCTCAACGCAACTCTCAGAGTCGTCGGGCCTGATTTCGACGGCGAGATCTCTATAGAAGAGTTGTACACCAAGCCCATAGAAAGCCGTCGTCAGATGACAATTCTAGGGCCAAACGAGCTGATCGCTGAAGTACGTGTGCCCCTTCCCAAAGACGGCGCGCGCGGGGTCTGTCTGAAAGCGATGGAGCGGCAGTCTTGGTCGTTCGCGCTCGTGAGCGTCGCCGCACAGATGAGCTTTGATGGCGAACGTATCACTGGTGCGCGACTGGTCTTAGGCGGGGTAGCAGCGATCCCGTGGCGGGCGAAAGACAGCGAGAAAATCTTGATTGGGCAGAAGTTCTCTGAAGAGCTAGCTGAGCGCGCTGCTGCGGCTGCCGTTGCCGGAGCGCAGCCGTTGCGAGATAATGGCTATAAAGTTGAGCTGGCGAAGGCGCTGGTGAAGCGGGCGCTGGTGATGCTTGCTCGGTAGAAAGTGCTAGAAAGAGAGCGCCACAGGTGACGATAGATATGCAGGAATTTCAAGCTATCCCCATCCCGCAAGAGCTACGAGCGATCTTCGAGCGCCACCTTCAGCCTGCCGCTCCGATGAGATCAATCGACGTCACCGAGCCGCAGTGATTTGTTGCTCTTCGTCGTCCCACGAGGCGACATCTTCCGCCGGCTCAATGTGAATGGTCACGCTCGTGTTAGGCAGGCGTGTTTCGATCTCGGCTTCCACCTGCTCACAGAGGTCATGAGCTACTTGTACGGTCTGTGCTCCGGCGACTACCAAGTGCAGATCAATAAAGCGCTTCGAGGCGGATTTACGCGCCCGCAACCGATGGTAGGCGACAAATTGATCGCGATGGTTTCTCAAAATCTCTTCGATCTGCGCGATCTCGTCAGCGGGCAGGCTGTAATCCATCAGGCCGTCTACTGAGCGGCGCAGAAGACTGGCCCCGGTGATGACGATATGCGCTGCGACGGCTAGGGCGATCACCGGGTCAAGCCATTGCCACCCCGTAAGGGTCAAAGCTCCCAAGCCGGCGATCACGCCCACGCTCGTCCAGACATCGGTCAGTAAGTGCTTGGCATCGGCTTCGAGGGTGATCGAATCATAGCGTTTGGAAGCCCCCAACAGGGCACGAGCGACGAGAAAGTTGAGCAGTGACGCGCCACCTGCAATGATCAATCCCCAATCGAGCTGTACCAAAGAGACGGGGTGGAGCAGGCGTTGTACGGCTGCATAGGCGATGCCTGCAGCAGCAAAGAGAATGAGCGTGCCTTCGACGCCGCTGGAAAAGTATTCAGCCTTGTCGTGGCCGTAGGGGTGGGTTTTGTCGGCGGGACGCGCGGCGATTTTGAGAGCGGTCAGAGCGATGAGCGCGCCGGCGAGATTGACCAAAGATTCTAAGGCATCGGAGAGCAGGCCGACCGACCCGGTGAGCCCATACGCTGTGAACTTGAGTGCCAGCGTTGCGAGTGCCGCTCCCACGGAGAGCAAGGCGAAGAGGGCTTTCGCGTCGTTCATGACAGCTATAGTGTAATGAGAAGCGCAGATGGAGTCAAGAAAAATATAGCTACAGCGAAGAAGATGGCCTGAGGCTAATTCTCTGCATTCGGGGTGTGAAGCAAGCTGCCATCAAGGCCCAACTTGAGAGAGAGCGCGGATGGCACTTCAATCCATTGGGCAGCGTTGGGCTCAGAGAAGATTGCAGCCTGCACGCGCCGACACCGCGGCGATAGTCTCACAAGGTCGTCTCTGATATTTCCGTTGGGCACGAGCACAAGCTGATCTCTTTCATGCAGAAGCCGATAGAGCCAGTACCCGGCCAACCGTTGATCGCAAGTTTCTCGCTCTCGTTTGGTCATTCTATTAGTTATCGGATGGGTCAGAAATCTCTTGAACTGCAAGAGGTCAGATTGAGTGATCTCATTTATTGTGCCGCCCCAGCGCCTGCGAAAGCTCGTGAGTTTGCTTACCATCTCGTCGAGGGCGCGCTCGGTTTTCGCGGGCCTCGCGGCAGCTTGATCAGGGTCGGGAGTTCCAAAGATCATGGCGAAAAAGCTTTCGAGGGCATGGCCGTCCCACTGCCCGCCAAAGCCGCTGTGAAACCACGAATCTTGCTGACAGTGCAGATAGACCCCAATCGCGACAAAGGCTTGGGTGATCTCTTGAGGGTTTTGGCTCTGCCGGGCTTGATCAATCGCTTGATTTGCCCGCGCCTCTAAGAAGGCGAGATTGTCTTTGACGTCTTGGTTACGGTCGTCCCTCTTGCTGGCTCGCTGGTCGTTGGTCCCACTGAAACAGTGAAATCTCAGGCTCTTGGGTGACATATGGAGGAACTTCTTTTTCCATGTCATTTCTAGAGAAGCAACGGTCTCTTCGTTTTCGTCGACAGCGAGATTGGTGCTGGCAATGAGTTGGGCTTCCTCCCAACTCCAGCCGACGGCCAGAGCAACGACAAACGTAATGTGATAGTGAAAATGCTCTTCGGCCGCCAGCACGACGTGCGGTGTTCCTGCTAACAAGCTTAGCGCAAGAATTATTGTTACTCGGCTCATACGGGTAAGGGTATGTGGCGAGAAAGCGCGTCAAGGAGCTTTTCCAAATGCATTCCACGCGAGCCCTTCAGCAAGATCAATTGTCGTTCTTCGCTCTCGTTCGCTCCGACGAGCGCCTCGGCGGCTTCATCGGCTGTAGCAAAATATTTTACACGAACACCGGCGTTTGCAGCTTCATCTCCGATCAATTGCGCCCACGGGCCAACGACGATCAACTGATCGGGCCGCAGCTCAGGTCTGGTGACGAGTTGGCCGATCTCGCGATGTGCGCGCTCGCTGATGGAGCCTAATTCTAACATATCTCCCAGCACACAGAGTAATTCTTCGTCGGGCTGGCGGAGCTGCGCTGCACAGAGAAGCGCTTCGCGCATCGAAGCGGGGTTGGCGTTGTAAGCATCGTGCAAGACCGTGATAGAAGTATCGGGGATGGGCACGAGCTGGAGCCGTCCCCAGAGACTATGAGCGCTCGTCAGCCCGCGACGAATCTCCGCGAAAGAGAGCCCGAAGTGTTGTGCTACAGCTAGTGCTGCCAGTGCCGCGAGCACCGCCGGTCGTCCCAAGAGCGATACGCTTATTTCATTCTGCCATTCAGGGCTTTTTACGTAAAAGTGTGTCCCTCCTCGCGAGATTTTTGCGTCTTCGGCGACGAAATCGTTATCGGGAGCAAAGCCGAATGTCATCAGACGACAGCGTGCTTTCCGACGAGCAACGTCCCGAATTTCTGGGGCGTCTCCGTTGATGATCGCTAGTCCTTGGGGAGGAAGCGCTTCAAGCAGCTCCGTTTCGGTTTCTATGATCTCTCGCAGAGTACCGAGCGTGGCCGTGTGCTCTTCGCCAATGCTCGTGAGCACGCCAATCTGGGGTTGAGCGATTTGACAGAGTCTTTTCACGTCGCCGTGGACTGTTGCCCCCATCTCTAAAACGAGCATTTCGGTGTCTTCTGGGGCGTTGAGCACCGTCAGGGGCAGGCCGATCTCCGTGTTTTGGTTGCCCATAGTCGCATGGGTGTTAAATCTCTGTGAAAGCAGCCGAGCGATCAATTCCTTGGTTGTCGTTTTGCCATTGCTGCCGACGACGCCGACGATTGGAACACTTCGTTGTTTGATGGCCCATCGCGTCAGATCGTCCAGGGCAGAAAGAGTGTCATTCACTTGGATAGCAGCCCTTGCCTTAGCCTGGGGCCAGGGTGATGGCCTGGAGAAGAGGACCCCTGCCGCACCATGTCGGAGCGCATCGGTGATAAAATCGTGTCCGTTGTAGCGAGAGCCCACCAACGGAACGAAGAGCTGTCCCGGACGGATGGTCCGCGAATCGGTGGAGATGCCTTCACAGAGAGCTTCCGGCGTCCCCCGGACCAGCTGCCCACCAGTCGCTAGGGCGATTTCTCCGGCTGACAGTTTCATCATAGAAAGCATAGCAAAAATCTTCTGCCAGGGGCATGGACCGGCGTCCCGTGAGCAGGCGACACCCAAAACTATTTGCTCGCTCAGGCGTCGATCTCTTACAATAACATCTCAAGGAGGCAACCATGCGGACTGTGAAAAAGATATTTTGGGCTCTAGCAATTTTTGTGTTTTGGGCATCACCCCATCTGATGGCCCAAAGCTTCAATCCCGTCATCGAAGAGAACAGCGTTGACGGGCTGCTGCTCGGAGCCGAAGGGAGCTATAAATTTTTTGGCTGGCTGGAGCCGTCGCTTGGGATAGCCTACGGCTTGACCAGCCAGAAGATCCGATATAGAGCAGGCGTTGGTGTGTGGGACGCGAAGATCTCAGTTGTGGACTGGCCGCGCACGCCGGTCTTAGGGCGCATAGGTGAAGCGGGCTTGAAAGCCACGCTCAAGCTCCCTTGTAATCTGCCCACGGTCAGCGGCTTCTTCGGGACGCTCTGGCCCTGGCCGCACGATCCCCATCCGCCTGATATCGCGTATGCGATGTGGGAATCGAGTCGCAGCTTCCACTTGCCCTTTGGGATCGAGCTCGGGGTCTTCCAGCAAGCGTTGGTGGGGTGGTGGCAACTGGGGGTCTTGCCTTCACAGTTTCAGTACAGGCGAACTCAGCTCTCCCTGCGCCGCGAGTTTTTCAGTCTTCGTTTCAGCTACGGCACTCTTGAGAACGAGAGCAAGCTTCCCGATTTCATCTTCGTTCAAGGTGTCAAGGGCGACAGCACGACTCTTCAGGGCGAGCAGTTCTGGAGACTGCAATTCGAGCGAGCCTTTGACGTGATAGCGATCCCCATGCCCATCCCTGTGCTGCCGCAGCCGCTCGAGCTGCTCGTGCAAGGTGCGGTCTTCGCTCAGGTCAGCAGCACCGGCACAGTTGAGCAACAGAACGGCGAGAGACCTGTTTGGCAGAACCGGCTCTCGTGGGGGCTTGAGCGTTCTGATCTCATTAGATAAAGCGGGTGTCACAGCCCGTGCGGATTTCGTCTTCACCCGTGATGGCCAATTTCACTTTCTCTTCAATTTCTGAAGGAGGTCTCCCATGATGCGCCATCTTCTGATGATAGCGTTGCTCGTGGCTTGTGGTTCGCTCGTGAGCTATGGGCAATTGACGATCTTCGATCCGGCGCTTGTCTGGCAACAATTAGAGACAGAGCACTTTATTATCGTCTTCCATCAGGGATTAGAGAACATCGCCCACGAGACGGCGACTGTCGCCGAAGAGTCGTATGAGATCATCCGGAGAGAGTTCGGCAAGGCTCCTGCAGAGAAGACGTATATCGTCATTGCTGACTTTGTAGACTCGATTGTCGGCTCGGCCACGCCCTTCCCCCAGAACACTATCTATATTGGCCCGGCGCAGATGCGCCTGGCCGACTGGGCCAACGTGCGATTAGATAGCTGGATTCGCGTGGTCGTCTATCACGAACTGCTGCATATCATGGACTTAGACATCGCAACGGGGGTCAACGCGCTGCTACGCGCGATCTTCGGGAGAATCGTCGTGCCCAACGCGAGCAAGCCCATCACGTTCATCGAGGGCTTGGCTGTCTATGAGAAATACAAGCATTTAGGTGAGTCACGCCTCAATGACGCCAATACGATCATGATGATCCGTCAAATGGTGCTCGACAATAGAATCCCCAGATTCGACGAGATCTCGCGATACTACAATCGAACAGCGTGGCCGTCGGTGGGCCTGCTCGTCTACAATTTTAGTTCTTGGTTCTTGCGCTATATTGAAGAGACCTACGGCCCAGAGAGCATGAGAAAATTTAACGACGTCAACGCTGGGAGCGTGATCAATACGCTCTCGCTAGTGTTCTTCAGCGACAACTTCGACACGATCCTGAAAAAAGCTTTGGGGAAGTCCGCCGATGAAGTCTACGTGGGCTTTCGCGCTTGGCTGCGCCAGAAGTTCTCCGAAGAGATTCAAGCGATCAGCCGCGAGGGGCTGACGTCGAGCGTGCGCTTGAGCTGCTTGGGGTATCGCAGTAATCAGCCCGCGTGGTCGCCCGACGGGAAAGAGATCGTCTATCGTCATAGCGGGCCGGGGCGCAACGGCATGAGAATCATCAGCGCTGACGGTGAGAACGATCACGAGGTTCTCTTCGGCCCGGCGCAGCTGCCGTCTTTTTCAGCTGACGGGCGCTCCGTGCTCTACACCAAGCTCGACCTGAACGGCTTCTACTACGCCTTCAGCGATCTCTATCTTTATGACCTAGAAGAGAAGAAGAGCGAGCGGCGCCTCACCCACGGCGCACGGGCCTACGTCGCAGCCTTTGCTCCCGACGGGCAGACGATCTATTTCGCCCATCACATTGGGCGGGACGCCAGTACGGCTATCTCCAAGCTCGATCTTCAGTCGGGGAAGATCACACCCGTCAAAGAGTTTGCTGACAACAGCGTCACCGTGCACTCCCTTGCCGTCTCACCCGATGGGAAAACTTTGGCTCTGTCGCTCTGGCGGCGCGGCGGGTATCAAGATATCTATCTGCTCGACCTCTCCCCCAGCCCCTCCCCTGAAGAGGGAGGGGAGCTTCTCCCCATCACTCAAGACAAAGACGAAGACCTTGATCCCAGCTTCTCCCCCGACGGGCAGTATCTGCTCTTCAGCTCTGACAGGGGCGAGTATCGTGTTGCCAATCTCTATGCGTACAAGCTCAGCGACGGCTCGTTCTATAAAGTGACCAACGTTCTGACGGGCGCGTTCGATCCCGCCGTTTCGACCGATGGCACCAAGATCGCGT
>JBBIUX010000064.1:0-7073 GCA_037440025.1 Candidatus Fraserbacteria bacterium | reverse complement strand
CTTCCCCGCGCCGGGGCGATCAGCTCGTTTGGCCCTAGAATTGTCATCTGACGACGGCTTTCTATGGGCTTGGTGTACAACTCTTCTATAGAGATCTCGCCGTCGAAATCAGGCCCGACGACTCTGAGAGTTGCGTTGAGCGCGATCAGCGCCGGGGCGAGATCCGACAGGTGCACCGCGTGACAGCGATCAGCCCCTAAGATCACGTGATATTTGTTCTCTCCGTCTTCGGCGAAGCACTCCTCGCCACCCTTGAGCCAACAGTGAAAGAGCGAGCTGCGATAGTACCAGCATCTTGGCTTTTGACAGAGATTGCCCCCGACGGTGCCCATATTTCTCAGTTGTGGCGTTGCCGCTGACGAGGCTGCTTGAGCGAGTATCGGGAATTTTTCTTGAATAACTGAGTGTTGCTCGATCTCGGCGAGCGTCACAAGCGCGCCGATCTTTAGCCCAGCTTTCGGACTATAGCTGATCTCTTGGAGATCGGCAAGCGTTTTGAGATTAATTAAGCGTTGAGGACTGCGCAGGCGCGCTTTGAGTTCGCCCAATAGATCAGTACCCCCAGCGATGGCTTCTGTAGAAGCCTCGCTCAGGAGCGCGACGCGCTGTCTCTAGATCAAGTGCGTTGATATGCTGAAAATTACGCATGGTTCTCGCTCGCTTTTTCTAAGAGTGCTTGCAACACTTTGTCTTTCGTGATCGGCAGCTCATAAATTCTGACGCCGATGGCATCAGCGACGGCATTAGCGATCGCTGCTGCTGTGGGGATGATCGGCGGCTCGCCCACGCCCTTCACACCCAAATTGTTCGCCCTCAGATCAGGGTCATCTATCATCTCGTGAATGATCTGCGGCACGTCGAGCGCCGTGGGGATTTTATAGTTTTCTAAATTATTGTTGACGACCACGCCGGTCGCACGGTCCACAATGCGTTGTTCACAGAGCGCGTAGCCCAGCCCCTGAATGATCCCGCCCTCGATCTGGCTAGAGAGCGTCAAGGGATTGATGACGCGACCGGAGTCATGCACGGCGACGATGCGTTCGACTTGTACTGCACCCGTCTCGGTGTCTACGGTCACGTCGGCGAATTGGGCTCCAAACGTATTGACCGTGACGTCTTCGGGATTGGGCCCCGCGCTCCGTGACCGATGATCATAAAATTCTCCAGCTTCGCTAGAACATCTTTGGCAGCCACGGGCTCCTTGAGCGCCGGGCTGACGAAAAGACCATCAGAGAGCGTAAGTGACTCACGCGGGACTTCGAGCAGTTGGGCAGCGACATCTAAAAGCTGCTGGCGGGCTTCATAAGCGGCGACGCGCACCGCCGGACCGACACTGGCTACGGTCATGCTGCCCGCACTCAACGGTGCATAGGGACCCGTTTCGGTGTCACCGATCTCGACCGAGATTTTTTCAATGGGAAAGCCCAACTCTTCGGCGGCGATCTGTGCCAAGACCGTCTTGGTACCGGTGCCGATATCTTGGGTCCCGCTGATGACAGTTGCTGTTCCATCGGGATTGACTTTAGCCAGCGCATACGCTGGCGGGAAGCCATTGCCGCTCCAGATTTGCGAGGCCATGTCGAAGCCGCGCAGGAACCTCTCCCCCACCCCCTCCCCTAAAGTGGGAGGGGCGCTTCCCATTCCCTTTAGGGAAGGGGACTGAGGGGGTAGGTTCCTCCCGAAGAGCTTCGCTCCACGCTCATAGGCTTCTCGCAAGCCCTTCGTCGAGTAGGGTCGCCCCGACGTCTGATCTAGCTCTGTATAATTTTTTAATCTCAGCTCGAGCGGGTTCATGCCCAATTTTCTCGCTAGCTCGTCTATCAGCGACTCTAAAGCGAAAGTCCCTTCGACGTAGCCGGGAGCTCGAAATGCTGACAATTGCCCTGTGTTCGTAAAGACTGTGTACTGTTCCGTTTTAAGATTGGGGCAAGCGTAGAGCTGGCGTGCCGGGCCGCCGACCGACGGCGGCCACGTGCAAAACGCCCCGGCACTGACAATCGCTTTCAGCTCCAACGCCGTGAGCACGCCGTCGCGCGTGGCTCCGATCTTCAAGCGTTGAACAGAAGAAGGGCGATTGCCCGCAGCGAGATTCTCTTCATGACGATCTAACATAATCTTGACGGGCCGGCCCGTCATCTTCGCGCCCAGAGCTGCAATGATCGTATATTTCCCTAAGCCGTTCTTGCTGCCAAAGCCGCCACCCATATATTTTTTAATAACCCTGACTTTGTGTAAGGTCAACCCCAAGAGCTGTGCCAGCCCTGCGCGCACGCCAAAGATATGCTGCGTCGAGTCCCAAACAGTAAGAGCATCCCCTTCCCAAAAGGCGACGCTGCCGTGCGTTTCCATACAATTGTGCAAGGCGCACTGGGTTCTGAACGTACCATCGACTATCACGTCAGCTTGGGCGAAGCCCTGCTGAAGATCGCCTCGCTCGTAGAGTTCGGTTTTCTCGTTGAGCAAGTTTCCCGAAGGCTGGACTTTGGGGGCATCGGGCTGAAGCGCTTCTTCGGGGTCGATCACAAAAGGCAAGAGTTCATACCCGACTTCGATGAGTTCTAGGGCGTCTTCGCAAATCTCTTCGTCGTCGGCGATGACGCAAGCGACTTCATCACCGACGTAGCGAACTATCTCATCAAATATAAGCGTTTGGCTCTGACGAAACGGGATCCTAGCAGTGTTCTTATGATTGAGAACGGCGCGCACGCCGGGCAGCCGTTCGGCGCGTCGAGTGTCTATTTTCTTAATCTTTGCATGTGGATGTGGGCTGCGCAAGATCTTTCCGTAGAGCATTCCCGGCAACTGCACATCAAACGTATACATGGCTTTTCCGGTGACGCGCTCCGGGCCATCAATGCGCTGGGTCGGCTTGCCGACAGACTTCAGCTCGGCCTGCGGCTCCCACGAGGTAAGCCCCTCGCCTTCGATGACAACGTACTCTTCAAAGACGTGACCTTCAAATTCTGTCTTTGTTTTTATAACTTTGGGCATGGTTCACTTCTCTTGGCCCAGGAGTTCAGCAGCGCGCAGTGCTGCTGTGAAGATCTTGGGATACGCTCCGCAGCGGCAGAGATTACCTGAAAGCGCGTCCTTCACTTCTTTTAGAGTAGGTCTTGGGTTGCTATCGAGCAATACTTTAACCGAGATAATCTGTCCCGGTGTGCAGAAGCCGCACTGCAGCGCGTCTTCCTCGATAAACGTTTGCTGGATGGGGTGGAGCTGCCCATCGCGCGCCAGACCCTCAATCGTTTCGATAGATTTTCCATCGCACTCGATAGCCAGAGCCATGCACGCATAGATGGGCTTGCCATCGAGCAAGACCGTGCACGCCCCACAGGTGCCCTCATCGCAGGCTTTTTTCGTGCCCGTCAGCCCTACATCTTTGCGCAGGGCGTCGAGCAGCGTCCGGCGGGACTCGACGAGCACTTCGCGCGTTTCGCCGTTGACGATCAGTCTTATGGGCCTCTTGCCCGGCCCGCGGACGGCGAGCTTGAGCTTCTTCGGGCGGGCAGCTTTGGTTGCCATAGAAGCCTCCTCACTGATCGAATACCCTGTCAAAGTATAATCAAGGGCGATCACGGCGTCAACGGAGAGCGCTCGTGAACCCTCTTGCTTCAGAGAAAATCAGACGCTATAATCTCGCCATGGCTACCATGCAGCGCGACGGACTGATCCAAAAAACAAAAGAACTCGAACAACAAGCCCTTCAAGAGCTGAAGACCCTCACCAGCACCAAGCTTTGTGAGGAGTTTCGCGTCAAATACTTGGGCCGCAGGGGCCAACTCTCTCAACTGCTCGACGGGCTCAAGACGCTTCCGCCAGCAGCACGCGCCGAAGCTGGCCGGACCCTCAACACGCTGAAAGAGACACTGACAGCTGAATTGGAGCAGCGCCTGGCAAGCTTCGCCTCCGCAGAGAAAGAAGCTTGTCTGTGCGCCGAAGCTTTGGATGTCACTCTCCCCGGACGCCGTCAGAAGCTGGGCAGCCTGCACTTAATTACTCAAGTGACGAAAGAGCTTGAAGATATCTTTGTCAGATTGGGCTTTGAAGTCGTCACCGGCCCTGAAGTCGAGACGGATTATTATAATTTTGAGGCGCTCAATATTCCCAAATATCATCCGGCCCGCGATGACTGGGACTCTTTCTATATCGAGGGCTTCGATGACCTCCTTTTGCGCACCCATACGTCGCCGATGCAGATCAGAGTAATGCAGCAGCGCCGGCCGCCGGTCAAAGTTGTCGTTCCAGGCAAGTGTTTTCGCCGCGATGCGACCGATGCTACCCACTCGCCTGTCTTCCACCAGATCGAGATGCTCTGGATAGATAAGGGCCTTAGTTTAGCCCATCTCAAAGGTACAATTCTCGCTTTCATCGAGGAGTTTTTCGGCAAAAACTTCGAAGCCCGCTTCGTCGGAGACTATTTTCCGTTTACTGAGCCAAGTCTGCAGGTGCACGTTCGGCGCAAGGGCGGGGACCTCCGGACTCGGCATGGCGAAGGATGGCTGGAAATTCTGGGCGCGGGCATGGTCGACCCGGCAGTCTTGCAAGAAGTAGATTACGACCCAGAAGCATACACGGGCTTCGCCTTCGGACTTGGCGTCGAGCGCATGGCTATGCTAAAATACGGCGTGGACGATATCAGAACATTCTATCAGAACGACGTGCGCTTTTTAGAGACTTTCTAAGGGAGGGATTCCAAGCAGACTGGGCAAAGATGCACGAAGAGCCTGAATCATTGGAAGAGATCCCGCCACCAGGTGCGCATTGGCTTCCCCAGAACTTCGGAGGGCTTCCCCCGGAGTTCTCTCGTTTTGCCTCAGCGCGCGCTGTCATTCTTCCTGTTCCGTATGACTTGACAACTTCATATTTGGCTGGCACGCGCCGCGGCCCCCAAGCCATTCTGGAAGCTTCTACGCACTTGGAGCTCTACGACGAAGAGCTACAGTGTGAGCCTTATCGGGTGGGAGTTCACACGCTCCCACTGTTAGAACCGTCGGCAGCCAGCCCAGAAGAGACCCTCCAGCGCGTCGAGCAAACGGTCACTTGGTTAATAGAGCGCGAAAAATTCCCCGTGTTGCTGGGGGGAGAGCATTCGCTCACGCTGGCTCCCGTCCGGGCGTTACAGAAAAAATTCGGAAAATTTTCGGTTTTACAGCTCGATGCCCATGCAGACTTGAGAGACAGCTTTCAAGGAACACAGCTCAACCACGCCTGCGTTGGGCGGCGCATGCACGAACTTGGTCTGAACTTAGTTCAGATCGGCATCCGCGCCATCAGCCTCGAAGAAGCAGAGTTTATACGGAGCGCGAGGAACTTGTATGTCTGTTTTGATTATGAGCTGCACTCAGACCTAACCACCTGGCCCCCTTCGGGAAGGGGGGAACTCCCCTCCCTCTTCAGGGGAGGGGCTGGGGGAGAGGTCCTAGAGAAAGCCCTTGCTCAGCTGCGCGATCCCGTTTATGTCACGCTCGATTTGGACGTTTTCGATCCGGCATTAATGCCCGCTGTGGGCACGCCCGAACCCGGCGGGCTCGATTGGTACACCGTGCTCAACATTCTAAGACATGTCGGCGAAAAGCACACGGTGCTCGGCTTCGATGTCGTCGAGCTGTGCCCTATCGCAGGGATGGTCGGTCCGGATTTTCTCGCAGCCAAGCTCATCTACAAAATGCTCGGTTACTTCCTCAACATAAAGGCCAAAAAGAAGGGAGGTCAGAGATGAACGACTTTTCGTGGGTACCGACACGGCTCTTTTTCACCAAGGGCGTCGGCTCACATAGAGAGGAGTTGCGTGCCTTTGAGGCGGCGCTGCGCGACGCGGGGATCGAAAAATACAATTTGGTACACGTCTCCAGCATCTTGCCGCCGCGGTGCAAGATCATCCCCAAGGCCGAAGGACTGAAAGAACTGAAGCCGGGGCAGATCGTCTTTGTGGTCATCGCGCGCTGTTCCAGCAACGAGTCTCGTCGTTTGGTAGCGGCATCTATCGGCTGCGCGGTGCCGGCCGATCCCGACGCGTACGGATATTTGAGCGAGCATCATGCCTACGGCCAGAACGAAAAACAAGCAGGCGACTACGCCGAAGACCTAGCGGCTTCGATGCTCGCCTCGACCTTGGGGATCGCAGTAGACGACAACCTGAGCTGGGACGAGAAGGAGCAAGTCTGGAAGCTATCTGGGAAAATCGTGCGCACACGCAACGAGACCCAGACGGCCGTCGTCAACGGAGACGGGTACACCACGGTGGTGGCAGCGGCGGTCTTGCTCTTCTGAACGGTTGACAGGGTCTGCTCTATTGACTAAGATAAAGAGCCATTGGGGTCGTTAGCTCAATTGGTAGAGCATCCGGCTCTTAACCGGGGGGTTGTAGGTTCGAGTCCTACACGACCCACATAGTTGTCCCCATCGACTAGTGGCCTAGGTCATGGCCCTTTCAAGGCCAAAACGGGGGTTCGAATCCCCCTGGGGACGCCAAGCTCTCCTTGGGTCGAAATTCGCGAATGAATATAGGGTTTTCGATAGACAGGATACAGCTTTTCTTTCGTGACTTTGAGGTTCAAAACTACCTGTTGGAGCAGCGAGGCTCTTTTGAACCCGTCAGACGAGGAAAGATACAGCTGGTGTATATCGGCCACCTTCTCCAACGTGGCTTTCGCAGGATCGTAGAGGTCTTTAAGGTTGCCTGACTGATACTCTTGAATCTTTCTCTCAATCACTGCTAGCTCCTGCTGCCACTCCGATTGCTTTTGCAGCCATACATCTTCAGGGATTTTGTTTTCGAGAAACTTGTCCAATCCTGTACTGATCTTCGCTTTGATTGAATCGCACTGCTGCTCAAGGAGCGTGATTTCGCTCTCGGCCCACGTGCCGCTTGCCGTACACATCTCCTTCAGCAGGAAGTAGAGATCTTGCTTGAGCTTTGGGGGCAATGTCAAGGGGAGAAAGACCTGACGCCTCTCCACTTTTGGGTGAGTTGAAAGGAAGACCCCCTGTAGCCACAATTCCAGCATCTCTTTCAGCTACAGGAGGTCGTTGGACATGGTAGCTTACCCCAAATTCGTGGCATTCGTCAA
>JBBIUX010000063.1:0-7711 GCA_037440025.1 Candidatus Fraserbacteria bacterium | reverse complement strand
GGCCAGAGCCTGACTGAGGACTTCCGGGGCGGTGAGGTTGGGGATGGGGCCATTGCTCCCAGGCACGGCTTGGGGTACGCTGGTCGTTGGGCATGTGCGAGCTCGCATAAGCTGACCTCCTGTGAAGATGTTCGGAGGCAGTATGGGCCGCACATGCTCGCTTTTCAAGAGCACTCTGAACCTCATTGTGATCTACTGAATCTCGGTGGGGTTTAAAACTTAGATTCTTTCCACAGGAATCGAACGCCGAGAACACCATCCATCAGATCTTGTTCACTTTGTTAATATCAATCAGAGAGCTATTTGACTATTGACATTCACTTTGTGAATTGTCTATAATATCAATATTTAGTGCCACACGGAATTAGCACCAATTTCCTAGACAAGAATCGTGAATAATTATTGAACTACAGCCCTATGTTCTGCATGCATCTTGACTTTTTCTGAAATACCATTTATAATGTAGTCATCTTAGAGAAGGAGGTAGCAATATGTAGCAGAATATTCAGAAGTTGCAGGCGAAGATCTCAACGGCGATGACCGCCAGGAATCCTGTTGAGGTCGAGGTCGAAGGAGCGGATGTGGAGCGCTTGACAGCCATGACCGTCGAGGACGGTCTGCAGTTCTTGTTGGCTAAGGCCAATGGCTATCTGACAGCACGTCACGTCCGCGAGGCCCTCCAAGCCCCGTTCCCCTATGTCGAAATCAACGGGCAGTCCGCGGCCATGCGGAGCCATCGCATGGGGCGCTTCATCGAACCGGAGCGCAGAACCATCGGCGAGAGCAGTCAGGGCCCTGATGTGAAAACCTTGACAATTCTGGCCTTGCGCCAGGAGCGCGGAGGCTGAGATGGCTCAGGTCTCCCTGCCCAGGCAACCCCTCTTCGCTCTTGCGGAGGAGACCCCTCTGGTGATGCTCGCCGGACAGGTCTACCTCTGTGATGCAGTTGAGCAACCCCGGGATTATCTATTGCTGGACGGCCAGCGGTATGCCCTGATCCCGGCTGCGCGGCTGCTGGAATTGGAGGCTCTCTACAGCCAGTTGTTCTCCGCCGAGCTCCGCCTGTACAAGCTCAGCTACGACAACGTGGACCAATTGCGACGAGAGATCAAAGAAAGAGTGACCCGCGAGCGCCGGTCTTTGGGGTGGGGGTGGCGCGACTGGGACGATGAAGAGGACGAAGATCTCCTTCCGCGCAGGGGGCAGAAGCATTCGAAAGAGAGCTCTTGGTTTTCGGATTGATAAGTTATGGTGGACCGCTACGATCGCCAGAGGCGAATTCCAGGTTGGTCTCAAGAGCAGCTTGCCCAGGCTGCCGTCGCAGTTGTGGGCGCGGACCTTTTGGGGCAATTCATCGCGGCGGGGCTGGCGGGCCTAGGCGTCGGGCGAATCTTCATCGTAGATGATCGCTCCCGAAGTCCCGATGAGCTGGGCTTGCTCAAGCTGCACGCTAAGAGCGGCCAGCCGCGCGCTGAGGCACTGGCTCAGCTTCTCCGAAAGATCAATCCGGAGATCTCGGTCTGCGGCCAGAGTCTGAGACTGCTGTATGAAGAATGCTTTCGTCTGCTTCCCACTCCTACTTTGCTTATTGAGGCCACGGCCGATCCCGTTTCGAAATGGGCGTGCCTCCGCTATAGCCAGAAGTGGTGTGTACCGGTGCTCTTTGCCGCAGCGAGTCCGACGGAAGGGCGGCTACTCGTGCACAGATTCGGTCAAGAGATCTCGTACACCGAACGGGACTACTGTCTGTTAGATCTTCAGGATCAACCGCAGAATCCGGTGACGGCTATGGTCATGGCGGGCTTGGCTCTTGAAGAGACACGCAAGATCCTGATGCCGCTCGATGAGTACGACCAGCCCATCCAAGCTATGTTGAGCTACAACCGCCAGAGCGCCAGTCGCTTTGATGCACAGGCGGATTACGCAGTCACGGGGGAATCCTATGGAGGCGACTGCGTCTTGGTCGGCGCCGGTGCTTTAGGGACTTGGCTGGGCATTGGTTTAGTGCTCAGTGGTGTGCGCAGGCTGAAGATCATTGATCACGACCTTCACATTGAGCGTCACAACCTCAATCGGCAGATCTTATTCTACGAAGCCGTGCGATGCGCGAAGGCACCTGAGCTTGCTCGCAAACTGCGACAGCTCAACCCCGCCGTTGAGTGTGAAGCTCTCAAAGGGCGTGCGAGTGAAGATTACTTTGAAGAACACAAGCCCGATCTGATCCTCTCGGCGGTGGACAACTTCACTGCCAGAGCGATCCTATCTCGTGCTGCTGTTCGGCATCGGTTGCCTCTGATTGACGGAGGGACCTCCCCGCGGGGGGGCCAGATGGCTGTCTATCAACCCGGCATGACAGCGTGCCTCAATTGTCAGGGTGACATTGAGCGCTGGGCCGAGCTGGAGAGGCAAGAAGGGCTGGATGGAGAGAGCTGTGCGCAAGCGCCGGAGCCGAGCGTGATCATCTCGAACGTCATCATTGCAGGTTTGATGGGGGCGGAAGCGGGTGCGGTGCTGAACCCCGCCTCTTGTGGGCCTTCGGTCACAGGGGTAATCGAATACAGCGCCGTGCTGCCGATCCGACTCGGCTTGCACTCGCTGAAGGAAGCCTGCACGTGCCATAAGACCGTTGGCAGGAAGGAGCTATCTGATGAGTCCATTGGAGCACGCTGAACAGATTATTGCTCAAGTGACCTGGTCGCCGCTCAATCTGAGGCGTTACGAATGGAAACACATCAACCCGGCTGTCTCCATGGTCGCTCGGCGGTTTCTCAGTTGGCTGCGTGATGAGACCGTGCTTGCTCGGGTCGCGCACGCCCAAAGCGTTGACGATCTGAAAGCACTGCTTGTGGTGGATGATTATCTCTCAAGGGTGAAGCACATCGAAAGTCGTCGGCAGATCCAACAGCTCCTGGAGGATCCTGAAATTCCTTTGGATCTCATCGAGGTCTATGCCGCGCTCACGTATCTGAGAGAGGCGCTCTTCGTAGCAGATGAAATGAGCGTACCAGAACGAGTAGAGCTTGAGCTGGATCGGTTTGTGTACACGGCCGCGGCGGCGGCACGGCACTTAGGCTGGAATACAGAGGAGCTTTATGACGCCATGGCGCGAAGCGACGTCCAAGCGGAGCTGTGCATCCGGCTTGGCGAGCTCCTGCGGGTTCGAAGGCAAGCGGACACCATCCGTTATGCAAGCAGCAGCCCTGCGCCATCTGATGACCCCAGCGCTGAGCCCACGTCGTGACGGGAAGTCTGCGGCCCCCCTGGTGTTGGAGATTCCACCTATGGGCTGGACTGATGGCCCAGCTGGCGTATGGAAGCGCTTTGGCCGAACCTCTCTCCGCATCACTGAAATCGCGCTCAAGAGCATCGGGGTCTCAGTGGCTCTCACGTTCAGCGCCATCATAACAGCGTTGATGGTCTTCTTCTGTTTGGTGGGGATGAACGCCCTGATTGGCTACGACTTTGATGAAAATATTCTCTCTTTTCTGTGGAACTACAGTAGTCAGTCGGACTGGGGCTGGTACTATCAGCACGAAGGGCGCCTGCTCATGGGCTATGTTGGCTTTGTGGTGGGCGCTTTGGTGCTGTTCCTCAGCCCGTATGCGTTGTGCGGCGTTCCTGTGGCCAGCGCCGTCGCGACCTTTCACTGGCTCGACCGGCCCTTTCGCAGACGCAGAGTTGGCGACGGAATTTGGTGCGCCAACGGCGTGGACGATCCGGCCTGCTTGGGAGAGCTGAGTATAGACCAGCTGAGTCGCCCATCTCTGGGCAGCCCTCGGGTGCGCCTTTGGTTGGGGAGGGCAGCGCGCTGTTCGGCAACGGCTCTGACCATTACAGCTTATTTTCTATTGTTGGTTGTGTTGAAGGACATTGTGCTTGCGGTGCCGGTGCTCGTCTGGATCGTTCTCTTAGTGTTTGGCTTTGCTTTCGTCGCGATGGTCGTCCTCGGCTTAATACTGGGGTTTGTTCTGAGCTACGAAGTACCGGTGGCATTAATGTTCAGGCTGCTCGATGGAGAGAGGCCCGCCCAAGCTCTGGCGGCTGCTGTCTACGAGGTTTTCAAAGGCAAGAAGAACAGCCCTCGGAGGTAATAGGTATGATCGCGAAGTTGTTACACCAAGCAGCAGCGAAGTTCGAAGAGCTCGTCACTGGCCGCAATCTGACGCAGTACTTCGAGGTAGAAGAGTTTTCGAGCACGCAGGGGCTCTCTTTAGTTGTCGGTGCAGGTTGCAATCTGCACATTTGGGACTACGGTCAATGGAGCCAGCCGCGCAGTGTCGTCAGCCTTCAAGAGGGCCGAACCCCCGACCTGATCTACTCGCTGGCTGTTGTTAAGACGAATGAAGGGCCGAGGATCGTCGCTGGCACACACTCGGGCAATCTCTGTCTCGTAGACCCTTGCGGCTATGTCATCTGGCAAACCAGGGCTGCCGCAGGCAGTATCTGGCACGTGACCACTGGCCCGATAGCCGGTCAAATCCTGCTCTTCGTCTGTGCTAAGGACCAGACGATGAAAGTTTATGATCTTCGCGGTCAGCTGCGTTGCACTATGCGTACCCCAGGGCGGATGCTCTCCGTGGACGTGCGAGAGATCAACGGTCGTATTTTGCTCGCTGGAGGCACTCAGGAGCGCAATTGCATCTACCTTTGGGATCTGGAAGAAATACTCACTAAGCAAACGGGCACACCAAGCTATCTCCTCACGGGTGGGCAAAGGCCAGCTTTCTGCACCAAGCTCGTGGAGCTAGCCGGAGAGCCTTATGTCGCGCACGGAAGTTGGGATGGCAACTGTTATCTATACCGTATCGGGACCCTCCAGTGGCGCGGGGCGAACAAGCCGGAGATCATGCTGCAGGGGAATGGAGCCGTCTATCCAGTAGTCGCCACGGAGATCCAGGGCACACCGCTGGTGCTGGCCGGGACCGACGGCTTTGTGCTCGGCTGGGAACTGCTCTCTGGTCGCTGGAGCCCTGCCCAGACTGTCGCGTTCTTGGAAGTTCGCGCTCGCGCCATCTCCGCCGTGAAAATTTGTGGCCAGATAAAGCTTTTTGTGGGGAGCACCCTCGGCGTTGGTGTACTCGATCTGGACCGACTGGAGGACAAAACGTACGCTAGAGGAGCGTGGTTACAAACGGGTGGTGGCGACGTCACAGGCATCGCGATCGTTCAGGATCCACGCTAAGCAAGGAGGTTAACGATGTCTGGTACAAGTGCTGAACCTCTCTTTCAGGAGACGGCTGCCAATAGTGACTTCGAGACCCTTCGTGCATCCATCCGAAGATTACCGCTGCTGTCGCCGCAGCAGATCGCGCAGCGGCTGGAGCAGCTCGGCTACAAGGGGCAGGCTGACCAATGCCACGCCATGGCGTTGATGGCCTACCGTCATGTGCGGCGGCTCAAGCGTATCTATCTTGAGGGTGTGGATCACCGTCAACTGCCGCCTAAGCAGAACACTCTGTTGATCGGCCCGACTGGTTGTGGCAAGACCTTTCTTGTCGAGCTGCTCTTTCGGCATATCTTTACGCTGCCGACAGTGATCATCGACATTACCAGCTATACGGAGAGTGGATACGTCGGCGAGAGTGTGCAGACCATCCTGACGCGCCTCGTAGCTGCGGCAGGGGGCAACGAGCTGCTGGCGTCTTGCGGCGTCGTCTGCCTAGACGAGTTTGACAAAATCGCCTCTTCGACGAGCAATGCGCGTTTTGCTGGCGAGGGCACGATCAAAGATGTCTCCGGTCGCGGCGTGCAGCGCGAATTGCTCAAGATGTTGGAAGGTTCTGATGCCCTGGCCCCGTCGGATTACGGCTACTCGGCGCACGGCTCTCGGTACGCGCTTTCTACGCGGGATATACCCTTTGTTGCTTGCGGTGCTTTTTCCGGGTTGGAAGAGCTACTGAAGACGACCACTCGCGCGAGGCTTGGGTTTCATCCCTCAGAAGAAATGGAAACAGCCGCAGAACAGAAGCTGACATTGGAAGAAGTCGAGGTCTTTCGCAAGTACGGCTTCATGCCGGAGGTAATCGGGCGATTCGCGCGCATTATTCTATTCCCAACGCTCTCGGAGGAAACTCTAAGACGAATTCTCTTGGAGAACGTGCTACCGCAGTTTGTGAACGAGTTCGCTGCGGAGGGCTTGCGGTTGACGGTGACCGATGCTGCATTGGACCAGATCATTGCGTGCAGCTTGAAGCGCGGCACAGGGGCACGGGGGTTGCATACAGAGTTGGTAGCAGCGGTCGAACGCGCGGCATTCGAAACCTTCGGTCACGCCCATCGAGCTGAAGTCGTGATTGACGTATCGTCGGCTGGGCGACTTCACAGTGAGATTCGCAAGTGGGCGTAAACGTGGAGTTATCGATATCAGTGCTGTAGCGGAGTAGCGTCGATCTAAGTTCTGGGCAGAGGACTCCTGATGCCAGCTTTCGCTTTGAATTCTTCCACAGACTTCGGCTTTACTAAGGGGACATAGATCCCTTCCTTGTCGGAGGAGATCCTCACCTCATTGGCACTCTTCTCCATCTTGACCAGATCGTATCCCTCTAAGAGTTTGAGGTCCTTTCGCACAGAACTGATGTCCCTGCCCACGTCTTTGGCCAGCTCGGTGATTGAGTGATAGATTCTCTCCTTGACCTTCCTCAACAGCTTGAAGGTCAGTGCATTTACGGCTTGATCAGTTCTTTGGCCTTCTTCCGCAAGGGCTTAACGTCAGGCCCTTCCTCTCGATCTACATCCGAGACTGGAATTCCCCGCCGCTGCAAAAGAGCCATAAACTCCCAGAGGTCGATTCCCAGGCGGGCAGAAGCCTCCCGCAGCGTCAACCCGCCCCGCTGAAATTGCTCCAACACCTTGTCGATCAAAAGCGCCTTCAGTCCCTCCTGGACCAGTTGCCGGATGGCGGTGGAGCGGTCCTCCAGCCGCTCTTGGGCGAACTGGTCCACTCGCTCGATCAACTCTTTGGGCGCGGTGAAGTTGACCCGCACCATCTCCGCTTCTTTAGTCACTGGCATCGCGATCACCTCTTAGATGTTCAGGTCCAGATATTGGGCCATCCGTTCCCGGCCGATCAAGCCCTGCCGCTGGAGCGCTCCGATCAGCCGTCGGTATTCTTCGATATCGAGTACTTCCTGACACAGCAGGAGGAAGAGAAAATCCTCTGGGCCGAAGGCGGCCAGCCCTGCAGCCCGAGCGTGCTCGCGTAGCTCTCCGTCGTTGGAGAAGAGTTCGGCCTTCTCTGTCCGTGCTAAGGCCAGGAGCGCGTCATCCACCGTCGGGGCTTGGATCTTACGAGTCTGGACCTTCAGGCGGTCCAAGGTATCCAAGATCTGTGTCGCTTCGCGGTAGCCTTTGCGTCGGCCCACCTGCAGCTCCTCACGCACCCCTTCAGGGACAAGCTTCGCTTGACGTGCGCTCAGGTGTTCAAGCAGTTCTAGCTTCCCGATCTTGGCCAGGGCGATGAGGAACGAGGTATCCAGGACGGAGGCCATGAGCACACTCAGTATATCATAAGGCTATTCCATGTGTCAAACAAAGCCGAGCGCCAGGATGTCTTCGACCTCTTCATCGTGGCCACGATGCTGGAGACTGACGCCTCTCCACTTTGTGGCTCATCGCAACCCTCCGAGCTTTGCCGCCAGCCGCAGTGCCCGCCCCAGCTCCGGCGGCTTGGCCTGCTCCCACAACTGCAATGCCAGCCACAGCCAACTCCCCT
>JBBIUX010000062.1:0-7758 GCA_037440025.1 Candidatus Fraserbacteria bacterium | reverse complement strand
CTGCGGGCTTGCGTTTTGTGCGGCTGCTCTTGTTCCTGGCCCATGCCGTGGAGAGACGGTTGGGGGCGGTCGAAGCGGTGCAGTTGCCGATTAGATCCGTCTAAGGTGGCCATTGTGATCTACTGAGACTCACTTGGGCGGAGTCCTCCATCTTGAAACCGTCGCCCTTGTTCCGCATGACCTGGGACTCGAAAAGGCTCACTTTCGCCGATTCATTGACCAAGAAGCCATGGATTTCACTATCTGAGACAGCCATCTGCTTGAGAGCCACTTTGGACTCACCTGTGACGTGAATGGCGTCTCCAGACCCTCTGGCAGTAAGGCCTTCCAGAGCAACTTGGTCCTCGAAGCGACTTTGAATAAGAATAATCGGCCGATCTTGGTTCTGCCCTTTGATGATCGTTTGCTCGCGTCCGGCCCCTCGCAAAGTCAGACTCTTTGTGATCTTGACGCTTTCCTCGAAGATCCCCGCACTCAGACAGATCACCATGCCCTCGGCGGCTTGATCGGTGGCTGCTTGGATCGATTGGCCCGGTTGCACAATCACTGTGCAAGATGCTTGTGCTAGACCGACTTGTCCGCTATTCCCGGCAGCCAAGACCAACATGACCAGGGCCGCACCCAACCCGAAGAGCTTGAATGTTTGTAGGCGCATCGTAATCCCCTCCTGCTAGAAGCGCATCAAAACAAAACTGAAGCGCATCCCCTGCCCTGCGAACTGAGACGCTTTGACGACCGCCGAAACGCTACAGCTCCAGGTGGCCACCGCGGCCGTGGCCACCAAGAAACTGGCCACCCAAGCTATATCCTTGAAGCGCGGGGAAATCTCCCTTACAAGCCATTCTGCTTTCTTAACAAGATTCCGCAACATCTGCGCTCACGCTCCTTCCGGGCCTCGACTCCCACCTGTGGCTCCCCTCTCCGTGTTGGAGAGGGGCTGGGGGTGAGATCTGTCTTAGATTATACACCCGCGATGTGCGGTAAATGTGCGGTGACGGAAATGTTTATTAGATCAATAATTCCGTGAAGGTCGTCAAAATCAAAGGAGGGGAGCCGGCCGCACCAGCACCAGCTCCCCTCAGTCGTTCACTGGCTCACAAAACTGCACGCGCTCACGACGCTCTGCTGACCAACTTGCGCCGTCAGACGCAGCGTCTCTCGCCCGGTGGGCGGCACAATCTGACCCGTCAATTGCAGCAATTGGTTGCCCGGAACGATCTGTTGGAAGACGATCTGTTGCTCCCCGCTGTCCATGATGTCTTCAATCGTCACGAACGCTTGAGCAGCACCGTCCACTTGGAAGGAGACGGTGATTTGCTCTCCCACAGAGTAGATCGGGTTCTCACCCGTCTGTTGGCAGCCGCGATCCGTGCGGATGGAAGCCTGAAGCCCTGTCACCGGAAGTGGTGCTGGCGGCAAGGGATTGCCTCCACTGCCATCTCGTTGCAGTCGGTAGTTATAGTTCTGACAGCGCCAGGGCTGGTTGACGCTCTCGGTGGCACAGATCTCGATGACCGCCGTGACTTCAACCCCGGTCTAGTTTCGCGCGCTTATGGAAGTGGAATACCTTCCGGGTATGGCACCCGAGACTCCCCCAGGTTGCATCATGAGGAACAGGCCCTGGCGAGGATCAAGCCGGGCCGTGAACCGCGAGGTTGCCGGGCAGTTCCCCTGCGCACCGGCGATGATCGAAAACCCAGCTGTCCAGGCCCAAGCCATCGGATCCTGAGTGTTCTGCACTTGCACCAGATTTCCTACCGCTGGGTCGAAGGCGAAATTGAACTGGCAGGGCCCTGTGCCTCCACCAGGCGGGGGCGGATTGGGGCCACCGCCGTCGCCGACCTGTAGGGTGTAAACAAAGTCCCGCTGATAGAGCAGCGGGGCACCATTGAGAGCAGCGGCGGTGCAATTGACTTGCACGCTCAAGGGGAAAGCAGCCCTCGCAACGAAGTTAGCCACGGTCACAGTAGCTTGGGCTGTCCTCTGCTGGCCCGGCGGGACGATGACAGTCACCGGAGAGAATCTAACATCAATTCCATTGGGACGCGGGGGCATGAACATGAAGAGGAACGAGCAGTTCCAGGTCGGTTGCCACCCCGTCCCGGTTGACCCCTGAAAGTTGATTTGAAACCGCGTTTGCCCACCGGGGTTCGTAGTCCCTTGCGTCGGGTTTATACTAACCGACGGCGATCCCGGCAGAAGCGGCGGTTGCGCGAACGATACCGATACAACTCCAATCATGAGCCCAAATGCGACGCTGAGCGCCAGCGCCGCGCCGATCCGATGAGCAAACTGCTTGAACTTCATCGTGATCCCCTCCTTCAAGAGATCATTTGAGTTTGTGTACGTCTCTGCTCCGACTCTGTTGCACTTCATCTTGCGCCACCTCCGTAAGTTTGAGTTTCGTCACCCTTCTTAGTCGCCCGAAACGAGGCGAGTCTGACAACCCTACTCCCGCACCGTTCGAAAACTGTTAGAACTCAGTGGCAAACCTGATTGCACGTGAGGCATGAGGCGAAGTTGACACGTTGTACAAAACAGTTATATCTTGTACATCACGAGGTGATCACAATGCGCCAACAGATTCCCGTTCATTAGCACTTGGGAGATGGTGGTGGAGACCGTGACGCTTCTGAGATACCGCCACAGTTATCAAGCGGCGGTGACCTTCCTCCGGCACATCCTGCCCCGCCTCAATCTTGTCTATCTGAGCAGCGACGATCGCGCGAGAGCACTGGACTGGTTTCGCAAACTCAGCAATTTCAGCAAAAGCCCGATCGCTTAAGCAGTCTTCTTCAATGTAAGCTCCCGCAGAGCCACTTCTTGGGCGAGCGCTTCAAACTCGGGGTCCTTATGGACGAGCGTCGCCTGGTGCAACTTGGCCACGGCGGCCACCAAGGCATCGGCTATAGATAACCGATGCGAGGCTTTCAACCTCCCAGCTTGTAGCAGTGTCCTCTCATTAGGATAGACCCAAGCGACAGGCCAGGATTTCACCAACGCTATCAGCCGAGCCGCCTCATCTTCGCCCGCTTCCCTCAACGTTACATAGTACAGTTCCATCAAGCTGATGGAACACACCTCGATCTGGCACTTCTCTGCATGCGCTGCATTCAGCAACCTCTCGACCTCGTCGACACCTGCTTCTTGGTCGGTGAAAGCAAAGATCGCTGAGGTATCCAGAACATAGAGATCAGACACGCTTTCGCTCCCACTCTCGTTCCTGTAGGAGTCTGCGGCGCAACCCTTGAGAGCTCCCCTTGGCCGCTCGGACTGGATCGGGGGGAATCGGCACGACTCGAATCGTCTGCCCATCGTCGATCCATTCCAACTGCGTTTGTGGGCGAATTTTATGATCCTTGCGGATCTTGGCCGGGACGACGGTCTGCCCGCGCGAGGTCACTGTAGTCCTCATGGAAATCACCTCACAAGCATCATACAAGATTTTTTTCAGAAATGAAAGATTATGGGAGTCTGCAGGACGACCGGGTCAAGAGGCGGCCAGTGAGAGCAAAAATTGCAGAGTCTGGTAGGGGCGAACGGCCGTTCGCCCCTTAGCGTCTCCGTCGCAAAGCCCCCACTCCGTGCAACAGCAAGAGCACTCCCCATGGCACCAAGACCCACAGCGCCCACCACATGCTCTCGCCCGGCCCCAACAGCGACGGCTGTTGGTTCATCCAGAAATTGATGAGCAGAGCCAATCCCCCAAGAGCTGTATACACCAGCGCGTGTCTATAAAAAACTCTCGGCGCGAAGAACCGCTCCTTCCACCCCGTTAAGCAGTCACGCCAACACCCGGCAAAACCCTCACCAAACTGTTCGAGAGGCTCCGGTCGCACTCGCAAAAAGTCCTTAGCCAGCTCTCGGCGCTCGGCGCGAATTTTTTGAAGCTCTTCAAGGCAGTGCCCGCACGACGCCAGATGCAGCGAGACCTTCTCGGCAATCTGTCGAGCAGTCGTCGGCGCACGGCCCCGCGCAGATAGCTTGCAAAATCCGACTGCACCGCGCCAGCGCGCACGCCGTTCACATAGTTTTCGATGAGCTTCTTCCGAAAGATCTCGCTATAGACTCTCATATATACTTCCTCAACGATTTCCCAAAGCGGATGCTCCGACTCAGCCCGTTGTCCCCGCAGGCGCGACTCGACATAGCTCTTCACGCTGCGTAGGGCACGACGATCTCCGAGCAGGCCGTACTCGACCAAGAGATCTAAAAGAGCTTCGCCGATCCGTCGGTCGTAGTGATGCACGAATGCTTCACGTCGCTCGACCGTCCAGCCGTGTTCGGCGACGTCTTCCAAGAGGCGTTCCATCGCGCCCTATTGTAACAAGTCGCCGAAAAAGAGGGGAGTCTGACAAACCGATTAACTAACCGCTGATGGCTTTGTCACCCGATGCAGCGCGTACAGCCCTACGGCTAATAAGACGACAGCTCCGGCATAGACGACCGGTGGGTAAAACGTGCTCAAGATGATCTGGGCGGGGTCCATCTGTGGGTTATAGGCCTGCCAGAGACTTGCCTCTACAGTAAACCAGAGATTATTGAAAGCGTGAGCCACGATCACGGGATAGACGCTTCCCGAGCGCACAACTATATAGCCCAGGTACAGGCCGATGAAGAAGGCCATCAAGCTTTGGAGCGGATCAAGGTGCATCAGCGCGAATAAGAAGGCCGTCAGCGTCACAGCCCCAATGGCACCAAAACGGGCCATCAACCCGCGCAAGATGAAACCGCGAAAGGCCAACTCTTCGCTCAGGCCGGGGCCCACACTGAGCGCGATGGCGTAAAGCACATAAACAGCCGGTTCGCTAAAGCGCGATAGACGCACCAAATCTTTGAGAACCTCTGAGAGCAGCCACGGCACGGCTTGGACCAGATAAGAAGCGAGGTAGCCCATCACCATGCCCAAAGGTATGATGCTAACACAAGCCCAGAAGTAGACACTCGGACGAGCAGGCCGTAAGCTCAGCGTCCCCTTCCACTCGAAGCGACCACGACGCATGAATTCCGAGAGCACTCCTACCATGACAAGAGCCAGAACTATGGTTGAGAAAATCAAGAAACCTTGGGTGTCCGTGCGGATCTGCAGTCCAACAATGATCCCGACGAGAAAAATGGAAATGAGGATGGACACTGCCAACAGCAAGAGAAAGAACCCGATCGCATGACGCGCTTGCGGCAGACGAAGCTCTGTGTTTTCCGGTGTTATCATAATGATCACCTCTCCAAAACCATCGGGCGCATGGCCGCGGGCGAACACGGCCATCGGTCCGGCCAGCGCAGCCGCCCACCCGTCAGCACTTTATCTTTTAGTTCGGGCTTGCGTTCCGCAGCGTCCAAAACCGCTTTCTTAATATCGGCAACTGTGATCGTCGCCGGACAGCTCGCGAAGAGCAACGCGGCCACTCCCGTCACGTGCGGTGCTGCAAAACTCGTCCCATTGCTGACGGCCACAGCAGAAAAGCTGGGCAAGCTCCGTGAAGTGGGTGTTCTCCAAGGCCGCACCTAGCCCGTCTGATCTGACTTCTTTGCACTTCATCTGCGCCACCTCCGTTGATTTGAATTTCACCAGCTTCTCCGTCGCCCGAAACGGGGCGAGTCTGACACCTGTATTATACCCCTGCGATGTGCGGAAAATGTGCGGTGACAGAAATGCCGATCAGCAGAGAACAATTTCATTGGTCCCCACCCCCTTCGCTGGCAACCCCAGCTCGCCGACCAGCTCCGACTTGACTTCGCTGCCGCTGCTGCTCTACAATACAGGTACCACAGCAACCATAAAGGGGGTTCGTCATGAACAAAGCAGAGCTCATCGAGACGATTGCCCAGAAGACGGGCATGCCCAAGCGCACCGCGCGCGACGCCGTCAACACCATCTTCACGGCGATCTCCAAATCCGTGGCGGACGGCCAAACCGTGCGCATCACCGGATTTGGCAGCTTCGCCGCCCGGGCGCGCCGCAGCAGCAGCCGGATCAACCCGCAGACCGGACAGCGCCTCATGGTGCCGAGCAAAGCCGTTCCAGGCTTCCGCGCCGGTCGCGAGCTCAAAGACATGGTGCGCAAGCGCCTGAAGGTTGTCGAAGCCGGCGGCAAGCTCTCCGTCAAGAGATCCTAAGGTCTGTTCGCACAGATAGGGGCGTACTGTCCGTACGCCCCTGATGCTTTCTCAGAACGGCTATTTGAGAGGCCGACCGCCCTTGAGTTCGGCCTGGCGCGGCGGGAAGGGTTCGCCTCGCACCCTCTCTAGTTTATCTACGGCGGCAGCGAGAGCCTCTTCAGCGAGCCCAGCCAACGTCAGCCCGGGTGTCCAGTAGACGGCGTTCTTGACGCGATCAATCAAGTCTAGAGAAAGATGGACCGTCAGCCGTTCTTTGATCGGCTTCGGTGCGCTTGGAGTTTTCTCTTCTCGTGGCGCCGGGATGACCGCATCGAGCGGGTTCGCTCCAATGGTGCGACGCTTGGCCATTATCTTTGCCTCCCTCTCTCTTGCCTGATGACTTCTGCCGCGAGGGCGCGATAATCTTTGGCGCCGTAGCTGCGCGGATCGTATTGTGTAATGGGTTTTGCAAAGGAAGGGCATTCTGCCAAACGGACGTTTTCTCTAATAACTGTATTGTAGACAAGGTTCCCGAAACGGCCTTGCAGGTGTTCGACCACCTCGTGGGCGTGGCGGGTCCGTCCACCCGACAGGCTAGTATCCCAGAGATCTCCAAAGCCGGGTTGAGGCGCTCTTGCACGACGTCCACAGTCTGCAACAGTTGAGCCAAGCCCTCCAACGCCATCACGTGTGCCTCGACGGGGACCAACATTTCTCGCACCGCCGCCAAGGCGTTGATGGTCAAGATACCGAGCGCCGGAGGACAATCAATCAGCACGTACTCCCAGCGATCTTGAGGCAGGTTGTGCAGCTGCCGGCGCAGGATGGCCTCGGCGCCGACCTCTCCTGCCAAAGCCTTCTCCGCGCCGACGAGCCACGGGCTGGCAGGAATAGCATCAATACCTGCAACGTTTGTTTTACTGATAATGTCTAACGAGCCTATATACTTGACAAAGGGTAAGTTTTGTGTTATACTCAATGGGAAAGGAGAAATCGTGAATCTCATTGAGTTACAACAGCAGTTCAACACGGAGAAAAAGTGCAGAAAGTACCTAGAGAAGCAGCGTTGGCCTAACGGCGTCGAGTGTCCGCGTTGCAAGGCAACGACTATCTCACGGCTGAAAGAGTATGATAGGTTCGAGTGTTCAAAGTGCGAGTACCAGTTCACGGTGACAACAGGGACAATCATGCATAGGACGCACTTGCCGATCTGTAAGTGGCTGATAGCGATTCACCTGGTGTGCGAGAGCAAGAAGGGCATTTCAGCGAGCCAGCTTGCTCGACATCTTGCCGTTACTTACAAGACCGCCTGGTATCTGGCACATAGAATTCGCAATGCAATGAAGCACACGAATATAGAAGACAAGCTCGGCGGTATTTTAGAGGTTGACGAAACTTATATCGGAGGCAAGGGCGATAAAACTGGACGCCCTGGGCCTGACAGCCCCAAGACGCCAGTTGTGGGAATCGTTGAGCGCGGCGGGAGAGTGAGGTGTGTGGCTATGCCAAGGCTCAAGGGGAAAGACCTGTTTAGCTTCATCAGTGAAGCAGTCATACAAGATGCGGTAGAAGTCATCTACACTGACCAGTTTGGCGGGTATCAAGTGCTCAAGGGCTTTGTACCACACGAAACGATGGCTCTGTAGACATCCTTGAGCT
>JBBIUX010000061.1:0-7778 GCA_037440025.1 Candidatus Fraserbacteria bacterium | reverse complement strand
GTTGGAGGACCAGCTCAACGAGGCCTTGGCGCACCGCCTCCCCAAGGGCTTCGGTCGACGCCCCGTGGAGCTCGCCCTGGACCTCAAGCTGATCCCCTACTACGGCAAACCCCGCCCGGGGGAGGAGCCTCTCCCGGACAGAACCACAACAAGAAACTCCTCCACAAAAGCCAAGACTATCCCCGGCGTCTCTGAGCCCCAAGTTTTCTTGACCGAGCTGACACCATGGTGTATAATTGCTCTGTGAAGCGCACGAACATCTACCTGGATGAGCAGGAACTGAAGCTGCTCAAACACCTCGCGGTTGAGGAGCAAGCCAGCCTCGCCGCGTTGGTGCGCCGCGCTGTCCGCTGGTACCTCTCCACAGCCACAAGCCGTGTGAAGAGCCCATCACGGCAACTGAGTGATGCGGAGTGGAGTGGCCGTCTGGACACGCTCTTAGCAGCCATTCAAGCACGCCTCCCCGCTCTCCTCCCAGAAGAGGTCGAAGCCGATATCACCGCGGCTCGCGAGGAAGTGAGGCAGGCTCGTCGCTATGCCCCTCCGCGTCGTCGTTGATACAAATGTTTGGATCTCCGCGCTCATCAACATAAGAGCCGCTGGGTGGAGCCGACTGGCGAGTTGCACCTGTGTCGCGACCCCGCCGATGACTTCCTCCTGGAGACGGCCTTGCTGGGCCAGGCTGGTTACATGGTCACCCGAGATGACGACTTGAAGCGAGACCTGGAGCTCATCCAACAGATGGAGGAGCAGGGCATACAAGTATTGAGCGTCCGCCAGTTCCTGAAGCTGGTAGAAAGCGGGCCCTGAAGTTGCCCCGCCGCAAAATCTCATGGACCGTGCTCTTGGGAAGACCGTGCTTGACTGCCAACTCTCGGATGCTCAGATGTCTTGCTTTCCGATCCTGCTTGATCGCTGCAATGATGACTTGCTCAGATTCATGCGGGACTAGTCCGCCATCAAGAAGCCGATATCCAAAGGGCGCTGCACCGAGCCATTCGCCCTTGGAGCGTTTATAAGCCAGCGCCGTCTTTGTTCTCTCAGAGATGAGATTGCGCTCCATCTCAGCAGCCCCGGCCATGACCGTCAAGAAAAACCGGCCCAATGCGCTCGCTGAATTGAACGCTGCCCCACCCAAGTCCAGTAAGTGCAGGGCGATCCCGTCCTCGTTCCAGGACCTCACCGTTGCTAGGCAGTCCACCGCATCTCTGAAGAGCCGGTCGAGCTTTACGGACACGACAGCTTGGGCCTCGCCGGCCGCGAGGATGTCCAACAGTTTGGACCCCGCCGGCCGTGTTGCCAAGGGCTTGGCTGCGCTCACCCCTTCATCCGTCAGCAGTTCCCCCAGCTTGAGACCTTGCGCCTTGCAGTAGGCCCGGATGCGTTCAGCCTGCGCGTCCAAGCTCAAGCCCTCTTGAGCTTGCTCTTCCGTCGAGACCCGCGTGTACCCGATAGCCTTCATCATGCCCCCTTTTTGCTTCGATTCACAGCGATCCCTATGGAGCGGCTAGACTGTCGACTCCTACTTACTTACGTTATCTTACTTCTAATCTTCTCTTCCTAAGGCATCAGGTGTCAAATTGCAGAGGGGGCGGGTTAAGCCCCGACCTCATGCATCACGCGCACGAAGGCTTCCGGGTCATGGCGTGGGGGCGCTCATCCGACCCAGTTAGCTACAAACTTTTCTTGCTTGCAATCCGCGGCGGTCACCACGCCCGATCCATCAGTATACTTGAGCAAGATCACGGCGTTCTGGCCCTTCCACTGACGAAAGGCGACCAGGGCCTCTTCCACGTCCTTGACGAAGGCGACGATGACAGCATGACCGTTGAGCTTGACGCCCGCCCAGTCGGGGATGTAGACTGAGAGCGGCTGGGTATCCGGCTGGCTCTGAGCGATCTCTTGAGTAGGGGCGCTCAGGGCCTCTTCTTTTGTGGTGTTGAGCATTTCGCTCACGCTCCTTGCATACCTATGTTATATCACCTAGGTATATGTTTGTCAAGAGGGAGAAGCAAGGAACTTCATCAGCTTTTTAGCGATGTCCAGATGAAAGATCTCAGCGTTCATCCTATGGTTTTATCTGATCACTGATCGATGAGAGCTGAATCGTGGCTCTTGACAATTACATACCTAGGTGCTATGATATGGCGATGTATATTGTGAAGATCGTTACCAAGCAGCCTGGCGGCATGTCTTACACCTACTACGCCCTGCGGGAGACCTATTGGGATTCGGAGAAGAAGACCATCCGCCAGCGATACTTAGCTGGGCTGGGCCCCTCCAAGCGGATCAGCATCAAGCGCGCGCAGGAGATCTGCAGGAAGCTCGACCTCACCCTCGACGAGTTGCGCACCATCAAGGGCCTCAGGATCGAAGAGTAGGGGTGGACCAGTCAGACATTAGATTGCAAAAGGGGGAGTCCCGCGAAGCGCGTTAAGAATGGGTCTGCCCTGCGTGCTCCGAACGGCGCGAAGATGACTCGCTGGCAGCCCCGCTAGAGGCCGGAACCCCATGAGAGAGAAGCAGTTCCTGCAGCTCTCACACATCCGCGCCCAACTGATCTGCTGCCTTGCGCAGAGTCAGAGCGCCTCGCTGGTATTGATTGACAACTCTATCCACTACCATCGCTTTCCAGCCTCCTAGCACACGGCGCGCCAGTCTTGGTGGGCACGGTTATTCAGGCGTTGAATGAGTCACAGATGTAACAATGCTTCTCGCGCTGACCTAACCAGATCGCCGGGGCCTATCACTTCGAGCTTCTTCGGGGTTTTATAGTAGTCGCTCACGTTTCTTGTGACCAAGAAACGGCAATGATGCAGCACCGCTCCTGCCAAAATCGGTATATCATGTTCTTCAGCGTACCCTGCGAAATCCCTCAATTCCTTCTGAGAAACATCCGATACTACTCGGAGGGCATTCTCTAACAGCTCGTGAAAATCTCGCAGAGAGCCAGGGAGCTTCTTTTTGATATTCCGTTCAGCTTGGTCCAGCGCGTAGGTGGTGGTCACACCATCAATCAAGGTGAGGGCCGAGAGTTGTGCTAAGATGTGGGCAGCACTGATCGGGGATTCAGGGGTTGCGGCACTGATGAGCACGTCGGCATCAAAGAAGACCCGCAACCTAGCGACTGGTGGTCTTCTTTGCGCCATACCGCTCACTGTAGAGCCTCTTACGCTCTTCCTTCAATCCCACAAGCAGGTCTTCCACTGACACCCCGGCTCGCTTGCGGGCCCGCGTAATTTTTTCCGCCAACTGCGCTACGCGAAGAGACTTGAGAGCACCATTCTTACTCGGCATTGCTTTCACCTTCGTTCTATGATAGCCGAAAGGGTTTACCGAAACAAACATCGGCGCACCATACGCCGCTGGCAACTATCAGACATCCCGTGCCCCGTCGCCGGTACGATCTTGCAGCTCCCGCAGAGTTCGCTTTGAGAGCCTGCAGGAGCAACCCTACGGAGCGGTATCTCATCAGTTCGTCTTATTGGTCGCCGGCTTCTGCTTGCTGCGCTTGACCCGCGGCTACGCCAGATTGACTTGCTTCCGCCCGATGTTGACCTGCCCAATGTACAGCTCGATATTGGCACGCCGCAGCTCCCGCAACGCCTTCAGGTTGCGCAGAAACATTCGGTTGAGCCGGTCCAGCTGCGGCAGCATCTCCACCTGGAACTGCTTCGCATAGTCCTCGACCTTCCACCCTCTAGGGATCATACCGTCGTACTTGACTGTCGGTTCACCTAATTGGAAGAACTCACGCTCGATGAGGAATTCGAGATTGTTTACAGCCTCATTGAGACGGATGAAGTGAAAGTAGCTGACCAACGCCATGTCCACCAGTAAGAATTCTGGGGCTGTCTCGATCTGGTACTCCGTGATCCACGACTGCCGTAGCTCCAGCAGCGTGGCGACCAACTGGTGGTCGACATCCCCTCTACGCCCGATCCGCTCCAAAAAGAACTGGCCGTCCATGTAGCCGCGCCGGCTCTCGGCCAGTAGCTTCTCCCAATCCTCTCGCGTGTGAATCTGGCCCCACTCCAAAGCCCCTCGGTAGTGTAAACAGCAGGCCTTCTTCTCCTGAAGAGCCTTCTCACGGAGCGCCTTGGCGTAGTCCAGGAACGCTCGTTCGTGAGCTTCGTGGACTTCCTGAGGGGTTAGCTTGCCAGCTTCCGAGTCCGCCTCGATTTCATCAAGTCGCTTGTGCGTCTCCTGCTTGAGCTCCTGAATGCTCTTCACGTCCGCTAACTTCACAAAACTCACCTCCGCAGCTGTCGTAACTGAGCTTCGACCATTTGCAACATGACCTGCATCTCCTCCATCTGCAATTTGTACAGACGCTCTTGAGCCTTCGCCGCCCGGATCCTCGATCGCAACGCGCGCACCCGTGCCTTGGGCACATACTCCTTCTTCAACTTCCAGCCGCGCTCCGTCAGCACACGATAGTACAGATAGTAATACCAGCGATGAGGCCGCCCCTGAGCACAGCGGCAATTCCGCTTGCCGCACCGCACGGCTTCCTTGACGATCACGCCCGCTAGTTTCGGATCGCTATACCTGAACGAATACATCGTCACTCCCGTCTTAGGTAGCAAAATCGCGATCTCTCTTAACCTGTGTCATGTGTCATGCACGAGGGCGCTCCCTCCCCTAAAGTTACTTGGCCACCATTGCCTTATCACGGTCTGCTGTGCTATCTCGCTAACATGCTCTCAATCTGCTCCTTCAGGGTATGCCGACGGGCCTCTTCCTCAGCTTCGACCCGCTTGTAGATTGCTCGGTCAAAATGCTGTGCGATGGCTTTGTCAATCAGACCTTGCAAGGCCCGAGGGTCCAGCGCGTCCAGCTCGACGGCTACGTCTCCGTACCTGGCAATGTGCGCTTGGGCGCGGCTGTCAGACTTCTTGGCCGGCATCGGCAGCAACTGGTACTGAGCGATCTGCGCCGGAGTCAGGGCATATTTCTGGAAGTGCAGGACAAGTCCGAGGTCGGCTGCCCGCTCTTGAATGTACCGGGCGATGTCCTCCCCGCTGGGGTCGAAATCCCCAAAGTAGATGAGATGGATTTCATTGTCCACATCCTGCCAACGCCTCAGGGCCTCGGCGATGAAGCTCAGGGAAGCGTAACCCCGACAGACTCCCAGCACCACGTTCCAGCGCTCGGTCACCTGGCCGAAGAGCGCCGAGAGTGCGTCTTTCTCGACCCAGACCTCCAGGTGCTTAGGCTGGCCTTTCCACTTCGGCAGATGATAGGACTCCCAGGCCCGCTCGAACCGGTTTCGCTGCCAAGTCAGGTAGTCCTCCACGGACCACTCTCCGTAATCGCCGCCGTTCGTAGGGCGCACCCGGTCTTCCAGGGCATCCAGCGACAGCTCCCCTGAAAGTCGTGCGTCGACTAGACTCGCTGAGAGATATTTGTACTCATACTCAGTGTTGGGAATAATGCCAGCACTTACCAGTCGATAGAAGAGTTGCCGCAGGGTCAGCTTCAGGTCATACTCACCCATGATTCGCTTGCTTTGCTCAATGAGCCGCCACTTCTTCGTATCCGTGCGCATCGCCTAAACCACCTTCCCCAGTTCGTACACAGTTTCCCACACTACGACAACCACGGAAGCTTCTTGGGTGTGCGAGCATCAGCCAGCAGGTGGCTCACGTACCCGGCCGAGCCTACGGCTGCCAGCAGTTCCAGCCCCGTTCGATGCTGGACATCTGCCACAGCGCTCCGTTCCCGACAGCAAGCGCCACAAGGAAGGCGATGCTATGGAAGCTGCTTCGATGGTTCGGATTGTTGATCGCCGGTTCCAGCAAATCAGGTAGCAAGGCGGCAGCACCGGCCACCGCCGCCCCGAGAAGACCGCATCCTGCGAATCCACAGAGTCTAGGCTGTTGTTCAGCCTCACGGCAGTCTCTCAAGTACCAGGCCGTCGCGCTGACGGCACCGACCGCCATCACGATCAGAGCATGGGTCGTCTTGTTCGGCATTTTGCTCACCTCCACCGTTGGGTTGGTTTGAATCCTGTTCTCCTGCAGTATTCTCCAGAACGGCGATCCCGCGAAGCCAGCGACAGTTTGGGCACAGATACGTCAGCCACGGCTCTATGCCAAAGCGTCGCGGCAGAAGTTCTTCAAATGAGCCAAGCCAGCCACAATGCTCGCACCGCCAGCAGCCATCGCTTAATTGTCGACCTAGTGTCGGCTGTAGCGCACCTTGCTGATGACCATTCGCTTTGGCTTTCCCCAATTCGAATTTTTCGAAAATTATGCACGCTTCATTTTCTTCAACATCCTCTTGAGCATTTACACCTTGAAGACCTCCAACAACATCAACAGCACATCCAACGTCAGAAGAAGATTCCCTTACCCTAGATGAAGAAGAACTTCTTTGTGCCCTAGACTCACCCTCGGACGAACCAATAAGCCCCTTCTGGTAGCCGTTCCCTTGATGCCCGCAGATGCCAGCCGGTGCGCCCTGAACAGCGGGAAAACCCGCATCAGGTACGGGGGCATCTGACGCCACCCGCTGGGAAGCCTCCTCTGGGCGCGTCCTACGCTTCAACTTGGGCATGGCTGAAGCTTGAATGGCTTTAGGATCGAGTGCAACGAGCAATTGATCCGGCAGTGGCTGCAGAATATATGTGTTCGTCCTGCGAAAGTCCCCGCGCTGACAAGTAATCAAGTCCGCGTCCCTCAGTTCATAGATTGCCTTTTGGACCCGACGCCGATTCCAGCCCTTTCCCAGAAGCTGTCTCAACCGCTCTTGCGAGGCCCAGCAGTCAGGTCTGTCAGGGCGAGTGTGCTCCAGGATGAGCGCATATACAATTCGCGCGTCGGTAGAGAGCCGATTGTCGCACAGTACGACGTTGGGCATCTTCGTGAACCCTTTCACAAGCTGTGCCTTCCGTCTGTGTCTCACCTGGTGGTTGCCATCCACGGAATCACCTTCTTGGGAATGTGCACAGGTAGTTGACAGGAGGCCCGGTGGAAGCGGTACAATGTGACCGCCACCAAGCCACCGCTCCAATGGCGTGGATCGTGGTTGCCCGCCGGTCTGCCCACCGGCGGGTGTCTGTTTTTCATGATTGCGTCACCTCTCGAATAATGGACCCGTCCCTTTCCATCCCAACTCAAACCATCCATTCGGCGTCTGTTCAATCAGGTTGAGTTCCTTTAGCCTGATGAGAATTGTTTGTTTAGCCACCTTGAACTGCTCCGCCAACGCCTCAACCACTGCTGAAAGCAAAAGCCTCCCGTTCTCCTGATACGTTTTCCCTAGAAGCTGCTTGGCCAGGGGGACAAATTGGAAACTTGGAAGCAGGAGGCAAGCAGCAAAATACTGAGATTCACGGTGTTCTAGACCGGGCTCCAAGGAAGGTCCGTAAAAGTGTTCCTCAGAGAGCAGTTGGAGCTGATTGCGTGCTGGACGGTTCGCCCTGTGCAGGATCCAATGCCCTCCCTCACAAGCGAGCGTGAAACGCCGTTGGACCTCCGTAGTGTTTATATCAACCAGGATCAGACGCCTCGTGTGATCCAAGAACCCTTCGGTGCCTGAAGGCACATCATACCCACCACCATGTAGATCCACCGGCAGGATCGTCAGTCTCCAAAGGTCTCTGATGATAGCTTCAATAGGAATGGCATGGTCACTGATCTTCCTGAACCTTCGTTCGTAAAGCGCCAATTCTTGGTAGACGATCCCCTCAATCTCTGGCTGGCGCACCTTCTGCCACCACTGCCGGTCTTCCGCCAGAGTCTTATCCAATGCAAGATGAGCCTGAAGCCCAC
>JBBIUX010000060.1:0-8161 GCA_037440025.1 Candidatus Fraserbacteria bacterium | reverse complement strand
GGCACAAGTTGAGGCAGTTGGGAGTGAAAGTGCCCAAGGAGTTTGCCGTGCTGCCCCCGATTGTGTTGGATAGAATCTCTACCGACTGGCTCCTGGGCCCTGGTAACCATCTCTTGCCCCATTACATCTGAGCACATTGAATCAGAGTGCTGCAAACAAAAAACTTGGGCAAACCGACGAGATTCGCTAGAATGGATGTATTCTTGCACCGGAGGTGAGTAAGGGTATGGCTCAAAGGCCCTTCGATCCGCGAGATTTTGAATATCGTGAGTACCGCCAAGAGTGGCGTTTTCTGTGGGAGCGCTTCCGACGGTGGCTGACGTCAGCAAGCTGGATCGTCGCCCTGATTATTGTCGGTCTCTACGCGCTGAGCGGCTTCTATACGGTCGGTCCTTCGGAAGTAGGCCTGGTGAAGCGTTTTGGGAAGTTCGTGCACACCAGCGACCCCGGCTTTCACTATCGGCTGCCCTATCCCATCGAGAGCGTCGTCGTGGTCAATGTGCGTCAGCCGCGCACCGAGGAGATCGGCTTTCGCAGCGTCCCGGGGCTTCCCAGCGCACAATTCCCCGAAGAGCGCGAAGAAGCCCTGATGCTGACCGCCGACGGCAATATCGTCCATGTCGAAGTGATCGTTCAATACGATATCAAAGAGCCGGAACGATTCGCGTTCAATCTGAGCGATCCCGAACGAATCGTGGATCAAGCTTCCAAAGCTGCTATTCGTGAGAAGGTCGCCCTGCGCACCGTGGACCAAACCCTGACGACCGAGCGTGACGTCATCGCCGAAGAGACCCGCGAGACGCTGCAAAAGCTCTTAGATACCTACGAAGCCGGCATTCGCGTGATCAACGTGCGGCTCCAAGAGGTCACGCCGCCTACTGTAGCCGTCAATCGAGCATTCGATGACGTCAACAGCGCCCTGCAAGACAAAGAGCGCAAGATCAACGATGCGCAAAAATATAGCAACGATCTGCTGCCGCGTGCCCAGGGCGAGTCTCAACAGATTCTCAATATCGCAGAGGCGTATAAGCAGTCACGCATTCTGCAAGCCCAAGGCGACGTGGCGCGCTTTGTGGCCATCCTCGAGCGCTATGCGCTAGGCCGTGATGTGACCGAGCTGCGTCTCTATCTTGAAGCCCTGGAGACTGTCTTGCCCAAACTGAATAAAGTCATCGTCACCAAGGGGACGACGGGAGTCTTAGGGGTTCTCAATCTCGACGAAGTGCTGAAGACAGAAGGAGGGCGCTGATGAAAGCGATTGTTTCTTTTGTTATCGCCGTTGTCGTGCTGCTCGTCATCTATAACTTAGTCGTGTACACTGTAGATGAAACCCAGCAAGCCGTCGTGGTGCAATTGGGCGAGATCGTCGAAGTGCGTCGCGAGCCGGGGCTGTACTTCAAGACCCCTTTTCTGCAAAATGTCATCTACTTAGAAGACCGAATATTGAGCTATGACATCCAACCGCGTGAGGTGATCACATCCGATAAAAAACGCGTGACGATTGATAACTATGCGCTCTGGCGGATCTCCGATCCGCGGCAATTCGTCGAAACGATGGGAGGCAGTTTGGTGCGGGCCCAAGGGCGGCTCGATGACGTCGTCTACTCCAATCTTCGCGATGTCTTAGCCAAACAGACGCTCGAAGATATTATCAAGCGCGAGCAGATGACCGAAGTGACCCGTTTGACCCAAGAGCAGGTGCGTCAGTTCGGCATGGAGATCATTGACGTGCGCATCAAGCGGGCTGATCTACCCGCCGCGACGGCTGAGGCCGTCTATAACCGAATGATCAGCGAGCGCCAACAGATCGCCGCGCGCTATCGGGCCGAGGGAGACCAAGAGGCGCAACGCATTCGCTCTCAAGCCGAGCGCGAAAAAGAGATCATTCTGGCCGAAGCACGCAAACGCGCCCAAGAACTGATGGGCGAGGGCGATGCCCAAGCGTTAGAAATCTACGCCGATGCGTATAATCGTGACATCTCGTTCTATCGCTTCTGGCGGACGCTCGAATCGTACAAAGCGACTCTCAAAGAAGGCGACACGGTGGTGCTCTCGACCGATTCAGAGTATCTGCGCTTCTTAGAACGTTTGAGCGAGAAGGAGTGAGCTACATTGAAAGCGCTTGTCGCAGCTGGAGCATGACTGACTGTAACTCGCTCTGAATGACGAGATCGGCGATGCTGTCAAAGGGCGTCTTGTCGCGATTCATGATGGCAATCTGCGCACCGTGGCGCTTGGCCTGTGGCACCAGCGCGGCGACGGGGTAGACTTCCAAAGAAGTGCCCAGGACAAGCAAGAGATCGCAGCGTTCGATCTCTTCGAGAGCTCGATCAAAGTCCGGCGTGAGCAGCTCACCGAAGAGCACCACGTCGGGCTTGAGCAGGCTTTTACAGTCATCGCACAAGGGGATGCGCTGGCGTTCGACCTTTATGAAGATCTCCTGAATAGTATACGTTTTCTTACACCCGATACAGAGCCCGCGCGTGAAGTTGCCGTGCACTTCCAGAACACGCTTGGAGCTTGCCTGATGATGCAGATTATCAATATTTTGGGTGATGACAGACTTCAGATAGCCGTGGGCTTCCAGCTCGGCCAGCACGGTGTGGGTAATATTAGGCAGCGCATCGGCTAGTTTCGCAAATCGCCAGCGCCAGAACTCGTAGAACCGAGCGGGGTTGCTGCGAAAGCCACCAATCGAAGCGATTTCCATCGGGTTATGCTGTTCCCATAAGCCGCTGCCGGGGCTGCGAAAATCGGGAATGCCCGATTCCGTACTGACTCCGGCTCCGGTAAACGCAACGGCGTAGCGAGCTTTTTGAAGCATCTGCACGAGGTGTTCAATCTGAGCATTCACAATTCAATGTTACCATGGACGCGCCGGTCAGGCAATTCGAGCACTTGACAAAATGTTTTAAAAGTGTTATATATGTTAGTAATGTTGTAAAAAACTAGAACCCAAGGGGGGAGCAAAATGCGACTCGTTCGATATGTCATAGTAGGAACACTGGTCTTGGTGGTGGCCTCGCTAGGCTAGGCACAACTGTCTTCGCTCAGCGTTAAAGCAACCTCGCTCTCGGGCGAGACACTCACTCGGGCAATTGAGTACTTCCAACCCCGGCTGGAGTTGTTGGCTGCTAACAGCACTGTTGCTCAATCTCTACTGAAAGAGTTACTAACCGTTGCTGTTCAGCTTGACGCCAATGACCTTCCCAGCGCCAGCGAAGCCTTTCATGCTTTCACAGGTAGATTCTATGAGGCGCTTGCTGAGGGAACTCTCGATCGGACCGATTTCCTGATTGCCGATGTGCGGGTTTCTATCGCTGCGGCCTACAGCAGGAGCGGACGAACTTTGAGGGTGGGCCAGGCAGGTGACTTCGCTTCGATTCAAGCTGCTGTTCAGGCAGCCTCCGCAGGAGATATTATTGCTATTGAGCCCGGGCGATACGAAGAACAGGTTCTTGTGGACAAGCCGGGCCTGACTCTGCAAACGGTGGTAGACGTCTCCGACAGGCCGCGCGACGCTATACGCGTTCAAATCAAGGGTAGCCTGACGATCACCGCCGATGGAGTCACTGTGCAGGGGCTTACCATAACAGGTGCTTCTCAGGACGGCGTGATGATTGAGAGCGCTTCGTATGTCACTCTGCAGGACGTTGCTATAACGCGCAATGCGAAAACGGGGATCGCGGTCCGGGGGCAGTACGCTTATCTCCTACTGGAAAACAACCGGATCGACTTCAATGGGCTTGATGGGGTTCATTTGCAGGGGCGTGACGGTTATGCCGTCGCGATTCTGGGTAGCGATATTTCCAATAACGGGCGCAGCAACGCCCGCGGCGTCGGGGTGCGAACAGATGCCATACGCGACGTGGTCATCTCCGGCAGCACCCTGGTCAACAACCCGTTTGCTGCCTTGCATCCCCAAGATCCGCCTCAGCCGATTCCGGTGAGCGCTTGTCCCACGCTGACCTCGCCTCAGGTCTTTCACATCAGGGGCACGTCCACCATACGGGTTGATAACACCTGCGGCAAAGGCGTCACTCTTCAGGTGGACAACCGTGGGCCAGGCATGATCGTCGTGGCCGTAGATGGGCGTCCGGTGACCAGGGTCTTGCCGGGTCAAGTCGCTTCGGTGGAGATGCCCGCCGGAGCGGTGGCGATCATCGGTATGGAGCTGGGCGTTGGTCAGGCTACGGTCATCTTGCAGATTAAATAGACAAGATCGTGAAACTATCTATTCGTTCACTGCGGATTCGGTTTATGAGGCCTCAGCAGAGATTCTGATCGAGAAAAACCGCTTCACCAGCAGCATCGCCGATCTGCTAACGCCCTTGATCCCCGGTTCGGCCAAAGACCTCCAGAACCGCATGGAGGTATTGCAGAGCCGGCCGGTACTGGAGCGGGCCTTTGCCAAGCTAGAGACAAACACGGAATTCGCAGAGATCCGCAGAGAGTTGGCCGCGCGCCCAAACCTTTGGAAGAGCCTCTTTCACACTTTGGGTATGGGCAAGAATCCTTCAGATGGTGCCATCGCCCTTAAAGAATTAGAGGAGCGGTTGACGGTGCGAGATCTGCGCAACACCGATATTATCGAGCTCCGCACAACCGGCGGCACACCCCGCGAGGCGCAACTGATCGCCAACGCTTTTATCCAAGCCTATCTGGAGCAAGACGCGGAAATTCAGAAACAGACGATCTCCAGCATCAAAACCTTTCTTGAAGTTCAGCTGGACAAGACGCAAGCGCAGCTGGCCCAAGCGGAGGAGGCTGCCGTCGAATTTCAGAAGCGCGCCCAGCTCGAACTCGGCGCGGACGGCGCGCAAAAGAACTTAATCGAACTGAACAAGCTCGTCCTCCAAGGGCGGATCGATTTAGAAGACAAGGAAGGCATGCTGCGGGCGATCAACGAGCTGCTGCGCAACGTCAGAGCCGAGCTGCTGAATAAACACACAAACTCAGAGGAGTTGAACGCCGTCTTGCTCGAACTGCAGGACAAGGTGACACAGATCCGCAAGACGCAGCAAGAGATTGCCGATTTAGAAATACAGCGGGAGAATTATCTGAACGAGGGCAATTATATCAAAGCCAAAGAGCTGGAGAATCAGATTCTGCAAAAGAAGCAGCAGATGGAGCAGTCGCTCACCACGCAGTTCGAAGTGCTCAATCTTTTACCCAAATATGAAGAACTGATCCGTCAACAACTCAATACCCAGCTTCAAATCGAAGCGCTGAAAAACCGCGTGGCCGTGGCCCAGCAACATATAGACGCAGAGACCAAAAAGCTGATCGAGAACGGCTTGGAGTTGCTGCGCTTACAACGCAATGTGGATATCGGCAAGAGCATCTATATTCTCTTGCGCCAAGAATACGAGAAAGCCCGTATTGCCGAAGCCGGGGAGCTGGGGACGGCCCGGGTCGTCAACTGGGCGCAAGAGCCCGAAGCCCCCATCCGACCTAAGAAGACCCTCAATCTTCTGATTGCGGCACTGGTCGGCCTGACGCTCGGAACGGGGCTCACCTTCCTACGCCAGTATTTGGACAACACTTATAAGACTCCCAAAGAGATCGAGATCGATTTGGGCATACCCAGCCTAGGGGCGGTCTTCCAGATCGAGCACGCCAACGGACAGACTGAGGGAATCCGTCAGCATTTGCTCTCCGAGCTGGCTGAACGTGACGTCCAGTCCCCTGTCTTTAACTCGTACCTGGGGTTAGAGACGAACTTACGCTTTACTGCCATTGACAAGTCTGTCAAAGCGCTGTTGGTCACCAGCTCCGTCCCCGGTGAAGGCAAGACCACGACGGCTCTGAACTTGGGACTGATGCTCAGCTTTGTGGGGAAGAAGACGCTCATCGTAGACACCGATCTGCGCAAGCCTCAGATCGCGGCGCTCTTTTCGCTGGAAGAACAAGGCGGTCTAACCGACTTTCTGGTCGGCACGCATAACTTGGAACAGGTGCTGCACCAGCCCTACCCCGAATGGAAGAAGCTGACCGATGAAGAGCTCTTGGCGGCGCTGCGCCAGTCTGGGCTGTTGACTGAGCGCGAACACGCGGAGGTGCTCCGGATGTGCCAGCGCGACAAGCGTCCGTTGGAGACGATTCTGACGCAAGAGGGCTTCGTCTCGCTCCCAGAGCTGGAGGGAGCGTTGCAGCATCGCCGGGAGAAATTGGAGAATTTTTATGTGCTCCCATCGGGTGCTCTGCCGCCCAATCCTGCGACACTGTTGGGAGGTGAGCAACTGCACAGACTGATAGAGCATCTCAAAGAACAGTTCGACTGGATTCTGCTCGACTCGCCGCCGGTGACGGCCGTGCCGGACGCGAGCGTGCTCAGCGCCAAGACCGATGGCGTGCTGCTCGTGATTGAGGCCGAGCGGACAGATCGAGAGGCCGTCAAGCAAGCCCTGGAACACCTGGGCAAAGCGGGAGCGAAAGTGCTAGGCACAGTGCTCAACAAGACTCGTAAGCCCGCGCCGGGTGGGGGATATTACGGGTACTATGGGTACTATGGGAAGGCCGGAGACGGCGCGAAGAAAAAGAAGCGAGCGAAGGCAGTTTAACAGGCCAATAGGGAAGGATGACAAAACACAACGCGTTACGGGAGAAGCTCGAAGGCGCGACAATGGCGAGGACGAATAAGCGCGAAATCACGGCGGTCTGTGGTCAGGAGCCGACGAATCTGGAGGCGTTCAGCGACGGCCACTACAGAGGCATCTACAAAACCAATGTTGGCGTCGGCATATTGCTCAAGGAGTTCAAGAGAGCGACGAAGATCAGCAAGTGTCACAGCCTCCACGGCCAGCTCGCCACGGGTACAGGCAGCTACAAGACGTCGCTCGGCCTCCGGCCCCAAGTAGGCATTAAGCAAATAGCACGTTTCAGGGAGGACTGTAACAGGAGCGATCAACGAGACTGTGTGATCTTCAAGGAAGTGCCTGACAGGTTGATGCCACGTGTCGCTCTCATCGGCCAAGGCGTAGAGGGCGCCTGTGTCTACGAGAATAGCAGCCGGCGCTGGTGGTGGGGTCCTCATTTGCGAGCGGGCGGACGTAGGGCTTGGAGGAGAAGCTCCTCAGATCGCTCCGCGACGTCGCGGCGACCGCTGCGACCGACTCCGACGATAGAGAGGGGCTTGGAGGCCCGGCGCTGGGCAACAAACGTCTCCAAGGCCTTACGGATGATAGCGGCCAAACTCACGCCTTCCTCGTTGGCAATCGCGCGCAGAGCGAAAAGGGTCTCTTCGCTGGCAAAGACGGTGGTCCGTTTCATCTCAGCACCACGCTCCTTCGTTCTGATATATATATGCACAGCATACAACAAGGCCGACGTGTTGTCAAGTATAGCTCGCTTCATCAGGAGATGATCAAGATGTCCAACCGTGCCCTCATCACCGGGATCACCGGCCAAGATGGAGCTTATTTGGCCCAATTGCTTCTCGAAAAAGGCTACGAAGTTTACGGCACTTATCGAAGGACCACGGGCCTGAAGTTCTGGCGCCTGGAAGAGCTGGGCATCCTCGACCGTGTCTGGATTCTGCTCGACTCGCCGCCGGTGATGGCCGTGCCGGACGCGAGCGTGCTCAGCGCCAAGACCGATGGCGTGCTGCTCGTGATTGGGCAAAGCGGGAGCGAAAGTGCTAGGCACAGTGCTCAACAAGACTCGTAAGCCCGCGCCGGGTGGGGGATATTACGGGTACTATGGGAAGGCCGGAGACGGCGCGAAGAAAAAGAAGCGAGCGAAGGCAGTTTAACAGGGAACTCAAAATGAGTGTCCTCAAGGTTGACAAGCGTAAACTTATCGAGACAGCTCGGCACTTACCCTCCAGGGAGCTTAAATCTTTGGGTCAGCACCTGAGCCGCTTGGGGCTATCCAATGCTCTCTTTAACAGCAGCGGGTTCCTTATTAGTTTGCTTGCAGCACGCTTGATGGCGCCTGAAGCTTTTGGCCCGGTAGCCAGTTTCAGTAGATCACAATGAGGTTCAGAGTGCTCTTGAAAAGCGAGCATGTGCGGCCCATACTGCCTCCGAACATCTTCACAGGAGGTCAGCTTATGCGAGCTCGCACATGCCCAACGACCAGCGTACCCCAAGCCGTGCCTGGGAGCAATGGCCCCATCCCCAACCTCACCGCCCCGGAAGTCCTCAGTCAGGCTCTGGCC
>JBBIUX010000059.1:0-8231 GCA_037440025.1 Candidatus Fraserbacteria bacterium | reverse complement strand
GCAAACGGCCCGTTGGGGTTCGGCACCAGCCAGATCGTCAGCACAAACGCTTCTCCAGCCTTGGGCCAGCTCTCGACACCGAAGCCGAATAGTCGCCCTTCGTCGGGCTTGAACGCCACATACCGGACACCCACTAATCTCTGTGAGCTGTCATAAAACAAAATGGGCGGGGCCGCCAGCGCCAACGGAGCATTGAGAATCTTTTCATTGATATACGCCTGCCCCAATCCAGCCACAACGGATCCCAACGGACGATACCCTTCAGCTTGGGCGACGCTCACTTCACGGTAACGCGAGAACGCCTTGTAGCTGTAATTCAAGTGATTGAGCGTCTCCAAGTCTTGTTGGGTCAACAGATACCGGGTGCCTGGCACGTAGACGCCAATGCCAAAGCGAGTCGCCGCGTCTTTAAGCTCTTCGTCGGTGACTCGTCCGTCGCGGGTGTAATAATTCAGCCAGGGCGGCACGCTGAGCTCCCCAGTGAGCGACGCCGTGGCGAGATTGTTTATATCAAACCCCAACGGCACCCGGCCAATCACCGTCACTATGGCCGTGAAGACGGCACTGCGCCCTTGGCTGTTGGTCACACGCAGAGTCACTGTTCTTGCACCGGAGTCGCTAAAAACGTGCTGCACCGTTGGAACTGTTGCTGTCTCGTCAAAAACCCCGTCGCCGTTCCAATCCCACTCGTATTGGGTGATCTCCCCGTTGCCCGACTGCGAAGCCGAAGCGTCAAACTCTACCGTGTCGCCCGCGGTGGGCACGGCAGGAGAAAAAGCAAACCGTGCTATGGGAATTGCAGATGGTGCTCCTGTTGCACTGTTGACCGTCACGGTCTTGGTGAGCTGGGCCGTCGCGCCGTCTTCGTCGGTCACGCGCAATGTGACGTTAAAATTGCCGCCGGACGGAAAGATATGGCAAACACGAGCCTCAGTCGCCGTCTCGTCAAAAGTTCCGTCTCCGTCCCAGTCCCATTCGTACCGAATGATCCGGCCGTCGGGATCCCGGGACTCCGCCGCATTAAAACAGACTTGCTCGTTTGGCCGAGGAGTTTCGGGGGTGAATCGAAACGCCGCATGGGGTGGCTTATTAATTTTATTGGCCGTGAGTATAATAGTCGGGATATTCTGTTTCTGGGGTTTATTTTTCGCATCACGATACTCGATGACTGAGGGGGCTTGGCCGAGTTCTATGGCTCCGCCTTGGCGGGCTCCGATCTGAAAAGTCACTGTGCGGGTCTCGCCGGTGACGACGACGGGCAGGTTCCATTCGAGCACCGTTGCACCGCGTGCCCCACGCCGGACCTGTGCTGGCTCGAAGGCACTCTCAAAAATAATCTGTGAGGGCAGCGTGACGGTAATGCGTAGAAAGCGCGCGACGCTCTGGCGACCGAGCTTCTTCAGAATGCTTTCATACACTTGGGGGCTATAGTTCCCGAAAAAAGCCCCGCCGGATTTGAGGGCGATCTGGCTGAGCGTTATTCTGTTCGCAGCGCCGCTGATGCCCAGGGCATAGATGGGGATATTGTTTTCCCCGGCACGCTCTGCCTCCGGCAGCGGAAGGCGCCCGAGGAGGCTGTTGCCATCGGAGGGCAGCAGGATGGCTCGAACCGCCTCCGGGCGACCGTTCGTGAGCAGCTCATCAATAGCTAACGCGAGAGCTTCTCCAAGGGCCGTTTGCTTTCCCGGCTGTGCTTCATCAATGATCTGATACGCCTGAGCGCGATCTGGCGAGAGTGAGAGTCGGACTTCAGCGGTCTCGGCGAAGCTGACAACTGCGATCCGATCGTTCTCGTTCAAGTGATGCAAAAATTCTTTGCCGATCTTTTGTATCGTAGAGAGAGTGACGCTGGCTGAGCGGTCGAGCACGAAGACGAGATCAACGGGCTTCTCAGGAGTGGGGAGCCCGCGGAGCAGGATTTTCACTGCTGCCGAGTCGGGAGATTGCCCGCTGCTTTTTGTGAAGATGGTGTCTGGGTCTATAGTTTGTTCGATCTGCAATTCCAGTGTTTGGGCCACGGTGGCTGCTGGCGCTGTCAACAAGATGAGCACAAGGGCCGCAGCAAATTTCCATCTGTGGAGAATCACGCTCATTCCTCCTCTGGTCCCACCCTGCGCCTTGAGGCAGGCAGATCGGTCTGCCCCTACGGAGGGGCGAACCTGTCTTTCGCCCTCGGGGTGAGGACCTTTTGAGTCTAGCGCAAAGAGGGGTTCAGAGTCAATACTCTGGCGTGACGGACGCCACGCTCGGGGCGTGATATATATCACCGAAAATCTCTTTGCAGTGTTCTCTCACGGAGCATTTGACTGCTGTCAGAGAGACTTCTCGGCCTAACTGTTCAGCCATCGAAGTCATCACCGCGCCGTCAAGCCCGCAGGGAGTGATCATGCGAAAATAGCGCAAATCTGTCGAGACGTTGAGCGCAAACCCGTGATAGCTCACCCAGTGTCGGACGGCAATTCCAAGCGAAGCGATCTTTTTCGAGCCCGTCCACACGCCGGTGAACCCGGCCCGGCGCTCGGCAAAAATCTCACAGTCTTTGAGTGTGAGCATGAGAAGCTCTTCCAGATCGCGTAAGAAACGATGGATGTCCCGGCCACGCTCTCGTAAATCTATAATGGGATAGCCGACGAGCTGGCCCGGCCCGTGAAACGTTATATCGCCGCCGCGTTCGACGGCTATACATCGGGGAAGGGGCAGAGGAGAGGTCGGCGGTGAAGGAGAGGGAGAGTGTAGGCCAGCCCCACGCCCCACGGTGAAGACCGGCGGGTGCTCGACCAGTATCAGTGTGTCGGGGATTTCTTTACCAATTCGGCGGCTGACAAGCTCTTTCTGCAAGCGCCAGACTTCTTCGTAGTCACGCATTCCCACGTCGAGCACTGTCAGTGCGTTGGTCATCAGCGTCGTACACTCCCCCGATAAAACGGGAGCTTTGTCCGTTGAGCTTTTTTCTTCTGCCCGCGGATTTCGACTTCCAGTGTGGCACCTAAAGGAGTATCTGATGAGATGAAAGCCATGGCGCAGAACGCATTGAGCGAAGGAGCCGGCATCCCGCTGGTGATCACGCCCACTTCTTTGCCGTCAGCGAACGTTTTATATCCCTGGCGCGGGACCCCCGGTTCGAGCATCCTCAACCCGATAAGTTTTTTCTTTGTCCCCTGATGCTTCTGGGCGAGCAAGACGCTCTGACCGTTATAGTCAGAGTCTTTCTCTTTGACTGTCCAGCCAAGGCCGGCTTCGACGGGGGTTGTCTGCTCGTCAAGCTCGTGCCCATAGAGCGGATAACCCGCTTCAAAGCGCAGCGTGTCGCGGGCACCCAGCCCGATGGGCTGGGCCCCGGCTTGCACCAGCTCATCCCATAAGCGCACTGTGATCTCCGGTGAAGCGTAGATCTCAAAGCCATCTTCACCGGTGTACCCGCTGCGAGAGATCAAGACCAGTTCGGTCCGCAGACGCCCCTGTGCCCCCTCAGTCCGGAGGCGTGCCGGTGCCGCCCAATAATACTTGACCCGCTTGAGGTCATAATCTGCGAAGAGTCGGAGCAGGTGCTCGGCTTCCGGTCCCTGAACAGCAATCTGACCGTAGTCGGCACTGGCGTTCCTGACCGTGACGTTCAAAGCTTTGGCCTGCTGCTGTACCCATGCGAAATCTTTCCCGGTATTGGCAGCGTTAACGACGAGCAAGAAGCGACCCGGTAGGCGATAGACCAATAAGTCATCAACGGTGCCGCCGGACTCGTAGCACATGGGGGAGTAGAGCACCTGATACTCGGCTAATACACCGGCGTCGTTGGCGATGAGCTTTTGCACCAAATCCAGGGCTTGGGGCCCAGAAATCTCGATCTCGCCCATGTGGCTGACATCAAAAATTCCCACGGAGCGACGCACGGTTTGATGTTCTTCCAAGATGCTCGTGTATTGGAGGGGCATCTCCCAACCGCCGAACTCGACGAGCTTTGCTCCGAGGCGTTGGTGGGCTTCGTAGAGTGGCGTCCGTTTGAGGGACATAGGGTTCCTTTCTGGCCTTCACAAAATCTCGCGCTTCGGTTCACGGGTCATGAGGGCATTCAATTGAGCAAGCGGGCTCGCGCCTTCGTACAAGACGGCATAGACGGCTTCGGTGATCGGGACTTCAACATCGTGTTTTCGGGCCAGCTCGCGGACTACTTGCGTCGCATACACGCCCTCGGCAACCATAGACATACTCTCTAAAATCTGTTGAAGTGACTCACCCTGGCCAAGACGATACCCGACCCGACGATTGCGGCTATGGGTGCTCATGCAGGTGGCCACCAGGTCGCCGACGCCCGACAACCCGAAAAACGTCTCGCGCCGGGCTCCTAAGTGCACTCCCAGACGAACGATCTCGGCGAGCCCGCGGGCGACCAGAGCCGCCTTTGCGTTATCGCCGTAGCCTAAGCCGTCGAGAATGCCCGCTGCTAAAGCAATAACGTTCTTCACCGTGCCCCCGTACTCGACACCAAGAAGATCATCACTGAGATAGACACGAAACCGCTCGGTCATCAGGGCTCGTTGGAGCTTGTCACCGAGGTGCAACTCCGTTCCAGCAAGGACGACACTGGTGGGGGAGTCACGTCCGACCTCTTCGGCATGGCTGGGGCCGGAGAGAGTAAAAATCTTATCGTCATGCAGCTCTTGCTGTAAGACGGCGGACATAGTGAGCAGGGAATCGCGCTCCAATCCCTTGGCCAGGTTAATCCAGGCTGAGGACGTAGCGTGAATAGATTTCAGTGTTCGTGCGGTCTCACGCATGGCAAACGACGGGACCGCCAGGAGAACAACATCAGTGTTCTCGACGGCTTGGGCAAGATTGCTGGTGATGGTTAAGTTCTCTCTGGGCAGGGAGACTCCCGGAAGATATTTTTTATTTTCCCGAAACGTGTCGAGTTCGTGGGCAAACTGAGGGTGGCGTGTCCACAGCCGGACCGTGTATCCCTTCTGAGCTAATAAGCGTGCTAAGGCTGTGCCCCATCCTCCGGCTCCAATGATCGCAAAATTCATAGACTGAGCTTAATATATCTTGAGCCGAATGGCAAGTACAGATTACATCATCAAGCCCTCTGGTTTATCGGAACATAATGCCCCAGCGGCGGCCCCATGTAACGAGTCGTCGGTCGGAAGAGACGGTTGTCGGCCAAATACTCGATGATATGGGCCATCCAGCCGGCGATGCGACTGACGGCAAAGATCGGGGTGAGCAAGGCCGGCTCGATGCCCAAATAGTAACAGACCATCCCAGAGTAGAAATCTACATTGGGGAAGATTCCCCGACTTCCCAGCGCATCAATGACTGTCTTTTCTACAATCTGCTCGATCTCAAACAAACGGGCATCATGAGCTTGCTCAGCGAGTTTTTGGGAGTATTTTTTCAGAATGCGGGCGCGCGGATCATACGTTTTATAGACGCGATGGCCAAACCCCATAATGCGCTCGTGACGCGCGAGCTTCTCTTTTATATACTGCTCAGCCTTCGTGGGTTCACCGATCTCTAGGATCATCCGGACGACCTGCTCGCTGGCGCCGCCGTGCAGTGGGCCTTTTAGTGCTCCTAAGGCAGCCGAGATCGCAGAATACGTATCAGTGAGAGTGGAGGCGACGACGAGGCTGGCAAACGTCGAAGCGGGAAACTCGTGATCGGCTTGTAAAATCAGCGCGACGTCGAAGACGCGAGCGGCAAAGTCTGCAGGTTTCTTGCCGGTGAGCATATACAGAAAGTTGGCGCTGTGGGAGAGCGCCGGGTCTGGGGGGATGATCTCTTGGTTCTGGCGCAACCGGACAATAGCTGCGGTCAACGTTGCCATCTGGGCAATTAGTTTGATCGCTTTCGCCCGGAGGGCTTGGGGCGAGGCATCGTCGGCTCGCGGGTCGAAGTGCCCTAAAACAGAGACTGCCGTGCGTAGCAGAGACATTGGGGAAGCTTGGCGTGGCAGGGCCTTCAAGATGTCGGCGACCGGCGCGGGCAAGAGCCGTTGATGCGTCAGCTCTTCGCTGAACTTTTGTAACTCTGAGCGCGTGGGGAGACGCTGATGCAACAACAGAAAGACGGTCTCTTCAAACGTCGAGTGTTCTGCTAGTTCTTCAATGGGAATGCCGACGTAGGCTAAAATCCCTTTCTGGCCGTCAATATATGTTAAGGCGCTCTCGGCGGCGATGACGCCCTCCAGTCCGCGAGAGAATTGTTCCGTCATGGCAGACCTCCTGATTATTCATCGTAGTTCATATCGCTTAAAATGCTTACGAAAAAGCTCGGTCAGCTCTTGCGCCTTGGCCGTGTAGGCTTGGGAGTCTTTCCAGGTAGCCCGTGGATTCATCACCAGAGCCGACAGCCCAGGACAGTAAGCGGGAAAGCGTAATTGTAGTTGGGGGGCCTCTTCCAAGGGAACGTTGTCCAGTGAGCCATCGAGTGCTGCTCGCACCAACGCACGAGTATACGGTAAAGAAATCCGTTTGCCGACGCCGTAGGGACCCCCAGTCGTGCCGGTGTTTAAGAGCCAGACTCTGGCTTGATGGCGCACAATTCGCTCGCGCAGCATCTGGGCGTACATTTGTGGAGGCAAGGGCAAGAATGGCCCGCCAAAACACGGACTGAAAGTCACCGTCGGCTCGGCGACACCGCGCTCCGTCCCAGCTACTTTTGCTGTGTACCCCGACAGAAAGTACGAGATCGCTTGCTCTTCCGATAGCAGAGAGATAGGCGGCAGCACTCCGAACGCATCATACGTTAAAAAGAAAATCGTGCGGGGATGTGGACCCGTGTCGGTGGGGCAGATATGGGGCAAAAACTCGATGGGATAGGCCGCGCGGGTGTTTTCGGTGATCGAAGCGTCGTCAAAGCGAATCGTTCGGCTGGGCTCTTCTAAGACGACGTTCTCCAAGATCGCGCCAAATCTGTGAACAGCGTGATAGATTTCGGGCTCCGTCTGTTGGCGGAGCCCGATCACTTTGGCGTAGCAACCGCCTTCGAAGTTGAAAACGCCTTGGTCGGACCAGCCGTGCTCGTCATCGCCGATGAGCGGTCGCTCTGGGTCGGTCGAGAGCGTTGTCTTCCCTGTGCCGGAGAGCCCGAAGAAAAGAGCCGTCTGGCCGTCAGAACCCTGATTAGCCGAACAGTGCATCGGCACGACGCCTTGCTGGGGCAGGAGATAATTCAAGAGCGTGAAGACGGATTTTTTGATCTCTCCGGCGTAGGGGGTTCCACCGATGAGAATCATTGTTTTGGCGAGATGGAGGATGATAAACGTCTCGGAGCGCGTCCCGTCCCGTTCCGGGATGGCAGGAAAGGACGGGGCGCAGATCACGGTGATCTGGGGAGTGCGATGCTCCCGCCGTGAGCGTATGAAGAGATTGCGGGCAAAGAGACTATGCCAGGCGTATTCAGTGATGACCCGAATGGGTGCTCGATAGCTCGGCGCGGCGCAGACTTCCACGTCTTGCACAAAGACGTTTTTTGTCTTGAGATAGTCACAGAGGCGTTCGTAGAGCCGATCGAACTGCTCTGAGCTCAAGGGGGAGTTAACCGGCCCCCACCAGATTTTCTCGGCGCTGCTTGGTTCTTTGACGATGAACTTATCTTGAGGGGATCGCCCTGTGTGACGCCCGGTATAGGCAACCAGCGCGCCGCTATGAGCCAAACGAGCCTCATTGCGTCGGAGGGCCTCTTCGTACAAAGCCGGAGGTTCTAAGTTCCACTGAGCCTCGGAGAGTTTGAGCACCTGTTCTGTTAACGCCCGCTGACTCACTCGAAAGCCTCCTACATATATCAGATCGCAATATAGAATTTTTTGATTGTACAAAAAAATGGAAGTGTTAGCATCTCCCGTCCTCCCTTGACATTTTGGGCAAAACCGTCAAAATACCTGCTTTGGAGTACGGGCGCCGGTATTTTGAGGGTCTCGGCTTGCAGACGAAGCTCGACCTCTATTCGCTCTCCTGTTGGGTTCTGATTGTCTTCAGCAAGTCAGGTGTGGTTTTCAGAGTGCGAAGGGGGGGACTCGAACCCCCACGGGTTGCCCCACAGGATCCTAAGTCCTGCGCGTCTGCCAGTTCCGCCACCCTCGCAAGCTAGGAGCTTGAGCCTCGCCTTCGCCGTGCCGCCTGTGGCGGCACGATGTACGGTGCAGGCGAAGCCTGCTGGCGCGCCCGGAGGGACTCGAACCCCCAACCCTCGGTTCCGAAGACCGATGCTCTTCCCATTGAGCTACGGGCGCACAA
>JBBIUX010000058.1:0-8911 GCA_037440025.1 Candidatus Fraserbacteria bacterium | reverse complement strand
ACTCATCGGACGCGAGTCTTTGATCATGAGCATCATACCTCCTATGATTCGACTCACGCGCCGGTTTGGCTATCTTCCCCCACCCCCGCCCATGCTTATCTTGTGGGAGAAACAGGGGCGAGCTTCATGCTCATCTTGCATTGGATAAGACTAAGGCTTGACATTGGGTTTTTTCTGCGTTATCATGACAGCGCTCTGGGAGATCGTCTAATGGTAGGACAGCAGGCTCTGGACCTGCTTGTGGGGGTTCGAATCCTCCTCTCCCAGCCAGTCGAACCCAAAGAAAGAACCTCCCCTTTGTTTAAAGGCTTCATAAAGTTTGGCGAGCTTCTTTTTGAGTTCTTTGAGTTGGGCTTCTACAACCGCGCGAGAGTTCTTATGCTCAGCACTGACTGCCTCCTGAGCACTATCTAAGGCAGCCCCAGCGCAAACTTGAGCGCGTGATTCATTTCTCTCACCTTGGCAGGATTCAAGGTTGTGATTCTGCTTTACAGCCTTGCTTTGGGGATTGTAACGAGAGAATCACAGTTAACCACGCATTTACGCGGCAGGCCATCTTTCACACCCAGTTCGACCTCAGAAGGAATGTTACGTATTTTCGTGGTGACCGGAGCCACCATGATCAAATCCCGAACCTTGTAGGCCTCATTTCTCGAAACAAGAGCTACAGGTCTTCTTCCCGCCGGGGCAGGCAGGTTGGCCCACCAGACCTCCCCGCGCCTCATTCCTACCACTCCTCAGATTCAAAGGCCTGTTGGGAGATCACTAAAGCCTCTTCGATCTCCTTCTTGGTTTCGGGGTGTTTTTTATATCCGGCCACGTATTGCTTGACGAGCTCTTCTTCCTTTTTGTCTTTGATCCACAGTCCGATGGCCTCAGAGATCAGGGCACTCCTAGTCTTTTTGAACTTCTTGCGCATCTTCTCCACAGCACTGAACTTTTCTTTGGACAGACTTACTCCAATCTTCACGGTTTCGGAAGACATGATCTCACCTCTGGTATGAATTTCTTCATACCAATATATAAAGATACTGTGATGCTGTCAAGTTGGTTACTGGGCCTTATCTGGAAGCTACCTCGGAGAGATTTATGATTTCTTCTTCACAGCCCGCTTTGCCTCATCAACAATCTTCAACCCGTTCACAGCTTTCAGCTCTTCCAGAGAACAGCCGATCTTTTGGGCAATCTCACGGGCCTTTTCCAATGTAATGGCAGGCGTAGCGCCAACATACGCCAGATACTGCTGCCTGACAGCTCTGGCCTTTTCATCCCAAAAGTTGCGTCTCAGGACATAGTATTTGGCATTTCTGCCAGCCTTGGCCAGAAAGATAATCATGCCCCGACTATAGCACTAGTCAGCACTTCAGGCAACCAGTCTTACGGATCCGCACTCACGGCTCATCCTGCTAGTGCTCAAAACCATAAGTCGTATGGGAAACGAGAAGGCCCCCGGCTCGCACAGCGGGGGCTTTGCTTTTAACAAAGAAGACAGGCAGATAGCACCTCTTCGTCAAAGGTGGCCTTTTTTAAAGCTACGGGGTAATATAATGAAGAGGTGACACTGTGCAGAAAGAAGACTCTCTTCCACAGCAAGTTAGAGAGACCAAAGACCCGTGGAAAGAGCTAACTGGTATGTTCACGATTGGAAAGGTGGATGGGACTGATGCTGCATCTGGAGGAATGGATGAACCTCAAAGACCTACACAACCACGGCGTGTCCGTGAGTGAGATCGCCCGACGCACTGGGCGGGATCGCAAGACCGTACGCAAGTATCTCCAGTCTGCTCGGCCTCCCCGACCCAGAGCGCGCAAGAGGAAGCCGAGCAAGCTCGACCCGTTCAAGGAGTACGTGCTCGCCCCAATTAGGACAGTTTTGCCCCTTTCCGGCCTGGTTCAACGCCCAAAACTGGCCTTTTTAAGCCCCGATGTCCTATTACTAAAGAGTTTAAGACAACTTGACGCCCTGTACTGGTAATTGTATAATCCTTGGGTAAATCTTCCATAAGGAGGTTCATCATGGCCGCGAAAGTCATCAACATCTCGCTGCCTCCGGAGTTGCTCGCCGAGATCGACCAGCTGGCACGCCAGGAGAAACGTACCCGCAGTGAGCTCTTCCGCGAGGCCGCTCGCCGCTATCTTGAAGCCAAAGGCCAAGTGCTCTCCTGGACAGCTTCCGATCGTCGCAGTTGGGCTGCTTTGTCTGAGTCCGCGTTGCGTCGCATCTGGGATAACGACAAGGATGCTGCGTATGATAACTGGAGGCCGAAGGGACATGGCAGGGCATAGCTTTCAGCGCGGCGACGTCGTGCTCGTGCCGTTCCCATATTCTGATCTGTCCACGACCAAGCAGCGGCCTGCGGTGGTGGTGAGCGGGAGCACGTACCACCAGTCTGAACCTGACATCATCCTCGCCGCGATCACCGGGCAGATTCCAGCTCATCTTGCGCCAACCGACTCCCGGCTGCAGGATTGGCAACAGGCCGGGCTGCTCATGCCTTCCTTGGTGAAGTCGTTCCTCGTAACCCTTGATCCGGCGCTGGTGCGCCATCATCTGGGGCATCTGACAGCCCGTGACCTCCGCGCGGTCGGCGCGAAGTTGAAACTTGTCCTAGGGTTGTAAGGGTGAGAGAGATATGAAAAAGCTGCCGGCAGTGAGAGCCAAGCAAGCTCTGGTCGTCAAACAGCGCAGAAGTACCTCAACTCGCTGGAGAAGACGCCGCAGTATCTCTTTCCGTTCTCAGCCAAGACCGTCGAGCGGATTATCCAGAAATATAGTAAACAGGCGCTGGGGTTTGTTATCAGTTGGCATTCGTTGAGGACGACCTATGTCTCCCGGAGCGTGGAGTTAGAGCAATCGCCCGCCGTAGTCATGACCAACACCGGCGACAGCCCGGCATGGTAATCCACAATCTCCACTTGCTCCGCTCCGGCATCAGTCCAGACAAAGCAGATACTATAGCGCTCATTGATCCGAATACTATATTGGCCGTGACGATCTCCGGTCAGAGATTCCAGTCGATTCCCAGGCGGAACGCGCAATTCGTCCAAGGTCGTCACCGAGTCCAGCTGATCGAGTTTGCGAACGATGCTGAAGCATCCGTCTGTCACCCTGAGCCCTTCGGCCCTGAGCCTTCGCTGCGCTCAGGATGCCTCGAAGGAGATGCCCAGATTATGGAGAACCTTGGCTATGGATACCATTCTAAGGGGAGTGGGATTGCGCTCCAGCTGGCTCAAAGTATTTGTGCTGACCTTGGCTCTCTGGGCAAGCTGATCCTGCGTCCAGCCGTTCATTTTTCGTTTTTGACGTACAACAAAGGCGATCTTCTGGGAAATAGAGGCATTCTCTGGTAGTTTTGGATAGTCTGGACAGGGGAAAGTTACGGTGAAGCCGGTTTGACTTTGGGACGCTACGGGCAGCCAAGTAGTGCTAGACTCACATCCTTTACGACCTACCCCGTCAGTAAGCGATTGTCGGTGTTCTATGCAAATACGTATCGTCTGTCACTTGTTGCTTTTCGTAAGTGCTTCTCCAACTCTTCTGCCTCAGTGATCGGCGCGCGACACGAGTCATGCTCACAAAGATAGACTGCCGGAGCGCCGTTGACGGGGCTCTTCTCTCTGAGCAAAGAGATGAACATCTCTGGCTCCTTTTCTTCTGCTGGATCGCTCAAGGTGACGATCTTGTTTGGGAGAAAGCGACCCTGGATTATCTCTAGAAATTCTTTTGTCTGAGCTTCGCTTCGTGCGCCAACGATGGCGATTTGCATCGTCGGGGTGAGATAGAAATCAAGCGCACTGAGCATATAGGAGACTCCTTGAGGCGCTTGTTCCATCAGATCGCGAAAGAGGCGCAGCGTCCGTTCGGTTTTTGCCCGCAACGTCTGATCCCCCGTTAGCTCTGCGAGGCGCAGCAATGCAAAGACTGCCGCCGAGTTGCCCGAGGGCGTCGCGCCATCGTAGGCGCTCTTCGTGCGCACCGGGAGCTTTTCGTGATCGTTGCTTGTGAAGAAAAACCCTCCGGCATCGTCATCCCAGAATTGCTCGACCATCGCGGCGCTCAGGGCCTTCGCCTCTCTTACCCAAAACAGATCGAAATCTGCTTCGTAGAGATCAAGCAGAGCCGTGACCAGCAGCGCGTAATCTTCAAGATACGCATTGAATTGTGCTTGCCCGTCTTTGTAGCTGCGCCAGAGTTTTCCGTCTCTTTTTAAGCGCGTCAGACAGAAGCGTGTGGCGTCCTGGGCCGCACGGAGATATTTTTCGTGTCCTAAGACTTGATACGCTCGCGCGAAAGCCGAGACCGTCAGGCTGTTCCACGCCGTGAGAACTTTTTCGTCACGAGCGGGTTTTTCTCGCCGCTCACGGGCTTCGAAGAGCTGGTGCTGGGCGTGCGCCAGCCGCCTCTCACACTCCGGCAGTACCATCCCGACTTTGACCGAGAACTCTTCGAGCGCGTAAGGCACGTGCAAGACGCTCGCGCCGCCATCAAAATTGCCCGACTCGGTGACGCCAAAGTATTCGCAGGCTTTCGCGCCGTCTTCCTCGCCGAGTGCGGCTTTTATCTGCTCAGGTGTCCAGACGAAGAACGCCCCTTCTCCCTTGAGTGTATCGGCATCTTGGGAAGCGTAAAAGCCGCCCTCCGGGCTGGTCATCTCTCGCAGCACGTATGCGAGCGTCTCGGCGACGATCCGACGATAGAGAGATTTTTTCGTGGCTTGATAGGCTTCGAGATATGTCCAGACCAGCAAGGCGTTATCGTAGAGCATCTTTTCAAAATGGGGAACGCGCCACTGGGCGTCTACAGAGTACCGATGGAAGCCTCCACCCAATTGGTCATAGATGCCCCCGCGGGCCATCTTTTCTAAAGAGAACTCGACTATCTGTAACGCATCAGGGTCTTTCGTATGGTACCAGTATCGGAGCAGGAGACTGAGCTCCATACTGTGTGGGAACTTCGGTGCGCCGCCGAAGCCGCCGTGCTCGCGGTCAAAACTCTGAAGGGAGTGCAAGTAGGCTCGCCGGAGCAAGTCGAGGGTGAGCAGCCCAGTGTTTGGTTGTGAGGGCTGTACGCTCCGGAGGTGTTGTGTCAGGCGTTGAGCTTGCTCGACGATCTTGTTCCGTTCTTTGCTATATAGCTCGACGACGGCTTTGAGCACGGTGAGCAATCCCGGACGGCCCCAGCGGTCTTCAGGGGGAAAGTACGTGCCGCCATAGAAGGGCTGCGCATCCGGGGTAAGAAAGACCGTCAGCGGCCAACCGCCCTGCCCCGTCATAATTTGAACGGCGGTCATATAGATTTCGTCTATGTCTGGACGCTCTTCTCGGTCCACTTTGATACTGATAAAGTGCTCATGGAGAAAGCGGGCGATCTCTTCGTTTTCAAAACTTTCGCGCTCCATGACATGGCACCAGTGACACGCCGAATAGCCAATGGAGAGAAAGATGGGCTTGTCTTCACGTCGCGCGCGATGCAAAGCCTCTTCGCCCCAGGGATACCAATCTACAGGATTACACGCGTGCTGAAGCAAGTACGGGCTCGTCTCGCTGGCCAAACGGTTAGGGCGCCGGTTCATTCTCGCTGCTGCTCCCAGAAGTTACTTCACAGAAAAGCATACTCTTTTCATCCGCTTTTATCAAGGAGATGAAGTATCTGTTATAATGGCTCGATTCCGTGAAGTGTTTGAAGGAGACCGTCGGTGATAGAACTACCGTCTGGAACGATCACTTTTCTCTTTTTCGGAGAAGCGCGAAATTCTATCGTAAGAAGAGAAGACGTAGGGGCGGTTCACGGAACCGTCCCTACGTCGGCTTGATGTCTGTATGGTTTAGTAGCGACGACTTGGGCCGCGCCCTCCGCCGCCGCGATTGCTACGCTTGCGCGCGCACTCACGGCAGTAGACCGGCCGATCAGAACTCGGCTGAAACGGGAGCTCAGTAATCGCTGCACCACAACTGGCACACTTGAGCCCGAGGTGCGAGACATCGTACATCTTCCGTTGCCCAAAGGCCATATAGCTCACCCCCCTCAAATCATGTAGGGCGAAATGGGCTCTATGGCTTGGCCGCAACGGGAGAATCTGATGCGAGTCAGGGCCGGATTCATTTCATCCCTCGAAAGCAACATTAACAGATTCTGCCTGCAGCCGCAACCGTCTTTTTCAGTTTGCGCACGAGCTCACGTTTCCAGTACCATACAGCGATATGAGAATATGAGCCCAGATGCGTTCATGTCGAAGATATTTCATCCCTGCAACCTTGTTGTCATCGGTGTCTCGGAGCGCCCTGATAATCTGGCTCGCTACATCATCGCCAATTTACGTGCCTTCGGCTATCAAGGCGATCTGTATGCCGTCGGCCGCCAGGCCGGACGGGTCTATGATCTCCCTATTCTTGCCTCACTCGATCAGGTTCCCGACGAAATAGCACCATCTGACGCCGCCGCCGCGCCCATAGCCAACCTACGGCAGCGATCCCTAGGCCATCAGTGAGCCAGTCCATCACATCGGCGCTACGGCCCGGCACCCACGACTGATGCACTTCGTCAAGGAAACCGTACAGCCAGCAGAGCAAGAGCGCACTGAGAAACTGCCGCCGCGTCCGGGGAGAGATCGCTTGCAGCGCCAAGAGACTCAGAAGCCCGTACTCGAAGAAGTGATAGAGTCTATCAGCACCGGGCCACTCGATGAACGGCACACCTGCAGGAATTGGGCCATCGGAAAGCCAAAAGATCAGCCCGGCGTAGCTGAGAAAGAGAAGCCACCAAAGAACACGTGTGAGATTCAATCTTTTTGGTCGGAGAGGCGGGATTTGAACCCGCGACCTCACGGTCCCGAACCGTGCGCGCTAAACCAGGCTGCGCCACTCTCCGGGCACTTCGTGGAATTATATTCAGAAGATAGGGCCTTGCGCAACTCCAAGAAAAGTCAAGAGTCCAGGGTCAAGAGTCAAAAGACCCTCAGACCCCAGACTCTCAGACTCTAGACAGATTCCTACCGCAACGGCACGAAGCGCGTGCTGCCCCCACCACGCGGGATGATCGTCAACACGACACGAGCATCATCGGGCAGCTCGCTCACGAATCTGTTCCAATCGTCCAGTGTCTTGATCTGTTGACGATTGATTTCTATAACGAGATCGCCCACTTGCAAGCCGGCCCAGAACGCCCGGCTCCCCGGCTGTACTGATTCGATGACCACGCCTTCACTGTTGCTGGGCGTGAGCGCCTGCACTTTCAGCCCAAACTTTTCTAGGCCTTGCCCTTGCGGGGTTGGCTGACCGGGCACGCCGGTGCCCATCAGCGCTTGCTCGCTCGGCCGCTCACCCAACGTCACTTCGACTGTTTGCTTTTCCCCGTTGCGCACGATCTCTAGTTGAACCTTCGAGCCCACTGGACGGTACATGATCGCCTGCTGAAGTTCTGAGATTTGCCGAACGGGTACGCCTTCCACGCCCAAGACGATGTCGCCCCGTTGCAAGATTCCATGCGAAGGCCCGTCGGGGCGCACATCGGCGATCAAGACGCCCGATTCGGGCTCGACCCCAAATTGTTGCGCGATCTCTTCTGTCAGATTTTGGATGACCACGCCCAACCATGCTCGACTCACCTTTCCGGTGGCTAACAAACTGGGCAGGACGCGCAATGCGGCGTTAATGGGAATGGCAAAATTGATCCCCTCGGCGTTGACGGCAATCGCTGTGTTGATGCCGATGACGCGCCCCAGCGCATCTAATAGTGGGCCGCCGGAATTCCCCGGGTTGATCGCGGCGTCTGTTTGGATCATATCTTGAAAAGTACCGGAGCCATCGGGCTTGGGGAAGTCGCGATGGAGCGCGCTGATGATCCCGGAGGTGACGGTGTGCTGAAAGCCCAGAGGATTTCCAATGGCAATGGCCCAGTCGCCGATCTCAATCTTGTCCGAATCGCCTAACGCGACGGTGGGCAGCTCGTGGGCATTCGAGTCCTTCAAGCGCACCACGGCGACATCTAAGAACGCATCACCGCCGACGAGCTCGCCCTCCACGCTGCGCCGATCGGGGAACGTTATGCGAATGCTCGTGGCGCCTTGGACGACGTGATTATTGGTGATAATAACCTTCTGGCCCTGAAATTCCGTGACGAAGCCGCTGCCGAGAGAGCGTTCGATGCCGCGCTCTGGGGTGAAGGGGTCGCCAAAGAACCGACGCCAGAAGGGGTCGTCAAAAAGATCTTCAAAGGGGTTCCGGCCAGAACTTTGTCTGATGACCTCGAGCTGGACCACGGCTGGGCCGGCTTTCTGAATCGCGATCTTGACGGCGTTCTGGCCCGCCGCGACGATCAATTGCTCGATCTGTTCTTTGGTCAGTTGCGAGAGGAGATCGGTGCTTGGTGCAGCAGGCGTCGTCGCCTGAGCCAAAGCGACAGAGGCTTCCGGTACTTTCTTTTCGGAAATTGGCGGGAGCGATTGGGGCTGCTCTATCACCGACGGGGTCTGCTGGACAACAGGGTTCTGGTGTTGTAACGACCAATCAATGGTCAAGCCGATCAGAAACGCCAGCGCTAGGACGCTGACAATGATCACTGCCTTCTTCATAGAGATTCAACCTCCCGAAAGTTCATCAGGATATTTGCTTAGGCTATATATGGTACGTGATTATACAGAGCTTCAGGGACTCTTGCAACGATTCCAAGACCCTGTCAAGAGCTTTCGGTCGCTGCGCCAAGAGATCGTTACCAGGGGGAACTCTGGACATGGCTCAAGAAAGCGGGCATCCTCTCATGGGCCAAACTCTGGAAGAGCGCCCAGAAAGGATGCACGCTATGGAACTATCGTACCAGGAAGTGTACCGGATGAACAAGAGCGAAGCAAGACGCCACCTCGTGCAGACCTACCAGCAGACCGCTCGGCTGTGGCAGACCAGCCGTCAGGTGGTG
>JBBIUX010000057.1:0-9238 GCA_037440025.1 Candidatus Fraserbacteria bacterium | reverse complement strand
ACCTGCTGGCTTGCCAGTTGCATACAGAGTTCAGTAAACTTCAGGAGCTGGGAGGAGTTCTTCATCGTGGGTCACCGTCCTATGATAGGCGGTGACCCCTCCCAGCTCAAGGATGTCTACAGAGCCTAGCGGTGCAGTCTCCTAAATAAGTTGTCTCGCTGCGCGTATCCTGCCGTGGACTCCTCCGTCAAAACTTGAGACTTGTCTTCTATATCCCAGCTTGCTTCCCGAAGGAGCCGATCTATGACCATTCGGGCATCGGCTTCAGTTCCCTGGAGCATCTTATACCCTCTCGTCCATCGTGGTTATGGTCTTCGCGCTTCTAAGACATGATGATACGGATAGATCTCATGTGTACGCAACCGCACGAATCCCGCCGCGCGCACGTTCTCCATCAGCTTCTCCAACGGGACTCTCTCGCTCAGGGGCGGCCCCATCGGCGTCTCGATGGCCTTCCAGTCTATGGCGAAAAATCTCCCGCCCGGCTTGAGCAACCGATGGATCTCACGCAGAAAAACGCTGGGGGTTTCCAGCTCGTGAAACGCGTTCGCCAGACAGCAGGCATCAACAGAGTCCGAAGTAATGGGGATCTCGCGCTCGGTGCAGCGCACTGTGAGAATATTGCTCAGCCCGCGAGCGCGAGCGCGCCGGGCCAGCTCTTCCAGCATCTCCGCTTGGATGTCCACAGCATAGACGCGTCCCTGGGGTCCGATGCGCTCTGCAACGGGAAGCGTGAAATACCCCACACCGCAGCCGATGTCGGCGTAGCTCATGCTGGCCCACGGCTGCAAAAGCCCTAAAAACTTCTCGACGCTCTGCCAGCGGACCCGCTCCGGGTTGTCCAGACGCTCGATGTTCTTTGGGTCAAATTTATGGGGCATTCTTTCACAAATGCTCAATGAGCATCCCTACCAAATACCCTACTATGGCGACTCCCAGCCCAACCAAGAACATATCGAGTCCGCTGCGAAAGACGCCGCGCCCGGTGAAGAGACTGCGCGCCGCCCCTACCCCGAAGTGCGAGAGCATACTGATCGTAAACGACGTCCAAATTTCTACGGGGCCGCTGCCGAAGAAGAAGGGCACAACGGGAATGAGCGCCCCAAACGCGGTCGCCGTTCCGGTGATCACGCCCTCGCGTAACGGAGAGCCCATCTCCGAAGCAATGCCCAGCTCTTCACGGGCTTTTTCTTGGAGGGCAATCTGGGGATCGGCCATCACTTGAGCAGCAGCTTGGCGCGCCGCCTCCGCGGGCATCCCCTTCGCTTCGTAGAGCAACGCCAACTCTTCAGCTTCGACTTCGGGCATGAGCTCGATCTCTTCGCGCTCCAGCTCGATCTCGTGCTGATAGACTTCTTGCTCACTTTTGGCTGCAAGATACCCACTCGATCCCATCGAGAGCGCGTCGGCCACTAAGCCCGCTAACCCTGAGAGCACAATAAATTCGTGAACTTGTGCGCCGAGCACGCCCATCACGAGCCCGAAGTTGGCCGTCAAGCCGTCGTTGAAGCCGTAGACGACGTTGCGCAAAAAGCCCCCAGATTCCATGCGGTGCCACGGCTCGCCGCCGCTGCCGGTAAGCTTCATCAGCGTCTCAGCGTGGATTGCTTCGTCGCGGGCAACTTGTTGCGAGATCTTCGCGGCTTCGCCTGTGGCCATGCTCGACTTCTCGCGCAGATAGTTTTTGACTTCGCTGGCTTCGTCGACGATGCGCAGCTTGAGCACGGTAGCCGCGCCGCCACGCCGCGCCATCCAGCCCAAGAGTCGTGCCCGCAGCCCCGGACGAAATTCCCCCACACGCACCCCTTGGTCAGCTAAAAGCTTGGCAAAGCTCTGCTGGTGTTGCGTCTCGACATCGGCGAGCTTGTGATAGAGCCGCTGACGTTTGCGGTCGGGGTCCACTTCTGCTAAGACGCGATAGAGATAGGCCGATTCACCCTCATCCTGCCAGTGTTCTCGTAAACGCTGGGCGTCCATTGTCCCTTTCCTTTCGATATTTGATTTCCAAGCTGTGCACGGATTGCATTCGCGCTCAGTTACGATTTCCCCCGAGTTTAGGAAAGCCAACTTAAGAAGAAGAAGATTCAGATCTGGGTATGGCTCGTACTCCTCGGGCAGGATTCGAACCTGCGACCCACCGGTTAACAGCCGGTTGCTCTACCGCTGAGCTACCGAGGAATTTCGGTCTATTATAACAAGTACAGGAGCACACGTTCAAGTTTTGTGGCAATGCCATTGCAGAGAGTAGGGGATAAGCAGTCGCATCTTGGGTGGGCAGGGCGTGAATCGGGCTGGTAGAGTGTGATATTTCTGGTGCCGAGGGGGGGACTCGAACCCCCACGGATGACTCCACACGCCCCTCAAACGTGCGCGTCTGCCAATTCCGCCACCTCGGCTGGGAAAGCGTGTTGTTGCTATATTAGCTAATAAACTCAAAACTGTCAAGCATATTCATCACGACAGATCTCCGTCCCTGCCCGCCCGACCAGCACTTCCCTGGCATTACGGAGTGATGTGATATACGCTCTCTCCCCGCCTCGTTCAACAAAACGCACAGCGGCTTCAATTTTCGGTCCCATGCTCCCCGCCGGAAAATGCCCCTCGAAGAGATACTTTCTCGCTTCGCGCACCGAGAGCTTCTCCAAAAAGACTTGGTGCGGCGTGCCAAAGTGGAGCGCTACCTGCTCGACGTCTGTTAAAATCAACAAAAGCTCAGCACCCAGCTCTTGTGCTAATAGTGCTGAGGCTAAGTCTTTGTCAATCACGGCTTCGATTCCTTGCCAGCGACCGTTTTCGCGAACTACAGGCACCCCGCCGCCGCCGCAGGCGATGACAATCGAACCCGCTGCCAGCAGCGCTTTGATGCTCCCAATTTCCAAAATCTCTTTTGGCTCCGGCGAAGCCACCACCCGCCGCCACGGTTTAGCCCCCTTGGCGATTCTTTTTAGCACATAGCCCTTCTGCTCCAAGGCAGAACGCTCTTTGTCAGAATAAAAAGGGCCGATGGGCTTGGTCGGGTGCGAAAACGCCGGATCATCGCGCTCGACGCGCACTTGAGTTATCACGGTGATGACCGGTCTTGACAAGCCCACTTGCTGCAAGGCTTCGCTCAATTTCTGCTGGAGCAGATACCCAAGCTGTCCTTGAGTCATCGCGCCGCAGACGTCCAAGGGCAATGGCGGCACCAGTTTTTTTGCTTCTTCTTGCTGAATTAACAGTTGGCCAACCTGGGGGCCGTTCCCGTGCGTCAGGACGACTCGATAGCCTTCGTGAATGATCTCCGTGATCGCCTGGCAACTGCGTTCGATCGTTTGCATCTGCTCTCTAATCGCCCCGTTTGTATTGGGGTTGAGCAGCGCATTTCCGCCCAAAGCAATGATGACAGTCTTGTTCGTATTCATAAAGAATTGTGCACCTCTTGAGTGGTCAGACCCGCTCGACTTTAATGAGATTGGTTGTCCCAGGGACGCCAAAAGGCACACCGGCGGTGATCACGACCGGCGAGCCCGCTGGTAAGCGTCCCGCTTTCGACGCGGCTTCAATGGACAATGTGAGCATGGCGTCCGTGTCTTTCAAGAAGTCGACTTGCACAGGATAGACTCCCCACACGAGCGCCAGCTTATTGCGCGCTCGCTCCGTATACGTGACGGCGATAATCGGTGTGCGCGGCCGGAATTTCGCCACCAGTTTTGCCGTCGAACCAGACGTGGTCGAGGGAATGATCGCAGTGGCTCCGATCCTGTCGGCGATCTGGCAAGCCGACTCCCCGATGGCTTCCGTAACGGTGCCCTGACTCGTTTCGTATCTGTGATACATCGCTGACGATTGCTCGATGCGTTCGGCGATGCGGCTCATCATGCGTACCGCTTCGACGGGATAGTGCCCCACGGCCGTCTCTTCGGAGAGCATGATCGCATCTGTCCCATCGAGAATGGCATTGGCGATGTCGGCGACCTCGGCGCGCGTCGGTGCTGGGTTCTCCGTCATGGATTTGAGCATCTGCGTCGCAATGATGACGGGTTTGCCCGCGCGATTGCACTTTTTCACGATCTCTTTCTGTAAGAGTGGCACTTCTTCCGGGGGCAACTCCACGCCCAGATCACCCCGGGCGACCATCACCCCATCGGAGGCTGCAATCAGATCATCAATATTTCTGGCGGCCTCGCGGGTCTCGACCTTCGCGATGATCTCAATATCGCTCTTGCCCAGAATCCGACGAATGTGATCAATATCTAGGCCGGTTTGCACAAAGCTGGCTGCGATATAATCAACTCCTATCTGCTGGGCGAAGTGTATATCGTCTTCGTCGGTCTGTGCAATGCCGGGCAAACTCACTGCGGGAATGCTGACGCGCTTGCGCTCGCCTAATTCACGGGAGTTCTTGACTTCGCAGATGATCCGGCCCGGCTGCACTTCGAGAACCGTCAGTTCAATCTCGCCGTTGGCCAGTAATATCTTGGTTCCCTGCTTCACGTACTGCGACAAGCCCTTATAGCTAATGGAGATGTGCGTGTCGTCACCGAGGACGGGCTCTTCCAGCAATGTAAGCTTTTGTCCTTGACGCAAGCGAATCTTTTCTGTCTTTAGTTCTCCTGTTCGTATAGCAGGCCCTTTGGTATCCACCATGACGGCGATGGGGACCCCCAAGGTCTCAGCGACCGATCGCACGCGCTCGATCACGGCCCGGTGCTCCTCGTGCGTGCCATGAGACATATTGATGCGTGCGACGTTCATGCCGCTTGCGATCATGGCTTGCATCGTCTCGGCCTTGGAGCAAGCCGGCCCGATGGTGCAGACAATCTTGGTCCGTTTGTTCATATCTGTAAGCCCCTTGCGGACGTTTCAGTTTAGCAAATTTGGCGCGAAAGTAAAGGTGGCGCGCGAGCTGTCCCCTGCCGGCCTGACCGAGATCATGGTATGCTCTCCTTCTGTGCGGTATATCTGGGAGCGTTTTTGCCAGAGGGCCACTCGAGCAGGTAAAATTACGCAATTAAGAAGTCAGGGAGATGAGAGCGCATGTCGTTCATCCCGCGATCTTCGGTAGCGAAGAAGATCGTCAACGCGATCACAGGCATTGGGCTCTTTCTCTTTGTGAGCGTCCATCTGTCGGAGAATTTGCTGTTGTTCACCGGCAACCCTGCTGATTACAATCGGTGGGTGCACTTTCTCTTCAGTTTAGGCCCACTGCTTACTGTAATGGAGTTAGGCTTGTTGGCGTTCTTTCTCGTGCACATCTGGAGTGCCCTTGCTGTCTATTGGGACAAATTGAAGGCACGGCCGTCGGGCTACGAGGTCGTGCGAGCCGCCGGCGGGGCCAGCCGCAAAACGCTCTCCTCTCAAACGATGATCTACACGGGGCTGGTGCTGCTGGCGTTTGTTATTTGGCATGTCATAACGTTTCGATTTGGTCCGCACTATACCGTAGAGGTTGACGGGGTGGCCATGCGCGATCTGCACAAGCTCGTCGTGGAATTTTTCAGCAATCCCTGGAACGTCGTCGCTTATGTCGCCGTGATGGTCTTTCTGGGGTTCCACTTGCGGCACGGGTTCTGGAGCGCCCTGCAGTCTTTGGGTGCATACCATCCCCGCTGGACCCCCGTCTGGTACACCGGCGGGCTGGTCGTGGCGTTGGCGTTGGCTATCGGGTTTATTGTGATCCCCGTGTGGGTGTACTTTTCGCTCTAGGAGTGCGATGATGACTCTAGCAAAACTAGATGCCAAAGCGCCGAGCGGCCCTTTGGAGAGCCAATGGACGCGCTATAAGAACCAGATCAAGCTGGTGAGCCCGGCCAATAAGCGCCAATATACGATCTTAGTTGTGGGGACGGGGTTGGCGGGCGCGTCGGCGGCTGCCTCTTTGGCCGAGTTGGGATATACCGTGAAAGCATTCTGTATTCAGGACTCTCCCCGGCGGGCGCACTCTATTGCTGCTCAGGGCGGCATCAACGCCGCGAAAAACTATAAAAACGACGGAGACAGCGTCTGGCGCTTGTTCTATGACACTATGAAAGGGGGCGACTATCGCGCCCGTGAATCCAACGTCTATAGGCTAGCCGAGTTAAGCCTCAATATTATTGACCAGTGTGTGGCCCAAGGTGTGCCCTTCGCCCGCGAGTACGGCGGACTGTTAGATACGCGCTCCTTCGGCGGCGCTCAAGTCGAGCGCACGTTCTATGCCCGCGGCCAGACGGGACAGCAATTGCTCTTAGGCGCGTACAGTGCGATGATGCGCCAAGTAGGTGAGAAGCGCGTCGCGCTCTATCCGCGCCGGGAGATGCTCGATGTGGTGATCGTCAATGGGCACGCGCGGGGGATCGTCTGTCGCAATCTCATCACCGGGGAATTAGAGTCCTACGCGGGCGATGCCGTGGTGCTCTGCACCGGCGGCTACGGGAATGCATATTTTCTCGCAACGTATGCGAAAAATTCTAATGCCACGGCGATCTGGCGCTGCTATAAACGGGGCGCGCTCTTCGCCAACCCGTGCTTCACTCAGATCCATCCGACGTGTATCCCGGTGACGGGAGACTATCAATCGAAGCTGACGCTGATGAGCGAGAGCTTGCGCAACGACGGGCGCGTCTGGGTCCCCAAGAAGAAAGGCGACACCCGCCCGCCCCACGAAATCCCCGAAGACGAGCGCGATTATTATTTGGAACGAAAATACCCCAGCTATGGGAATCTAGCTCCGAGAGATATTTCTTCCCGTGCAGCCAAGGCCGTCTGCGACGAAGGGCGCGGTGTCGGAGCCTCGGGCAAGGCGGTCTATCTGGACTTCTCCGACACAATTCGTGAACGGGGTATTGACTACATCAAAGAGAGATACGGCAATCTCTTTGAAATGTACCAGCACATCACCGGCGAGAACCCCTACACAATGCCCATGCGCATCTACCCGGCGATTCACTACACGATGGGTGGGCTCTGGGTAGACTATAACTTAACGAGCACGATCCCCGGGCTCTTTGTGCTGGGCGAGGCCAACTTCTCCGATCACGGGGCCAATCGTTTGGGAGCGAGCGCCCTGATGCAGGGACTTGCCGACGGATACTTTGTCATCCCGTATACCATAGGGGATTACTTCGCCAATGCAAAACTTCCCAAAGCTGCAACTGAGCAGAGCGAATTTCGCGATGTCCGAAACGAAGTTACGGCGAAGCTCCAGAAGCTCTTGTCCATCAAGGGCGAAAAGACCGTGCTAGAATTCCATCGTGAGCTGGGGGCGCTCTTGTGGGATCACGTGGGCATGGCACGCAATGCCCAGGGGCTCCAGACGGCGATAGAAAAAATCCGCCAACTGCGCGAGGAGTTCTGGAACGATCTCAAAGTCCCCGGCAGCAACGATATGCTCAACAAGAGCCTGGAGATGGCCGGGCGGGTCGCCGATTTTATCGAACTGGGAGAACTGATAGCGATAGACGCACTGCACCGAGAAGAGTCGTGCGGGGCACACTTCCGTGAAGAATATCAGACGCCCGATGGCGAAGCCCTGCGCAACGATGAGAAGTTCTGTTACGTTGCGGCGTGGGCCTACGCTGGCGATCACAGCCAGCCGGAACTGTACAAAGAGCCATTGGAGTTCGAGTTCGTCAAGCCAACGGTGAGGAGCTATAAGTGATATGAGTAAAAAGATGACCCTGCATCTGCGCATCTGGCGCCAGCCCAATGCGCATACACCGGGCAAGTTCGTCTCGTATACAGTGAAAGACGTCTCACCCGATATGTCGCTCTTGGAAATGCTAGATGTACTCAATGAAGAACTGATAAAAAAAGGCGAAGCCCCCGTGGAGTTCGACAGCGACTGCCGCGAAGGGATTTGTGGCACCTGCGGTTTTGTCATTAACGGTGTCGCGCACGGTCCCAAACGGGGCAGAACAGCCTGTCAACAGTATCTGCGTGACTTCACAGATGGCGAGACGATCACCCTCGAACCCTTCCGGGCCAAAGCCTTTCCCGTCGTGAAAGATTTGGTGGTTGATCGGAGCACTCTGGATCGCATTATGGCTGCTGGTGGGTATATTTCGGTCAACACCGGCAGCGCGCCTGATGCAAATAGCCTTCCGATCGCGAAAGAAATTGCCGAGCAAGCCTTTGATGCTGCGGCGTGTATTGGTTGCGGCGCGTGTGTTGCAGCCTGCCCGAACGCGTCGGCTTCGCTCTTCGTCAGCGCTAAGATCGCGCACTTTGCCTTCCTTCCTCAAGGGCAACCGGAGCGCCAGCGCCGCGCTCTGCGCATGGTCGCGCAGATGGACAGAGAGGGCTTTGGGAATTGCTCCAATCACGGCGAGTGTGAAGCCGTCTGCCCGAAGAATATTTCTATTAAAAATATCGCGTTGATGCGTCGGGAGTATTTCAAGGCGCTCTGGACGTCGTAGCGAGATTGCCGTCCTCAATGTCGTTACTTGCGAAACCCCGGCGGCCAGGGGGTGGCAGTTAGCCTCCTTCGCATTGTTGGCGGAGCTTCTCTTCCGCAGCAGGATCACGCCTGGGCTGGCCGAAGAAGGATATAGTAGGAGACTGTACTCTGTAGTCGCCTTGCTTATTGTCGCGAATGTGATTGCCCTGGCACGTAGCTATATACTCCAGCCTCTCCACTACCAAGCCGTAGTACTCTTGTTGGGTGATGCGATTGCCAGTCAGCCCTACCAAGGAGTCCAATGGTCCTCGCCATCTCGATGCAACGACGACACCCCACCCATTCTGCTCAATCTGGTTGTCCACCAGCGAGACTTTTGATCCTTCTATATGGACACCAGCAAAACTCTTCTTGATGATGTTACGGGTCATCTCAATCAACCAGGACTGTGAAAGCAACACTCCGCTGCCCCATTCAAGGAAGTTATCCGAAACCACAACGCCCCCGGAATCCTCTATAGCAATACCGGCACCTCCAACCTCTGCCTTGCCCTGGATCGAATTCTTGGAAACGATCACTTTAGTGCTCTGCAATATCACGACAAGACTACGGATCGTATTCTCATTAATGACTACAGCAAGATCGGAAATAGGGTTAGACTCAGTAGATCACAATGGCCACCTTAGACGGATCTAACCGGCAACTGCACCGCTTCGACCGCCCCCAACCGTCTCTCCACGGCATGGGCCAGGAATAAGAGCAGCCGCACAAAACGCAAGCCCGCAGCCCAGAGTAGCCGCCCTCCTCGCCCGCGTCGCGGCCAACTGACCGCTGCCCACTTCAGAAAGACCCACAGGTTATGCAGCACCACAGCGATCCCCA
>JBBIUX010000056.1:0-9461 GCA_037440025.1 Candidatus Fraserbacteria bacterium | reverse complement strand
CGTAGCCCTTGTCCGCCGCCAACGCCTCGAACCGTTCCAGATTCCTCTCGGTCAGCTGAGGCGCGATCTGGGTGTCGTGCTTGCGGGTGGTGGTCACATGGAGATCCAGCACCGTCTGCGCACCAGTATCCACTAACAGCGTCGTCTTGAGCGCCTGCAGCTTCAGCTTGATCCGTTGGGTGTAGGAGCGACTGGCATAGGAACGATCCCAGCCGCTCGCATCCACCGCCGCGACCCCATCCCCTTGGAGTAGGGAAGCGCTGAGCCGTTGCAGCACCCGCCACACCACTGCCCCCAGACGCTGGAAGGCCTCGTGGTGAAGTGGGGCAGCTTCTTTAAGCCCAAGGCCTTGCGGAGGCGCGGCATCTCAGCGAGCCAATCGCTCAGCTCCCGATAGGGAGTGCCCAGCTTGATCTTGAGGCAGTAGAGCACTACCAGCTGAGGCTGGGTGAAGGTATGCTTGGAGAACTTACCGCTGTAGAGCGGCACCTGCGGGGTTGCCAGGCGTATACAGGTCTCGGTAAACTTCAACAGCTGGGAGGAATTCTTCATCAGAGGTCACCGTCTTAGGATAGGCGGTGACTCCTCCCAGCTCAAGGATTTCTACAGAGCCGTGAAAGTCAACCTGCCCCGGTGTGGTCGGCGTTCCCATCATCGTCTTGTCGCCCGCAGCGATATGGCGCAGCCACCAGCCTTCGGTCCCCGCGGGCATCTCCGGGTTTCCGTGGCCGGTCTCGATACTCGCTGCCTGATTGGCGTGGAAGTGCACATAGCCCTGAGCGATGAATTGACGCACTTCGGGCGTGTCGCAAAAGCGCCCAGGCACGGCGTCGCCGATATAGAGAATGCTCTGGTCAGCGCCGACGGGCTTGTCAAAGTGCACGAAGAGCGCGCTTACCGGACGCCCGCTCTGATCCGTGACCACGCGATAGAGATGCTCCGGCAAGGGGGGATTGAAAGGCTGATCCGTGACCTGCCCCAAAAACCCGCGCAACTGCTTCATCTCGTTCAGGTACGCTTGATCGCGCGGGCTCAATTTCCCTGCGCCTCCATACAGCACTCCGATCCCGATTACCAAAGCAGCGACTACTGCCAAACCCAATAGAATCTCTCGCATCTTAAATCTACCTCCGCGCTCATTTTAGACGCTAGAGGGCTTGATGTCTGTAAGCGCGCTTACAGCATTTGCTTTGGCCTTTGTCAAAGCTTTAAAATCAATCTGGTGAGGTGAACATTCATGGCTTGGATCCGCGTGATTGAGGAACCCGAAGCTCAAGGCAAGCTCAAAGAATACTACGAAGAGATCAGAAGGGCGCGTGGCAAGGTCGCGAACATTATGAGGGTGCACAGCCTCCAGCCGGAGGTGATGATGGCGCATTTGAATTTCTATAGGACCATTATGCTCGGGCCCTCGGGCTTGAGCCGTCACCAGCGAGAACTCTTAGCGACGGTCGTCTCGGCGCTGAACGGCTGCGCCTACTGTGTGCGCCATCACGCCGAAGCCCTGCGGGCCTACGTCAAAGATGAAGATTTTGTCGCTCAGGTGCAGCGGGACTACACCCAAGCACCGTTGGACGCGAAAGATCGAGCGATGTTGGACTATGCCCGCCAGCTCACCCAGGCTCCCGCGAGCCTGACCCGTAACGATGTCGAAAAACTTCAAAAAGCGGGCTTCAGCGATGATGAAATTCTCAGCATCAATCTGATTACAAGCTATTTTAACTTTGTCAACCGTGTGGCCGAAGGGCTGGGCGTCGAGTTCAGCGAAGACGAAGCGCGCGGCTATCGCTATTGACGCTCTACAGCAGCCCCCAGCGGTTGATGCGTGGTCGCTCTGCCTGACCAAAGTGACAAGTCTCGAAGAGGTCATAAATCAAAGGCGGCACGCCTTGAGTGACGTTGAGGCCCAAGCCTTGGGCCGACTCTAGCGAGATGGGCGTGTCATGGGTGACGTAGCCGCCCGTGATGAATTCGACGAATTGCTCTAACTGTTTCTCTTCCAAGCGGCCTGCCAGCAGCCACCGGATAAACGCTTGTATCTCTTGCAGGGCCTGACGGGCAATATCGGCTAAGACCACCGTATCGTCTGCAATGGCTTCCAACGGCTTGCGCTCAAGCAACGCGATGAGAGCGTTGGCCGGACGGCCATTGATCTGCGGGTCCAGGGGCCCTAAGACACTGTAGCTCTCCATGACGATCTCATCGACGGCCAGGGCAATCAGCGTGCCTCCACTCATAGCATAGAACGGCACGATCGCCGTCACTTTGGCGGGATGACGCTTCAAGGCCATCGCGATCATCTCGGCAGCCAGTATCAGCCCGCCGGGCGTGTGAATGATAATATCAATGGGCTGCTCTGGAGAAGCTTTGCGAATCTGCATCAGCACGTGCTCGCTGTCCTCGATAGTGATGCTGTCAGCGTCGGCGCCTTCGGCCCACGGCTCCTTGCGATGAATGAGCGTGACCACTTTGCTGCCGCGCTCGCGCTCCATCTGGGCAAGGATCTTCATGCGTTCGGCCATCGTCTGCTCTCTGAGCTGTTCGCGCGCTCTCTGTGCTCGATCTTTCATGAGGCCTCCTTGCTGTTTAAAGCCCTGTGCAGGAGAGGATGAGGGCGGCTCTGGGTCGGTCAAGCCGCCCTCGCTCTAGGTGAGGGGGCCTGAGGTGTCATGCCGGCGATGGGAATCCATACTCGTGGGGGCAGGCTCCCAGCCTGAATGCGAGCTATGGCAAAACCCTGCCGAGCACGGCGCCTCAGGGGTAGTGCGGGGGATGCTCTCTCAATTCGTCTGGGGTGCATTCTGAGCATTCACGGGGCCATAGATCGCGCCGACGACGGCTCCGTAGACCAAGTGCCCAATCAAGCTGCCCATGACCAACATTATGGTGTTCGGAGCGTTGACGGTGAACACCCCCATGCCCATGATCGGCATCACCATAATTTGGGCGAGTAAGAACGGGGCTAACCCGTAGAGCGCACCGCGCAGCCAGGGGGCTCCGGGCAAGATCCTCACAAAGAGCGCCGCGTAGGTCAGCGCCAAGATCGTCCCGATCATAAAATGCGCGATCCACCCCAACGCAAGGGGCACGTTCATAAACCCACTTAACATCTTAGGGGCGTCCATCTCAATCCCCATCATTGGGCCCGCCATCATCGCCACGGCGGTCATGGCGGCTGTACCCACCAACCCCGCCAGCACTGCTTTCCCCCACTTGATGTTCATCGTTCTCTCTTTACAGAGTAATCAAGGTATAGCCCTGCTGAACGAGTTTGGCCACGCTGGGATGCCCGTTGTATTCACCATTAAACTTGACTCCGGCTTTGGCGATCTCGCCGTCCACTTTGAAGGCCTTGGCGCAGTACTCGCACGCGCCGTCAATCAGTCCGGCTGCTTTCACTTCTTTGTAGAGCCCGTGATACTTGTGATCGGCCTTCTCGAACTCCTTGATCCACGTGGTCCCGGCACCGTCGAAAACGAGCTGTACGTGGTGGCCAGCTTCTTTCAGGTCTTTGGTATAGAGCAACCCGTGCACTGCACGGCCCATGTCTCCCGGTTGGGCTTGTAAGATCACGGCAAATTTTGCCATAGTTCTCACTCCTTGCTGCAAGATGACGGCAGTATACACAAGCCAGACCCCGGCGTCTGTAAGGGGGCTTACGTCACTTCAGAGCTGGCCCCACTTCGAGGCCACCAGAGACAAACCCCCAGTGCGATAGAGATAGTGATACGCTACGAGTTTTTTCAAGATACGCGCCGCCCACCCACGAAAGTGATAGCGGTTCTGGATGACTCCCAAAGCGTCTTTCTCCCCCAAAGAGACAAAAGTCCCCATCAACTCCGGCCGACAGCCCTGGGGGGATTGGCCCCGCAAGAGGCGCCGGAGGTTGCTGGCCGTCGTCTCCCCTTGCAGGACCGCGACTTGAGCCGTCGGCGGCAACGGTTGACCTCGGGGGTCTAAAGCGAGCGAGGCGTCTCCAATAATATAGACGTTGGGGAAGTTTTGGGCACGCATCGCCGAGTCAATATGAGCGCGCCCCTGGCGATTGACCGCAAAGCCGCTCGCCTCCACCAGATGATGGCCGCGAATGCCACCGGTCCAAATGAAGGTCCCCGTCTCTAGCTGCTGTCCTTCATCAAGGTGGACACAGGTGCCTTCCACAGCGCTGATCCGCCGTCCGGTGGCCAGGCGGACCCCCTTCTTCTGCAAGATGTCTGTGGCATACTGCACGACGCGTTCTTCACAGGCGGCCAAGATCGTCGGAGCCCCTTCGACCAACGTAATCTTGATCTGGTCGGGCTTGAAATGGAAGACCCGCGCCCAGTGAGAGCGCATATCGGCCAATTCACCGGCCAGCTCGACCCCCGTGAAAGCCCCTCCGCCGATGACAATGTGCGTGCGCCACGGCTCTTGAGGGTTCTGGTTGTAGGTGATCAGCTGGCGCTCGATATGGTTTTTGATGAGCCGAGCTTCGTTGAGGTCTTTCAGGGTGAGGGCATGTTCTTCGAGGCCGGGGATGCCGTAGAATTGGGGCTCAAAACCCAGCGCGACTACGAGATAGTCGTACTCCAGCTCGCGTATTTCTCCGGCAACTTCGACGCGGACACACTGTCGTTTGGGATCGATCTGGCGTACTTCTCCTTCCATAAGTGAGATGTGCGGGCCCAGCAGCGTGGGCAGATCGACGGTCACCTCACGATAGTTGCTGGTGTCCACGGCGGACTGGTGCAGCAATGTCGTTAAGTAATGATAGCGATTGCGGTTGACTAAAGTCACTTGGGCGGATCGCCCGGCGATCTCTTTCAAGTTCACCGCCGTGGTCACGCCGGCGTAGCCGGCACCAAGAATTAAGATATGGGGATAGACGCCCGGGTTTTTCGCGGCCCACCGGCGCAAGCGTGCGCTCAGTCGTTCAAGCTCTTTTTTGGTCTCCTGTAATTGCGCTCGCAACGACTCTACCTGCAAGTGGAGAACCTGTTCGACGGCAGTTGTCATAGCAATCTCTTCAACATGGGACATAAGAGTCAATCCTCCCTCAGAGTGGATGTATTTTGCAAAATATTGGAGAGTGCGTTCTCTATGGTTTCGGCTGGCGGCACAACGCCTTGACTGATGACTCGTCCATTCACCGTCACAATGGGCGCGTGCCAGCCGCCGTATAGCAGCGGTTCCCAGAAATAAAGAAACCATGGCTTCACCATGAGGTTGGCCTTGCGGTTCGTCTTTGGTTGCAGAGCATTGACCACCTTCTGAGTCACGGCAATAGTCAGATCGCACTCTGGACAGTAGCGTTGTGGGACGGTAAAGAAGCCTTGTTGCCCTGTGAAACGATAGATGACCACGGAGATATTTGCAGAAATCTTACTCATACTTCACATGCTCGCTCTTCCTTCTGCCTGCTTTGGTGGGCACTTGACGCTTCCAAAAGAACAAAACACACAGCAGTCACCCCGTTTTGGCTTTAGCATTGTCTTGCATTGTCTACATTGATAGAAATGTTGGCACGCATCGAGCGGCATTTGCACAACATCGACAAAACTACAAGAAGGGCATGTAAGCTCTGTCTCGGTTATCATCTCAATTCACCTCCATCCATGCGTTCGCGATTCATGTGCTGACAAGCAATGTAACAAAGTTTCGTACTCACTGCTGTAAGCGGCCTTACAGACAGACCTTGCTTCCTTGGCTTTAATAGAGCCGTTTATAACTTTAACCCAAAGGTGAGGTGAACGGAAGGATGGGGAAACCATCCTTCACAGAGAATGACACACAGAATGAACCATCGGACACGTTTCGCCGTGATCGCCTTAGCGAGCTTTGCGCTGATCACTACGACAGGAGCCTTAACTTTTGTCGCTCGTTCTTCAGAAGAACAGATGGCAACAATCAACACTGCTGAATCTCAGCGTCATTGGATTTTGAAGGCCGACAGGCCCATCGTCATCGGCGGCTATGGAGATAATTTCGACTACACAGGCAGGACGGTGCGCCCGTTGCGCGGCTATGCCACGCTCGATATAGATTTAGAGAGACAAGCGGGCACCCTCGAGGCCACACTCTACACGACGCCTTCCAGCGGTCCCTTGCTCTTGAACCGTCAAGAGGTCAAAGAAGAGCTACTCGAGGGCGAGATCAAGCTCGTCTTTCACATCAACGGGCAGACGCGGTTGGTGGAAAACGTTTGGTTGCATGGCGACACCGGACTCGAAGCGCCAGTCTTGCCCGAGGTCTTCAATTGGCTTGCTGGGTGGTCCATGGCCGATCTCTACGTCAACGGCGAGCTACGCTATAAAGGGCTGGGCGGGCACTTTATGTTCGCCGAGCAGCTACGACGCGAGGACGGCACGATTCGCCGCTGGGACGGGCTTTACTCGATGGAGACGAAAGACAAAAGTCGGTTCACCATCCCGGGCGGGTGGGAATTGCACTTGATGGTGATGTCTATGGACGAACCTGACCCGAAAAACTTCCCGCCCTTCGCGCGGGTCCTGCACGTCAATTTCGAGAATATCTTTGTCGTCAAGGCACCCGCAGGAACGCTGGTCAATTTCGCTCGATAAATATTTTCTAATGATTGGAGGTCTCATTCATATGAATCAGTTTCAGAGCAAAGGAGTCACACGGCGGCGTTTTCTCGCCTTGAGCGGTGCGGCCGCTCTCGCTGGAGCCTTTGGCCACTACTTGTGGAATGGAACGGACACGGTCGCGCAGAATGGTGCGAAGACCTTCGCTGTCGGCCTGCGCTTTAAGAACGGGGCGTTTTTGTTCGATCCCGTCGCCCTCAGACTGGCTCCGGGAGATACGATCTCGTGGTTTCAAATCTCTGACTTGCACAGTACGACAGCGTATCACCCCTCGAACCGAAAAGAGTTGCGCATCCCCATAAAGGCCAAGCCGTGGGATTCGGGGATTTTGGGCACCGGCGGTCGGGGGCTGACGTTTTCGCAGAAGTTCGATGTCGAAGGCGTCTATGACTATTTCTGCATCCCCCACGAGGCTTTAGGAATGGTCGGACGCTTTCTCGTCGGGAAGCCCGATGTCGGTGGCCCAGCCAGCAAGCCCGTTACCCAAGGGATTCCCGCCGCCGGGCAGAAAGTCTTACCGACCCTTGAAGCTTTGACGGGACTCGCAGGCGTGCTCTTCACGGCTCAGGCTGAAGTCAATCTGCCAGCGTTGCGCGTCTTTGAGAAAAAACCCGAAGACGCGAAGAGTATCGCCGAAACTCTGCTGAAAGAGTTCGAGGCCGGATCGGGTAAAAACGGCTCGCTCTTTGAGCTATTGAAGCAAGCAAGCCTCAGTGAAAAGTATCGTGCGGGGCTGGTGCAATATCGCGATCTTCTGAATAAGAGCACGGTTTTTTCGGATGTGTTGAAAAAAGCAGACGAGCTGAAAGCTCTTTTAGAAGAAGCGCGTCTGAAGTAGGGGCGGTTCGCGAACCGCCCCTACTAGTCCGAAGAAAAGAAACGGACATCGTTTATTTATAGAGTTTTGTCTTGGGATGAAAGGCCAGCCAGGCGAACCAGAAGGCGGGAATCCCCGGCAGCTGGCGCAATTGCCTGCCGTCCAGCGGGCCGGACTCGGCTCGACCCTCGGCGTTCCAGATGCTCTGGGTTTCCGTGTCAATCAATTGCCCATCACGTCGTATAAACGTGCGTGTGTGCCCCTCCAAGCGCCTGTCGAAGAATTTGACGATTGCGCGTTCGCTCTCCCACCAGACGAGTACGGGCTGGCCGCCGACCTCGTCGTTCAAAGCGCCAAACCGAGCCACTGCTTCAGGGAGATACGCTTTGGCAGCGTTGTTCAATTCTAACCCCCAGATCGTCGTTTTGGCTGAGAGACGCTCGTCGTCGAAGGGCGTGCCGAAGGTGTTGGCGTCGTCGGTCTTGTACCAACTGTACGGATCGGTATTGTAATCGCGCAGAAAATTTTGATCGAGCGTGGCACCGGTGGAGGGGTCTATAATCTGAGGGCCGCCCGGTCGCCCGCGGGATGTTGCGGGAGCTTCAGGCTTTGGCTGCGGCGGCTGTCCGCCCACGGCGGTCTGGAAGGTTGGTCGAGCTAACACCCAAGCGACGGGATGCAGTGCTTGCCATTTTTGCCAGGTCATCATCTCCGTCGGGACGTACTCTAATCTTTGACCGGCCAGCGGGCCGATGATCGCCCGCCCTTCGATCTGGCTCCAGAACGACGCCGTCTGCCGGTCGTACATCACCAAGTCTGATTTATAGAGCCGCCCTGAGACCCTAAATTGCAATGGCCGGCCGTCTACAATGGGTTTGCGAAAGACTAAACTCGAATTACACAGTGGGCAGTAGGTGATCGCCAAAAAAACGCCGTTGAAATCGTCGTTGACGATCTCGTGCCAATTGAGAATTTTTACGGGATAGGCTTTGGTGATATTGTTGTGCGTGACCGAGACCACAAGGTCGCTGGGCTTCAGCCACGAGTTGGCTTCGACAGAAGTCTCAAACTGTGGCCCGTCAATAGAAGGGATACAATCTCGAGCTGGGCACCCCAAATCAAGTTGGTTCAGATCGAGATCAGACAGATAAGCGACTTGGCTCGGGTCGCCTTCAATGCCTAAGCTTTCCAGATCGTGCTGAGAAAAATATTTATGGGAAAGGTCGCCGCGCTTCAGGCCTCCGTCAATGGTGTTTACTGGAGAAATGCTTTGGCCCAGCACTAAGAATTCGTGAACACGCTGCTCCAGCTCTTCTGTTATGTAAGCGCCGTATTTCTGTTGGACGATTCGGCCTTGCTCGTCCAGCCAGTAGGTCGCGGGTTGGGCGATCACGCGATAAGCGCGAACGACATCGCCCGTCCGGTCGAGCAGGATCGGGTAGCTGACGTGTACGTCATCACGCAAAAATTTCTTGATGGCTTCGGGTTCTTCTTGGAGATTGATCCCTAAAAGCGTGAGGCGATCCGCGTAGCGTTGGTGAACGCGCTCGAAGTCGGGCATTTCGAGCTTGCAAGGTGCGCACCAGGTCGCCCAGAAATTGATAATGGCTTTGCGACCGCGCAGCTCCGAGAGCCGGAGCATCTTCCCATCCGGTGTCTCCAGGGCAAAGTCCGGTGCCAGGTTGCCAATCTCAGTGCCGACTTTGACCGCTGATTCTTCGGGGATCACGCCAGAATCAGGGTGCGACGCAATCGGTTTGCGGAGTGCTTGCAGAGAGAGAATTGCTCCGACGGCGATGACAAAGGCCAAGACGAAGAACACTGCTCGTTTCATGCCATCTCACCTCGACCAGTATATTACCATTATTATCAGAGAGAGCGCTGAGGTCAAACTGTAAGGGGGCTTGGCTCTGTAGAAATCCTTCGCTGAAGGAAGTATAGCAGACGAGCCCAGAGCCGGTCAAGGAGAGTCACCCCCAGCTTCACCGCCCGCTCCAGGTTGTAGACCAAGCACATCGCCACTAACTCCCGGAACTGCCGCCACCACCTTCGGCTGCTCA
>JBBIUX010000055.1:0-9547 GCA_037440025.1 Candidatus Fraserbacteria bacterium | reverse complement strand
CACCACCTGACGGCTGGTCTGCCACAGCCGAGCGGTCTGCTGGTAGGTCTGCACGAGGTGGCGTCTTGCTTCGCTCTTGTTCATCCGGTACACTTCCTGGTACGATAGTTCCATAGCGTGCATCCTTTCTGGGCGCTCTTCCAGAGTTTGGCCCATGAGAGGATGCCCGCTTTCTTGAGCCATGTCCAGAGTTCCCCCTGGTAACGATCTCTTGGCGCAGCGACCGCAGCCACTTGACAGACGAACGCTAAACATGTACGTTCGGAGATACAGATTTTCTTGCGCCAAGGATTGTAGCGATCCATCATTGTTCCTGAGATCAATTCCATTCCGACGTCCCTCGCACCAGCTTGAGCAAGCAGATCACTTGCGAGTCGGCTCACGTTCACCCAAGCAGAGACCCGCAGTTTGCAGAATCGGCGATAGACGTTAAAAATAGCTACTCTTGCCCAAAGCCCAAGGACAAATGCCAGCCCGGCAAGCAACCACAGATACCAGAGGGGTTCTATCATATTGCCCCATTGCAGATCAGGATGAACAGACAGAGCGCACCGAGCGCCCTTGTCGAGGTGTGCAGCATCGTTGATCCCCGGTAGAAGTATAATCCCTCTAAGGGAGCTTAGTCAAGATGAAGATGTCTTACGACGCACTCGAATCTTCGACTCGCTGACGACAACTAAAGCATCAGACAGAGATGCAGGGTCAACCTGTGAGAAGAGGCGTTGGAGGGCTTTGCGAATTGCTGGCGGTGTCTGATCGGCCAGCCGCAGCAGAACGACCACTGCATGTGCCTGGAGAGGGAACCTTAACAAATTGCCGAAATCCTTGTCTTGGGTCAAGATTACCCATCGTTCTTGGGATGCGCGTGCCAGAAGCTCTTCGTCCCGGCTGCCGAGCAAGTCTAACTCACGCACGGTGCGCGTTGTAAAACCGAGACTGCGCAGAAATTCACTGGTCGAGCGCCCTAGGTTTTCGTCGAGCAAAAATACGATCATGCAGCCTGCAAGATGACCTCTTCGTTCTCCACAGTAAGCCGCGCATACTCCAAAGCAGCGTGCACATCAGCGGCTTCTAAATGAGGATACTCATTCAGGATGTCATCTTGCGTCATGCCATGAGCGAGCAAGTTGAGAATAAGCGCGACGGAGATGCGTGTGCCTTTGATGACGGGTTTCCCCCCCAAAATGCCAGGATCGCAAGCGATGCGCTCCAGCAGTTTCTCGTTGCGTGCGCTGATCTTCCGACGCTTCATATAGGTCCTCCCAACGATCCTAATTATAGTGTGAGTGGCTCGGTTTGTCATCAGCTCATCTAGGAAGCGTGCTGTTCTTGCTGGGAACGCCGCGGCGGGCGTGAACCTAGCGAGATGAAGCGTTTTCTGCTACAATTGGGGCTAATCCAACAGTCGTCGAGGAGGTCCGTATGGCAAAGATGAACCCGCGCTATCGCCCCAAATGGCAGCGCAAGCTACAGCGAAAGATGAAAGCCAAGCGCCGCCACACCCGCCGCGCGAAGCGCTATCCATAAAGGACTTTAAATTGTTGATTATTGTAAGAGCAGGCCCTCACCTCCTGCTCAATTTTTTCTCCCTCTCTCACAGTTGCCACCTTTGCCGGCGTTGTGTTAGAATACATCTTTGAAGTTCAACGAGGAGGGTCACTGATGGCGAGTGCAACGGTACGCTTGGTTGACGGGATGCAATTTGTCGGGATCAGCGAGAGCGGCCATGCCGTCGTCTTAGATGCTGTCGAAGACGTAGGAGGGCACGACACAGGGGCACGGCCCACCGAGCTTTTATTGATTGCCCTGGGGGGCTGCACGGGGATGGATGTCGTCTCGATTTTACGAAAGATGCAAGTCACATTCACACGCTTCGAGATGGACGTCCAAGGCGAGCGGGCAGCTGAGTACCCCAAATATTTCACGAAGATTCGGGTCATCTACAAAATCTGGGGCGACGTTCCCGAAGAGAAACTCAAAAAAGCCATTGATCTCTCTCTCGAAAAATACTGCACGGTCTCAAATTCACTGAAGCCCAAGGCAGAAGTTTCCTATGAGTATCAGATCAATCCCGACGTTTCATAGAAAGGAGCCTGTATGACCGATGTTGTGATAGTAGATGCCGTGCGCACGCCGATGGGGCGCTTTCAGGGGCGCTTGTCGCAGTTTAGTGCGACCGACCTGGGCGCAGCGGCGATCCGCGCGCTCAAGGAGCGCAATCATCTCCAGGGCGATGAAGTTGACGAAGTCATTATGGGACAAGTTGTGCAAGCGGGCGCGGGGCAAGCCCCGGCACGCCAGGCGTCTATCCGCGGCGGCATCTCGCCTACAGTCCCTGCCGTGACGATCAATAAAGTCTGTGGCTCTGGCTTGAAAGCTGTTATCTTAGCTGCCCAAGCGATCAAAGCCGGGGATGCGAAAATAGTGATCGCCGGGGGGATGGAATCTATGAGCAACACGCCCTATGTCTTAAGAGGGGCGCGAGCGGGTTTTAAATTCGGCGACCAGAAGCTGACAGACGCGATGGTCTACGATGGCCTCTGGTGCGCTTTTGAAAACCATCACATGGGGCTGTCCGCCGAGTACACGGCCGGCAAATCGAAGATCGCGCGCGAAGAGCAAGACCGCTTCGCCTATGAGAGCCACATGAAGGCTGTCGCAGCGATGAAGGCCGGAAAATTTGCCAACGAGTTCATTATGCTGCAGGCGAAAGACGGCCCCATCACCGAAGACGAGACGCCCCGGCCCGACACATCTTTAGAGAAATTGGCTAACCTGAAGCCCGCTTTCAAAGAAGGGGGCACGGTGACCGCGGGCAACGCCCCCGGCTTGAACGACGGGGCCTCAGCTTTGCTCATTATGTCGAACGATGAAGCCAAGCGACGCGGCTACAAGCCCTTAGCGAAAATTCTGGACTATGCTGTCGCTGCCACTGAGCCCATTGATCTCTTCTATGCGCCGGTTGAGTCAACAAGAAAATTATTAGCCAAGCTGAAGCGCACTGTGAATGACTTCGAGCTGATTGAAGTGAACGAAGCGTTTGCGGCGCAGACACTGGCTGACGGGAAAGAATTGGAGTGGGACTGGTCTCGCGTCAACGTGAACGGCGGGGCGATTGCCTTGGGGCACCCCATCGGGGCCAGCGGCGCGAGAATTCTGACAACGCTCGTCTGGGCCATGAAAGATCGGAACGTTCATTTGGGATTAGCGACGATCTGCATGGGCGGCGGCAACGGCATATCGTTGGCGGTGCAACGGATATAATATACAATGTAGGGGCGAACGGCCGTTCGCCCCTACGAATGGAAAAAGCTATGAAGGATTTATGGATTTGGTTGTTGGCAGCTGCTGTGGCAGGGTTTTTGGCAGCGTATCTTGTGCTCCAACCGAAGAGCGAGAAGCCGGCACCCGCTCCGGTGGCTCCCAAAGCTTTCTTGGACGAGCCAGCGAAAGGCGCTGAGAATGCACTCGTCACTATTATCGAGTTCGCTGATTTTAAGTGCAGCTTCTGTTTGAGACATTTTATGCAAACATTGCCCATTCTCGAAGAAGAGTATATCGAGACGGGCACGGTGCGTTATATCTATCGCAATTTTCCCATTCTGGGGGTGCAATCGCGCTGGGCGGCCCTGGCGAGCGAATGCGCTCAAGAACAAGGGCGCTTTTGGGAGTATCACCATAGACTCTTCACGCTCGTTCAAGAAGGTCAGGGGAACTTCATTCGGTCGCAGCTCAAATCCGTCGCTGCACAGCTAGGGCTGGATTCGACGCAGTTCGATAGCTGTCTAGACTCTTCTAAATATCTCGACGAAGTCCAAGAAGACCTCATGGCCGGGCGCACTGCTGGCGTCACGGGGACTCCGGCGTTTCTCATCAATGGGGAGTTGCTCGTCGGAGCACAGCCCATAGATGTCTTTCGTCAGAAGATCGAAGAAGCGCTCGCAAAGGCGCAAAAGGCTCCCTAGCGCTCGATGGGGTATTTTTCGTTGTTGCCCCACTCGGCCCAGGAGCCGTCATAGTTGCACACATTGGGGAAGCCCGCGAGCCGTTGAGCACAGTAGGCGTGCGCTGAACGGATGCCGTTGTGACAATAATTTACGAGCGTCTGCTCACGGCGAGCGCCCAACGCTTCGAGATCGGCAGCGATCTCTTCTGGGCGTCGGAAAGAGAGATCGGGCTTGAGCGAGCGTGTCCATTCGAAATGACGTGCCCTCGGAATATGTCCGCCGCGCCGCGCCAGCACCTCTTGGCCGGAGAACTCTTCGGCGGAGCGACTATCCAGTAGAGCGAGCGTCGGGTCTTGCAGATTACTGAGAAGCCACTCGCCCGTGGCCCGTTTGTGGTGATCTGGGTGCACAGCAAAGTTGCCCTCTGCAACGACGGGCACGGCGAGCGTCAGTTTCTTGCCCGCGCGCAGCCACGCTTCGAGCCCGCCATCGAGCAGACTGACAGACTTATGACCGGCGTATTCCAAGGCCCACAAGAGATACGCCGCATCCTGACTGCCCTGCTCGCCGTAGACGACCACCGGTTGGGTGGCGGAGATCCCAGCGGTGCTCAGGATGCGCTCGATGTGCGCTGGCGGTCCGAGCACCTGCGCACCGTCGGCACGCGCCTGCATCAGCGCGACTATAAAGAGATTGACAGCGTTGGGCAGATGCCCTGCTTCATAGCGCAGCGGGCTGCGGGCATCGAGCACTCGAACGTCTTCCCCAAAGTGCTCCAGTTTCTTGGCGTCAATCAATAACGGCAACTCAGGGTTCATGGCTTCACCGCTGATAGAATAGCTCGCCATTCTCCAAGCGCACCCTCAGGCCGGTCCGATCATCGGGGATGCCGGCGATACACTTCCGCGACAGCGACCTCCAGCGGCGCGCGGCTCTCCCACGTGCCCAGCTCTGGCTGATAAGAGTAGGCAGCGATGCCCATCATGAGAGTGAACGCTCCCAGTCCTAGCCAGCGCATAGTTAGCAATCAAGGTCTCAATGCTCTGATTCTAGAGGGCGCGCTGCCAAAAAGCAAACGCCCGCTCTGCTTGACAAGGGGAAAAATCCGTGTTATACTCCCGCCGTCCTCGCTTCAAGTGGCACGGAAGCGAGTATGCTGGCTGTCTGAGTCAATGACGTTGCCGGTGTGGCCATCCCTCCGAGCAGGTCGTTGTCGTCGAACAGTCAAATCAAAGCCACAAGGAGGGGGTTGACATGGCGACGGGCAAAGTCAAGTGGTTCAATGACGCTAAAGGCTTTGGCTTCATCCAGCAGGACAACGGCGGTCCTGATGTCTTCGTGCACTTCTCGGCCATCAAGGCTGAGGGCTTTAAGACGTTGCGCGAAGGACAAGCCGTTGAGTTCGACGTCGAACAAGACCCCAAGGGCCTGCGGGCTGCGAATGTCGTCCTGAAGAGCAACTGAACCGACACCGTGCACACACCGCCTCGGTGGTTGACGCCGAGGCGGTTTTTTTGTGTCTTATGCTTGCAGGGCTTTCATGGCGATCTTGCTGAGCACGCGCACGCCCAGCTCTAAGCTCTCGATGTCTATGCGCTCATTATCGTTGTGAATGAGTTTTTCGCGGTCTGCCAAGTTCATCTTGGTCGAGAGCGGGCAGAAGCCATAGGCCCGCACGCCCAACTCTCGCACAAAGCGCGAGTCCGTTGCCCCCGTCAACATTACGGGGATAGTCCCCACGCCGGGAATCTCTTCTTTCACGGTCTGCTCGATCAGTGTATAGAATGGGTCCTCCATAGGGGATTCGGAGCTGTCATGCTGCTGGATCGTCTCGATCTCCAGATCGCTCTTGTATGCGCCCGCCAATTCGAGAATGGTCTCGCGCACCTTTTCGGGGGTATAGCCCGGCACGAGACGGCAATCTAAGACAAATGCGCAGCTATCGGGAATGACGTTCTCTTTCACCCCAGCGGTGATCATCGTGGGGGAGATGGTCGTGCGGACGAGGGCATTCAAGAGCGCGGGGCTGAGCGGGGAGCCTTTCGGCAATGCCTGTAGCTCCAGTTCTTTGGACTCATCGAGGAGCACCACGGCCATCTTTTGTATCTGCGGCCCCAGGGCTTCACTCGCTTTCAGAATAAACTCGCGCACCGCCGGGGCGATCTGCTTCGGAAATTTATGCTGAGAGACGCGATCAATGATATACGCGGCTTTGGCGAGGGCGTTATCTGAGTGAGGGAGCGAGCCATGCCCGGAGGTGCCCTTCACCCGTACACGAAACCACCAGAGCCCTTTCTCGACGTTCTCTACTGTGTAAAAGGTTTTCGAGCCGATCTGCAGAGGCAGGCCGCCGCCCTCGTTCAAGCACCAGTCGGCACGCATCTTCTCCGGGTGAGCCTGGCAGAGCCACTCGGCGCCATAACTGGATCCCTTCTCTTCGTCCGCTGCCGCTACCAAGATCAGCTCTCCGGCGAAGTCTACTTTGGCTCGCTGGAAGAGCATGCAGACTGAACACTCCATAGCCGTCATGCACTTCATATCTAAAGCCCCGCGTCCCCAGATATACCCCTCAGCAACAGCTCCACTGAAGGGGGGATACTTCCATTTCTTCGGGTCGGGCACGGGAACGACGTCTACGTGCGAGAGCAATAATAATTTTTTACCGGGTCGCCTGCCTTTCACGCGAGCAATGAGATTGCTGCGCCCCGGCTCTTTCTCTAGAATCTCGCTCTCAATGCCCTCATGAGCCAGCTTCTTCTGTAGATACTGAATGGCTTTGTACTCGTTCCCCGGCGGGTTGGTCGTGTCTATCTGCAAGAGCTCCGATAACAGTTGCGTTGTCTCTTTGCCTAAAGCTGTCCAGTCTACGTTCAGCGCCATGGAGCCTCCTTGGAGTATGTGTTCGATTATCGTAACGTGAGGCAAAGGCTGCTGTCAAACAGGGCGCGTTGCACGAGCTCGTGCTCCTGTGATAGACTCAAGGCGCGGGAGGTTTTCATGGAAGCGAAGGTGCGACAATTGCCTGCCGAGCCCGGCGTCTATCTCTTCAAAGATAGTGAGGGCCGCATTCTCTATGTGGGCAAGGCCGCTGCACTGCGAGAGAGAGTTCGCTCGTACTTTCAGACAACAGATGACCTCAAGACGCAACGCCTGATGCGCGAAGCCTCTGATTTTGAGTACATCGTGACCCGCAGCGAGCGCGACGCGCTCATCTTGGAAGCGACGCTCATCAAAAGACACCAACCTCACTACAACATTCGCCTCAAGGACGACAAACGCTATCCCTATATAAAGCTGACCAACGCCCCCTTTCCCAAGCTCGAACTGGTGCGACGGGCCGAGCGCGACGGCGCACAGTATTTCGGCCCCTACACCGGCGGCGACACCGTCCGAGAGACGCTCAAGCTGCTCCAGAAAGTTTTCAGGCTGCGCACCTGCACGCTGTCCATCGAGCGCCCTCCGGTGCGCAAGCGCCCCTGCCTGGATCACTATATTGGGCTGTGCGACGCCCCGTGTGTCGGCGCGATCTCACAAGAAGCCTATGGCAAGCTAGTCCAAGGCGTTGCGCTCTTCTTGCGCGGGCGCAGCGACGAGCTGGTATCTGAGTTGCGCGAGCGCATGGAGAGGGCATCCGAGCGTTTGGAATTCGAGCACGCTGCCCGACTGCGAGATCAGCTCACCGTTATAGAGAAGTTGCTCGCTGGTCACAAAGAATCCGTATCACGCCCGATGGAGCGCGACCTGATCGCCTATGCACTGGACTCGGAAAGCCAGACGGTCTGTGTGCAGGTCTTCTTTATGCGCGGCGGAAAGCTTGTTGGGCGGGAGAGCTTTTTCTTGGATGCACCATCGGAAGCTGCGGAGGCCGAAATTGTGACGGCCTTTGTCAAACAATACTACGAGAAGACTGCTCCAGTTCCCAAAGAGATTGTAGTCCCCTGCGCACTGGACGAACCCGAAGCGATTAGAGACTGGCTCAGCGAGCGCCGCGGTGGACCTGTCACACTGAGAGTGATCGCACGCGGGCCTACGCGGAAGCTCTTGGAGCTGGTGGCACATAACGCCGAGTTGGCCCTGCGCGAGCGCGCCGCTCACATGGCAGAGCGTACTGACGACAGAGCCCTGCGCGAACTGCAGGTCATGCTTCAGTTACAGAACCTGCCGCAGCGCATGGAGGCCTATGACATCTCGAACTTTCAAGGACGCGAGGCCGTCGGCTCGATGGTCGTCTTCTCGGCTGGCGTGGCGAAGAAGTCCGAGTATCGTCGTTTTCGGATTCAGACTGTTTCGGGCACTGACGACTTCAGCATGATCGCTGAGATCGTCAAGCGGCGCTTAGAGCGGGCGCGGGCGGGCGACGCAAAGTTTCTGCCTTTGCCCGACCTCATTCTGATAGACGGGGGCAAGGGGCAACTGAACGCCGCGCGGACGGTTCTGCGCGCTCTGGGCTTGGAGAGGATTCCCGCTGTCGCCTTAGCCAAGGAGCACGAGCATATTTTTATAGAAGGGCGCGCACAGCCCATCGTCCTGCCCAGAGAGTCCCCGGTGCTCCAGCTTCTGCAACGCATTCGCGATGAGGCACACCGGTTTGCGCTCTCGTACCATCGTGTCTTGCGACAGCGAGAGTTTCTTCAGTCAGCTCTGGATGAGATTGTGGGCATCGGGCCCAAGCGCAAGCAGCAGCTTTTCGAACGATTCGGCTCGTTGCAGGGGCTCAAGCGGGCAGGGCTCTGTGAGCTCCAAGAGGTGCTCTCCGTGACCGCGGCGCGGCGGCTCTATCAAGCCTTGCGCGTCCACGCTCCGCAGTCTGCCAAATCACTCTGTGACAGGACGGATGGCTCACCGAAGAGACACCGCTAACCTTGGGCCTTTGCGCTTTCTCGGCTAGACTCAAGCTCGATTTTCTTATGACGACCAACGTGATAGACATGCTGAAAGAAGCGCCGACGTGCCAACCGGACTTAGAGACTCCTGCGCGCGGTGATCGCATCTTTGGCTGGATTGAAGAGGTCTCCGAGCTGCGGCGGTATCCGCGCGGGGCGCAGATACACACGGACCAGGACGTGCTCGATGCGATCTATCTTATCTATCGAGGGCGTGTCGAATTTTCGTTTTTGGGATCGGCTGCTGGTGAGTTGGGTGCGGTGTTGGAGGCTGGGGAATTTTTTGGGGAGTTGCGCCTCGATGAAGAACGGACTAAGCGGGTCTATTGTGCTCGGGCGTTGGAAGAGAGCGAGGTGTGGGTACTGAGACGCGAGCGGGTGTTGGAGTTATTGGAGGGTCGGCCTGATCTATTAGCTCGGTTGAAGGGGATGGTGGCGTACAAGCAAGATTTGCTCTTTCTGTTCAACGAGTAAGTTTAGGTTTGTAAGGAGCAGAGGGCTTGGGAGACGAACGACCGCGGAGCAGGGGCGGTCGTTCTTGTTTCTAGAGCCACGGATCTGGTCCAATTAAAAGCAAAATCACGCTTGCGTCATTAGCATCAACGCAAGCAGTTTCAATACCACTCTGGTCCAATTAAAAGCGTGGGTGGGCAATGCAGCACGCCCCTGACTATGTCGTTTCAATACCACTCTGGTCCAATTAAAAGCGCTGATCGT
>JBBIUX010000054.1:0-9618 GCA_037440025.1 Candidatus Fraserbacteria bacterium | reverse complement strand
GGCCAGAGCCTGACTGAGGACTTCCGGGGCGGTGAGGTTGGGGATGGGGCCATTGCTCCCAGGCACGGCTTGGGGTACGCTGGTCGTTGGGCATGTGCGAGCTCGCATAAGCTGACCTCCTGTGAAGATGTTCGGAGGCAGTATGGGCCGCACATGCTCGCTTTTCAAGAGCACTCTGAACCTCATTGTGATCTACTGAGTTTAGCTTTTTTTTTCAGCTGTCAGCTGTCAGTGGTTGGGATCACCTTGAGCGGGAAATCGTGTGTGGATCAGTGTTTTGGTTGCTCCAGCGAGATCACCGCCGCCCAAATTTCTTCTCAAGCTCTTCGAGCGAGTACGCTAAGACTATCGGCCGCCCGTGTGGGCAACTGTAGGGGTTCTGTGTCTGTTTGAGCTGGCGAAGGCTACGTCCTAAGTTTCCTGTAAAAGTGGAAGTGGCGTAAGATACCTCCAGAATCAGAATCCGGGGCCTTGAGCCCCAAAGGAGGGATCTCACGCCATGAAGAGAGTACCACCGAGCGTGACCATGAGGCAAGCAGTAGACGAACTGCTCAAAGGCGGACGAGTGCTGGCTGGCCTTCTTGCATGATCTGGTCGAGCGCAGGCTGGGTGAGCCGGCCTTGGTGATCAGCGACGGCAACCCAGGCTTGAAGAAGGCGCTGCGGCGGGTGTGGCGCTGCCAGCGCCACAAGATGCTCAACATCCTGGCCAAGCTGCCGCCGCAGGTGCACGCCGAACTGAAGCCGTTGATCCAGCAGGTCTTCTGGGCTCCAAGCTACGAGGAGGGCCTGAGGCGCGGCCGGGCGCAGGCGGGGACTGCCGGTGAGCGCAGAACAGCTGGCCCAGATCGATCGGATGGTAGCGGAAGAGAGGAGCCGACGCCAGGAAAGTGCGTTGGCACCGGTAAGTTAAAGGAGTTGACGGAGGAGGCGTCTATGCCCTAGACTTTTTACAGGAACATTAGGACATAGCCCTTGGGGCTGAGGCAGGCAGCGGTCTCCACGGTGGAGCGGATGGCGCGCTTGCTGGTGGGGTTGGTGCTGACGACGGTAGTCTTAGCCTTACTGGGATTGTTCGGGGTGCCGGAGGGGTTCCGGCGGGCGGTGTTGGGACGAGGCAAAGGGAGTTTCATCTGGCTGGCATTGCAGTTGTGGGAGCAGGCCAAGCCGCCGGAGCTGGGGCGGGCACTGCGGCTGGCGGCAAAGCTCGGAGGGTTGCGATGAGCCACAAAGTGGAGAGGCGCCAGGACTAGAAAATCTCCTGCAAGTCAGAGTTTCGAGTTGGCTGCAATCTGAGTCTCAAGGCCCCGTGATCAGACCTCGCACTGGCGCGGGCCGTCGAGCCCGCAGAAGAGAATCCCTTGCGAGGTTGACGTCGGGTCAGTCCATAGCGTACAATCAGCACCACAGGATTTCTAAATGACTAGAGGGGGATACCGTCAATGAACCCGATTTTGGTCGAGATTCCGATGCCGTTCGGCTGGAGTAGCCTGCAGATTCGCTATTACGGCCTGATGTACGTCATCGCTATTGTTATTGGGATCTTTCTCACGCGCCGCGAGGCCGTGCGCAAGGGACTCCCCCTGACGCTCGACGATATTTTGGACTTTGTTCTCATCACTGTTCCCGTCGCTATCATCGGCGCGCGGCTCTATTATGTCGCCTTTCAATGGTCCGGTTTTTATGTCCCTGGCGATTTTGTCAAGACGCTCACGAATATCGTTGCGATCTGGGAGGGCGGCCTGGCCATTCACGGCGGCATCTTAGCCGGACTATTGATGCTTTGGGTCTATTCTAAATGGAAGAAGATCTCGCTCTGGCGGTTCGCCGACGCCGTGGCGCCCAGCATGATCTTGGGCCAAGCTCTCGGGCGCTTTGGGAATTTCATGAACGGCGACGCCTACGGAATCCCGATCAGCGATACTATTTCTTGGTGGCCGCCGTGGCTGGATTGGGTGGGGGTTACCTACAAGGAAGGAACACCGGGCTTTCAGGAGTTTGGTCCTATCCCGACGCACCCGACCATGCTCTACGAGATGTTCGGCGATCTCGTAATCTTTGGGTTGCTGATGTGGCTGCGCACGAAAAACTTTCAAGACGGCTTCATCGCGTCGCTGTATATAGTTCTGTACTCGTTCTTGAGATTTTGGATGGAATTTTTGAGAGCAGATGCTCTCTGGCTCGTCCCCGATGTGCTGCGGGCCGCGCAAATTATCAGTGTCATTCTATTCGTGCTCTTCGGCGCGCTGATCTTCTGGAAGAAACTGTACGGGCGCAAGCCGATGCAACCCACACCATCGCCAGCGCCTACGGGGCCGACGGCTCACAGCTGAAAGGTCTCGCCAAGATAGAACTTGCGTGCCAGAGGGTTTGAAGCAATCTCATCAGGCCGCCCGGCGAGCAAGATCTGGCCTTCATTGAGTAGATAGGCATGATCAGTTACACTGAGTGTCTCGCGCACGTTGTGATCGGTGACGATCACACCGAGGCCGTCGGCTGCGAGCGCCCTGATGATCTCTTGAATCTCAGCGACGGAGATCGGGTCTATCCCAGAGAACGGCTCGTCTAACAAGAGAAACTTCGGCGATGTCGTCAGCGCCCGTGCGATCTCTACACGGCGTCGCTCCCCCGCAGAGAGCGTGTCCACCCGTTGATGAGCCAGATGGTCCAAACCAAGTTTTTTCAAAAGCTGTACGGCTCTCGTGCGGCGATGCTTGGGCTCCGATTCCCATTGCTCCAGCACCAACAGCAAATTGTCCAGCGCGCTCAGTTTGCGAAAGACCGAAGGCTCTTGAGGCAGATAATGAATGCCCTTGCGCGCACGCTGATAGAACGGCCAACGGCCGATGGGTTCACTGTCTAAGAAAATTTCCCCGGCTTCGTGGGAGATCAGCCCTGTGATTAAATAGAACGTTGTCGTCTTGCCAGCCCCGTTGGCTCCCAGCAGCCCGAACACTTTGCCGCTCTCTATGTGCAGCGAGACGCCGTTCACCACGCGGCGGCCGCCGTAGCTCTTCACGAGACCTTCTGTGCGCAGGATCATTCTTTTTCGGTTTTCGGACGCAAGGTGAGCCGCGCCTCGCTCAGGATGGTCGCCAAGCCGGTCTCGGAAGAATACTCCAACCCCCGCCCGGTCAAGATGAAATCGTCGCGTTCAATGCGCACGACAGACTTGGTGGAGAGCATGTTCTTTTGGCTGTCCCAGAAGAGATTCTCCGTGGTGAACGAGAACTCGCTGCCTGTGGCGTATACAGGGCCGAGTAGCTCTATGTTCCCGGTGCGGTTTTGCAGCCGTGCTTGCGGTGCCCGCACCATGAGCGTCTCGCGGCGTGCGCTATCAAAAAAGCGCAGAGAGACTTCTTCTGCCATGCTTTCGACATCGCCGGTCGCTATCGAGCGGGCTTCTAGCTCCCATAACTTCTTGCCATGAGCATCGTACTTAATGATCTGAGCCCGTTCTGCCGAGATCGCTGGAGCCGGGATGTCTGTCGTGTCAGGCCAGATGCTTGGCGTTGTGGACCAGAGCCAATAGACAAGAAAGATCACCCCAAGGCTCACGAGGAGACCAAGAGCTTGCGCCGAGCGAGACATGCCTGTACCAACCCCACAAAGAGCGGGCGCGGACGGGTCGGCCGCGACTTGAACTCCGGGTGAAATTGCGACGCGATAAAGTACGGATGATCGGAAAGCTCCAGAATTTCCATACGGCGGCCATCCGGGGATTTGCCGGAAAATCTGAGCCCGGCAGCTTCCAAGTCTTTGATATATTGGGGATGGACCTCGTAGCGATGGCGATGGCGCTCGGAGATTTCCAGCATGCCGTAGACTTTGTGTGCTAATGTGCCCTTCTCGATGATGACCGGCTGTGCCCCAAGACGCATCGTAGCGCCTTTTTCGGTAAGGGATTGCTGCTCGGGCATCAGGTCAATGACCGGGTGCTCCGTCGGGCCGAATTCGGCGCTGTTGGCTTTTTCTAAATGCAGCACCGACCGGGCGAACTCGATGACCGCCGTTTGGAATCCGTAGCAGATGCCCAAAAATGGCACATGCTGCATGCGAGCATAGCGAATTGCCCTGATCTTCCCTTCGGCCCCACGGTACCCGAAACCGACGGGGACGATCATGCCGTCTACTCCTTCCATATGGGTTTCTGAGAAATCTTCGGCCTCAATCCAGACGATCTCGATCCCTGCACCTTGGGTGGCGCCCGCGTGCGTGAGCGCTTCGAGATAGCTCACGTAGCTGTCCCGGAGATCGGTGTACTTTCCAACGATGGCCACCTGCAATCGTATCTTGGGGGAGAGAACAGCGTCCGTGAAGCTCTTCCAAGCGCTCAGGTCTTTGCTCTGCGAGGAGAGCTGTAGGCGCTGCAGGAGTAAGTCCGTCAATCCCTGCTCTTCAAACAAGAGGGGCACTTGATAGATCGAAGGTGCATCGGGAGCGCTGATGACGGCTTCGAAGGGCACATCGCAAAAGAGCGCGATCTTCTTGCGAATCCCCTCCTTCAGCAAGGCATCGCTGCGCCCGATGATCACGTCGGGTTGGATACCGATGGCGCGCAGCTCTTTCACGGAGTGCTGAGTGGGTTTCGTCTTCTGTTCGCCGACGGCCGAGACAGTCGGCACCAAGGTCGTATGCACAAAAATGCACTGCTCATCTCCCAATTCTTGATGCATTTGGCGCAGCGCCTCTAAAAAGGGCATGGACTCGATGTCGCCCACGGTGCCGCCGATCTCAACCAGCACGACATCGGCTTTGGTGCGCTCGGCCACTCGCTTGATGCTGGATTTGATCTCGTCTGTGATATGGGGGATGATCTGCACGGTCGCTCCGAGATAATCTCCCCGGCGTTCCTTCTCGATAACGCTCTTATAGATTTTTCCCGTAGTGATATTATGATCTTTGGTCAAATCAATATCCAAAAAACGCTCATAGCTGCCCAAGTCCATGTCGGCCTCGCCGCCATCGTCGAGCACGAAGACTTCGCCATGCTGATAAGGGTTCATCGTGCCAGCATCGCAGTTGAGATATGGATCTATCTTAATAGCCGTGACCCTGAGGCCGCGCGATTTGAGCAATAAGCCGATGGAAGACGAGGTGATCCCCTTGCCCAAGCCGGAGAGCACACCGCCGGTCACAAACACGTACTTGCTCACAAAACACCCCTTGAAAGCAAAACAATCCCGCCGCGTTTGGGGAATGAACGGATAACCTTTCAAACACGTTAGGGTTCACACGATTATACTGAGCAGCCGGGGTCTCAAGCAAACACCACCGCCCACCAACGAAAAGCAGACTGTCGTGGTCTTGATTTCTCGTAAGAGACCTGTCATAATGTCATCTAATAATGAAGGATCGGTTCGGACGAGAGCATAACTATTTGAGGATTTCGGTCATTGACCGCTGCAATTTGCGTTGTCATTATTGCATGCCCCTGCACGCCAAGTTTTTCGATCCCAAAGAGGTGCTCTCGTTCGATGAGATCGTCACCGTTGTTCAGGCTGCCAACCGGCTGGGCGTGCGCAGCGTGCGCATCACCGGTGGCGAACCCTTGGTCCGGCCCAATCTGTCAGAGCTTATCTATAGACTGAAGAGCGAATGCGCTCTTGAAGATATTTCGTGCACGACCAACGGGATGCTCTTGGAATATTTTGCCCAAGAGCTCAAAGACGCCGGTCTCAATCGGATCAACGTGAGCGTGGACACGCTACGGCCTGATAGATTCAAGAAGATCACGCGTTTTGGCAGTTTAGAAACGGTGCTCTCTGGGCTGCGCCGCGCCGGAGAGGTCGGCCTGGCGCCGATGAAAGTGAACGCTGTCATTCTGAAGGGGTTTAATGACGATGAGATCGAAGACCTCTTTCGGTTGACGCTTGTGGAGAACGTGACGGTGCGCTTCTTGGAGCTGATGCCCATCGGGGAAGCTCTCAGTCTCAACGGGATGGGCAGCTATCTCAACCTGACGAAAGCGCGCGAGTTTTTGACTACAAAATACGGGCTTGTCCCCACTGAGGAGAAAGGGCATGGTCCTGCGCGCTATTGGCAGGTCCCTGGCGCGCCGGGAAAGGTTGGCTTCATCACACCCATTTCGAGCAAGTATTGTTCAACGTGCAGCCGGATTCGCCTGACGGCCAACGGAGAGATTCGGCCTTGTTTGGCTTACGATGTGCACGTCAATCTTCGCGAGGCGATCCGTCGGCGCGATCTCGATGCCATTGAAGATGGTATTCGCACAGCCATCGAGATGAAGCCGGCGGGGCATCACTGGGAAGAGGGACAGGTCACCCAGACGGTGATGTCGAGCTTGGGGGGGTGAGCTGTGGTCCCCATCGTGGCGGTCATAGGCTGGAGCGGGTCGGGCAAGACCACGCTCATCACTCGGCTTATTCAGATTCTAACCCAGCGTGGCTATCGCATCGGCGCGGTCAAGCACACCCATCACGACTTTGAGATAGACCGTCCCGGCAAGGACTCCTTCGCTATGAAGACCGCTGGAGCAGCCAAAGTCGCTCTTCTATCCCACCATAAATTCGCCCTGATCAGCGATCTGGCGAACGAGCTTCCAATAGAAGAACTGATTTCTCGCTATTTCGGCGACGTCCAGCTCGTGCTCGCTGAGGGCTTCAAGCATACAGAACTCCCCAAAATTCTTGTGGGAGAAGCTCCTTCGCCCTTAGAGGTCTCCAATCTTCTAGCGACTGTGCCGGCGGGGCGCTTTGGTCCTACAGAGATCGAACAGATCGCCGATATCGTGGAGGAAGAGTTTCTACGATGAGAGTCTTTCAAGCAAAACAGCTCGACGAAGCGCTCTCCCTAGCGCTCGCACAGGTCGAGCCCATCGCAGAGACAGAAGAGACCCGCACAACGAACGCCTATGGCCGAGTGCTCGCCCAAGAGATCATCTGTCCTGAGGACGTACCGGGCTTTGCACGCTCGGCCATGGACGGCTACGCTGTGCGAGCCCAAGATATCTGCGGAGCTAGTCGCGCAGATCCCGTCATACTGAAGGTAATCGGCTCAGTCGAGATGGGCCAAGACCCGCGCGCTTTATCTAGAGTGACCGAAGGCGAAGCTATGGAAGTCCCCACTGGCGGTCCCATACCCCCCGGCGCCGACGCCGTCGTGATGCTCGAGGAGACTGAGCGTCAGAACTCTGACACTGTGCGCATCTTTTCCGCTGGCGTTGTGGGCACGCACGTGCTCGCAGCCGACTCGGACTTCCAACGCGGCGAGCGGGTCTTCAGAGAAGGCCATCGGCTGCGTGCTGTGGACGTTGGAGCGCTGCTCGTGATGGGGGTACTCTCGGTGAAGGTCTATCGGCGCGTTCGGGTCGGCATTCTCAGCACCGGCTCGGAGCTAGTCGAAGCAGAACGGAAAATCCGCCCAGGACAGATACGCCAGATCAACTCGCATATCTTGCGCGGCTTGATCGAGTCCGAAGGCGCTCAGGGGATTGCTTACGGGATCGTGCCCGATGATCGAGAGAAGCTGCAAGCAGCCGTGCAGCGAGCTGTGAGCGAGCACGATATGGTGCTGCTGTCGGGAGGTTCTTCAGTAGGGTCACGCGACTGGACGCTCGATGTTTTACAGAAACTGGGCGAAGTCTTCATCCACGGGTTGCAGATCAAGCCGGGCAAGCCCACGATCTTTGCTGTGATAGATAAAAAGCCGGTCGTTGGCTTGCCGGGGAATCCCGTCTCGTGTGCTCTCGTCTTTGAGAAATTTGTGCGTCCGGTGCTGGCTCGGCGCAGCGGGCTCAAAGTTTTATTGCCGTCGCACAAATTGGCGTCGGCCCAATTGACGCAGACGGTGCGCTCGGTTGTCGGGCGTGAGGATTTTGTTACGGTACGCCTTCGCTTGGACGGCGAACGCGGGATTCTCTATGCCGAGCCGGTGCCAGGGCATTCGAATAATATTTCGACGCTGGCGCGGGCTGATGGGGTTCTCTCCGTGCCTGCCGAACTCGAAGAGATTCCCCAAGGGGCGCAGGTCTGGGTAGAGCTCTTATGAAGCGTGAGCGAGCACGGCTGCAAGCAGTTCCGCTGGAAGAAGCCCGCCGAATCTTTTTTGCAAAAGCGAAAGAATTCCTTCAAGCTCACGAAGAAGAGAGCCAGACAACAGAGGCCTTAGGGCGCGTAGCAAGCCGGCCGATCTATGCTCAGCGCTCTCTGCCCCATTATGCGAGCGCCGCGATGGACGGGATCGCCGTCAAGGCCGAGCGCACTCACTCAGCACGTACTGCAAAACTTTTGCAGCTGCGGCGCGGTCTTGATTTCGAATACGTGGATACCGGCGATATGATCCCTGAAGGGTTCGATGCCGTGATCAAGATTGAAGACGTCCAGGAGCTTGAGGGTGAGATAGTCCAGATCACAAAGCCAGCGATACCAGGCAAGCATGTACGAGAGGTCGGCGAGGACTTTGCGCTCAACAGTCAAGTTGTGCCTGCCGATTTTCAGTTGGTTCCTGAGGCGATCTCCGCGTTGCTGAGCACGGGGAATCTGAAGATCTGGGTCAAACGGCGAGTGAGAGCGACGTTCATCCCCACGGGCTCCGAACTAGTCCCGCCGGGACAAGAGCTGTCTCCGGGGAAGTTTGCGGAGACAAACTCTCAGATAGTGCAGGGCTATGTCGAGCAATGGGGTGGTACGGTGACGGTTCATGCCATTGTACTGAATGATGCCGAGTGTATCCGTCGTGTTCTCGAAGAGTCCATTCTTAAGTACGATCTTATCTTGATTGGGGCTGGTACGAGCAAAGGGCGAGGGGATTTGGTTGCAGAGATCGTGAGGGAGTTTGGAGAGGTGTGGGTGCATGGAGTGGCGTACCATCCGGGGCATCCGGTCTTGTTGGGGGTTATCAAAGATAAACCCGTCGTGGGGTTGCCGGGGTATCCGGTGGCGACGTGGCTGGCGCTGTGGCTCTTTGTGAAGCCGTTGCTGGAGCGATACTATTATGGGCGCGAGCGAGAGTTGTTCACGGTGCGGGCGAAGCTGGCCAGGCCGATCAAGTCAGTGCGGGGGTATCGAGAGTTCGTGCGGGCGAAGCTGGAGCGAGCTGCAGACGGCTCGTATTTAGTGCATCCTCTTCAAGGCGGAGCGAGCAAGCTCTCGACGATTGTGGGTGCGGACGGATGGATCGAAGTGGAGGAAGAGGGCGTTGAAGTTCGAGCAGGGAGTCTTGTTGAGGTCACGTTGGTCCGCTGAAGGGATGAGAGGCTATGCATTTAGAAAAGCTTTTTAAGCAGTGGAACAAGAAGTTAGTTCAAAAAGATGAACACGGCTATTGGAAGCTACGGGTCTGGCATCGCGGCCCGCGTAAAAAACAATCGCCGCGACTGTTGGTCAAGTGCGGTGACTGCGACAGTAAGTTTGAGATTTACTACGATGACGAAGAGGGTAAGGATTTAGAGATCGCAGGCGTGCTCGCTTCCCGAGAAGAATGGAAGAGGCTCTTCGGTCCACTACTGGGGTTTGAAAAATGAAGCGCTCAACACACACCCAGAGGCAGAAAACTAAGCTCTCCCATCTCGACGCTTCTGGCCACGCCCGCATGGTGGACGTCAGCGACAAGCCCGACACCAAGCGCGTCGCCGTCGCCCAAGGCTTAATTACGATGT
>JBBIUX010000053.1:0-10171 GCA_037440025.1 Candidatus Fraserbacteria bacterium | reverse complement strand
ATCCTGCTGGCTTGCCAGTTGCATACAGAGTTCAGTAAACTTCAGGAGCTGGGAGGAGTTCTTCATCGTGGGTCACCGTCCTATGATAGGCGGTGACCCCTCCCAGCTCAAGGATGTCTACAGAGCCGGACATCTCAGTGCCGAGGGGCGGACTCGAACCGCCGACACGCAGTCAAGCTCACAAGGGAATGCACTCCACAACTGCTAAGGTTTTACAATTTTTAATCTTTTCAGATCCTCTTCAGTCCACCCTATATCCTTCAGCAAATTTTTCAGCAGTTTAGGGCCGTAGGTCTTTCTTGAATGATAATGAATGGTGACACGACAACCATCAGGATGACGAAAAACCAGATCAGAACCTTGCTTCTCGTCCTGCTGCCAACCGTCTTTGACTAAAGCTCTTATCAGCCTGTCCGCGGTGATGTTTTTGAGCTGATCCCAGATATGCGGGGGAAAACTCATGCCGCAGCTACAACTACTTGCTGAATATGACGGTACTTGCGAGACGTGCCGGCCTTCTTCGCCGTTTCTTGAACCACGACACCCACAGGGATCGGCTCATTGTGTTTGATCAAAGATCGGATATAGGCAGTGGCTGCATTCTTCGCGTTCTCTAAGGCCTCACTCTCCGTGGCTCCGCACGTGTGAAGGCCTTTGAGAGCTGGACAATAAGCATAGTAGCCGTCTTCATCTGGTTCAATCACAATACTTATGGTGAACTGCAAGACGGGTGACCCCTTCTTATCGGTGGCTTGCGCTTTGCGAGACATCTCAGTGCCGAGGGGCGGACTCGAACCGCCGACACCAGGATTTTCAGTCCTGTGCTCTACCAGCTGAGCTACCTCGGCACGCTGCGCGTGGGCTTCGCCTTCGCCGGCCACAGGCCGGCGAAGCTGAGAGTCAAGCGAAGCTTGTCCAGACGCAGTCTGGTGGCGGGGATGACGGGATTTGAACCCGCGGTCTCTGCCTTGACAGGGCAGCGTGTTAGGCCACTACACCACACCCCCGCAGCCCGAATATTATAACGGGTTGCTCTGATGCCGTCAACCGTTTTAAGCGCTTCGTCAACTCAGCTTGTGGGATGATTCTCCGATAGGCATAATAGAAAGCTATGGATCGCTTACTGGGCCTCGAAACCGAATACGGGCTCTCTATAACTGGGATTGATCTCTCCGACCTAGCTGACGAAGCCCGCACGCTCCTTCAAAGCTACCCTGGTCTCTCCGCGCACCCCTGGGACTACCGTGACGAAGATCCACTGCGCGATGCCCGCGGCTGGCGCGCTCCAGCACTCACCATCAACCTTCAGGACCAACGCTACGAAAAACCCTCACGCAAGCACTTAAGTGCCTCCGAAGACCACGCTGACCGCGTCTTGACCAACGGCGCGCGCCTCTATCACGACCACGGACACCCCGAATACAGCACCCCCGAATGCCGCTCTCTCCGGGAGCTTATCGCCCACGATAAAGCCGGCGAAAGAATAGTGTGGGCCGCCGCCCAAGCCTATGCTCAGAAGACCGGACGCTCGATCTCGGTCTTCAAAAATAACATTGACTATCACGGCATGAGCTACGGCTGCCATGAAAATTATTTAGTCAAGCGCGAGCTTGCGTTTGAGCGATTGATCGCAGGTTTGGTGCCCTTTCTTGTCACACGGATTCTGTACACCGGAGCAGGACGAGTTGGCAGTGAGGATCCTAGCAAATCTGTTGACTTTCAGCTCTCCCAGCGTGCGGATTTTTTTACGGAACTGTGCAGCGTGGACACGCTCGACCGCCGCCCGTTAATCAATAGCCGCGACGAGCCCCATGCCGATGAAAGACTTTACAGAAGACTCCACGTCATCTGCGGCGACGCCAACTTCAGTGAATATGCCACGGCGCTCAAAGTCGGGACGACGGCTTTAGCTCTGGCAACGCTCGAAGCCGGCTACGGCCCGCCGGGCATGCTGAAAGACCCCGTGTGCGCTCTGCAAAAACTCTCGCGCGATCCCTCCCAGCGCTGGTTGGTCGAACTCGAAGAGGAGGGCACGATCCCCGCGATAGACATTCAAAGAGCCTATCTGCGTACCGCAAGCGAACTCTTTCGCCAGCGCGACGACGAGACCGACTGGCTCCTGCGAGCATGGGAGTCGGTGCTCGACGACTTAGGAACTGACCCGGCTCGTTGTGCGGATCGGCTCGATTGGGTCGCCAAACGCCAGCTGCTTCAGACTTTCATCGAGTCTGAAAAACTCACGTGGCAAGACGAGATCGTGCGCAGTCTCGATTTGGAATATCACTCTTTAGACCCAGAGCGCAGTCTGTTCTATGAGCTGCAGAATCAGGGAGCAATGCTTCGGCTCGTCAGTGACGACGAGATCGCCCAAGCGATGCACGAGCCGCCTCAGCAGACGCGCGCCTTCATTCGCGGGCTTTGCGTGCGAAAATTCTCTTCGACGATCCAGGCGCTCAACTGGGGGCGCATCACGCTCTCGCAGGATGGGCAACATTTTACGCTCGATCTTAGATCGCTCGTAGACGGTCGCGTCAGCGCCCTCAATCACCAGCTCACTGGGGCCTCGACGCCGCGCGAACTTTGGAGTATCATACACAGAGAGTGAATCGTGAGCATTCATCACTGCTCTAAGAAGGAGGAATGGTTATGCCAGAGAGGACTACTAGACCGATCCCCCAAGACCCATTGACCAAGCCTGGTGACGAAGGACCGCGCACGCCCAATGTGCCCAAGCCAGACACAGAGAGGCTCTTGGAGCGTATGCGCCGTGTGGACCCGCGCCAAGCGCGACGGTATCGCCAGCGTAGCGGAGAGTAATTATGAAGCGCGACGGTCAGCCGTACCGGCTTCCTTTGAAGATCGAGCCTTTGGAAGAGGGTGGGTATCTAGCGACCAGCTCAGCTTTGCCAGGGTTTTTGGTGCAGGCAGAAACGCTCGAAGAAGTGTTTGCCCTCGCGCCGGGAGTAGCGCAGACACTCTTGGAAGCAATGCAGGAGAAGGGCGTCCCTCTGCCTTCCAAGCTCTCCAAGATGCGCAAGCCTCTCAGAGCTGCTGTTTTAGTGACCCTGGCGTGACCTACCGCGAGTTGACAAAAAAGCTGAGAGCGGTAGGGTGTGAATTTGTGCGTCAAGGTCCTGGTTCTCATGAGATCTGGTGGAATCCGGCAAAGCGGAGGTTTACAACAATTCCTCGACATGAAGGACGCGACATGCCCAAGGGAACGGTGCGCAAAATCTTGAGAGACTTGGATATCCACCTGGAGGAACTACGGCGTGTCTGAGGATACTAGCCACGGCGATTTTGAGAAGCTCTTAGAGGCGCATGGGATACGCTTGCTCAACCTCTCCCCTGGCCCCTCCTCCCACGAAAAAAGAGGGACGTTAGAGAAGTGGGTAGGAGAAGATAGAGCCGTAAGCGTCCACGGCACGACGGTGATCGCCGTCAAATTTAAAGACGGCGTCTTGAATGTCGCCGACCGACGCGCCACGGCAGGCAACGCTATTTTTTACGAAGAAGCCGAAAAAATCTTAAAACTGGACGACGAGACGCTCATCGCCATCGCCGGTTCGTACGCGACAGCTTTCGAAGCCGTGCGCTTCCTCCAGCACTCTTTGAAATACTATGCCCGCAGCCAACTCCAAGAGATGAGTTTAGAGGGCAAGCTCTCTGAAGTCTCGCGCGTGCTCAGTCGTTCTCTCCCCGGTGCCCTTCAGGGTATTGGAGCCTTTCTGCCTATTATTAGTGCCTATGACCGTGCTCAAAGCGAAGGGCGCATCTTCTTCTATGACGTGATGGGCGCGCGCTTTGAGAGCCGGGAATTTGGCGCTGCCGGCTCCGGCGCCGAGCGCATTCGGGGTTCGTTCGAGTACATCGTGCGCACCAAGGGCCCCTTCCATCAAATGAAGCTCGATGAGGCCCTGCACGAAACCCTGTTATTGCTGGACATCGCTGCGTCGCTCGACACGGCGACTGGCGGCATTCGGCAATACTTGCCCTTAGCAAAAACCGTGACGGCCGAAGGCGTCTGCGATGTCCCCGAAGAACCCCTGCGCTCTGCCCAAAAAGCCCTGCTCAAAGAGTGATCACTATGGCTTTCACTCCCTACGACTGGCAACAGACTCTCAGACAAAAAGCCGACTACGTCGAAGACCGGCTGCGCGAGGGCAGCCCCGTCGTGGGGCTCTCTTGTCACGAAGGCGTGCTCTTACTTACCGTGCGCCGCGCCCAGCAAAAGATTTTTGAAATCTATGACAGTCTAGCATTTTCGGGATTAGGCAATCAGTCAGATTTAGAAGCCGTCCGTCAGATCGCTGTAGATTTCGCGCACGCCGAGGGCTTTCAGCGCAGCCCAACAGATGTTTCTATTCAGAGGGTCGTCGGTGTAGCGCTCAGCCCAGCGATTAAAAGGGGCTTCAGCGATCCCTTGCGATTGCCCTTGGTCTTTCGGGGGCTTTTTGCCCAACTTGGCGACGCCCCTGAGAGCGATCTCTTTTATGTGCTCAATTATGATGGAGAGTTTGTGCTCACTCATCGTTGTGGTGTGGTCGCTGGCACAGAGGGTGCCCGCGAAGCGATGGAGCGCGTGCTCTCATCACGCAACAGTAAAAAAGCTCCCAAGCGCGATGTGGCTATCGAGCTGGCTCTCGAAGCCTGGGCTGTCGGTCGTCGAGAAGCGGTTGAGAAAGCCGCGGGCGAGGCCACCTGGCGTGCTGTGCTGGCGCAAGCCGTAGAGACGGGCGCGCTCGAAGCAGCTTTTTTGGAGCGCGATTCGCGGCGCGAGCGGCCCTTCCGATTCCTAACGGAAAGCGAGCTGAAACCGTTCTTGCCGCGCTGATCTTGGGCAGCTATCTTAACTAGAGGTGAACGATGCGCCACCGTATCGTCGGTCTGGAGACGGAGTTTGGCTGCCTGGTGCGCGATCCGGCTCTCGGCTCGTATGAAGTAGTCGTCGAGCGCGTCAAGGACGCCGTCTTCCATAAAAAGAGATGGGGCTTGCTTGACCTGCACACCCGCGATATGTACTTCGAGCCTGCTGAGGCCGGCGGCTTTCTCATGAATGGAGGCCGACTCTATATTGATGCCGTCGGCTCGCACTTAGAGTACGCCACGCCCGAGTGCCGATCTTTGAGAGACCTTATCACGTATGAGCGCGCCGGGCAGCACCTCATCCTCAAAGTACTGCGCGAGCTGCACCTGCAAGAAAGGGTCAGCTTCTATAACAATAGCGTTGATCACTTCGCCGGTCATACTTTCGGGTGCCACGAAAATTATTCAGTGAACCCTGAGTTGCTTTCGTGGAGGCACGCTTTAGACAAATTGGTGCCCTTTCTGGTAACGCGCCAGATCTTCGCCGGTGCAGGTCGGGTCGGCGGGCATCGCTTGACCACGACCTGGCAGGCCAAATCCCCCACACGCCATACGGCTGACTCTGTTTTTGTTTTTGTTGACACGGCGTATGGAGTTGAACCCGATCCCACCGTGGATTTTCAGCTTTCGCAACGGGCCGATCACATCTTGCATACGGTCTCCGGGCGCGTGCGCTTCAGCCGAGCGCTCATCAACCCCAAATGGGATCAGATGTACGGGCTTTCCCGGAGCCCACGCCTGCACCTGCTCTTTGGAGAAGCGAACCCGTCGGAGTATGCGACGTTTTTGAAGCTGGGCACCACAGTACTTGTGCTCGATTTGCTCGAAGAACAAGCCGTACCGTCAGGGGTTGAGCTAGCCGCGCCGCTGCGCGCTTTGAAAGATATCTCGCGTGACTCTACGTATCGTTGGCTCGTCAAGCGCGAGAATGGTGCAACCATTCCGGCAGTAGATCTGCAACGCTTCTATCTGCAAGCAGCCCAGAGACGGTACTACGGGCGCGACCGGGAGACCAACGAAGTCCTTCAGGAATGGGGCCGGACGCTCGACGCCCTGGAGCGTGATCCCCTGGAGTTAGCCGACCGGCTCGATTGGGTCGCCAAACTCCAGATGCTCAAACTCTATAAGCAATCAGGGGGCCTTCCCTGGCAGGATGACGCGCTACACAGCCTTGATTTGGAATATCACAACATTGATCCCCAGCAGGGGCTCTACTATGCGCTCTCTGTGAGGCGATGTCTCACCAGTGAGGCTGCTATCGAGCGAGCCATAGAAGAAGCCCCTCCCAATACGCGAGCGCTGGGGCGCGCCCAGATCGTGCGAGGCCTGCGTGAGCGCGCCGTTGCAGAGTATATGATCGAATGGGACGAGGTCTTCGTCGAACCCAAGCGCATGTTGACCCTGGAAGATCCATTTCATTCTTACAAGGACGAAGCCGAGCACTTCTTGAAACGACTCTAGAGAAAGTTGCCCTTGGGCAGGCACAGGGGCCTGCCCCTACTAATCACGGAGCTTGCGCGGTCGCACGGCCCATCGGCCACTGGGCAATTGCACTACAGTCAAATTCTCCTCCATCAATTTTTTCAGGAGCTTGCCTGGCTTGAAGCGCGGCATGACCTTGTTCCCCATGGGGATGAGCTGGTGGGTCTTGAGATGGCTGCGCTGGCTGGGGCGGCGCGCCCGCGCTCCAAATGTCCCGAACCCTTTCAGTTTGACCTCTTCACCACGCGCCATAGCATCGGTGATCACTGTCACGAGGGCTTCGAGTGATGCTTTCACGGCCTCTTTAGGCACACCGGCCCGTTCTGCTGCTTGTGCGATCAGCTCGATCTTTGTCATGCCCACCTCTTCACAACAAGGGTGCGTTTATTTATAGCATAGGGGAATAAAGAATACAAGGGCTGAAAGAGCAGTTGGCAGCAAAGGTTGCTGAATGATATAGTTACAATGAGCGGGGATAGACAATGAAACAAGTCGTCATCGAAAACCCAGTGCTGAACTCTCCCTTTGAAGAACCCAGACGTCATTTTCGTTTCTCCAACGAGGGAATCACCAACGAGATCGTTGAATCTCGACGTATCAGCTCGTATTTCGTCCCGATCCCACGTCCGAAAAAACGTGGCAAGCAGCTCGCCTTTGAGACGGAGTGGACCCAAGATCGAGTCGAAGAGAACAAGTTTATCAACCGGGTGCGCAGCCGTGTTGCCATGTGGCGGCAGGGAGGCTATCAAGGCATTACCAAGACCACGGCGCGCTTATTGCGCTGGGCGTTTATAGAGATAACCGACCCGTGGGACGCGAAGAACGCCATTCGAGCAGCGTTAGGCAGTATAATCTAACGTTGAAGGAGGACGCATGAGCGACTATCACATCAATATCTTCTATAGCGAAGAGGACGGCGGCTACATTGCCGACATCCCAGATTTAGAAACCTGCTCGGCCTTTGGAGAGACGCCTGAAGAGGCGCTGGCGGAAGTCGAGCGAGCGAAAAAAGCTTGGCTCGCCGCTGCGCGCAAAGCGGGCAAGCCCATCCCCAAGCCACGCTATCGGCCGGTGATCTATCAAGTCGCTCGTTGATGGTACTTGGAGGGAGATATGCCGCGAAAGAAAGAAAATATTCCCAAAGCCATTGAAGCGATCAAGCACAAAGATAAGCGCACCAACATCCCGACTGAAGAGCTGCGCGATTTTGTGGCCGAAGACGAGAAGAGCCCCAAAACCGTAGAGTTTCCCGGTTTGCTCTATGCTCGCGATCCTTCGCTTGATCCGCAATTAGTGTGGAAGGGCAAGGACGAGCAAGACCAGCAGCCGCTCGAAGTGCCCTGTGTTCCCGTCTACATTCAAGAGAAGATTCAGCCCCAAGCAATCATTGAGCAATTGCGGGCTGAAGCGAGAAAGGAAGCACCGGGCCAGGCGGTGCTCTTTGAAGACTTCAACGGGATCAAGTTTGAAGAGCTTGTTGACTTTTACCGTCACGAGCAAAACTGGGCCAACCGAATGATCCTCGGAGATTCTTTGCTTGTAATGACTTCCTTGGCTGAGGAAGAGGGTCTCAGCCGGGGTATCCGGTAGCGACATGGTTGGCATTGTGGCTGTTCGTCAAGCCGTTACTGGAGAGATACTATTATGATAGAGAGTGCGAACTCCCGAAAGTTCAAGCGAAGTTAGCGAAGCCGATCAAGTCTGTGCGGGGCTATCGGGAGTTCGTGCGGGCACGGTTAGAGAGATTGCCAGACGGCTCGTATTGTGTAGCCCCCTTACAGGGCGGGGCAAGCAAGCTCTCGACGCTGGTGGGGGCGGATGGATGGATAGAGATTTCGGAAGAGACAGAGGGTGTACCGGAAGCCACCCTGGTCGAAGTCACGCTGACCCGCTGAAGGAAGGCACGATGAATCTGAAAAAACTTTTCAAGAGATGGAACAAAAAACTGGTGCAATCTGACGAGCAAGGCCATTGGAGACTGCGCGTCTGGCATCGCGGCCCGCGCAAGAGGCAATCGCCACGGCTATTGGTCAAGTGCGGTGACTGCGACAGCAAGTTTGAGATTTACTATGACAGCGAAGAGGGCCGAGGCTTGGAGATCGCAGGCGTGTTGGCCTCGCGAGAAGAATGGAAGAGGCTCTTTGGGCCGCTGTTAGGATTTACAGAATGAACCACGAGAGCAGAGATTTCCTAGAAAGAGTCGTCCAAGGTAGTCTTTTCACCCGCTATTTTCTCAGCGAGGGTGTGCAGCGGACTTCTGAGCATCAAAGTTTTGCTGATGAGGCCGTGCGTACACAGTTATGGTCACTACCAGAGAAGTATCTTTCGATGAGGAGTGCCCAAGCGCCCGACGAGGCCGACACCGAAGACGACCTGATTGAGCCAATGCTTGATGCTCTCGGATGGACTTCGCGTAGTCGTCAGAAAACTGCAGGACAGCAAACCAGCGACCGCCCGGACTTCTTGCTCTTTCCGAACTCAGAGAGTAAACGACAAGCTCAGCGAGATAGAAACCAACAGTACAAATATGGTATAGCGATCTTGGAAGCCAAGCGGTTCGAACGTCCTCTCGACCGGCGCGGAGCAATGGACGCTCTGGACCGTGGTACGCCCTCTAGCCAAATCCTGCGCTATCTCTCTTTGGCGGACGTCGCGTCAAACGGCAAAATCATCTGGGGTATCTTGACCAATGGGCGTCTCTGGCGGCTCTACTATCACAAGGCCCAAGCACGTGCCGAGGGCTACTTGGAGTTCGATCTGGAGCCTATTCTCAACCCGAACGGGCTTTTCCCGTTATCGGAATCGGAGCGCCTCGAAGCTTGGAAGCTCTTCTGTCTCTTCTTCCGGCGAGATGCGTTCATCTGCTCAGCAGAACGTCCAAGCCAGACTTTTCTAGAATTCGCTCTGCAAGAAGGCAAAAACTACGAAGAGCGCGTCACCGAAGACCTCAAAGACAAAATCTTTGAGGGCGTCTTTAAGCTCTTAGCGGACGGCTTCGTCGAGGACGCAAAGCGCAAGAACGTTCTCATCACTCAAGCTTTTCTCGATGAAGTCTACAAGAATGTCCTGACGTTGCTCTATCGCTTGCTCTTCATTCTCTACGCCGAAGATCGCGATCTGCTGCCCGTGCGCGACGACAGCTATGACGACTATTCACTCAGAAAGCTGCGAGGTGAGATCGAACGAAAGCTCGACGAGAGGGACAGCTTCAGCCAGCGCGCAACGCACTACTGGGATCAACTAAAAAATCTCTTTCGTATCGTCAATGACGGCGATCCATCGATCAATGTTCCAGTCTACAACGGTGGACTCTTCGACCCCCACGCCCATCCGTTCTTAGAGCGCCATGCAATTTCCGATTCCTGGCTCGCCCAAGCACTTGATTTGCTGAGCTGTGATCACTCAGACCCGCAACGTCCGCGCCGCATCAACTATCGCGACCTGGGAGTGCGCCAGCTGGGCAGCATCTACGAGGGGCTCTTGGAGTTCAAACTGCGCATTGCCGCTGAAGACTTGGTCGTCGTCAAAGAGAAGGGCAAAGAGCATTATCTGCCCAAGGCCAAAGCCACGGAAAAGCGAGCCTTGGCTGAAATCAAGAAAGGCGAACTCTTTATCACCAATGACAGATCCGAGCGCAAGGCGACCGGCAGTTACTACACACCCGACTATATTGTTCAATACATCGTTGAGAACACTCTAGTGCTCTGTCACACCTCGAGTGATGGATAAAGCCTCTTGAGTTTGATACGGGCATCGCTGGTGGTAAACTGCCAATCGACGCTCACCCCTCTCGCGTTCCGCTCTGATGCCCAGGCCAACACTT
>JBBIUX010000052.1:0-10181 GCA_037440025.1 Candidatus Fraserbacteria bacterium | reverse complement strand
TGCGGGCTTGCGTTTTGTGCGGCTGCTCTTGTTCCTGGCCCATGCCGTGGAGAGACGGTTGGGGGCGGTCGAAGCGGTGCAGTTGCCGATTAGATCCGTCTAAGGTGGCCATTGTGATCTACTGAGTTTATTTGTACCTGAAAGCGAATCCCTTTCAATCCTGGCGCATACGGCGAGGGAAAAGAAGAAACAGGGAGCTGAACCGTCGTTGACGCTGCGATAGAGCCATCGCGGCTGCGATAGCGGACCCGGGCCTCCTTGACATCGTCCTCTAAATCGGTGAAGGCGACGACGGCATAGACCGACTGCCCGCTGCGGACGCGCTCCGGCATCCCTGCAAAAAGCAGTCGTGGTCGGCTTTCATATTTGACGTCGGCGAAGCTGGGAACTTCACGAACCGGAGCTAGTTGAGAACAGATGGGAACATATCCATCAGGCCCTTGGAAGTCGATTCGCATCTGTTCTGGATCGTAGACGAGCAACATGCTTACCAGTTCCTCAAGAGTTATGATGATAATAGGGCCAAAGACGCCTAAGAGCTTCAGTTGGTCAAGGCCACGCTCGCGGATGGCAGCCATCTTGGGAGGACGTTGAGCAGCCTCTTGATTGATCGCCTTGGCGAGCCCGTCGAGAAAATCCTTGGGATTGCTGAAATCATAGAACCGCAAGACTGTCTGTGTGGTCTGTCCGAAGAAGCGTTGAAAGGTGATCGTCAAGTCTGCTCGTGGTGGAAAGGCTCTGGGATTGGTGTATCCTGGGGCTGCGCAGGACAAGGCAAGAGGCGCAGCGTGTGCCGGCGTGGCTTCCCACCCGACTATGAGAGCGATCAGCATTGTGGCCATGAACAACGTTGTGCGCATAAAACCTCCCTCTTAGGCCGCGTAGTGTTTGATAAGTTTTAATGTTTTTTAGAGCGAAAATCAAACGGAGTTGCTTGTTCCTCTTGATCTCGTTTAGACTAAGGACATCTATGATTGTCCGTTTAGCCCTCGTGCAGCCGGCGCGTGACCGGCACGACAAAGAGAGAAATTTTCAGACTATCGAGCATCTGCTTGAGGGAATTCACGATGTAGATATCGTCTGTCTGCCGGAGAACTGGGCAGGTATTGTCGCGTTGAGCGAAGCGGAGCTTGCTGAAGTGCTCGCGCTTTTGGGGCGCTACGCACAGAAGGGGCGCTACACGTTGCTCACGGGAAGTCTCATCGTCGCGCGCGACGATCACAGAATCGCTCTGGGACACGCCATCGGTCCCGATGACACTCTGCTGGGGCATACAGAGAAAATCTTTCCATCTCACGCTGTCGGCGAGCGTGCTTTCCTTCGACCGGGAGAGCGCCTACCCGTCTTCACCGTGGGCGAGCTGCGCTTCGGTGTAGCTATCTGCGTGGATCTCTTCTATCCTGAACTGGTCCGCTCGCTGGCGCGGCGCGGCATCTCTATTCTCTTCAACCCGTCCAATATCCCTGAGAATCGCATTGGGCTCTGGAGGTCGCTGCTATGCGCTCGCGCCGCTGAAAACACGATCTTCGTCGCGTTCGCCAATAACACAAAGTCGTTTTACCCCGATGACCGTCCGGTGAGCGGCCATTCGATGGTCGTCTCGCCCCGAGGCGATTTGCTCTTTGAGGCCGACGACGCCGAGGGCGTCTATACGGTTGAAATCAACAGAACCCAGATTGCCGAAGCCCGCAAACGCTGGCCGTATCTGACTGACATCGAATCGCTGGAGGGCATGGACGGCGACCGAGTCGTGCGAAAGCTCAATTGATTTGAAGCGTTTGATCCCTTAGACTTACGATGACCATGAAAAAACATGTGATGCGCTGGTCGGTCGTCCTTGTCGTTCTTTTGGTTGTATTCTTCGCTGTTTTTTTGCTTTGGAAGGGGCCTCAAGGGAGATTAATGCAGCGTGGTATGAACCTCGTTGTGGAGCAGATTGGTCACTATTCCCTCTCTGCCCTGGAGAGCGATTTGCAGCAGATGAGGGCCTTAGGGGTCCAGTGGGTCGCTGTCGTCGTCATTTGGTATCAGGCAGATGCGCAGGCAACAGAGATTACACCAGACCTTCAAAGGTCGCTTGATGATGAGACTCTCGTACAACTGCTTCGCCGCCTACGCGAACGGGGATTTCGAATCTTCCTGCGTCCAATGGTGGATTTGCAGGACGGTCGCTGGCGCGGCGAGATCGCTCTGACAAGCGAGGACGATTGGAACACCTGGTTTCAGAGCTATGAACGCTTTCTCTTGCATTACGCACGGCTCGCGGCCCAAGAGGACGCGGCACTGTTCTCCGTCGGGGTCGAACTGGAACAAACGATGCCGCGCGAGCATCAGTGGCGCGAACTGATCGCACGCGTGCGCAAAGCCTATCACGGTTCGCTGACGTACTCTGCCAACTGGGACGGCTTTGAACTCGTACCCTTCTGGGATGCTCTTGATTACCTGGGAATTGATGCCTATTTCGATTTAGACCTGAGCCCGGAACCGACGCTGGACGACCTGATGACTGCTTGGCAACCGTGGGTGCGGCACCTAGAAAGATTCGCTGCACGGGTTCGGAAACCCATTTTGTTCACCGAGATCGGGGTGCGCAGTGTTCAGGGTGCCGGTCGTCACCCCTGGGATTGGCATTACGAAGCCCCTATCTCCGTGCAGGAGCAAGCGAACTACTATGAAGCCGCCTTTCAAGTGTTTTGGGAGCAGCCATGGCTTGCTGGCTTCTATGTTTGGGCGTGGGTGCCAAGCCGAGAAGGGCGCAGCGCGTGCTTCACGGCCGTGCGCAAGGCCGACTCTCCAGTGATGCTGGCGCGATCCAGTCCGTCTACATAGAAGGGGATGACGCCTAGAGTGAAGGGAACCTTCTCGCCCTTGAGATAGTTCGTGACCGCCAACAGCGCCGAGATGCTGCTTCGCGGGTGAATATCCTCCAGACGAACGAGCGCGACCTTGCCGCGATTGATTCTGTAGACTTCGTTCAGAACATCCAAAAAGACTAGATGAGCTCCAAAGGGGGTTACAGACGCCGTCGGATGGAACCCGACGTAATAGAACCAGTCCTCTCCAGCATTTGCCAGGTGTTTGGCACTGACCAGCATGGGGCGTCCGCCAACAGTTGCGTGGACGCGAGCTACCTCCGGCGTAAGGATCTTCACAAAGGTCCGTTCAATGCTGCGCAGCGTGTAAAAAGTATTTGAATATGTATAGACAAGCTGGGCTGCTGTCGTATCACTGGTTTGCTCGTCAAAGGCAAACCCCAAACTCGTTTGAGCTTCCCCAAGTCGGTCCAGATGATACCCGATCCAGACGACGCGCTTTTTCGTGATCTCTTCGCCGTTGGCGATGTCATCTAGAAAGTCCAGCGGCGGTGGTTGCCCGTAATCAACGCCGTAATAGACAATAACGTCGTACTCTTTATAGTCTCCCTTGCGATAGCCCAGATAGAGTCCCTCTTGATAGACCGTCTGAACGCGGGTCTTGTACGCCGCTTCCAACCAGGCGGCCAGCTTGCTCACAAAGGGCTCAATGAACTCGGTGCGCTGCGAGGAGACGAGCAGGGTTTTCGTGGTCGTCTTTTGACCCCACGGACTAGCGATGACGAACTCTTTGCGGTCTTCGCAATAGGTCCGCCCCGATGGGGGATCGAAGAGCGTGCCGATGATCGTGTAAAACCCCGTTAGGGCGAGCAGTCCTTGTCCGGTCAGACCGGGCAGGTTGAGCAGAAACCCTTCCCAGCGGAAGTTGGGCTGGAGGTTGAGCTCCCCAGAGAGCTCGCTGCTGGTGGAGATAGTGAACGCCCTGTGTCCAGGGCCACGCACTTCCACCTTGAACCGAGCGCCGCTGATCGCCTGCTCGCCGACCTGCAGCCGGGCGAAGACCGAGACAATTTGTCCGAGTGAGTATGTTGGCGAATCCGTCGAGAGTTCCAACACACACAGGGGGACCTGGGCTGCCGTTTGGGAAGCCAAACTCAACAGAAGACTGATGAAGAAAACCGCGCTCGCCCTCTTGACAATCTTTTTGAAACGTGCTAAAACTAATAGGGCGTTTGGGGTCAAGCTACCTCGCGTAGCGGGCATGGCAGTGCCTCGCATCTCAAGCGCCTCCTCTTGCTTAAAGCTCTATGAGCTTATCTATACTTGATAGCCGACCATCGGCTTCGTCTACATGGAAACAAAGGGAAGCACTGTGAGGAAACTGGCAAGCCATTGTCCCCTCTCTTGACCGCTCACTCCGGATGATGCCCTTTAGTCCCATGCGGCTCCTCAGTTCCACCCCTGGTAACTCGGCCGTCCGCTTTGGGACCCGGAGCTTTGCGCCCCTATCTTATATGATAGGGTTGCCCTGTTTCAGAGATGCCTTTTTCTTAGACCCTTGTTCCTGCCTTGAGGGGATTATAGCATACCCTTTTCTCCTAGTCAAGCCCCCCATAAGGAAAACAGCTGAAAATGAGATGGAAAATTCATGCAAAGCTCCTAAAAGCCCTCAGGCAGGTGCTTTCAACCCGCTCCCCGTCAGGGGCACAATGGTGACCGATTCGGTTCCCAGTCGCTCTCGGACCCCTTTCAGCCCAGCTACGGCGACCGCCGCTGTTGGTTCAACGTACAGCCCCTGGTGCGCCAACTCCCGCTGCGCAAAGATGATCTCTTCTTCGCTCACAGACAAGACCGTCCCGCCCGTCTCACGGACGGCTTTCAAAATCGCTTTCCAGCGTACGGGACGGCGAATGCGAATCCCCTCAGCAATTGTGCTTCCCGGTGAAACGTCGGGCAGACTCAGAAGATTTTCCTGATAGACCGCACGCAAAGGAGCACAAGCTTCAGATTGTACGGCGTGTAAGCTGGGCATCCGTTCGATCAGGCTGGCTTCCAGGAGATCGCGAAAGCCCCAGTAAGCTCCTAACAAAAGAGTGCCATGCCCGGTAGGAAGACGCCACCGCACTCGTAGCGCCACCGGCGCGTCGTCACGGGAAGTTCTTGACCGCAGTCAGTACAGCGAAAGCTCACGGTTTTTATCGTAGGGTCTTTCGGCGTAGGAGTCAAGCCCTTGCACAGTGCACACCAAGCTAGTACACTTTTTATGCTATGGGACTGACGCACGTCACAGTGGCCTTGAAAGCACTAGAGCCCGGCGGAGGGGCCTATCAAGCTGACTTTCTTGTGGACACCAGCGCGACGGACTCGCTTGCTCCAGCAACGGAGCTGCGCAAGATCGGCATGCACCCTGTCGGCAAGATGGTCTACGAACTGGCCGATGGTACTTTGCAAGAGTACCCGGTGGGCTTAGCTCAGATTGAGTTCATGGGGGAGATCACGGCCGGACGGGTGATCTTCGGCCCGGATGACGCCGAGCCGATCTTAGGCGTGACAGCCCTCGAGTCCGTCGGCATCGTTGTCGACCCAGCAAGCAAGACCCTCAAGCGCCTGCCGGCCATCCCCCTCAAATAAATTTCTCATCAGAAGCGATCTTCGCTGTCGCCCCACAGCGTCTGCAAATACGCAATCTGCCCCCAGTGATAGGCCATATGGGGCATGGGGCTGGTAAGTAAATCTTTGAGCGTGCGCTCCTCACCCCAGGGCATCGTCCTCTTCTGATTGAACGTCGCCGGGTCTATGGAACGAATCGTTTGAGTCAGTTCGGACTTCGACTCTTCAAAGAGCTTCAGCGCGGTTTCATAGCTGTCGGCGCTTTTCATCTCCGATGGTGCTCCTCCGCGCAGGAGCGCAGCGAAGAAAGAGTTCGCCATCCCCAAATGGGCAACAATCTCGTGCGCGGATTTCCCCGTGGGCATGGGCTTCCAATCCTGTCTGTCCAGCGGCACGGCCCGTGCGGCCTTCAAGAAGAGTTCCGACACCTTCTCAATCCGTTTGATCTCCGTCTCTCGCAAATCCATACGATCAGCTCCTTGGGAAGTGCTGGACTTACTATACGCCACGCACCCAGAGACGTCAATTTGACCGAGCACGAATCTTGATCTATCGTGTTGGAGATTACTGCTCAGCGCGGAGTGCATATTGGCTTTGGGACGTATCTCAGAGTTGGGCTGCCGTTGACGATAGCGACGATCGCGCTCAGCACGGTGTGGTTGGTGGTAAAGCCATAAATATTTAACGGTTCCGCCGACGTTGCGCTTGAGGGTAAGCCCTGCCGCGTGGCCCTACGTGCAAGATAAAGAGCTTGCGAGACTCCTCTTCGATCATATAAACAATGCGATAGTCTCCGACACGCCTGGAGCGTAAACCTGCGAGTCTTCCCACTAAAACTTTCCCGCGCCAAGGATCCTCCTGTAGTTGCTCGATAGCTCGGCGGATGCGCTCACGAATTGGCCCATGCAGTGCTTGGATTTCCTGAGCGGCCTTGGGATGATATTCTGCTTCCCAAAGGCGCCTAACGCCTCCAGACGTGGGCATGAGTGAGAGATCTGACTTTACCTCGGTCGCGGGCGCGCTCTTCCAGCTCCGCGACTAACCCAGGAGTTTGATAGATCTCCAATGTCTCCATGAGGCTCTCGTAATCCTCATAGCTCAAGATGACGATCTCCGGCTTGCCCTTGCGGGTGAGGATGAACCGCTCAAAGGTCTCCTTGGCTTCATTAGCGAGGGCCAGGAGCTGTTTGCGCGCCTGGGAGATGGCGATTATTCTGTGGGCCATTATCGTTCTCCTTTGAGCTTGAGAGTGTTCATGTCATCATACTTGAGGGTGAGAGCTCTGTCAATAAGACGTTCTTGCGGAGGTTAGCTCTCAATGGTAGACTAATAGCTATTCGCCGAATCTGAGTCTTTCCTTGCGCTCCTTCCTATTTATTCCCTATACTGAAGCCAGCATCGTTTGGCACCCTCACCCTGGCCCCTCTCCCCTCCGAGGGAGAGGGGAAGGGGGTGAGGGGACCATAAGGAGGCTTTTTCATGCCAACAGCGGGCTACTATCGCTACCCAACCGTTTCTGGTGACACTGTTGTTTTTGTCAGTGAGGACGATCTCTGGACGGTTCCTGCCACAGGCGGCATCACTCGCCGCTTGACTTCGGGACTGGGCATGGCCGGTTTCCCGGCTCTTTCCCCTGACGGAGAATCAATCGCTTTTAGCGGCCGCGACGAAGGGCACACCGAGGTCTACCTCATGCCCGCCGAGGGCGGTCAACCCAAACGCTTGACGTTCATGGGAAGTAATTGTATCGTCATCGGCTGGAGCCCCGACGAAAAGATTTTATTTGCCAGCAACGTCGCCCAGCCTTTTCTGAATGTCTTTCAGCTTTATGCTCTCTCGCCTCAGGGCGGCACTCCAGAGCTGCTGCCCACCGGCCCTGCTTTGAGTATCTCTTATGGTTCCAAAGGCGGTCGTGTCATCGGGCGCAACGCTATTGATCCCGCCCGCTGGAAACGCTATCGTGGGGGAACCGCCGGAGATATCTGGATTGATCCCGACGGTTCGGGCAGTTGGCGAAGGCTCGTTCAGTTGCAGGGCAACCTCTCACGCCCGATGTGGATCGGCGAGCGAATTTTCTTTCTCTCGGACCACGAGGGCGTCAGCAATCTCTACTCCTGCACACCCTCCGGGCAAGACATTCAACGCCACACCGACCACGAAGACTTTTACGTGCGCCATCCCTCTAGCGACGGCAAGCGCATCGTCTATCACGCCGGAGCCGATCTCTTCCTCTACAACCTAAAGAATGATACAACTGAAAAGATCGAGGTCGAGTATCACAGCCCTAGAACACAACGCTCTAGAAAATTCGTCGAGCCCGCGAAATATTTAGAAGACTATGCCCTCCATCCCAAGGGGCATCTCTTAGCTGTCACCACGAGGGGTAAAGTCTTCACGATGGGCAACTGGGAGGGTCCGTCTGTGCAGCACGGCGAGCCCGACGGCGTGCGCCATCGTTTAGCGCGCTGGCTCAGCGATGGGAAGAGACTGATCGCCGTCTGTGACGCCGACGGCGAAGAAACTCTAGAAATCTTCTATGCCGACGGCCTGGCTCCGCCGGAGCGCCTGACGGGGATCGAGTTCGGCCGCGCGGTCGAGCTAAAAGCCTCCCCGAAGACTGATCACATTGCGCTCTCCAATCACCGCAACGAACTGATCCTAGTAGACTTACAAACCAAGCAAGCCCACGTGCTCGACAGAAGCCCCTATGCTCCTATAGGGGGCTTCGACTGGTCGCCCGACGGGCGCTGGATTGCCTATAGCTGTGCACTCAGTCTGCACACCTCAGCCATCAAAATCTGCAAGGGCGAGACAGGCGAGCTTTTTTCAGTCACGCGCCCCGTCTTGCAAGACGTCTCGCCGACCTTCGATCCCGACGGAAAATATCTCTACTTTCTCTCGTACCGGGAGTTCGATCCCGTCTATGATAACCTGCACTTTGATCTGGGCTTTCCGCGCGGCGTGCGGCCGTATCTCGTCACGCTGAAGAAAGACTTATCTAACCCCTTCGTTCCTGTGCCCAAAGCCCCAGAAGAGAAAGAGCAGAAGTCAGACCTCTCCCCCAGCCCCTCCCCTACAGAGGGAGGGGGTGGGGTTAGGTCCGGGGCAGGGGAGAAGTCACAGACCGAGCAGCCTATTGAGATCGACTTCGACGGGATCGAAGACCGAATCTTGGCGTTCCCCGTGCCCGACGGGCGCTATCAGCAGATCGCGGCCATCAAGGGCAAGGTCTTGTACACATCGCTCCCTATTGAAGGCAGCTTGAACATGAACTGGTTCCAGATGACCGAGCCTCCCGCCAAGGCAACGCTCGAAGTCTACGACTTTGAGTCGCTCAAGGCCGAGACGCTCATCAGCGGGATCACGAACTTCAAACTCTCCGACGACCGAAAGACGGTAGTCTATCGCGCGGGGAATAAGCTCAGGGTGCTCAAAGCGGGCGAGAAGCCCGACGAGAAGGCCGCGAGCGAGCCGCCGGGCAAAAAGAGCGGCTGGATTGATCTCACCAGAGTGAAAGTCTCAGTCGACCCTCCGGCGGAGTGGCGCCAGATGTTCAGAGAAGCCTGGAGATTGCAACGCGATCACTTCTGGAGCGAAGACATGGCCGACGTAGATTGGCAGGCCGTCTACGAACGGTATCTCCCATTGATTGACAGCATCTCGACGCGGGCTGAATTTTCAGACTTGCTGTGGGAGATGCAGGGCGAGCTAGGGACATCGCACGCCTACGAATTCGGCGGCGATTATCGCCCGGAGCCCCGCTATGACATGGGCTTTCTCGGAGCCGATCTCGTGCTTGTAAGGGCGAACGGCCGTTCGCCCCTACTGTGGAAGGTAGCACGCATTGTGCAGGGCGACCCCTGGGATATAGCGAAATCGTCTCCGCTGGCTCAGCCCGGAGTGAACGTGCGTGAGGGCGATACGATCTTGGCTATCAACGGTCGGCGCGTCGGCAAGGACCTCTCCCCGTATGAACTATTGGTCAACCAAGCCAACTGTGAGATTCTGCTCACTGTGGGCGACGCCAAGGGCGAGAACCCGCGCACGGTTTCTGTCAAGGCTCTGACGAGCGAGACGCCCGCACGCTACCGCGAGTGGGTCGAGAAGAACAAAGAGTTTGTGCACCAACAGACCAACGGACGCGTCGGCTATGTGCATATCCCGAACATGGGCCCGCAGGGGTATTCTGAGTTTCATCGTTACTTTCTTTCAGAGATTGACCGTGAAGGGCTGATTGTAGATGTACGCTTCAACGGCGGCGGGCATGTCTCTGAGTTAATTTTGGAGAAGCTCGCCCGACGAAGAATTGCGTATGTAAAGACACGCTGGTTCGGCGAGCAGCCCTATCCGTCGGACTCTGTGGCCGGGCCGATGGTCGCGCTGACGAACGAGTATGCCGGCTCTGACGGTGACATTTTTTCGCACAATTTTAAGCTCTTGAAGCTCGGCCCGCTCGTTGGTAAACGGACTTGGGGCGGGGTGATCGGGATCTGGGCGCGACACTCTCTCGTAGACGGCGGGATCACGACGCAGCCCGAATTTTCCTTCTGGTTCAAGGACGTGGGCTGGAAGGTCGAAAATTACGGGACGGACCCCGACATTGAAGTCGAGTACCGTCCGCAAGACTACGTAGCAGGAAAGGACCCACAGCTAGAGCGCACAGTGCAGGAGATCATCAAGCTTTTGGAGACCAATCCCCCGAGCAAGCCCGACTTCACGAAGCGTCCGAGCCGGTCGCTGCCCAAGTTGCCCAAACGG
>JBBIUX010000051.1:0-10415 GCA_037440025.1 Candidatus Fraserbacteria bacterium | reverse complement strand
GAACCATCACTGAGCCGGGGCCGAGCCCACCATGACGATGCCAGCCCAATTGCCCGAGATCTGGGAGGTGGTAATGGTCGCTTTGGCCTTGCCTCCCACCTCGATGCCGCTGCGTTTGGCCTCGGCAGCAGTGAGGCCCTCGATCCCCACTGCGATCTCGGAATCGCTCGCGATGGTGATAACGGGTTTGTCTTCCTTCCCTTTGATCTTCGTCTGCTCCCGGCCCGCGCCCCGCAACGTCAGGCTCTTCCCTATCTCGATGTTCTCCTCCCACGTCCCCGCACTCAGACAGACGACCGCGCCCTCGTGGGCGCCATCCATCGCTCTTTGAATGGACTCGCCCGGCTGGACTGTCACGGTGCAGGGCGGCTGCGCCAAACCGACTTGCCCAGAGTTTCCTACAGCCAAGGCCAACAAGACCAAGGCCACGCCTAGACCGAACAGCTTGAGCACTTTCATAAATACCCCTTTACTTCAAAAGATCTTCTGCAGCAGCGCGCGCAGCTCCTCGGCGCTGGGCTGGCGTGGGTTAAACAGCACCGAGCCGTCCGCGAGAGCTAGCTCTGTGATCTTGTCCAGATCGCTCTCGCGCACGCCCACATCCCGCAGGTGCAGCGGAACGCCCACTTCGGTCATCAGCTTTCGCACTCTCTCGACACCCGCTTCGGCACTGGGCGCTCCTAACGCCCGTGCAATCTGTTCGTACTTCTCTCGTTGAGCTTCGAGATTGAACTCCATCGTCGCCGGCAGTGCCAGAGCACAACACAACCCGTGGGGCAGATCGTACAGCCCGCCTAACGAGTGCGCGATAGCGTGTGCCAACCCCACCCAGCCGTTATTGAACGCAATGCCTGCAATGAGCGCCGCATACGAGAGACTGGCTCGCGCCTCCATCTCCGACCCGTCTTTGACAGTGCGGGGCAGATGCTCAGCAATGAGCTTGATCGCCTGCAGCGCCAACAGATCGCTGATGGGCTGAGCCGAGATCGAGACTAGAGTCTCAACCGCGTGCGTGAGGGCGTCCAGCCCCGTGTGTGCTGTGACACGGGGGGGCAGCGTCTTTGTCAGCTCAGGATCAACAATAGCCAGCGTCGGAGCCAAGTAGCGACTGACTAATGGGAGCTTCTGTGTGCGCTCCGGCACGGTGACCATGGCGATAAACGTCACTTCGCTGCCTGTGCCCGCGGTCGTCGGAATAGCGATCAATGGGCCACCAGGGCCGGGAACGGCGTCATTTCCTTCGTAATCTAACACTGAGCCGCCGTGCGTCTTGACAGCATTGATGGCTTTGGCACTATCTATCACGCTGCCGCCGCCGATAGCGATTATGAGATCTCGCCCCTGAGCTTGGGGCAGCGCGCTCTCGATGCACTGCACCGTCGGGTTCGGAAGAATGCCGTCGTAGACGGTGTAGTCAAGGCCCTCAAGCTGTGCTGTGAGAGCATTGAGCAGCCCGGCTTGGCGCACCCCGCTGTCGGTGACGACGAGCACGGATTTCCAGCCGCTCGTGTCACACTCTAACCGCAGATTGCCCAGCGCGCCGACCCCGAAGAGAATGCGCGTGGGCAGCTCGAAGCTGAAGAACATCTCTTTCATCGTATACTCCTTTGGCCCTCACCCCCGACCCCTCTCTTGACCTAACCCCCCCGGCCCCCTTCCCTAAAGGGAAGGGGGAACCCCCCTCCCTCTTTAGGGGAGGGGCTGGGGGAGAGGTCACATAAACCAATCGAAGAAGTCCGGACTCGTATCGATCTGCACGCTCTTGACTTCCGTGTAAAGATCGAGCAAAGAGTGCAGCCCCGCCTCGCGTCCGAAGCCGCTCTTCTTAAACCCCCCATAGGGCACACCCGACGGGTGCATATTGTAACAGTTGACCCAGATTCTCCCAGCTTTTACACGATGCGCGACTCGGAGGGCTTTGCTAATATCTTGCGTGAAAATCCCCGCAGCTAAGCCGTACTCTACTGCGTTGGCGATCTGCACGGCCTCGTCTTCGCCTTCAAAACTTATCGCCGCGACGACGGGGCCAAAGACTTCTTCACAAGCAATGCTCATCGTCGGCTGGACGTCCGTAAAAACCGTCGGCTCGAAGAAGAACCCGCGCGCAAATCCTACACCTTGGGGTTGCTTGCCACCTAAGACTAAGCGTGCTCCCTGCTCTTGGGCGAGCTTCACGTAGTGCGTGACTTTGTCGAGCTGGGCTTGCGAGTGCAGCGTGCTAAACTCAGTCATGTGGTCACGAGGGTCGCCCATTTTAAGCTGTGATGCGCGCTCGATGAACGCGCCTAAAAATTTCTGATAGATCGGGCGCTCAAGGAGCAGTCTTGCCCCGGCAGTGCACATCTGCCCCTGGGCGAAGAAGTTCGCCAAGAGCGCCTGGGCGAGAGTTCTATCAAAATCGCAATCGGCGAAGACGATAAACGGAGCCTTGCCCCCAAGCTCCAGCGAGACGCGCGTGATGTTGGGCGCAGCAAGCTGCATAATCTTCGTGCCCGTGGCCGTCGAGCCCGTAAAGGCGATCTTATTCACCAAGGGGTGCGCGCACAGGGCACTACCCACGGCAGCGGGCGTCGGGTCGGTGAGCACATTGTAGACCCCCGATGGCAGCCCGACGCTCTCAGCGATCTTGGCCAGCTCCAGAGTCGTGAGAGGGGTTGTGGGTGCGGGCTTGATGACGACCGTATTCCCAGCAGCTAACGCTGGAGCGATCTTTAAAGCTGCAAGCCACAGCGGGAAATTCCAGGGCGTGATCGCTGCGACGACGCCCAGCGGCTCGCGACGCGTATATGTCAGATACTCTCCGGGGACGGGAATGGTCTCGCCCAAGACCAACGGGCCGATCCCAGCGAAATACTCGAAGAGACTGATCGTCGCGGGGATGTCGTGGGCTTGAATCTCTTTGATAGGGCGCCCGGTCTGCTGACACTCCAAAAGCGCAAGCTCGTCGAAGCGCTCTTTGAGAGCGTTCGTGATAGCCCTTAAGAACTCGCCGCGCTCCTCGTAGGAGCGGGCGGCCCAATCTGAGAAAGCGTGCGCGGCGGCGCGCACGGCGCGATTTACTTCGGTTACAGCAGCGACGGCGCACTGGGTGATGAGCTCTTGATTAGCGGGGCTGCGCACTTCGTAATATGCTTCTGTTTCCTGCCACTGGCCTCCAATGTACAAGCCGTATTGGCGCATCGGCTCTCCTTTTTGTAGATCGGCCCTCCAGCGCAAGGGAGAAGCCATTGTTTGTAGTATACACGGTTTTTGCAGGTCAGGGCAAACTGGTCCCTGCGCCAAGAGATTGTTGGCGCTGGCTCAAGAAAGCGAGAGATACCTGGACAAGGCAGCAGCAGCCGGGCTTGGCTTGCAGTTGCATCTCTCTCTAACCTCCGCTACACTCAGCCCGTATGAAGACTTTCTCTCTAGAAGAACAGCTCAGACTTCTCAAGCGCCGCGCCGTGGATGTCATTCCTGAAGCCGATCTGGTCAAAAAACTAGAACGGGCTCAGCACACGGGCAAGCCTCTCAGAGTCAAGTTGGGCGTTGACCCCACCAGCCCGGATATTCACATTGGGATCGGCATCGTGCTGCAAAAGCTGCGCGATTTTCAAGACCTGGGCCATACGGCCGTCTTAATTGTGGGAGACTTCACAGCGAGGATCGGCGACCCTTCGGAGCGCGCCAGCCAACGCCGGATGCTCTCCCAGTCCGAGGTCGAGACAAATATGAGAGAATACAAAGAGCAAGCATTGAAAATCCTCGACCCGGCGCACACCGAGTTTCGCTACAACTCTGAATGGCTCGAACGTATGGACTTCGCTCAGCTCCTAGAGCTGGCGTCCAAATACACCGTTGCGGGGATGCTCGAACGTGATGATTTTTCCAAGCGCTTCCAGGCGGGCAACCCGATCAGCATTGTCGAGTTTCTCTACCCATTAGCGCAGGGCTATGACTCCGTAGCAATTGGTGCCGACGTCGAGTTGGGCGGCACCGATCAGCGCTTTAATCTGTTGGTCGGGCGAGCCCTGCAGGAACGCTATGGACAAGAGCCCCAAATCTGTTTTATCATGCCCTTGCTCGAAGGGTTAGACGGCGTTAAGAAGATGAGTAAAAGCTATGGGAACCCTGTGGGTATCACCGAGCCTCCCAACGAAATGTTCGGCAAATTGATGTCCATCCCCGACGCGCCCTTGGAGAAATACGTGACGCTTTTGACAGACTTGGATTGGAAGGAGATTAAAAAACTCCATCCCAAAGAGCAGAAACAGAAGATGGCGCACGCAGTGGTGATGCGTTATCACTCCAAGGAGGCGGCGGACAGGGCTCTGGAGGAATTTGAGAGAATTTTTGCCCGCAAGGAGCGCCCCACGGATGTCCCTAAGGTCTATCTGGATCGCAACGTGCTCAAGCCCGACGGCACGGTCTGGATTGTTGATTTGGTCGCTCCGTTGACAAAGAGCCGCTCCGAGGCGAAACGCCTGATAGACCAAGGGGCCGTGGAGATGGACGGCATAAAAATTGCCAAGAGCGATCAAAGCGTGCTGTTCAAAGAAGGAACGCTGCTGCGCGTGGGCAAGCACACCTTTGTTGAAGTCTATCTCAAGCCAGCAGGGTGAGACCGTGGACTGTATTTTCTGCCGAATCGTGCGCGGGGAACTGCCGGCTCATAAAGTCTACGAAGATCAAGATTCTTTGGCGTTTTTGGATATTCACCCCATGGCAGATGGCCATACGCTGGTCATCCCCAAAGTGCACGCCGAGCGGCTGCAGGGTTTGTCCTCCGAACTGGCGGGCAAGGTCTTTCAGGCGGTGCAGGTGGTCGCCGGGCGTATCGCTCGCGCTTTGGGGGCCCCGGCGTTGAATATTGGGTTCAACGACGGACGAGCCGCCGGCCAGGTCGTCCCCCATCTGCACTTTCACATCATACCACGCTTCCCCAGCGACGGCGGCGGCTCCATGCACTCCATTATCCATAGACCGCCGCAACGCTCCCTAGACGAAATCTGTTCATGGATTGCACAAGTGCACTGAATTTGCTATAGTAGCTCATCCAAATCTTCTCTGAATGCGCTATTTTTTTGGGAGGCCGTTGGCGTGCAAGGCGAATTGAAGCTGGTCGCAGGAAGTGCCAATCCAGGGTTGGCCCAAGAGATCAGCCGTCATGTGGGCATCAAGCTCACTGACACAGAAATAGGACGATTCCCTGACGGCGAGACCAGCGTCCACATCAAAGAGACTGTGCGTGGGGCTGACGTCTGCATCATCCAGTCAACCTGTCCTCCGGTGAACGACAGCCTTATGGAGCTTTTGCTGATCATTGACGCGCTCAAGCGGGCTTCGGCGGAGCGTATCACGGCTGTTATTCCGTACTATGGCTACGCCCGCCAAGATCGAAAACATATCGGGCGCGTGCCCATCAGTGCCAAGTTGGTCGCCAATATCATCGTACGCGCCGGTGCAGATCGCGTGCTGACGCTCGACCTGCCCGCGGGCCAGATTCAGGGCTTTTTTGATATCCCCGTAGATAACTTACGCGGCGACCCCATTCTGGCAGACTATTTTCGCCATCAGAATCTAGAAAACACGGTGATCGTCGCGCCTGATGTGGGAGCAGCCAAGCGGGCCCGCGCCGTCGCCGAACGTCTGGAGCTGCCCTTGGCCATTGTCGAGAAGAGCCGCGTCAGCCCCCAGGAAGTCCGGGCGCTCAATATCATCGGAGAAGTCAAGGGCAAGCGAGCGATTCTGATTGACGATATCTTAGCGACCGGCGGGACGGTCATCGAGGCTGCTAAATTATTGTTAGAATTTGGAGCCCGTGAGGTCTATGCGGCATTCACGCACGGGGTCTTCGCTGGTGAAGCCGTGCAGAAGTTGGAAGCGTCGCCTTTGAAGAAAGTGATCGTGACCGATACCATCCCCGTTCCCCAAAGCCCGAAGATCGAGATGATCTCGGTCGGCGCGCTCTTTGCTGAAATAATCAAACGAATTCACGCCGAAGAGTCCGTCAGCGAGATGTTCCCGCATTACTGAATCTTTGAGACAAAGAAACGAACGAAAGCTACGGAGGAGAGTTCTCTATGGAATACAAAATCAAAGCGGAGCGGCGAGCAGACAAGCCCAACCCCCGTGCGCTCCGTCGCCAGGGGCAGATTCCGGGCATTCTCTATGGGCAGGATATCAACCAGCCGGTTGCCTTGAGCGCACGGGACTTGGAAACGCTGCTCTCTCGCATCACGCGCAGCTCGCGGATCACGCTGGAACTCAACGGGAAGCAGCTATCCGCGTTCATCAAAGAGATTCAATATGACCCGTTGACGGACCGCGTCATTCACATAGATCTCTATCACCCCGCGCCGGACCGGCCTGTGGTAATGGAGATCCCAGTGCGACTGCGCGGCGAAGCCAAAGGACGCAAAGAGGGCGGTGTCTTGCAGGTGCTGCGCGACGTTGTCAAAGTCCGAGGAGCGGTTGACCAGATTCCCGAAGTAGTTGAAATTGATGTCACAGAACTTGACATTGGCCAAGCGGTTCACGTGAGCGAGCTGAAATTAGACGGCGTGCAGGTGCTGACGCCAGGAGAAGCAACTCTTGCGACTGTGGTTGCACCGCGCAAGGAAGAAGTCGTCGCAGCAGAGGCCCCAGTAGGTGTTGAAGGTGTTGTTCCAGTTGAAGGTGTTGCCCCGGCTGAGGGAGCTGTCCCGGCGGCAGAGGGTGCTGCTCCGGCTGCCGCAGGTGGCGAGAAAACAGCTGCCCCAGCCAAAGCGGAAGAGAAGAAACCCACCGCCGGCAAGGAGAAAACCAAGAAATAGCAACTGTGAAGGCCGTTGTCGGTTTAGGCAATCCAGGCAAGCGGTACGAGCGCACGCGCCACAATTTGGGTCGCATGGCCGTGCGCTCTTTTCTTAGTCGCTTTTCTGCCGTAAAAAAAACGGAGCACGATTTCTCCATTGTCTATCAGATTGTAGGGGCACAGCACGCTATGTCCCTGCTGATCGTCGAGCCACTGGTCTATATGAACCTGAGCGGGATCTCCGTGAAGGAGATTTGCGGGAAATACGCCGTTGTGCCTGCGGACTGTCTTATTGTCTACGATGACTACGCTATCCCCTTTGGAAAGCTCAAGGTGAAAAAGAAAGGCAGTGCCGGAGGCCATCATGGAATGCAGTCCGTGATCGCAGAGTTGCAGACCGAAGAGATTCCCCGGATGCGCTTGGGCATCGGGACGGAATATTCCCTATCTGAATTGACAGATTATGTCTTGGAAGAATTTAGCCCCGAAGAGCGTACACAGTTGCCAGGGCTCCTCAGTCGCGCTGCTGATGCCATAGAGTGCTTTGCGCAGCAGGACATTGAGATGGTGATGAACCGTTTTAACGCTTAGCCGCGTCTTGCCGCGAAGGACAAAATGCCCCCAAGCACGATGGCTAGGTAAGCCGCGCTGGTCACGCGCAGCGCCGGGGGCAGAGAGAACGTTACGGTATGTGCGGGAACCCAGAATAGCACTAACGATATGAAGACGATCTTGGCCCAGCGGCTCGTTGCTGGTTTGCCCAGCACCTGCCAGGGCCAGCAGAACCCGTTGGCAATGATGGTGTCTAGCCAATAGTGTGCGAACATCATGAAGAGCGCATAGCCCCCTAACAGATTGATCCATACGCTCATCCAGAAAGGCGCCTCCGGAAACCACAGGTTTGCCACGGAGATCGCCTGTACACCGCCGGCTACGAAGGGAAACGCTGCCGTAAACCACAACCCAAAAACTCCCCACACGAAAAAGCGAACGACAATCTTGCGAGGAATCCAACTGCCAGAAGTCAATCTGTGTTTCAAGCACTCTCCAAAAGTCGCCAAGAGCGCGATCTTCGCAAACCCCATAGGATACGGATACGTTTGTGTGAGAGAGATAAAAAGATCGGTTTGCAAGACGATAAACACTGTGAGAGCACCTATATAGAGAGCGCCTAACAGATCACTGGGCTTCATGAAAACCTCCGTGATGCGGGTTTGGGCAGTATGCGCTCACAAAATATACCGGCTCAGATCAAGGTCTTCTACGATGTCCTTGAGCTTATTCCGTACGTACTCCGCGTCTATCACCAGTGTCTTCGGTTCAGGCAAGTCGCACGTCTCAAAGGCGATGTCTTCCATCAGTTTTTCCATGACCGTTTGCAGTCGGCGTGCGCCAATGTTCTCTAAACGTTCGTTCAGCCGAAACGCGATCTCTGCAATGGTGTCGAGCGCATCGTCAGTAAACTCCAAGTGCAGCCCTTCGACGGCCATTAACGCTTGATACTGTTTGGTGAGCGCGTCGGCTGGCTCTTTGAGAATTCTGCGAAAATCTTCCTTCCCCAAGGGCTTGAGTTCAACCCGAATGGGAAGCCGCCCCTGCAATTCGGGGATCAAATCAGACGGTTTCGCCATGGTAAACGCGCCGGCCGCGATGAAGAGAATATTGTCTGTTCGGATATTGCCGTAGCGTGTGCGCACCGTCGAACCCTCTAAGATGGGCAGCAGATCGCGCTGGACGCCCTGGCGGGAGACGCCCGGGCCGTAGCGTTCTTCGCGCCCCCCCGCGGCGATCTTATCCAGCTCGTCAAGAAAGATAATTCCCGTCTCTTCCGCACGCCGCAGAGCCTGACGCTTGATCTCATCGTGGTTGATGAGCCTGTCCGCTTCTTGATTGAAGAGCACTTCGCGCGCTTCTTTGATCTTCAATCTCTTATTGACAAAAACCGGGGGCATGAATTTCTCCAGTAACTCTCCCATATCCACGCCCATCTGCTCGACACCTTCCATGGGAAAAACGTTGACCTGGGAGAAGGGCGACTCACGCTTGACGCGAATCTCAATATAGTGCTCTTCAAGCTCGCCGGCCCGCAATTTCTCTCGAAACTTCTCGCGCGTGCGCTGCCAGGAGTCACGGCGCTCCTCATCGGCTCCTGCTGCCGGAGCCGGGCCGACCAGCGCGTCCAGAAACCGCTCCTCCACAGCCCTCTCGGCTTCGCCCTTGACCGTTTCGATGGCCTCTTGGCGCACCATGTGCATACTGACCTCGACGAGATCGCGCACCATAGACTCGACGTCGCGTCCCACGTAGCCCACTTCGGTGTATTTGGTCGCTTCAACCTTCAAAAACGGCGCTTGGACCAAGCTCGCCAAGCGCCGGGAGATCTCGGTCTTGCCCACTCCTGTGGGGCCGATCATCAGAATATTTTTGGGCAAGATCTCTTGGCGAATAGGGTCGGTCACGCGCATCCGGCGGATGCGGTTTCTCAAGGCGATAGCCACGGCCCGCTTGGCTGCTTTCTGGCCAACGATATAGGCGTCGAGCTCGGCAACGATCTCCGGCGGTGACAGGACATGTTCTTCTGGTCGTTCTTGTGCGTTGATTTCTATAATTTCAGACATCGTTCACCATTCCAGTTTTTCGACAGAGATATTTTGGTTCGTATAGATATCAAGCGTGCCTGCGATCTGTAAGGCTTTCTGTGCGATCTCCTCGATAGAAAGCTGGGTGTTCTGGCGCAGGGCCTGAGCGGCGGCAAGCGCATAAGCTCCGCCGGACCCCAAGCCGATCAATTCATCATCGGGCTCGATGACGTCACCTGCGCCGGAGATCAATAACAGTGCCTCCGGGTTGGCGACGGCCATCATTGCCTCGAGTCGGCGCAACACTCGATCTGTGCGCCAATCTTTGGTCAGCTCGACGGCAGCGCGCTTGAGGTTCCCGCTGAACTCTTTCAGTTTGTTTTCAAAACGTTCGAAGAGCGTGATGGCATCGGCCGTCGTGCCAGCGAAGCCGACCAAAACTTGATCGTTATAGATTTTGCGAACTTTTCTCGCGGTGTTTTTCAAGACGATATTATTGAGTGTCGCCTGGCCGTCGGAGGCGATCACGGCGCGGCGCTCCTGCTCAGAGCGAATGGCTAAGATGGTCGTGCCGTGTATAATCGTTTTCACAAGAGCCATTCTAACGATGAGCGGCCGTGCCCGCAAGCGGGCTCTTTCCTGTGCGATCACGTTTGAGCTTGTTTTTTGTATCACTTGTGCTACAACTGGGATTCCGTGCGCTGCTATGCCGATGAAGAATTTGCTCGCCCCGAGCGTGCGCAGGGCCAGCTTTCCCTCAAGGCCCTTGGGGCGCGGGTGCAGCAGCTTCGCGAGCAAGCCGATCTTTCGCAAGAGCAGCTAGCTCGTAAGGCCAAGGTCGGTCGCATTACCCTAAGTCGGATCGAGAAGGGCAAGCTATGCCCAGACCAAGACGTTAAACAAGATCGCCAGAGCACTCAAGATTGGTCTAGCAGGCTCTGTAGAAATCCTCCGCTGAAGGAAGTATAGCATCTTGGACAGGAGTAAGTCAAGCAAGCCCACCCCCAGCTTCACCGCCCGCTCCAGGTTGTAGACCAGGCACATCGCCACTAACTCCCGGA
>JBBIUX010000050.1:0-10731 GCA_037440025.1 Candidatus Fraserbacteria bacterium | reverse complement strand
CAGTGACACGGAGTATGCGCAGCTGCTGCAGCGACGCAAGGCGGAGCTCTTTCGCTCCTTTAGCAGACCGTGTATACTTGGGTAACGACTCACGCCTTCAGGCTCATTCTTCAATTGGAAAAGACTGCCTTGCACGCGTTCTTGACAACGCTACCTCGCTCGATTACCCTGGAGCATGATTTGCAGCATGACCGGCTACGGCCACGCCCACTATCAAAACCTGAAGCAAGCCATCACCGTTTCCATCAAAACGCTCAATCACAAATATCTCGATCTCAAAGTGTCAGGCCTAGAAGCCCACCCTGCCCTCGAGCTGAAAGCCCAAGACCTGCTCAGCCAATACTTCTCGCGAGGGCGCATCGAAGTGCGCATAGATATCGAACGACGCGGGATGACTCCGCTTTCGATCAACCGTGACATCGCGCTGGCATATGCAACAGCGCTCACTCACCTCATCAAAGATTTGAAACTTTCCGAGAGTAGTCTCTCAGCAGATACGCTCCTGAAGTTAGAAGGTGTTTTGCAAAGATCGGAGGAGCCAGCAACAGCACTGTGGGAGCGGGTCGAACCGGCCTTGCGTGAGGCCATCGCTCAGACGCACCTTCACCGTCAGCGCGAAGGCCGTCTGCTGGCTGAGGAGTTGACTACGATACTCTCTCTGCTGGAGCACGAACTTGACGAGATCGAACGGAGTGCCCCCGTTGTAAAAAAATCATATAAAGAGCGGCTGCTGGAGCGCGTGCGCGAGCTGACGGATAACGCCAGGGAACTGGACGAGGGGCGGCTCGAGCTCGAAGTGGCCATCTTCACCGAACGAGCAGATATTACGGAAGAGATCGCACGTTTGCGCATGCACCTCCGAGCCGCACGAGCAGCGCTCGCTGGCCCCGAGCCTGCCGGGCGCCTGTTAGATTTTTTGGCCCAAGAACTCGCACGAGAAGCGAACACCATTTCCGCCAAGGCCAAAGACGCTCAGATCGCCACCTGTGTGATCGAGATGAAATCGCTCATCGAGAAGTTCCGCGAACAGGCCCGTAACGTCGAGTGAGAACCATGCCGGAGAAGCAGCGCGGCGTCTTCTTTGTGCTCTGTGGGCCCTCTGGGGTCGGCAAGACAACGTTACTCAACCGTGTGCGCCAAAGATTTCCTGATCTCGTCTACGTGCCTTCATACACGAGCCGCCCTCCACGGAATCCCAAGGAACTCACAGCCGGACGCTATCGCTTTATCTCGAAAGACGAGTTTGAGCGTCGTGTTCACGCCGGGGATTTTTTCGAATATGCTCTCTACGCGGGGAACTATTACGGAACCATACGACGGGAAGTCCAAGCTCTGTTAGTCTGCGGGCGCGATGCCATCAAAGAGACCGACGTGCAAGGGGTCCGCCAATTGCGCCGACGCCGACTGGCAGGAAGATTGGTAGCGATCTTCGTCTTGCCACCTTCTCTCGAAGAGCTGGAACGGCGTTTGAGCAGGCGCGGCACCGAGAGCAGCGCCGCCCAGCGCCGTCGTCTCGCGGCAGTCTTGGACGAGCTGGGAGCACTCGATCTTTTTGACTATATAGTTGTTAATCGCCAGGTCGCCCAAAGTGTCGAGCGCCTGAGCGCGGTCATCCAGGGCGAGCGATCACGTCGGTAAACCCCACTCGTGGTCTCCGGGAGCTGCAGCTCACCAATGACTCCCCCTTTCGGCCGTTTGCAGCTCTCGGTGGTTTTTGCTATACTTGCTGGACGGATGGCAGTTTGTAGGTGCACCCCGGTGGGGAGCTTTTCGGTAATAGTTTGCTTGTACTCTCTTTCCAACATTGTTTTATAACTGCTTTCATGGAGGATTCCTATGCCTTTGTATCGCTATCGCTGCGAGACCTGCGGTCATAGCTTCAGTCTGTTAGATTCGTTTGATAGTCCGGATCAGCGCGAGTGCACGGAATGCGGCGCACTTCAAGCACGCCGTGTGCCCTCGCGCGTAGGAACTCAGTATAAAGGGAAAGGATTCTATACGACCAATTACGGGCGGCGGCCTTCAGAGTCGAGTGATACATCTCCAGAGAAGATCGGTGCCTCACAAGAATCGGGCAGTTCGTAAGCTCAACGCACACTGAAGGAATCGTGAAGAATTCTCGAAGGGGGAGCAGACGTGTACAGCGGTGACGACATCGCCAAATTGCGTATTGGCTTGGCCTCGCCCGATGAGATCAAGAGTTGGTCTCGCGGCGAGGTCACCGAATCAGAGACGATCAATTACCGAACCCACAAGGCCGAACGCGGCGGCCTCTTCGCCGAAGAGATCTTCGGCCCCGAGAACGACTACGAGTGCGCCTGCCAGAAATACCGTGGGCGCAAATACGAAGGGATCACCTGCGAGAAATGCGGTGTGCTGGTCACCAGCTCCGATGTGCGTCGCTCCAATATGGCCCACGTCGAACTGGCCAGTCCGGTCGTGCACTTTTGGTATTTGAAGGGCATCTCTTCGCCCCTCAGCACGCTCTTGGGCATCAAACGCGCCACGCTGAAGAAGATCGCTTATTACGAGACCACGCCCCTGGAAGAAGAGCTGTATCTCATCACACGGTCCGATTCTTCTGATTTTTCTGAAGGCGCTATTATCTACGGGACACAGCTCCACATTCTGGGCGAAAAGAAAAAGCTCACGGCTGAACGTTTTTATGCATTAGAAAGCGATTTCGATATCGCTGCCGACGGCGACGGGAAGGTCTCGTTTGAAAAAATCAAGCTCGATAACGGCGAGGAGATGAAGCTTATCAAGCTCTCCAATGCGACCAAAGCGTTCCCCGTGCCACGCAATGCGGAGATGCTCGTGCAGTCGGGCGACAAGGTTGAAACAGGCCACCCCCTGGCGCGCCTACTGAAAGAAGAGTATCTTCCCGAGAGGGCTTTTAATTTTCTCAAAAGCGTCTATCCAGATCTGAAGGGCAAGAAAGTTGTTGAAACCGTCGACAGTTTGGTGTATCTCGTGACTAGTGTGAAGGGCTCGCAAGTTCCCCTGAAAGTGGGTGATCGGCTCTGGGAACTGGAAAAGAAAGCGTACGAAAAACTCCACCCCGGTCAGTTCGAGGCCGAGACCGGCGCAGCGGGGATCAAGGGCGTCTTGGCCAATTTAGACTTAGCCGCCCTCGAAGCCGAGCTCCATCAACAAGTCGCTCAAGAACCGACCGAGGGCAAACGGAAGCGTCTTCTCAAGCGTCTCGAGATCGTGCAGCAAGTGCACCGCAGCGGCAACCAGCCGCACAATATGGTGCTCGATGTCATCCCCATCTTACCGCCGGAGCTGCGCCCCATCGTTCAGCTAGAAGGCGGCAAATTCGCCACGACCGATCTCAACGATCTCTACCGGCGCATCATTAACAGAAACAACAGACTGAAAAAGCTTTTAGAGATGGGCGCTCCCGAAGTGATCCTCCGCAACGAACGGAGAATGCTCCAAGAAGCTGTTGACGCGCTCATCCATAACGAGAAAAAAGATAACCCTATCTTGGGGCGCGACAACCGCCCATTAAAATCTTTGAGCGAGCGCATCCAAGGCAAGCACGGACGTTTACGAAGAAATCTCTTGGGCAAACGCGTGGACTACTCCGGGCGCGCCGTGATCGTGGTCAACCCCAAACTGAAACTCCATCAGTGCGGCTTGCCCAAAAAGATGGCCTTGGAGCTCTTTAAGCCGTTTATTCTCTCGCGCCTGGGCGTCAGCGCCATCTCCAATTTCGACGACGTCAAAAACAAAGCGCTCTCCGGAGAGATGCCCGAAGTCTGGGACGTTCTAGAGCAATTGGTCAAAGAACACCCGGTCCTGCTCAACCGCGCACCAACACTGCATCGCTTAGGCATCCAAGGGTTTGAGCCCATCTTAGTAGACGGTGAGTCCATCCAGATTCATCCGTTTGTCTGTCGGCCCTACAACGCCGACTTCGACGGCGACATGATGGCCGTCCATCTGCCCTTGGGGAAAGAAGCCATTCAAGAGACACGCGAGATCATGCTCGCGCCGAAAAATATTCTCTCACCGGCCAACGGCAAACCACTCAGCGTGCCGACGCAGGACTCGATCTTCGCCTATTATTATCTCTCGATGCTCGATCCCGAGGGGCGGGGCAAGGGCAAGTATTTTGCCAACCTCTCAGAAGCGGAGCGCGCCTACGAAGAAAAAATTATTTCCCTCCATGCGCCCATCAAAATCCGTATTGATGGTCAATTGATAGACACCACTCTGGGGCGGGCCCTGCTCAACACCGCCTTCCCCCCGGATCTGCGCAACTATCAAAAGACCTTTGATTCAGACGCCATCAATGCACTCACCATGGAGTGCTACTTCAAATTCGGGCTTGACCGCACCGTGCAGCTCTTGGACGACTTGAAAGACCTAGGGTTTTCTTTCGCTACTAAATCCGGGTTGACGATCGCTGTGCGCGACTGCTTGATCCCCCCAGACAAAGAAGCCATTCTCAAAGAAGCACGGGAGCGCGTCTCCAAGATCAATGAGCGCTATGACCGCGGCCTCGTGACCGATGAAGAGCGCAAGTCCAAAATCATAGAGATCTGGATGGAAACGGTCGACCGCGTGGCCGATGCGACCATGGAGAACTTGGCCCAATATCATTTCAACCCCATCTATATGATCGTCGAGTCCGGCGCCCGCGGCAGCAGCACGCAAGTCAAGCAGCTCGCCGGGATGCGCGGCCCCATGAGCGACCCCTCCGGACGCATCATCGAGATGCCAGTCATCTCGAATTTCCGAGAGGGACTCAACGTCATCGAGTATTTTATTAGTACGCACGGCGGGCGCAAGGGCACCGCCGACACTGCACTGAAGACCGCCGATTCGGGGTACCTCACCCGCCGGCTGGTCGACGCCACCGAAGAACTGATCATCAAGATAGCAAACTGCGGGACAACCAATGGTATCGAGATCGATCCGCTTTATTACACGAAGCCCGGCGAAGTGATGGAAACCATCGAGGAGCGTATCTACGGCCGCGTGCTCGCCCAAGATATTGTCTTCTTGGGAGAGACCCTCATGAAGCGCGCTGAGGTCTTCGACCGCGAGCAATCCCAGCGCATCGGGGGACTGCAAGCCGAACTCGTCCCCAGCGATCGCGCGTTCTACGAAAAAATCGTGGGCACCAAAGCCGCCCAAGATATTCGCGATCCCAAGACCAATTATGTGATCGTCTCTCAAGATGAACCCATCACCCTCGCCTTGGCGGAAAAACTCCGTACCCTCAAGATCGAAAAGATCCGCGTGCGCCCCCAGATAGTAGTGCGCTCGCCGATGCGCTGCGCCGTCCGCCGCGGCATCTGCCAACAGTGCTATGGCTACGACCTGAGCACGCACCAACTTGTGCAGTTGGGAACAGCGGTGGGCGTCATCGCCGCCCAATCGATCGGGGAGCCTGGAACCCAACTCACGATGAAGACCTTCCATACCGGCGGCGTGGCCGGGATTGACATCACCCAAGGTCTGCCTCGCGCCGAAGAACTCTTTGAAGCGCGCAAGGCCGTGCGCAGCTCTCAGAGCGAGATCGCGCCGATCAGTGGCGTTGTTACAGAGCTAATACAGTCAGAAGAGACTGGCCGGATGAGCGCCGTCTTATACGGTGATGAGAAGCGCATTCGCCTGCCCAAATCGCTCTGTGCCACGACAGAGAAGGGCACCTTGATGCCGGTGAGCCAGCTTCTTCAGAGCAAGAGCCCACGCAGCGGCATCGTCCGCATCGTGGAAACCGAGAGGCTAAAGAAGCTTTATATTCTCAATCCCGATGAAGGCGACCAGATCTATACTCTTCCCGATGGTGCCACGCTCAAAGTGAAAGACGGACAAAAGATCTCTCAAGATACGCTGTTGGTTGAACCCTTCCATGAAGAACCCGTCGTGTCTACGGTGGACGGGGTGGTCGAAGAAGTCGTGGAGAACGACGAACGCGCTATTATCATCAAAGAGAAAGAGACGGGCAACCGCGTCCGCTACAAGCTTCCCTATGGGGCACGCCGTTCGGTCAACCCCGGCGACAAAGTAGTCGTCAACGAAAAACTCTCCACGAGCTCGAAACCCATTGAGCTCCGCGCCCAGAACCCCGGCATCGCCATCGTCACCAAACATCAGATTATCATCTACCAGCGCGCTGAGGGCAAAGAATTCGTGCTCACGGAAGACCTCGCAGCCCTCAAAGCCGACGGCGAATGGGTTGAAGCCGGCGATACGCTCTTTGCACTCACGCTGGCCAGCGACGAACTCATTCAGATCGATGCAATCAAATCACTGGATGAAGACTTAGTCGAGATCTCGTATCACCACGAGACGACCGTAGAGTTGACCAATCCGCCCACCGTGAAAATCCGTGATAAAGTCCAACGAGGCGAGCTGCTCTCCAAAGGGGTGATCTCGCCACACCGGCTGCTCAGCATCGCCGGCGTTGACAAGACGAGAACGTATCTCCTTGAAGAAATCCACAAAGTCTATAAGAGCCAAGGCGTAGACATTAACGACAAACACCTAGAGCTGGTCATCCGACAGATGCTCAACAATGTACGGATTATAGACCCAGGTGATTCGCAGTTCTTGCCCAACGAGCTCACTCTCTACGAGGAGTTCCAGGCTGAAAATGATCGCTTGCTCGAAGAGAACCGTCAGATTCGCATCAACCGTGAAGAGATCATCGGAGTGACACTGGCCGCCCCGCTCACCGATCGGACCGGGGCTGTCTTAGCTGAGAAGGGCAGTGCCGTGACCAGCGAACTGATCCGCGCGGCGTTGCGCGCGGGCATCAGCGAGATCGTCCTCGAACGCGGCAAAGAAAAAGTCACGCAGCGCATTGCCGAAAAACGCCTGCCCAACGGCGAGCGCGCGCTCTTGCGCATCTCTAAAGCTGCTTTAGAGACCAAGTCATGGCTGTCAGCCGCATCGTTCCAGCGGACGACGGCTGTGCTGGCTGAGGCAGCTTTAAAGGGAGCTGTGGACAGATTAGAGAGCCTCAAGCCCGCGGTGATCGTGAGCAAACGGATTACGGCAGGGACAGGCTTCCGGCGTCCGACTCCTCAGCCATCTACAGACGGTGCGGCAGCCGCGAGCAATACTCCATAAGCTGGGCTTTCAGGCCCTCGAGGGCGCGTCGGCGATGACTGATCTGATTTTTGATCTCAGTTCCTAGTTCGGCCAGCGTAGCATCGTAGCCTACGGGAATAAAGACGGGATCATAGCCAAAGCCCGCTGTGCCGCTCGGCGCGGAGGCAATCCAGCCTTCCAGTGTGCCCTGGCTGAGCAGCTCTTGCCCATCTATGAGATGCAGCACGGCGACACAGCGAAAGCGCGCGCTTCGATCCGTCGCGTCTGTGAGTACGCTCAAGAGCTTTTCAATGTTTGCCCGGTCGTCCTTGGTCTCCCCAGCAAAGCGTGCCGAATGCACCCCGGGGGCTCCCCCCAGCGCCTGGACTTCTAAGCCGGAATCTTCGGCCAGCACGGCCAGCCCCGTCTCGTACACAATCTGTTGAGCTTTTTTACGAGCGTTCTCTTCCAACGTCGCTCCGTCTTCGGGGACGTCCGAGAAGGGCTGCTCGCGAAACGTGAGCAGTTCCAGCGAGGGGATATCAGCAAGAATTTGTTCGATCTCCCTGATTTTGCCCGAATTTTTCGTGCCCAGCAACAGACGCATTAGCGGCGCTCGGCGATCTCTCCCACGCCCTTCAGCTGCAGGGTCGTCGAGAAATGGCAGCTCGCGAAATGCTCCCCGCCGATGTCTATGAAGGGCGGCTCTTGTTCCTTGCAGATCGGTTGCGCATAGGGACAGCGAGGGTGGAAATAACACCCTGAGGGCGGGTTGACCGGGCTGGGCACGTCGCCTTTTAAGATAATGCGCTCGCGCTGGTAATCGGGGTCCGGCACCGGCACGGCCGAGAGCAGGGCTTCTGTATACGGGTGCCGGGGATTGCGAAAGAGCTCTTCGGTCTCGGCCATCTCCACGATCTTGCCCAAGTACATCACGGCGACGCGGTCGCTGATGTGACGTACTACAGAGAGATCGTGCGCAATAAAGAGATACGTCAGGCCGAACTCTTTTTGTAAGTCCTCTAACAGATTGAGCACCTGGGCTTGGATGGAGACGTCCAAGGCCGAGACGGGCTCATCACAAATAATCAATTTGGGCCCCAGAGCCAACGCGCGGGCGATCCCGATTCTTTGTCGCTGTCCCCCCGAGAACTCATGGGGATACCGCTTGACATATTGGGGGTTCAGCCCGACGGCTTCTAATAGCTCTTTGACGCGCGCCTCGCGTTCTGCTGAAGTCCCCACACGATGCACGACAAGGGGCTCGCCAATGATGTCGCCGATGGTCATTCTGGGATTGAGCGAGCTGTAGGGGTCCTGAAAGATGATCTGCATCTGGCGGCGCAGGGGCTTTATCGCACGATTTGAGACCTTCGCGATGTCAACCGCTTTCCCGTTGTTGCGAAGGAGAATATTCCCATCTGTGGGATCGAGCAATCGCAAGATCGTGCGGCCCGCGGTGGTCTTCCCACACCCAGACTCCCCGACCAGCCCCAGCGTTTCCCCTTCACGAATGAAGAAGCTCACGCCGTCAACGGCTTTGACATGTGCTACCACTCTTCTCAAGACCCCGCGACGTACGGGAAAGTATTTTTTGAGATTACGCACTTCTAAGAGCATTTTTCCATTCTGTGTTATCGCCATAGTCACCTCAGAAGCGGGCCCAACAAGCTACTTTGTGCCCCGGTTTGACTTCTTTCAGCTCTGGCATCTGCGTCCGGCAGATGTCCATTGCCTCGGGACAGCGCGGCTCAAAGGGGCATCCCTTGGGCAAATTATATGGGTCCGGCACCATCCCCTTGATGGGTCTCAGTCTCTCTTTCTTGCGCGTGAGCGCCGGGATAGATTCCATCAGACCGTGCGTATACGGATGCAACGGATTGTGATAGATCTCTTTGACAGTGGCCTCTTCGACCACTTGGCCCATGTACATAATGACCACGTCATCGGCCATCTCGGCAATCACGCCCAAATTATGCGTGATCATCATCAGCGCCATGTGAAATTCTTCTTGGAGTTTTCTCATCAAGTCCAAGATTTGCGCCTGGATGGTGACGTCCAGGGCCGTCGTCGGCTCATCGGCGATTAACAGACTGGGGTTGCAACTGAGCGCCATAGCGATCATCGCCCGCTGTCTCATGCCCCCGGAGAGCTGATGAGGGTACTCGTCCACGCGCTGCTCCGGCGAGGGAATGCCCACGGCTTTGAGCATCGCAATAGCGCGCTCACGAGCCTCACGCTTGCCCACCTTCTGATGCAGCATGATCGCTTCCATGATCTGATTCCCAATCGTATAGACCGGGTTGAGCGAGGTCATGGGCTCTTGGAAGATCATGGCGATCTCGTTGCCGCGGATCTCGCGATATTGCTTGCCCTTGGGATCGAGTTTCGTCAGCTCGATCTCGTGGCCGTTGCGATGGTAAACGACCGAGCCGGCTAAGATCTTGCCGGGTGGCATGGGGATGAGCCCCATCACAGAGAGGGCTGTAACGGACTTCCCGCAGCCGGACTCGCCGACAACCCCCAGCGTCTTTTGCTTCTCTATGGCAAAGCTGACGCCGTCCACGGCTTTGACAACCCCGTCTTCCGTGTAAAAATAGGTCTTGAGGTCGCGCAGCTCAATGAGCTTGTTATTGGTTGTAGTAGTCATAAGTTCTTTCTACCGGGACGCGAAGTAGGCCAATGCAAAGGCGAGCACCATAAATGCGACGGCCAGCCAGGTGGTCGCCGTGCGTTTGGGGTCGGCTTCTTCTTCGCGACCGAAGACCGTCGAGGTCGCTCCGGCCCCAAAAGCCCCACCCAATCCCGAGTGCTTGCTCATCTGCAGAAGAATGATTCCGATCAAAGCCAAACTCACTAACACGAAGAGCACTTTCAGGGGGATTTCCAGCGCGCTTAATATTTCCATAACTGTATGTGATCAACCTCGCTGCGGAACCTCTTGGTGCAGCGTCTCTTTCGCACAAGCGGTCGCACCAAAACGTCCCGGTTGTGGACGGATAACTATTGTATCATTATTTTGAAAACTCTTCAACTAGAGCGTCCTCCTAAAAGAACGAGCTCTATCCACGACACAATGGGCATGATAATACGCTCGAGCAGTCCCGCATAGAGCAGCAAAAATATTAAGACGAACCCGAAGGGTTCGATCAGATGCAACATGCGTTTGCCGCCATCGGGAAGAAAATAGAGCAAGACGCGCGAGCCATCCAAGGGCGGCACGGGAATCAGATTGAAGACAGCCAAGACGACATTGATCACGACAAAATAGAGCACAAAGGGCGTCACCCCTTCCCACATATTCTCGCCCAGACCGTACCAGCAGGCCGTGCCTATCCCGGCTAAAGCGAGATTGGTGAGCGGCCCGGCTATGGCTACGAGCATCATCCCTTTATACGGATGCCGAAAATAGTTGGGATTGATGGGAACCGGCTTAGCATACCCCAGAATGGGAGCGTTCACATGGAGAGCAAAGCGCAGAAATGCCAAGAGCAGCGGCAGGAGCACCGTGCCGAAGGGGTCAATATGTGCCAGGGGGTTGAGCGTCAACCGTCCGGCATCCCGTGCCGTGGGGTCGCCCAGCCAATAGGCAACTCGCCCATGGGCATACTCATGAAAGACGACAGCCGTAAAGAAAGCCACCAGCGCCACCACAAACTCAAAACTCATTCGAAC
>JBBIUX010000049.1:0-11245 GCA_037440025.1 Candidatus Fraserbacteria bacterium | reverse complement strand
GCGTGCAATTTTTGCTTTTCGGCCCAGTCCTTGGGCAACGTCACCATGAACGTCGCGCCCCCTGTGATCTGCACCCTACGTGTTTCCATAGTACCTCCTTGTTTCATATACCTATCTTCATCTAGGTATAACTTTTAATTGTAATATGAATCTATATAGATTGTCAAATATCACGAGAGCACGCTTGACAACTTTGCCGGGGCATGTTACCATGAACTTAATTGGAAAATTTTTTCAGTAAAACGATGGACATGGATGGACTACTCAAAGCACTTCACGATCAACTGAGGGCTCAGGGATACAGACTGACCAAGCCCCGGTGCGCCGTGCTAGAGACGCTCTCTGCTGTGCCTTCGCATCTTACTCCAGAGCAGCTCTACCAGCAGGCGCAACAGCATTATAGCAAACTGGGATTGGTGACGGTCTATCGCACGCTTGCACTCCTAGAGAGACTTGGACTGGTCCAGCGTGTCCACGTCAAGGCTGGCTGCCATAGCTTCACCCTTGTGCGTTCTTTTGAGGGCCATCATCATCAGTTGATCTGTCGCGACTGCGGGCGCGTCGAGGAGTTCCCCGACTGTGCCCTCGACAACACGCTGGAGCAACTGCATAAACGCACGGGCTTCGCTATAGAGACTCATCATCTGGAGGTGATCGGACGATGCCCTAAGTGTCAATAGTTTTTTCGGCCCCAAAACTGAAATTCATTCTCAATAATAATAGGAGGAGACACCGATGAAGAAAGTGACGTTGTTGGTAGCGTTGTTGACGTTGATATCCGTTTTGGTCGGAGTGGCTCAGCCAAAACTCAAGGTCGTGGCAAGCTTCTACATTCCCTACGAGTTCACCAAGAACGTCGGTGGTGATCGCATAGAAGTCAAAAATTTAGTTCCCGCAGGCGCAAGCGCGCACGATTACGAACCGACGCCCGCCGATATAAAGGCCGTCGAAGAAGCACAGGTCTTCGTCTACAATGGGGCCGATATGGACACGAAATTGGCCTCAGAAGTTCTGGGTGCCGTGAGAAATCGCGACAAGCTCGTCGTCATTGAAGCAACTAAGGGCTTGCCCCTCCGGAAGGTCGAAGAAGAGGAGTTCGAGTTCGACCCCCACGTCTGGCTCGATCCGATCTTGGCTCAAGCCATGATACAAAACATTCTCAACGGGGTGCTCCAAGCCGATAGCGCTGGCCGAGCCGCTTATGAGGCGAACGCCAAGGGGTATCAAGCGAAGCTCGCTGCGTTGGATGGTCAGATTAAGGAGGGGCTGAAGACATGTCGCCTGCGTGATCTCATCGTCTCGCATCAGTTTTTGGATTACTTCGCAGCGCGCTATGATCTGAGGGCGCACGCCCTGTCTGGCCTAGAGCCGGGCGAGCCGACCCCGCAGCGTCTGGCAGAGCTCATCCGGCTAGGGAAGGAGCTGAGGATCAAGTACATTTTTGCTGAACCCTTAGAGCAACCTAAGGCGCTCGAAGTCTTGGCGCGAGAGCTAGGTGCGGAAATCCTCATTCTGAACCCGATCGAAGGCTTGACCGACGAAGAAGAGAAAGCCGGAAAGAACTATCTCTCGATCATGGGAGAGAACCTGAAAAATCTGCGCATCGGATTGGAATGCCGATGAGCAACGCTGTCATTGAAATAGAAAATCTCACGTTTCGCTATGGCTCCGAGCCGGTGCTCGAGGACGTCTCCCTCACTGTTCATCGGGGGGACGTCCTCGGGCTGATCGGCCCCAACGGCTCGGGCAAGACGACGCTGCTCAAGCTCATTTTAGGGTTGCTTTCGCCTCAGTTGGGGACGATCCGGCTCTTCGGGCAATGGGAAAGACCTCTCCCCGCCTTCGGCACCCCTCTCCGGCTCGGAGAGGGGTTGGGGGTGAGGTCACGCGTCGGCTATGTGCGCCAACGGGCCTGGGATTTTGAACGCAATTTCCCAGCTTCTGTCGAAGAGATCGTCAAGATGGGCAGACTGCCGCGTCTCAGCAAGTGGCATGTCTGGAACCGCGCTGATAGCGAAGCTGTCTGGCGAGCGATGCGTGCCGTTGGGGTATTCGAGTTCCGTCGGCGCCCCATCGGAGAGCTCTCTGGTGGTCAACAGCAGAGGGTCTTGCTGGCACGGGTCCTGGCACAAGAGCCAGAATTGCTGTTGCTGGACGAACCGACAGCAGCGGTTGATCCCAAGGCCGAAGCCGAGTTTTACAGCTTACTAGGCAGGCACAACCGCGAAGCGGGCTTGACCATTGTCTTGGTATCGCATGACATCGAGGCCATCGTGACGCAGGTGACAAAGATCGCCTGCTTAAATAGAAAACTGCTTTTCTGCGGGCCACCGCAGGAGTGCCTGGCGAGCGACTTGTTGGAGAGAGTTTATGCCGGGCGCAAGCTCGTGCAGCATCGGCATGGCTGGAGTGTGTCGGATGCTCAAGCATCCGTCTGAGCAGATAGAAGCCCGATGAATCGGGCTGTGTAGGGGCGAACGGCTGTTCGCCCTGGGCAGAGCAGGAGGACAGAAACGCGCCTATGGGGTTAGAAATCTTTGAGTTCGAGTTCATGCGCTTAGCGTTTTTGGGGGGGACTATTATTGGGGTTCTAGCGCCGACTATTGGGATTTTCTTAGTCCTGCGACGATACGCACTGATCGGAGACGGGTTGGGGCATATTGCCTTTGGGGGTGTGGCCTTCGGGCAGCTCGTCAAGATAGACCCAACGCTCATGGCCTTGGGGTGCTCAGCACTAACGGCGATCGGGATCGAGCGGCTCCGAGCTGCAGGCCGATTGGGAGGAGATGTGGCCATCGCGATCTTTCTCTCTTCTGGATTAGCCTTAGGGCTTGTCCTGGCGCGTCTCGCGAAGCGTTCGACCGACCAGCTCTGGGGCTATCTCTTTGGGAGCGTGATCACCCTGAGAGTGAGTGACGTGGTGCAGATAGCTCTGATCGCGCTTGTCGTGTTGGCGGTTGTCTTCTGGACGCGCCGCGAGCTTTTTTATATCACTTTCGATGAAGAGACAGCCAGGGCCTCAGGAGTGCGGGTAGGATTCTATAATCTCTTGCTCGTTCTCCTGGCGGCGCTGACAATCGTTTCGGCAATCCAGATCGTCGGCTTATTGTTAATTTCGGCACTGCTCGTTCTGCCGGTGGCAGCGGCGTTGCAGCTCGCGCGCAGTTTCCGTCAGGCGCTTTTTCTAGCTATTGGGTGCAGTTTGCTTTCGGTCTACGGGGGGCTGTTCGGGTCGTACTATCTGGACACCCAACCGGGACCGACGATTGTCTTGACAGCACTGGCTGTCTTCCTTCTTGCCGGTTTAGCGCGTCCAGTCATGCGACGGGTCCAGTAAAACCAAGACGGCGGCCTGTTCTCTTATGAGCGCGGACCGCCGTCGCGCGCCGGCTGCCTGTCCATCGCTGGATTGCGAGAATCAGCGATGACCTCCTTCAGCGTGTTCCCTTGTGGGTGCTTTGTAAATACTCTTTGATCGCACTGAAAATAGTCTCAGCGACGGTCCACTGATAGCTGAAGCTGCGCAGTTTCAACTCTTCAAGGGGGTTGGTGAGAAAGCCTGCTTCGATGAGCACTGCGGGCATCTCGGCCCAGCGGATAAAGAGCGTTTGATGCTTGATCCCGCGGTCGGTGCCGCCCAGCGCCCGCGTCAGCCGTCTTTGTAAGAGCAAGGCCAGGGCGCGATTCTGAGGGTGGGTGGGCAGGGTCGTATCGTCATGGACTAAGACCTCGATGCCGTTGGCGGCCGAGCGCGGATGAGCGTTTGCGTGAACGGAGACGAAGAGATCGGCCCTGAGACGATTGGCCAGCCCGGTGCGCTCCCGATGGGGAATATAGCGATCATCGGACCGCGTGAGGACGATGCTGATCTCGTCGTCGTACAAGCCCAACAGCCGAATGAAGCGGGCGATATTGAGATTAATATCTTTCTCGCGAGTGCCATAATATCCGATAGCACCGGGGTCCCGGCCGCCGTGGCCAGCGTCAATGACGACAAGAAATCTCTTCGATTGGCTCTGGCCGATCTGCCCCCCCATCCAGAGCACCGCAATCAAGAATGCCAGACAAAGCAGAATGCATCGTCTCCAAGGGGTCTCTTGAACAATAGTTCTATTCATCTGTGCTCTCATAGGCCAGAGTATAGCACCCTGCAGTGATGGATGACTATAATTGGCATTACAATCGGTGCCCGGGGAGGCCATTTATGCACAGAGGACGACACCTTCCCCGCCTGTTGGACTGCTAGGCCCCTTGACGGTCGTCCAAGCTGTTGATCGGTACGGAGCCATTCCGTGGGGATGCTGGGGAAATTCAACGCTGAAGTTGTCGAAAAGATTCGTAAAGAGCCGGTCGAATCGCTGCAGTCGGCGGGGGCCTCACGGCTGCAGGTCTTTCGCTATGGTATCTTGCCCCAAGTGCTGCCCGAATTCTTGGCGCTCTTTATCTATAGATTCGAGATCAACGTGCGGGCGGCGTCCGTGTTGGGCATTGTGGGGGCTGGAGGGATCGGCTCTTTGATTAATGAAGCGCAATCGTACAGGGCGTGGGATATTGTGGGGATCTGTCTGCTGGTGATCATCCCCGTCGTAATGGTCATTGATTTTGTGAGCGCGCGCATCCGCAAGAAATTATTGCCAAGGCCGAGCCGATGGCCGCCAGCACCAGCCAATAGATCAGTATGATACACTCTAAGGCACTTCTAGAATCGTACTGAGCGTCAGCTCCGAGGAGTTGGCCAGCCACGCCGCCCGCCCCTGCCCGTTCAGCCTGCTCGCTCCCGACTGCTCTACCGTGACCGTATAGCCCCACTCGTGCGATTGGTCTTTCTGCAGCTGCAACAGCATAAATTCAAGGTCCTCCGGCGAGCTAAGGGCATAGGGCAAAATCTCGCGCCAGTAGATATATTCAATGTCACGCTTGGCTATCACGCGCAGCGTGATCTGCACGGTCTCACCAACTTGCAAAGTTCTATTGGGGAGGACACGCTCGACGATGATAAGATCGTTTTCGGCGCGCTCCACACGAAACTCCGGTGGCGGCGGCGCGAGCACGGTCACTTCCGTCCGCGCTGTTGACATCTGCCCTAGCTGATCGTAGACCGTCAGCTGAATCGTATATTTCCCGGGTCGGTCAAACGTCTGCTCGATCTGAGTGCCTGTGGCTTCACGGCCATCTCCCAACTTCCAGTGTACCAGTACGATCTCGCGGTCATCCGTCGAGGATGACGCATCGAATACCACAGTCAACGGTGCGACGCCCGAGCGCTCGCTCTGGCAAGTGGCGCATCTGACAATGATCACTGCGGCGGGCGGTTGGTCGGGCTTCTCTCCGATGCGTATCGGCTGGGTGCAGCCAGCCAACATTCCGAGTGTGATGAGTGGCACTATCGCAAGATAATGAATGCGCTTCATAACGTCACGCCCTCCTCTGAAGCTGTCTCTGCTCTTGAGACTACTTCAGAAGAGAAGTGTTGACACCCCCCAGCGTGCAAAGAGGAGCGTGACGTTGATCACTCCAAGAAGTGCGCTGCGGCGTGCACATTCGCCTTTGGGACTGTAATGGGGATTACACAGCCGGCACCCAGAATGAGATTCTTCCGGCTTGTTTGCTCGAAAGCGTCGATGGGTGTGTTTTCACTCAGTCCGCTTCGGATCAGGGTCAGTGCTTTCAGCTCGCGGCCCAAGACGCCTGCGTTGTGGTCGAGCTTTTTTAGATGGAGCCACTCTTTCGAAGAATGAACGAGGCGAGTCAGATACTCGCGCGTCCCTTCCGGGTTGTTTTTGGGGACGAGCTGTGCGCCCCAGGCTTCGGCCATATACCCGCTGGCCGGGGTCACTTTGACCAGATCAAAGTCAAATTCTCTTTGAAATTCGAGCACGGCACGAGCTAAGCCCTCGGCCGTGCTGTCTTCGGCGGGAAAATGTCTCCAGAGCGCCACCGGTGGGCAGTCTAGCACCTTACCCTCCAAAGCGGCTCGCATTCGTGCTCGATGGGTTCTCTTTCGCTTGGGCATAGGCTCTTTTCACTCTAGCGTGTAGGGTGCGTGCTGTCAAAATGTCCTGAGAGATGAGGGTTGGGAGAGAGGTTCATGTTTCTCTCTTAAATATCAAACACCTTCAAAACCTCGTCGCCATAGTGATTGATGACTTTGATCGCCATCTTGCCTGTCTTGGGAGTGACAAATGGGAGACTCTTTGTTGAGTAGAGTGCTGCCCAAGCGTTTTCGTTGATCTCGGCCCGCAGCGCTCGCTTGAGTTTCTCATACGGCTCGTCGGCCCCGGTGAAATAGGCATGCCGCACCAAGAAGCTCTCGCCATTGTAGTTCGTATCAATAAACCAACAAGCGATGTCGTCGGTGGAGCTATTGCGAATCTGCCCCGTCGTCGGATCATAGACATCTACACCTTTGATCTCGACGACGATCTTCCCGTCGGGCTGTTGGTGAAGCTCAATATCTGGCTCGCCAAAGACCATAAAGAGATTGCCCGCGCCGGTCTTCTTCAGCAGTTCGTCACCCATGGCCAGATCGGGGTTTATGCGCGCCGTGAGCACCGTCAGCTTGCCGTAGCGTTTGGCTTCTTCGCTGACGTGGGGATCGAACGCAAAGCCGCAGATAATTAAGAGATCGAAGCCGATCCCCTGAACGGCTTCTTTCGCAGCTTCTTTGACTTGCTCCGGCCCGACCGTGCCGTGCTCTGGGCCGATAGAGACGCCCACTCTTTTCACCGTGCCGTCCGCTTCGGTGCATTCTCCAATCGCGTGAATCCACGTCCCCGCGTAGGGTTCAAGACGATCAAATTTCAAGCGTTCGTTCTTCACGGTATTTTGCACTCCGGCCTTCTTCAAGTTCTCAAAGATCATCGTCTCGAACTGGCCGACGGCTGATTCTCTCCGCCCTTCGGTCTCTGACAGCGGGCGCTCGTCTTCTGTTGTCAGCACACGATGGGGCGAGAGGCTTTCCACGGTGAACGGGCCGGTGACGCGAATTCGCTTAGAATCTTCATAGGGTTGGTCGTAGAGCAGTTCGGTATCGGCATATCGAGCGATAGCTGCGTCAATCTCCTCGCGGCTCATGCCTTCTTTGATGTCGGGATTGTTGGCGATGCTTTTCAGTGTGATGTGCGGGACGCGCTTATAGACAAAACCTTTCTTGATGTCGCTCTCGGTTTTGGGCATCGGTGAAGGCGGCATCCGTCCGGTGATCTCGGCTTCTTTCTGGACGCCTTCGGGCGAATCGGCCAAGCTGACGTCCACCATGCGCGCGCGCCCCGAGGCGTCGAGATGAGAGAGTTTAGTTCTCTTTCGAGCTTGCTTTTTGCTCATTGTGTCCTTCGATGATCTGGATATTTTCTGGTGTGAGGCCATAGAGTTTATAGACGATTTGATCAATCAACCAATCGGTCCGGTGCAGTCGCTCTTTGATGGGCAGTAGCTTGGCTAAAGCCTCATCATAGTACGTTCGGACTTTTTGCAGCAAGTTAGGCGAGAGTGAAGCGTTGAGGCGTTTTTCGTTCTTCCTCAAGAGTTGCCACAATTCGTTAAATTCCAGATGGGGCTCGTTTTTCTGATAGTCGCCGAGAAAGTTTTTCAGTCTTGTTTTGTTGGTGAGGGCTTCTAGGCCAGCGTTGCCGTCGCTATCGGGTTGGATTTGCAGCTCAGCTTCGAGCCAGCCCAGAAATTTCTTGACCTCGGCTTGCTTTTGTCTATTGAGTTCGACCATCTGTTCGGCGAGAAAAGCGAGAAAGTCGTGAATGATATCTGAACGTTCTAAGGGCTTGCCGTCAGCATCGAAGCCCGAGGGATCATCGTCTTTGAGCGCCTGTGCTTCGGCCTGCTCTTTGGATAGATAGCCTTTAGCAATGGCTTCTTTGACGGAGATGGAGCGCGTGAAAGCGCGAAAGTTGCCGGCGTCGTCTTTGGGCAGGCAAACCTCAATCAGCTTGAGCAGTTCGTCAAACTGGCTCGTCAGCATATCTAAGATGGGGGCTGCGACGCTGGAGTTTGAACGCCCACCTGAATATTCATGGTGATGGACGAAGACTCGCTTTCGAAAAGTTTGGCTCCCATGCCGCCCGGAGTGTCTTGTAATGCTTGGATGCTCCGGAGATAAAGCTCCCAAATATAATTCCATAAGTCGCTCTGTTGATCGATCAATTCCACGTTCAGCTTGAGCTCTTCTTTTGCTTCTTTGAAGTTTATCACTTTGCCATGAGTCTTGTACTTTTCCCCGGTGGCCAACTCTTTCGCCACTTTTTCCGCTTGCTGAGGGTCAGCCTTCAGCATTCCCATTTTCAACCACTTTTCGGCAAACTCTTTGGAGTTCTCGATAGCATCTTCACAGAACTTCAAGACATCCGGCCTAATTTGTGAAAGAATGGGCAGGAAGATCTGAACCGGCTCTTTGCGCTTGGTGATGCGATCTCGAATTGAATCGAGCCCACCGATATAAGCCCTCGCTGGGATCAACTGAACTTGGCCCGTTGGGAGAACGATAGGAATCTGAGGATCAATGGGGCCTAGCTCTGCCAGATACCCCATGTAGATTTTGTCTGCCCCCAAGGCGATCATCGTTGCAGCGCTTTTGGCGTAATTAGGCACGATGATGTTGAACTCTTTATAGAAGCGTTCTCGGCACATCATTAGGATTTTCTCGGCTGCGTTGGGATCGCCGCCGGGGCTGTTGATCATCAAATCCCCTGCTTCTGCAGAGGCTCTCAATAAGTCTTCAAACAGCGGTATATCTTGTTGGATGATTCCCGACATGGGGTGGGTGGTGCTGGCTGTATAGACAATGAGCTTACGTCCCGTTAGTTCTTGAATTTTTCGGACGAGGTTCTGACGAGTTCTTGTAGCATTGGCAGGAGAGCGTTCGTCAAGAATCCGGCTGAAGATAGAATCTACGGTGCTCAAGTCAAGCCCTATTGCTGACGAGTCGAATCTTGAGGTGGAAGCCCTTATCGGAAGAAGGGAGAACTTTTAAAATCTCTTCTAGCTCTTGCATCTCCTTGATCTCTTGAGAGTGCTGCGAGAGCAGCTCTTCTAGGAATCGTTGCCTTTCGCTGAGCGGTCTGTCTAAGCCTGAAGCCTTTGTTTTCTCGATAGGATTTGCCATAAAGCTTGCACCTCAATCAGTAGCGTATTAAGTATAACTTCTCTTGATCAGCCTGTCAATCGTTTGACAGCCTTTATTTTGTCAGCTCTTTTGGGTAGAGCTTCTTAAGCTCTTCGACGAGTTTCTGACGTTCCGGCGCAGGGGTGGTGAAGAAGATGCGCCGGATGGGGGTAAAATCTGCGTATCCAGGTCGATAGTGCATCGTGCGTATAGCCCTATTAAAAATGAAATAGTACACATACCACGATATAAGTCTCGAATTCAACAAGCTTAGCAGAAAATGGTCGGAGACTTCACCGATCTTGTTGGTAAAATTGATAACCGTCTCGTGTGTTATGATTCCTGGCTCTGCCAAGGTAGCCATAAGAATAATGTGATCCTTCGGATAAATAACATGAGCAACGATATCCTGCGCTACTATTCTTTTATGATTGTGCTGTTGATAATCTGTCTTAGAAGGCACTTGCTTCGGGACATACCAGGTGTCATCAGTTTCGCAATATCGGGCTAAAGACTGCCCTTTCAATATTTGGGGACCGGTCGCGTCTCTAGAAAGAGTTCCTGTTATGCCTCCAATTCCTGCCCAAATTCGAACATACTGTGACAGATCTCCCGATGCTGCCTCGATCCTTTGTGCCAATTGTCGCGCGCGGCCAAAGCGGTATACAGGAAAAAGTCTTGAGGTGGATTCCGAAAGGCGAACTTCTTCGATGTCAGATAATTCTGTTCCTGCGACGACCGCAATGTTGACAGTATCTTTCGGGGAGGCTTTAGCGGCGATCAGCACTATTTGCTCGAGAAGAACCTCTTCAAAGGCTTTACTGACATCGCCTATATGAGACAATCTTTGAGAAAGGAGGAAGGCCCGTATGTCACTCCACGAGGTTATATAGCTCAAGGGTTTTGGTACGATGAACCCCCAGCAACCATCAGTAGCGAGAAGCTTAAAGCTCTGCTCCGTGAACAACGCCGCAGTATCTGCGCTGTTGGTATATTCGAAGTGCTCGAAGATATAGTTTTTGTCTTCGGTGGATAACATTCCTTTTGAGCCATACGGCGGATTCCCTACTACTGCGTCGAACCCCGGATTCTCGCGCGGCCCGCGCTCGGTGTACCAGACTTCGGGAAACTCCAGTTCCCAATGGAAAAATCTCTTTTGACGAGCGATCTCTAAGGCTTGGGCCTGCTGGGCTGTTGTCTCCGGCGGAACCCCATCTTTTTGTTCCATCGCGCTCAGCACCGCGATCTTCTGATTCTTCTTCAAATCCATGAAGTGCTCAATCGCCAACGAGATGTCCAACCTCCGCCGGAACGGTTTCAGCAATTCTTTGAATTCCGCGAAGAGCCGCGCGCTCTCGTGCGTATCAGCCAGCGTCACGTCGGTCAGCTGCCCCACTAAGATCATATTGTGCAACGCCTGCACGAACTCCCGATAGCGCGGCGAGCTTTCCACGATGACATCCGAAACGTCCAAAACCCCGATCAGTGAATTGCCGCACTTTAAGTGGTGATCCAGAAACGAGAGCGGCGCGCCCACGGTGAAGCTGTGCAGCCACAGAGAGACCTTGGCCAGCTCAACGGCCATCTCGTTCAGGTCTACTCCGTAAATGCAGCGTTTCATCACCATGCGCTTGATGATGTGCTTGTCTTCCAGCTTGCTCTCGTCAAGCTCCACACCCTGCTGGGCTGCGCTCTCGCGAATCTTCCGGCGCACTTCCTCAATCTGATGATAGAGCGGGCTTTCATAGGGCTCATTGCCGAAATGTTTTTCGCCGTTGTGTTTCTCCAGCAAATCATTGATCCGATCCGCCAAGAAGTCTACAGCGGCAACTAAGAAGTGTCCGCTGCCCATCGCTGGGTCCAGGACTTTCAACGCCAACACTCTCATCGCGGGATCGTACTTTTCAGCCAGCTCGATGGTCTTCGCGCGGGCGCTCAGACCCTTGCGGGCTTTCAGCTCTTTGAGCTTTCTCTCAAACTCTTCTTCGATTTGCTGCACCAGAGGCCCTAGTGCTCTGTCACACTTGCTTTGAACGAACAAATGGGCCATCCTTGCTCTGAGAGATTTTTGAGACCAAGGAGGCCCAGATGCGTAAGAAGTATAATGTGGTGTTGACTGCGGAGGAACGCAAG
>JBBIUX010000048.1:0-11638 GCA_037440025.1 Candidatus Fraserbacteria bacterium | reverse complement strand
AGAATGACCCAGATACGGCGCAACGCCGTAGGGCACAGGCCCCTTTGTAGGGCTACCGCTAGTGCGCGAAAGCCCTCTGAATGGTCGCCGTGAAAGCGAATGGTCGGCTCAGGGTAGGCATGGCCCGACCCGCCTTCACAAGACTCAAACGTTTCTACTCCGGCTTCCCGCAAAACCAGAACGGCTTGCTCAATTCCAGTGTCCAATGGTGGCTCGAAATGTTTTTTGTTATCCTTCACCTGAGTCAAATGCATAATCGCGTTTTGCTATAATAATGTACCTGGAGGTAGTAAGCATCTGCTTGCAGCACAAGGCTTGACAAGAGGAGAATCACGATGAAAGATCGCATTTACGGCTATTATTTTGCGGTCGTTGTCGAAAAAAGGGAGTCAGGCTATGTAGCGTATGCTCCTGGGGTAGGCGGCGTTTACGAAGAGGGGCGGACTGAAAGGGAGGCCATTGTCAACGCCTATGAAGCTGCGGATGCTATCCTCAGTGCTCGTTGGGAGCGGGGAAATTTGCTCACAGAAGACAATCCCTACCTTAAGGTTTTACGAGAGCCACCTTCTGAAGCTTATATTGATCAGATGAGGGACATGCCGCAAGGTTACATTGTCACAGTGCCTCCCCGTGCTGTAACTTCTTGATTATGGAACTTCCATTCCCGAAAAAGAATTGGGGGAATGATTGGAGTCAGATTAAGAATCTTGAACCAAAGGATTTGATTTCAATCTTGAAAAAGATTCTAGATGGGAATTCATAGGCACGAGCGGGTCTCGATACCTTTACCACAACCCCGACATGCCAAAACCTCATGATATACTTGCTATCCATTATCACAAGAAAGGCTACCGAGATAAAGGGCTCCTCAAAGATATTCTGAATCATGCCTGCTGGACAAAAGAAATGCTTAGAGAATGGAAAGTTATCAAGTAGAAATTTTTGCCTTTTGCGGCCAGCAATCCGAATGTGAGATAGGCTTAGCGCCGCAAGGGCGGCTTGGGAATTTTTAAGAAGCCGACACGAATCAGATAGAACAAGCCCAGCCCCACCAAGGGAAACTCAATGGACTTGAGCGTCAAGGCAAAGGCCACCGCGCTCTCTTGGAGCACTGTCACAGGAGTCCGGTCGGCCAGTGTTACTAACGTGAACAAGCTGAAAATCCCCCACGCCCCCGCCTCAAAAACCCCCATGCCCCCCGGCGTAATCCAAAAGAGCGCCCCCAAAAAAATAAAGAGCGTATAGATCATCGAAAGATGTGCCAGAGGGAAGAACGCCTTCAGCGCAAAAATGAAAAAAATCTGAGGACGCAGATACACGAAAAACGTGGCCATCAAATTGAGTACAAACGCCAGCAAGGTCGCCCGCCGATGCTCACGAAATGCAATAAAGACGTCTTCTTCAACCTCTCGCATCTTCGATGCGGCCACTTCGAGGGCACGCTTCCAGGGCAATATATTCTTGAGCCAGCCTAACAAGCGCGCTCCCCACAAACGACGCCCCACAAAATTGATCGCGATCAGCGCCAAAAACACAGCGAAGAGTACCATCCCGGTTACTATAGCTCCCGTATCGTCCAAGGGCAGCAGTTGCGTGGCCAGAGCATAATAGACCCCCAAATAGATAAACGCCAACAGACAGAGACCCTCCAGGAGCTTTGAAACCAGAATAGTAGCGACGATGCGCGTCGCGGGAGCATCACTCTGTTGCTCCCGTGCGATCAGATAAATGCTGGCCGGCTCGCCACCGACGTACATAGAGGGCGTCAAGTACGTAATAGCAAACCCGCAAAGCCGTGCTCGCCAGGCGGCCCACCACCCCACGTGAATCCCATAGGCGCGCAGGATGACCCACCAGCTCGAAGACCAGCAGGCCAGCGTCAGCAAAACGATCCCTAGCAGAGACAAGAACCCCCACAGGCCGAGCATCTCGATCTGACCGGCGATCACACCGAGGCCTGCCCACAGTCGAGCGACCAAGACCAGCGGCCCCGGTTCGACGCGGTTCCAGCCGATGTTAATGAGAATCCCGCATAGAATCCCCACCCCAAGCACAATGGACAAGAGAAGCAAAAAACGCCGCCGCACCATCTGGCCTCTTTACACGTATCCCAAGTTTTTCAGGCGCTCTCGTATCTCTTTTTCCCATCTGGCATTTGGTACACCGCCTGAGGGTCCACGGGTCTGCACGCGCTCGTGTTGGGATTTGACAGAGATCTCCAAGAGACCCTCTGGAACGTGCCCATCCAAGCCCGTCGGAATCGGCACACCCAGTGCCGCCACAAGAATCGGGAAGAGGTCTACGATCTGCAGCTTTGGCCGTTTTCCAGGGGTGATGGGCTTTCCCGCGGCAATGAAGACCCCCTCCATCCGATGCCATCCCGAACCGGCATACGTCAGCGAGCTCGTTCTATGTGAGAGAAACTCTGTCGTGCCTACGGCCATCGCGCCGTCTTTGGGGACCAACAGAATCTCCGGGGCACGCGCGATCTCTTCACCCGCATAAATCTCTTCTTTGCGATAGATTCTGTCAAAGACTGAGGTGCCCGTGTAGGGATTGCGAAACGCTGTGAGCTTTTCTATGATCTCTGCAATGATGGACTTGGCCGTTTGGGGGTCCACACAGCCTTGGGGCTCACGCCCTTTGAGATTGAGATAGACCTGGCCGACGTTGCCGTGTGAATACGCCCGTGTTTTCGGCCAATCAATATTCTGCGTCGAGAGGAAGACGCGCCCCAACAGATCGTGAAGATTGCCGTGCCGCAAGCGCGACCCCAGATCGAGCAGACGCGCGCGCTCGGCTAAGACGTATAGGTTTTCTGGAGTCAGCCCAAGCCGCCACGCTATGTGCTTCAGCAGCGTTGTGACGTTCTTCTTTAAGACGAGATAGCCGTGCTCGTACAGCCAACAGTTCAGATAGATATTATAGTAAAGCGGGCCGAACCCGTGATCGGAGATCACAAAAACAGTCGTCTCGTCATCGAGTTCAGCCAGCACCTGCCCAAGGGCTCTGTCGGCGGCTTGATAGATCTCTAAGATGGGGTTCCCCGTGCAGTCGCCCCCGTGATAGCGCGGTCGCTTGATCCCATCTAAGAGATGCCACATTTGGTGAGAGACCGAGTCGGTCTCCATACAGTGCAGCATAAAGAAATCCCAGGGCTTGGTCTTCATCAGATAGAGCGCTATCTCGATGCGCCGTTGGAGCGAGTCTTTTAAGTGCTGGAGCCAGTCTCGCGCGGCGTAGCGGCCGCGCCAGTGCTCCGGCATGACTGGGTACGGCCCGACGTTGCGCTCGATCTCGTCTTTAAGTTCCGGCGGGGAAGCGTAGTTCACCCCGTCGGGGGTCAGCAAGTCTGTCAAGATAAAGCCGTGCACCGACCGAGCGGGATAGCTGACCGGAACTCCCATCACGCCGACCCGCAGGCCGTGTCGGCTGAGATACTCCCACAATACTTCTCGCTTGATTGTCTGTGAGCTGATCGGTGCTAATTGATAGCTGCCGTCTTTACGGGAGAGCCAATCGAAGACCCCGTGACGTCCTGGGTGAACCCCCGTTTGGAAGCTCGTCCAGGCTGCCCCGGTGATGGGCGGCTGTGTGCTCACCAAGCGTGCTACCGCACCGTGGTCTATGAGCTTTTTGAGATGGGGCAGATGTCCCGCAGCGGCCCACGGCTCGATGAGATCAAGCGTTGCTCCATCGAAGGCGACAACCACGACACGATGACTTTTTTTCAAGGCCCCCCTTTCTCTAGGTACTGCGCAAGTCTTCCAAATCTTCGGTCTCACGGTTGAGCAGGATCGCTCGAATCCCATTACGAATGTAGAACGCAAGCGTTCGTCGAAATCCCAAGCGATTATACCGACGTGCGGAAGCATAGGCTACTAATTGCGCGTCATACCGGACGCGACCGACGCGCCTGAGCCGCCGCACGATCTCATTGTCTTCTAACGCTCTGAGATTGGTATTGAACCCGCCCACAGCCAAGAACCCGTCGCGTCGCACAGCAAAATTTGAGCCGATGACGTTGTGCCAGCCGACCCGGCGCCCAATATGCGTGATCGCATCATTCAGTATGGGGTGAAAGACTTGCCAGAAGACCCTACCCCAGCCGTCGAAATCACGCAAGCGGACTGGGCCGTAGAGGGCGACCAATTGAGCATCTTCAGCAAACGTACGTGCCAGGCGGTTGGCCCAATACGGCGGGTACATCGTATCGGCATCAGCGCTGGCGATCACCACGCCGGTGGCCTCGTAAAACGCCCTCTGACGAGCCCAGGCAACCCCTTTTTGCATCTCATGAACGACCTTGACGGGCCATGGCGACTGCTGAGCCCAACGCCGCACGATCTCTTCTGTCTTATCACAGCAGGCATTGAGACAGACGACGATCTCTAGCTCGCCGGAGAAATCTTGTCTGGCGAGCGAGTCCAGACAATGGGCAATATATGCTTCTTCATTATATGCCGGAATGGCAACGGAGATCTTCATAGAGATACAGTCTGGACTTCCTCCAGGAGCTGGGCGTAGAGCTGCTTGAGTCGTTGCCCGACAAGGGGCAGGCTGCTGGCTTCCGCGAGCTCTCCGGCTGCGTCAGAGAGCCGTTGCCGGTCTGCAGGGTCAAGGGCGATTTCACGGATAATCTGCACAAACTGTTCGACAGAAGTGCCGGTGCGGGCGTTCACTCCATCAATCAGCCAACCGCGATATTCAGGAATCTGTCGAACGACCAGCGGCCTTCCTAACGACGCCGCTTCGAGCAAGACCATCGGTTGGTTTTCGCGAAATGACGGCAAGAAAAAGAGATCGCCTGCCGAGAACGCCGCTGGGGTATCTTCGACGAAGCCGGGCATGATGACATTCGGTGGTCTCTGCTCGATCGCTTTGTGCATCTCGGGGTAAAAAGTCATAAATTTGGGCCACAGGTGCCCAAACCACACGAAATCTACTACAGGAAGCTGTCTGGCCACTTCAATAAAATCCAAAACCCCCTTGCGCGGGATGACATTGCCTGCAGAGAAGACCGTAAAGCGCGCGAGATGGAGTCGCGCCCGATACGCTCGGCGTTGCTCTTCACGAAAACGAAACCGCGCTCGATCCACCGCGTTACTGACAACGTAGATAGGCTTGGACAACCCTTGAGCTTTCAGCTGATCGCAGGCGTACTGAGAGCACGTAAAAACAGCGTCGCTCGACTCGTAAAAATAGTAGAGATACTTCTCGTACAGCGGCGAGATGGAATTAAAGAGCGTGAAGCTGTCTTCAAAGTCATGGGCTCCCATGCTGTGTGCGTGCACGATAACTTTGGCCCCGGCTCGCTTGGCCCGCTTCAAGTAAAAGAGCGACTTGGGGCCGAAAAAGTGCAGGTGGAGTACGTCATAGTCATCATCGGGATCGTCGGTGACCTGGACGCCGACCGTTTGTAGGGCCTTGCGATGGTGCTCATACGCCGTCTTAAACCCCGATTTGGCTACCAAGTCAGCAGCTTCTAAGTATAAACAGACTTTCATGCTATCCCCCCTTGAGTGCACAAGGCTCTTGCAGCTTCAGCGACGTCTCTCGAGAATCTCGCGATATAATTTTTGTAAGCGCAGTCCTACTCGAGGGAGCGAATTGGCTTGTGCTAAGTGATACGCACCCTGCACGAGCCGTGCCCGCAGCTCCCCGTCGTGGGCAAGCCGCACGATATGCTCACAGAAGTCTTCGATGCTCTTCCCTTTGAGACAGTTCTCGCCGTCCTTGAAGCCTGAGGCTTGGTATCCCGGCAGATCGCGCAGGATGATCGGGCGCTCCAGCGCCGCTGCTTCAAATAAGACCAGCCCGTGCGTCTCCCCATACGACACATATAGCAACAGATCGCCTGCCGCATAGGCTCCCGGCGTGTTCTCAACAAACCCCGGCATCGTGACGTTGGCCGGTCGTTCGTCGAGCGCCTGATGCATTTCACTATCAAAAGAGAGCAACCGCCCCCATAGATGGCCAAACCAGACGAAGTCAAACTGGGGAAGCCGTCGGGCCACTTCGAGAAAATCCAGTACCCCCTTGCGCGGGATAACGTTGCCCGCCGAAAAAATGGTGAAGCGCGTCACCCCCAAACGCCTGCGAAATTGAGCGCGTTGACGTTCGCAGAACGCAAACCTTTCTAAGTCCACCCCATTGCTCACGACGTAAATAGGCTTGTGCAGTCCTTGGGCTTGCAAGAGTGCTTTGGCGTGTTCGGACGGCGTGAAGATCGCATCACTCAGTTCATAGAAATAGTTCAGATATCTTTCGTACAAGGGGGCGAAGGTGTTGGAGAGTGTGAAACTGTCCTTGAAGTCATAAGTGCCGATACTGTGGGCATGGGCGATCACGATCTTCCCTTGCTGTTTGGCTCGTTTGAGATGATAGAGCGAGCGCGGGCCGAACCAGTGCAGATGGAGAATATCGAACGAATCACTCGGGTCGGTCGTCACCGGGATTCCCACTTTCTCCAACGCTCTCACGTGCTGAGCGAAGGCCGTGCGAAACCCGGAACGGGCGACAACGTTTTCCGCCTCCAGATAGAGACAGATTTTCATTTCTGCCGTTGCTACGGCCGGTTCTGCCTGCATCACGTTCATTCCCATTCTATCGTCGCCGGGGGTTTGGAAGTAATGTCATAGACGACGCGGGTGACCCCCTCGACTTCGTTGGTGATCCGTCTTGAAACCTTCTCCAGCACCTCATAAGGGAGGTGGAACCAGTCGGCGGTCATGCCGTCGCGGCTGTTCACGGCCCGCAGTGCCACCACGCGTCCATAGGCTCGTCCGTCACCCAAGACGGCGACACTTCTCATGGGCAACAGCACGGCGAAATACTGCCAGATCGCCTTCTCTAAGCCGGCTTGGCGTATCTCCTCTCGCAAGATTGCATCTACGTGTTGCAACAGATAGACCCTTTCGCTCGTGACTTCCCCTACAATTCTGACAGCTAAACCGGGCCCAGGGAAAGGCTGCTCCCAAATGATCTCTTCCGGGATTCCCAAGCCCAAACCGATCTGGCGCACTTCGTCCTTGAAGAAATTTCTTAAGGGTTCGACGATCTTGAAGTGCAGACGTTCCGGCAGGCCTCCCACGTTGTGATGGCTCTTAATTTTATCGGCTCCGCGCGCCCCGGCGTTCGGCGCGCCGCTCTCGATCACGTCCGAATAGATCGTGCCCTGCACGAGCACGTCTATCGGACCGACTTCGCGCTCCAAGCGCCGTGCCTCCTCTTCAAAGACACGGATAAACTCAGCCCCGATACGCTTTCGCTTTTCTTCGGGGTCCATCACACCCTGAAGTTTTTTCAGAAAGCGCGCGCTTGCGTCCACCATACGCACGTGCAAGCCAAGCCTCTCAAAGACGGCTCTCGTTCGTTCAGCCTCACCCAAGCGCAAGAGCCCTGTATCAATAAAGACGGGGATCAATCTGTCGCCGATGGCCCGGTGGACGAGCACGGCCGCCGTGCTGCTATCTACTCCCCCGGAGACCCCGATGAGCACGTGCCGTGCTTCAGCGAGCTGGTCTCGCAGTCTAGAGATAATCTCCTGAGCTTGGTCGGCAGGGCGCCAGCGTTCACCTACGCCGCAGATGGAACAGAGAAAGTTCTGCAAAATCGCTTTGCCCTTGGGTGTGTGAGCCACTTCGGGATGAAACTGTATCCCATAGAAAAGCCCATCACGGCTCTTCATGGCTGCATGGACGACGTTCGCCGTCTTGGCCAGACAGAGAAAATCTTCGGGCAGCTTTTGAATCTCGTCGCCGTGGCTCATCCAGACTTCTTCTTTTTTGTTCAGGCCTTCAAGCAGCGTGTCTGGGTGAACGATCTCCAGGACGCTAGAGCCGTATTCACGCTTCTCGCCACGCAAGACGTGCCCGCCGAAATCATAGGCCATCAACTGCATCCCGTAACAGATGCCGAGCACGGGGATTTTCAGGTCATAGATGCGCTTATCCAGACGGGGGGCGCCGGGGGCGTAGACGCTGGCAGGTCCGCCGGAGAGAATAAGCCCTTTTGGAGCCCTACGGCGCACTTCTTCGGCGGTGAGGGCCGAGGGGACAATTTCAGCATACACCTCAAGCTCACGCACGGCCTTGGCAATGAGCTTGGTGTATTGTGAACCGAAATCAAGGATAAACACTGTTTCCATAAAGAGTGCATTTCAAGTTTAGCAGAGAAGTCCGTCATAGTGCAAACGTTGTGAGTTTGAATACTAATTCCAGTTCATTGTGTCACCTTGAGCGAAGCGAAAGGTCTCTCTGGAAAGATTCTTCGCTGCGCTCAGAATGACGCGATGCAGTAGAATTAGTAGAATTACGAAAACCACAAGGGGCACAGAAGACTTCCGTGGCAGCTATCTTCAGAAGCAAGTTCCCGGCAGGGTTTCCATACCGCTCAGCGGTCTTCACTCTGTGCAACTATTCTTTAATGCTTTACGCACAAGCTTGCATCACTGTTTCCATACCGCTCAGCGGTCTTCACGCGGATACCCCTACTTTCATGCCATATCCACTCCTGACCGGCATCGGGGTGCTGCTCTGGCGTGAGAGAGACCTTAGCGATGGAAAAGACGGCTTCGCCGATACGCATTCCGCCCAACTCTGGGCCTAAGCGCACAAGGTGCTGGGAGACAGCCGAGGGCAGCCCGGTCAAGCGCCATGTATAGGTCTGGTCCGGGCTGAGGAGGAAATCGAACTCTTCGCGCCGGTCCGTTCCGCCCAGCGAACTGCAGGTGAACGGCTTGGAGCGTGCCGGCTCGTGCAAGAGATGGCTGAGCTGCGGATCGAGCCGCAAGAGCAAGTCGAGGGCGGCGGCATGGGCGAAGGAGCCGTGCGACATGGGCAGCCGCGTTTGTACCACCGGGCGTAAATGGAGGACGACTGCTGTTAACATGGTCAAGGCCATCCTTTCGTGCTATTATACAGAATCGAGGCAATCGGACTTGACGTAGCCGCTAATCGGGTGAGCCACAAGAGGAGCAATCCGGTGAGGGGCACGTCCAGCACGTGAAGACCGCTTTTGTGATATGCTTAGTAATGAGCAAGAACAAAGAATATCGAAAGCAACTTGATGGGCAATTACGCGCTCTGGCAGAACACGAGGCAAAGATCGCTCAAGAGATGCGGAAGCCAAACCCCAATATGCGCCATATTCGAGATTGGGAGAAAACGATCGAGAACATCAAGAAGCAGATTGCCAAGCTAGAAAGGAGATTAGCCCAATGACTAAAACTGCACAATTGGCGGAGGAGCAAGAAGTTCGTCTTGTTGAAATGTTTGACTGGAGCGGGCGAACATTGTCAGCATACGCCAAGCTGAAAGAAGCCCAGCGCAATGGAGATGAAGACGCCTGGGCTGAAGCATGGGGCGAACTGACGAGTAATCTGCTGATTCTCCGAGATAAAGTTATCCAATCTTACGAATTGCTCGACCCAGAAGAGAAGTGAGAACTGCTAGGGCTAGTATGAGCGGGTTTTGTAGGGGCGTATGGCCATACGCCCCTACTTGAGTCGCCGGTCCCAGGGAGGTTTTCTACAGAGCCTCAAAATATGATGCTATTAGGGGCTCGTGGCTATTCCCAACAGCGTCTCGAGATCCACCAGATGTACCGGTGGGCGCTCGCCCTGGACCTGACGCACCAGCTCTTCTGTGAACCCTCCACTGGAAAAGAGCAGATACGAGCGAATGGAGCGAGGTGCAGGTCTGAACTGAGCCACCCGCTCGCGTACTGTTTCTAATGCCCGCTTCCCCAAGGGCCGACGCCCCCACTTGCACTCGCCGAATGACCAGCTTCCGTCTGCGTGTGCAATGACAACGTCCAAGTCATAGTCCGCCCCCCAGTGGCGACCAACGCGCCGCACCGGCTCCAAACCCAACTCTCCTCCGTAGCGCCGGATGAACTCTCGACAGACTTCTTCGAACATTCTGCCCAGATGGGTGTCAAGCTGCGGCGCGATAAAGCGTTCGTAGACGAGCGCTCCGGCTCCGGCTTCAATCAAGCTCACATATGGCTGAACGAAACGGAACCAAAACTGCAGAAAGGGATCGGCGAGCCGATAGCGTCCCTTCTTGCTGCGCTGGGGAGCGCGCTCTAACAAAGAGACTTCACGCACGACCAAGTCGAGCCCGCGCAGCACGTCGAGATACTTCGAGGCGATCTGCACGCTCAGCCCGGCCCGCTGGGCGATCTCCTGGAGTTTGGTGCAGCCGGACGCAATGGCTCCTAAAAGAGCCATATACGTGCGTGGGTCTCGCAATTCCATGCGCAGCAAGAAATTCGGCTCTTCGTAGAGAAAGCCTTGGGCGCTCAGGGCCTCACGCAGGAGATTCTCATGCAACGAGCGCCGAGGGTCGAACCGCCGCAAGTAAGCGGGCATGCCTCCGAGAATTCCATAAGCCGTCAGTTGCTCTCGAGATGAGCTGTGGGGGAAGAAGCGGGCCGCGTCGCGAAAGCTCAAGGGACGCAGGTGCAATTGTGCCGTTCGCCGCCCGTAGAGGGGGGCACGCTGGGCGAGCAGCTCTCGCTCCATGAAGCTTACTTGGGAGCCACACAGCACTAAAAAGAGCCGGCTGTGGCGGCCTTCAAGGTTCCAGAATTTCTGGAGCAACGAGGGCAGGGCCGGCTGGGCCTCGCACAGATACGGGAACTCGTCCAGAACTACAAAGAGCCGTTCTTCACGGGCCCGTTGAGCTATGTAGGTGAGAGTGGCTTCCCAATTGGTGAGGGTGAGGCGGTCGAGCAGGGGGTCAGCGAAGGTTGTGCGCAACTGCTGAGAGAACTGGCGCAGGTGTTCGGCTTCGGTGACTTGGGCAGCGAGGAAGTAGAGGGCGCGCTTGCCCTGAGCAGATTTGAGGAGCAGCTCGGTCTTGCCGACGCGGCGGCGGCCGTAGACGATGATTAGCTCGGCTTGTCCGTTGCGCCAGCGGCTTGCCAAGGCTTCGAGCTCGCGCTCTCGGTTCACGAACGCATTCATTCTACTCGTGAGTATTATATTTTAAAGTAGAATCTTTGTCTAGCGAGCGCTCTCGGCAGGGCGGGCGTTATTTCTCTGGGGACATTCGATACGGCTTGTCAAGTCTTTTCCTTTGGGGGTGGCTGTACAAACTCGACGGTGGCCCTGAACTGGTCAGAAGGAGCAAGTCGGACTCTCTGACCAGCGATGGGCCTCGACCAGACGAAGCCTTTCTTCTCAATCGGGATTCAGTCCGAGAGCAGCGCTAGGGCAAGAGCGGCATCTCCACCTTCTCTCCGGTCGCGTCATTGATGACTTCCAGGGTGCCGCCATTGGAGCCACGAAGTTGCTCATTCGCATTGAGCAACTCAATCCCATAAATGGTGCCGTCGGGGGCTACATCAATGTTGAGCTGGTCGCTGATGCGGATTGTCTCAACCTCCTCAGGCTTTTCTTTCAAGTGGAGGTACGCAATGTTATATCTTGGGTCATAAGTCAACCGCATATCTCCTCCTTTAGAAATACTTTGTAAGTACATGTTTAGCGTTCGTCTGTCAAGTGGCTGCCACGACGGGGGGCGAGCGTTCCCAGGGCAGCTTGCTTTGACCGGTCAGCAGGCGCACCAGAGCTTCCAGCGGATCTCCTCCCTGCTGCTTGGCTGTCACCAACAAGCTGGCTAAGATCGCA
>JBBIUX010000047.1:0-11639 GCA_037440025.1 Candidatus Fraserbacteria bacterium | reverse complement strand
GGCTTTGTAGAAATCCTTGAAGCCGGCTGTCACCCTGAGCCTTTCGGCCCTGTGTCACCCTGAGCGAAGCGAAGGGTCTAGATTCTTCGCTAACGCTCAGAATGACACGCGCTCAGGATGACAGAGCGTGCGTGAGCACGCTTCCACCTGCTGAGCCGGCGACTTGAGTCGCTGGTCCCAGGGAGGTTTTCTACAGAGCCCAGAAGATAGATTTGGCCCTCACCCCGGCTTTAAAACGCTTCGGGGTGAGGGCTTTTGACAAGGCGTGCCAAAGTCAGGTAAGCTAATCTGTGATCCCTATGAACCCCAGAGCTTTACTCTCTGTCAGCGATAAAACGAACATAACCGAATTGGCGCGCGGGCTTACGGAGTTGGGCTGGGAGATCGTCTCCACCGGCGGCACAGCGAAGTTCTTGCGAGAGCAAAACATTTCTGTCACCCCCATCGAATCGGTCACGGGTTTTCCCGAAATCCTGAGCGGACGCGTCAAGACGCTCCACCCCAAAATTTTTGGGGGGATCCTTGCGTTGCGCAATGAGCCAAAACATCGCGAAGAGATGTCCACCCAAGCGATTCAGAACATAGACTTGGTCTGTGTGAATTTCTACCCGTTCATCGAAGCTGCGAAGAAGCCCAATCTAAGCGAAGCGCAGCTCATCGAAGAGATAGACATTGGCGGGCCATCTCTCGTCCGCGCAGCGGCGAAAAATTTTCAGCACGTGATAGTCCTGACCGACCCGGCAGATTATCCCTTTGTGCTTCAAGCTCTGCAGCGCAACTCCGTAGATGGAAGCCTACGCCGCCGTCTCGCGCTCAAAGCTTTTGAGAAGGTCGCCGAACTTGATCTGGCTATTCACCAGACGCTGCAACAACGGTTCAGCGCCGAGAGCAACAAGCTCTTTTTGGCGTACACCAAAGTTCAAGAACTGCGCTACGGCGAGAACCCCCATCAGAAGGCGGCGCTCTACCAGAACGCTCTCACACCGGGACTTGCAGCGCAAATAGAAGTCTTGTGGGGCAAAGAGCTTTCTTATAACAATTGGCTTGACACCGAGTCGGCGCTCGCGCTCTTGAGCGAGCTGGGGTCCCCAGCGTGCGTGATCATTAAGCACAACACCCCATGCGGGGTTGCACGCGGCACGACGATCTTAGAAGCCTACGAGCACGCTTTGGAGTGCGACCCTGTCTCGGCCTTCGGAGGGATCGTTGCGCTCAACCAACCCGTAGACAGAAAACTCGCTGAAAAGCTGAACGAGATCTTTTTAGAGATCGTCGTCGCGCCGGATTTTGCTCCCGGTGCTATGCCCCTCTTGCAGCAGAAGAAAGATCGTCGGCTCCTGCGCTGTTCGCAACTTGTTTTTCCCAAAGAGACGCTGCGCTTTCTCTCCGGCGATCTGCTGGTACAAGATATGGATAGCATTGTCATCCAAGAGAGCAGTTGGAAGGTGCTTGATAACGTCACGCTCTCGGAGTCAGAGAAGCGCGATCTGATCTTCGCTTTTACAGTTTGTAAGCACGTCAAGTCCAACGCGATTGTCGTCGCGAAGGATGAAGCGACGCTGGGGATCGGGGCGGGGCAGACGAATCGTGTCGGCTCGGCTCGGATCGCCCTTAGCCAAGCCGGCGAAAAAGCTCGTGGCGCAGTACTCGCTTCGGATGGGTTCTTCCCGTTCCCCGACACGGTAGAGCTGGCAGCGCAATATGGGATCGCGGCGATCATCCAGCCGGGCGGCTCGGTGCGCGACGAAGAAGCTTTTGCAGTCGCTAGAAAGCACAAGATCAAGATGGTTCTCACAGGAGTAAGACATTTCCGGCATTAGACGTTGCCCGGTGGCTGAAGCCACGGGCTGAGGTCTACAAAGTCCCTCTGGGACTAGCCTGCGCAGGCAGGCTTTGTACCCCCAGCCCGCCACTTCAGTGGCTGGGCTGATATAACGCATATATGTCAAAACTGAAAGCGATCTTCTTCGATCTGGACGAGACACTTTTGGACACTTCTGGCTGTCGCCCTCCGGCGGTCGAGGCGAGCTTTCATGCTGCAGCCAGCGTCTATCCTCAGCTTCAGCTAGAAGCGTGGCGAAAAGCTTCTGAAGAAGTGAAGGGCGAGATGCACGATCTGTGGCTCAATTCGCCCAATTCGGGAGCGGAGTTGTTGCGCGAGGGGTCGTATCGCATCCTCAAGAAGCTGGGCGTAGATGACAGGGAATTAGCGGCGCACGTTTCTCATGCGTACTATCGGACGTGGGTGAGCCATCTCAACCTCTTTCCCGAAGTGCACGAAGTGCTTGCGGCGTTGCGCGGGCGGTTTCGGCTGGGGATTGTTAGCAACGGGCCGAGCGACCTGCAGCGATATAAATTAAAGCTTTTCGATTTGGAGCATGAGTTCGACCCGATTGTGATCTCCGGGGAAGTGGGCATAGCGAAGCCTGATCCGAAGATCTTTCGCTATGCGCTAGAGCTGGCGAAAGTATCGCCGAGCGAGGCGCTCTACGTTGGGGACTCACCCGTTTATGACATCGTTGGGGCAAAGAGTGTGGGAATGAAGATGGCCTGGGTGAACCGGAACGGCTTGCCCGTAGAAACGCTCGGAGCGAAGCCGGATTTTGTGGTATACCGTTTAACTGAGCTTCTCTTAACTGTTGAAGACAAGAAATCATGAAGGTGCTTTTGATCGGCTCCGGCGGACGCGAACACGCCCTCGCTTGGGGATTGACACAGTCCCCAAAGCTCTCAAAACTGTATATTGCTCCGGGTAACGCCGGAACAGCCCAGCTTGGAGATAACGTCCCTATCAGTGCAGAGAAGCTCTCCGAGCTGGCCCAGTTCGCTCGAAAAGAGAAGATCGATCTGACCGTCGTCGGCCCGGAAGCCCCAATCGTCGCCGGGATTTGTGACCTCTTCGAGAGAGAAAATCTAAAAATCATTGCGCCCACGCAGAAAGCCTCGTTCTTGGAGGGCAGCAAAGCCTGGGCGAAAGAGTTCCTGCACAAGCACGACATCCCCACAGCGCGACACGCCAGCTTCGATAATTTCGAGCAGGCCATCGCCTTCGCCCACACTATGAAGCCCCCTCTCGTGATCAAAGCCGACGGGCTCGCCGCTGGTAAGGGCGTCTCCATCGCTCAAAGTCACTTGGAAGCCGAGCAGACCCTGCGTGACTTTGTGGTCGCAAAAAAGTTCGGCGAAGCTTCTACGCGCGTCGTCATCGAAGAGTTTTTAGCTGGAAAAGAATTCTCGCTCTTCGTCGCTTCTGATGGGGTTTCTTGGAAGATCTTGGGCACGGCCCAAGACTACAAAAGATTGCTCGACGGCGACCGCGGCCCCAACACCGGGGGCATGGGCTCGCTCTCGCCCGTGCCCTGGCTGACCGAAAAAATGCTCGACGAGACAGTGAAAAAAATCGTCGAGCCAACCTTCGAGGCACTACGCGTAGGGGCGAACGGCCGTTCGCCCCTACAGTACGAAGGCATTCTCTATTTCGGGCTCATCTGGACAGAGAGCGGTCCCTATGTAATCGAATATAACGTGCGCTTCGGCGATCCCGAAACCCAAGTTTTGGTGCCTAGGGTTGATTTCGATCTACTCGAACTCTATTGTGCTATCGCAGAGCGGAAACTAGATTCGTTCACCGTCGGGCTCAAGCCAGCAGCAGCCGTCTGCGTCACGCTCGCTTCGGCTGGTTACCCAGAACGCTACGAGAAGGGCTTCCTGATTGAAGGGCTGGAGCAGCTGCAAGCCGAGCCCGATGTCATCGTCTTTCACGCGGGCACAGCGCTTAAAGACGGTACAGTCGTGACATCCGGGGGGCGAGTGCTCAACGTTGTCGGCCTTGGGCAATCTGTCCCTAAAGCGCGCACACGCGCATACGGAGCCATAGAGCAGATCAGCTTTCAGGGGATGCACTATCGCACAGATATTGCGGCCTGAAAGATTGACGCGTTATAATAAATAACTATGGCCGAGATCGAACTGAAAAAAATTTCAGACTATATTTGGGAGATCCCTCAGACGGGTGGGATGCGTACCCCGGCACGTGTCTTCGCCAGCGAAAAGCTGTTAGAAAAGATCAAAGAAGACGAGACGCTCATCCAAGCCCGCAATATGGCCCATCTCCCCGGTGTGCACAGTCCCGTCTGTGTCCTGCCCGATGCACACCAAGGCTACGGCTTTCCTGTGGGCGGCGTGGCGGCCCTTGACGCCGAGAAGGGTGTCATCTCGCCTGGGGCAATTGGTTATGACATCAACTGCATCGCTGGAGACTCGCTGGTACTCTGCAAAAACGGCTACTATCGCCCCATCGCTGATATGGAATCAGACTGGACAGAAGCTGAACTGCTGTGTCAAGATCTCTCCAAGCCCGAGGGGACATACACACGGCCGATCTACTTCCTCAAACGTAGATCAAAAACGACTGTGTACCGCGTTGTCACACAAGCCGGCGATGAAATCGTCGCGACAGCGGACCACCCCTTTTGGACCCCAAAGGGGATGGTCGAGTTAGCTTCTCTTAAGCGGGGCGACCGAGTCGCGCTCTATCCGTTCCAGGGCGTGCCGTATGAAAGACCGTGCGATGACATCCTCGTCACCGAAGAGCAGATACGCACCCTCTGTAAACAATTCGGCAAAGGAACCAACGGTAACGCCCAAGCGCAGATCATGAATCGCTTAAAAGAACGCGATCTTCTGCCGTTGCGCTTCAGTTCGCCCCAGTTGCCCATCTTGCTGAAGCTCTTGGGCTTCATCTTCGGAGACGGTGCAATCTCTTTCGGTAAGCGGTTCCGCAAGGCGCAAATCTCCTTCTATGGCAAGCCAGAAGACTTAGAAGAGATCCGGGCCGATCTGATCTCGATTGGCTATCGGCCCAACCAGCTCTACATGCGCGATCGCTCTCATCGCATTCAAACAACTTATAAAGAATACCGCTTCCCACACCGCGAGACGAGCTTCCTGCTCCCCAACACGAGCCTGGCCCTCCTGTTGGTAGCCCTTGGTGCCCCTTATGGTAGCAAAGCATGCCAAGATTACCGCGTCCCGGCTTGGCTTTTTAAGACTCCGCTCTGGCAGAAGCGCCTCTTCTTAGCTGCCTTCTTTGGGGCTGAGCTGAGCAAGCCCCAGACGCTCGCTGGCCACGGCTACAACTTCTACATGCCGACCCTCTCGCTCAACAAGCGCGAGGGCTTCGTCGAGAGCGGCCGGGCTCTCCTTGAAGATATGAGCAAACTGTTGAGCGGGTTCGGTGTCAAGACGCAGAGGATCAGCGAGCGCCCAGAGCAGCTGAACCGAGACGGTACACGCTCGTACCGTTTGCGCTTGATCTTGTCCTCTCGTGCAGAAAGTTTGATCAACCTCTGGAGCCGAGTTGGATTTGAATACAACCAAGAACGCCGCGCTCTGGCGAACGCCGCCGTACAGTATCTCAAGCTCAAACAACGCCATTTGGGAGAACGCGAGCAGGCTGCCCAGCTCGTGGACGAGCTTGCAGCGGTCGGCGCAAGCCCACAAGCGATTCGCACCGCGCTTATGGATCATCCCGTCAACGGACGCTTTATCGAACGCTCGCTCTACAGCGAACGGGCGACGGGGCCACGCGTCGCTCAAGATTTCCCAACTTTTGAAGAGTATCTGCAGGAGGCCGCTGTGGACCAGAGCGGCATGGTCTGGGATGCCATTGAGCAGATCGAGCCCATCGAAGATTTTGACGACCACGTCTACGATTTCACCGTGGATCATGCGGATCACAACTTCATCGCCAACGGCTTTGTCATCTCCAACTGCGGTGTGCGCGTCTGCAAGTCAAATCTCACCTATGACGATTTGCAGGGCAAAGAGCAGCTCTTGGTGGACACACTCTTCAGTCAAATCCCCACGGGGATCGGCGAGGGCTCGATTGTGGGCAAGCTCTCCAAAGACGAGCTAGATAAAGTCGCCGTGCAGGGTGTCCAGTGGGCCCTGCGCCGTGGGCTGGCCGTTGAAGACGACTTAGAACATTGTGAAGACAACGGCGTCCGCCCCGGCGCCGATCCCGACACGGTCTCTCATGAAGCCAAAGAACGCGCCCAGAAACAGTTGGGCTCACTCGGATCGGGGAATCACTTCTTAGAAGTGCAGCACGTCGCGGAGATCTTTGATGAAAGAGTCGCCCAGGAGTTTGGGCTGTTCAAAGATCAGATCGTTGTCATGATCCACTGTGGTAGCCGCGGCTACGGGCACCAGATCTGCACGGACTATCTCAGGTTGATCGAGAGAGAGCATCGCGATCTCTTAAATTCGTTACCCGATAGGCAGCTCGCGTGTGCGCCAGTGCACAGCAAATTAGCTCAAGACTACTATGCTGCCATGAACTGCGCGATCAACTTCGCGTGGTGCAATAGGCAAATAATTATGCACAAAGCCCGAGAGTGCTCCGAGCGGGTCTTCCGTGCGAGCTGGCGCGAGCTGGGGATGCACTTGCTCTATGATGTCGCGCACAATATTGGCAAGCGCGAGACGCACCGCATCAATGGGCGTGAGGTTGACGTCTATGTCCACCGCAAGGGGGCGACGCGGGCCTTCCCGCCGGGGCGGCCGGAAGTCCCTCAAGCGTTCAGAAGCGTCGGCCAGCCCATTATCATCCCGGGCTCTATGGGCACGGGAGGTTATATCTTGGTGGGCACGGAAGTCGCGATGCGCGAAACGTTCGGGAGCACGGCGCACGGGGCGGGACGGGTGATGAGTCGCTCGAAAGCTACGAAGCAATATCGCGCCGACAATCTCATTAGCGAGTTGAGAGAGCGCGGGATTTATGTGCGCGGGCAAAGCCGAGCAACTATTGCTGAAGAAGCGCCGGGGGCGTATAAAGACTTAGACGAAGTCGTGCACGTCTCGCACGAGGTGGGGATCGGGCGCAAGGTCGCCAAGCTCGTGCCGGTCTGCAATATCAAGGGCTAACATGGGGGCAACTATGACCGTTGCTGAGATCGCCAAAGAACTCCACCTCAGTGAAGAGGACTTGCTCAAGCAAGCCGTGCGTGACTATCTGCGCAACCAATTGAAGGAGCTGGCGACAGAGAGACAAGCCCTTTGTCACCGTTTAAGGGTAGCAAGCCTTGCAGAGCTTGAGCGCCGCCTCAAGCAGGGCCAAGTCCGAGAAGAAAAAGTCCTCGAAGATTACCAGCGTTTGGATTGGCTGGAGTATCGTCTGAGCCTTATCCGTCGGTTCCTACGCTCGACTCGATGATTGATTTTGACACGCTTGCTGAGACAGCGCTGCTAGAGTTTCCCGACATTGTCAGCTCGTGCAAGTTACTGGAAAACAAGCTGCGCATTCATCTCACGGATGGCAGCTATGTGGATTTCTGGTGGGGGATGAAACTTCCGGGAAAGTTTGCCTATCACTGGGAGAGACGATCGCTAGACGGGAAGGTCTTCCGGCACGACAACATCCCGGACGCCCGCTGGAAGAAAGTGGCAACATTTCCAAAGCATTTTCACAAGGGCAGCGAAGAGACCGTAGAGGAGAGCTTTGCTCCCGCAGACCCTATGGAAGGCATGAGATTTATGTTAGGGTTTGCTAGGGATTATCTAAGAGCACGGAAACGTGCCAAGAGTTGACAAGGTGGTGATGGGGCGCAAGGTCGCCAAAGCTCGTGCCGGTCTGCAATATCAAGGGCTAGAGTTTGCCGCGCAGCCGCGGGTCCAGCACATCTCTCAGGCCGTCTCCCAAGAGATTGAACCCTAACACCGAGAACATGATCGCTAAGCCGGGGAAGGTCGCAATATGAGGCCAATCCCTCAAATAGTCGCGTCCGGTGCTGAGCATCACGCCCCATTCGGGCATCGGCGGCTTGGCCCCTAACCCTAAAAAACCCAAGCCAGCCGCGAACAGGATCGCCGTTGCCACTTGTAGGGTGGACTGCACGATAATGGGTGCTAGACAATTGGGCAAAATGTGCCGAAAGATGATACGCTTGTCGCTCATCCCCACGGCTTTGGCGGCCGCTACGTAGTCCATCTCACGAAGAGAGAGCACTGAGCCGCGCACCAGCCGTGCATACGTTGGAACCGAAGCGATCCCAATGGCTACCATAACGTTCGTCAACCCCACGCCGAGAATGCTGATCAAGACAATCGCCAGCAAGAGCCCTGGGAAAGCCAGCATGATATCTACCAATCTCTGCATGAAGAGGTCCAAGCGCCCATAGTAGCCCGAAACTGCCCCCAAAGGCACTCCCAGGGCCACTCCGATCATGACGGCAATGAAGCCAATCCAGAGCGAGATGCGCGCCCCGTGAATCAGTCGACTCAAAATGTCACGTCCCAGCTCGTCACGTCCCAACGGGCTGTCCCACGACGGCCCCGCGCGCGCCCGTGCGAAGTCGGGTTGCAGCGGATCGTGGGGGGCGATCCAAGGAGCCAACAGTCCAACACCGAAGAAGAAGACCACTATAGCTAATCCCAACATCGCCGAGCGGTTGCGCCGGAAGCGGCGCCATACGGTAGCCTGTCTTGGTATGGGCACAGCTTCTACTATCTCATGGGCAGTTACGATCTTGTTAATCATAGCGAATTCTCGGATCTATATAGGCGTACAGCAAATCTACACATAAGTTCACGAGCACAAACGATAGAGCGACGATTAAGATCGAGCCTTGCACGATGGGGTAATCACGTGTCAAGATGCCCTCTTCGACGATCAGCCGTCCAATCCCTGGCCAAGCGAAGACCGTCTCCGTCAGCACGGCTCCACTGAGCAACCCCCCAAAAGCCAGCCCCACAACTGTGACGACCGGGATGAGCGCATTACGCAGCCCGTGCTTGAAGGTAACCGATGTCGGGGAAGCCCCCTTGGCGCGCGCTGTTAAAATATACTCTTGGCGCAAGACTTCGAGCATCGTCGAGCGCACCATGCGCGCTATGATCGCCGCTGATGAGGTCCCCAAAGTAATTGCTGGCAAGACCAGATGGAGCAGCGTGCCGCGACCGGTGGCGGGAAAGCCCCAACCGGTCCACTGCTGCAACCAGAGGGCGAAGATCAGCATCAGCATAATCCCTTGCCAGAAGACCGGCATCGAGACCCCAAAGAGCGCGCCGATCATGCTGAGGTTATCCCAGAGGGAGTAGGGTCGGATAGCCGAGATAATACCAGCGGTAGTCCCAATCAGCATAGCCACGAGCATCGCGGCCACGGTCAGCTCGATGGTATGAAGAAAGCGCCCCCAAATCTTCGGCGCGGCAGGTTCTTTGGTTTTGAGCGAGCGCCCCAAGTCTCCTTGCAGCAGTTTTTCCAAAAAATTGAGATATTGCACGAGAAAAGGGCGATCCAGGCCGAGCTCTTGGCGGATCGCCTCGAGGATCTCTTTGGTCGCGCCTTGACCGGCAATTTCAATGGCTGGATCGCCCGGCTGGAGACGCACGACAGCAAAGACGAGAAACGTCACTCCCAACAACGTGGGGATGGTCAGCAATAGCCTGCGCGCAATATAGCTGAGCACGATCAGTAACAGTGTAGGGGCGATTGCGCTCTCCTGCCCCCCTCCCCAATTTCGAGAGGGGGGCCAGGAGAGCTAGGACAGGGTCTTTAGTCGAGCCAGGTCTTCCAAAGAATTAACCGTTCGGTGACGTGGACGTCAGCACCCTTAACGTTCTTGCGGATGCCGGTGATCTGGCTCTCGCTGTGCAAATAGATCCAGGGCGCGTCCTCCCAGATGACTTTCATAGCATCGGCATAGATGGCTACACGCCTAGCCCTGTCAGGTTCTTCGCGCCCTTGCTGTAGGAGGGCATCTGCTCTATCGTTCTTATAGTAGCCGCGGTTGAAAGGCCCCGGTGGCCACTGCGAGGAGTGATAGAGGCTGTAGAGCCCGTAGTCGGCGTCCAGCGTGATCGTACCCCAGCCCAGCAGATAGAGCTGATGTTCGGCTTCGCTGGGGGCCTTGTTGATAAGCGCTAAGAAGGCGACGAACTCCATTGGGATGAGCTCGACCTCCACACGGCAGGTGCCCAGCATGGCCTGAACGGCTTGGGCCACTTGGACATCGCGGACGTAGCGTCCCCGAGGGTGATGCAACTTAAGCTTGAGCGGCAGGGTTACGCCGGCTTCGCGGAGCAAAGCCGCGGCGCGTGCTGGATCGAACGCATAAGGCCCAACTTTACTGTATCCAAAAACCTGCGGGACGATCGGGGCATCCGAGACGCGCGCCTGGCCGCCCATGATCGTCTTGACGATCGCTTCTTTATCGACACAGTAATTCAGAGCCTGTCGCACGAGCTTATTAGCTAACGGGTTCGGCGCACCGCCCTCTTTGTCCGGGACGCGCTCGCGCACGTTCATCCCGATATAGATCGTGCGCACGCTGGTGGTGAAGTCGAGCACGATATTGGCATCGCGCTGCAGGCGTGCGACGTCCAACGGCGGGACGCGTACCGCGATCTGAATCGCGCCCTTCTCTAATTCGATCATCCGCGCCGCGTCGTCCGGGATGACACGCCACTCTAGTTCGTCCAGATAGGGCAGAGCGCGTCCGGCAGAGTCCTTCTCCCAATAGCTGGGATTCTTAACTAAATTCATGCGCTCGCCGCGTCTCCACTCTCTAAGCATGAAGGGCCCCGTGCCTGCAACTTGGTCTTGCAGGCCCTTGCCGCAGGGCGGCGCGGCTGCGATGGCATCTCTCACGCGCTTGGCACTGACGATGGCCGACGCTGTGTGAGCCAAGTGCTGCAGGAGCGGCGCGAAGGGCGAGGCCAAGGTCAGCACCACTGTCGAAGCGTCGGGAGCCCCGACCGAACTGGCAAACCCAGCCAGCTTGGTAGCAGCTACTGCTTCCACAGCCCCACTACCGTCGCTGCCCGCAGCGTTCGAAGTCCAGACGAGCTTGTTCGCCACAGCATGCTCATTGACCGCTTTCGTAACAGCCGCAGCCGTCGTCCCCGCTGGGGCCGTCACCGTCACAGCAGACCCGCTAACGCTGACCCCCAGCGCTGTTCCGGCGGACAACGCAACCGTTACGTCATTTCCTGCCGCACCTAAGAGCACATTGGCGCGCCAAACGATGGCGTTCTTATTGGCCGCCGCGCCTGTAGTCAGCGAGGCCGGGCTATAGGCGAGACGACCCAACACAGCGCCACGGAAGGGCGCTGCACAATCAGGGTGAAGCGCTCGCTCCAGACTTAGCTTCACGGCTTCTGATGTGAGATCAGTGCCGTCATGGAACTTGACGCCACTGCGCAACCTGAGCGTCAAGCTCTTGCCATCCGCAGAGAACGACCAAGACTCAGCCAAAACCCCTTTCGCTTCCGTTTTGAGCTCTCCCCGATCTTCTTCCACGTCCAACCGCACCATCGTCTGAATAATATGCTCCATAATAGATGCAGTGGGAGAGGCGCTAAAGTTAATAGGATCAACCGACTCCGCATCCGTCCCTTGGGCGATGATCAACTTTCCGCCGACCCTCTGGGCACCTGCTTGGCCAGCTACCAGGAACAAAGCTACTGCTAACATCAAACTCAGCAAAAAATATCTACGCATCTTTTACCTCCTCCTATGGTTTTGAGAGATCACTCTTTGTCAGCATTGCAGAGCTTGGACCACCTCCTTCCGTAGTCACTGACGCTGACAGATGAATAAGATGTGATCGCTAGTTAAGTATAAACGATCTCCTTCA
>JBBIUX010000046.1:0-13131 GCA_037440025.1 Candidatus Fraserbacteria bacterium | reverse complement strand
CGGTCGAGCAAATCTGGAAATATGCACGGAAGCGTTGTAGCAACCGAGTGTTTGCCGATCTGCAGGAGTTGAAGGACGCAGTGACCCGGCTGCTGCGACGCTTACAGGCTCAGCCTGAGCTGGTGAAACAGATGACAGCTTTCCCTTGGTGGATTCCTACTAAGGGGACATCAAGATAAAGAATTAGTATAAGATTAGTATAGCAAGCTCAAGCCTATCTGATCAATGCTTCCTACACTTCGCTCTTCACGCCCGCGCCGGCTCTCTTCTCTTCGGGGTGAGAATGTGAATCGCCTTGCCCAGCGCAGCTTCCGCAGCCTCCATCAAGCCTTCGGGGAGCGTCGGGTGCGGGTGAATGCTCAACGCCAAGTCTTCTAACGTCGCGCCCATCTCAATCGCCAGCACACCCTCACTAATCAATGTCGAGGCCTCCGGCCCCACGATCTGCACCCCTAACACGACTTTGATCTCAGCATCAGCGATAATCTTTATAAACCCGTCGGTCTCGCCCATCGTCAGCGCCCGCCCCAGCGCCGCAAACGGGAATTTTCCCACTATCGTCTTGTAGCCCGCTTGCTGTGCCTCGGCTTCGCTGAGACCTGCGTAAGCGATCTCCGGGTCGGTGAAGATCACCGCAGGCACGGTCTGCCAATCAGCAGCGCTCTTCAGCCCACACAGAGCTTCAGCTGCGACAAGCCCCTCGTGAGAAGCCTTGTGCGCCAACAGCGGCGGCCCCGCGACGTCACCGATGGCATAGACATGCGGGTTGCTCGTGCGCATCTGTGCATCTACTTTGAGAAAACCCTTCGCGTCAGGCTGCACACCCAACTTGTCCAAGCCTAAGTCCGCGGGTGTGTTCGGTTTGCGCCCGACACTGACTAAGACTTTTTCGGCCGAAAGCTTCTCTTCGCCTTCTTGAGTTTGAACTGTCAGCTGCGCTCCGCCCTTGCTCTTCTTCAGTTCTTTTGCTTGTGACTTGAGATAGACGTCCATCTTCAGTTCTTTCACCTTGCGGACGACCAGGCGCGTCAACTCAGCGTCTGTGCCGGGCAATAAACTATCGAGCATCTCGACGACTGTCACTCTGCTGCCGAACTTTGCGTAGACCATCCCCAGCTCTAGCCCGATATAGCCGCCGCCGATCACAATGAGAGATTCAGGCAGCTTTTTCAACGCCAGTGCACCTGTCGAGTCAATGACGGTTTCGCCGTCTATCTCAAAGCCGGGGATGGTCATGGGAACAGCCCCGGTCGCGATGATACAGTCTTTGAACTCGATCGCTTGGGTGCCGTGCTCGCCCTCGACCAAACACTTTTTCGCTGAAGTAAACGTCGCTTTGCCCTTAATACTATTGACACTATTGCCCTCACAAAGCTGCTTCACGCCTCCCGTGAGCTTTTTGACGACGCTCTCTTTCCAGGCTTGCAGACGTTCTAAATTGATTTGAACTTCTTTTGTTGAGATACCGAACTCTTCGGCGTGTTGCAGCTTTTCGTACAGATACGCTGCGTAGATCAGCGCTTTGGAGGGGATGCAGCCGACGTTGAGGCAGATGCCGCCTAGCTCGTCTTTTTCGACGAGCGTCACGTCTTTGCCCAACTGCGCTGCTCGGATGGCGGCGACGTAGCCGCCCGGCCCGCCCCCCACCACTAACAGATCTGTTCCCGTGGCAATCTCGCCGACGACCATAGGAACCTAACCCCCTTATCCCCTTCCCTAAAGGGAAGGGGGAATTTGCTGTCCCTCCCCTGCCGTAGGGGCACGGTGTTGCCCTGCCCTTACTACCCTCCCACTTTAGGGGAGGGGCTGGGGGAGAGGTCAAAAACTCAACACCTTCTCAATGCCCTTCTTCACTCGTCTCGCATCGGGCAGATAATACTGTTCCCTACTGAGATAGGGCATGTGCGTATCATAGCCCGTCACGCGCGCCACCGGGGCCTGTAGCTGTAAAAGCGTTCGCTCATTGATGAGCGCCGTCAGCTCCGAGCTCACGCTGCACGTGCGCGGGGCCTCTTGGACGATCACGACTCGTCCGGTCTTGGTGACAGAGTTCACAATCATTTCAATGTCCAACGGCGCGAGCGTGCGCAAGTCTAGCAGTTCGACGCTCACACTCTCGAGCTGTTCAATTGCCTGCAAACAGACCCTCACCATTGTGCCCCACGAGAGCACCGTGACGTCCGTGCCCTCGCGAATCACATTGGCTTTGCCTAAGGGAACGGTGTAGTCGCCCTCGGGGACTTCTTGGCGGAAGGCGCGATAGAGCCTCTTGGGCTCGAAGAAGATCACGGGGTCTGGGTCTCTTATAGCTGCAATTAAGAGCCCTTTGGCGTCGTAGGGGGTCGACGGGATAACGACTTTCAGCCCTGGCGTGTGGACATAGTATGCTTCTGGAGCTTCTGAATGGTGTTCGAGCGCACGGATTCCGCCGCCGTAGGGCACACGGATGACTAATGGGACGTGAAACCGTCCGCGCGATCTCCAGCACAGCCGCGCCGCGTGCGAGACGATCTGATCGAAGGCCGGGGGCAGAAAGCCGTCAAACTGAATCTCGGCCACGGGTTTTAGGCCATTGATAGCCATCCCAATTGCACAACCGACGATCCCAGATTCGGCTAGTGGTGTGTCAATCGAACGATCCTGTCCGAACTCTTTATACAAGCTCTCTGTTGCGCGAAAGACGCCGCCGTTGACCCCGACATCCTCGCCCATCACAATGACCGTCGGGTCGCGCCGCATCTCTGTTTTGAGTGCATCATTGATCGCTTGAATCAGTGTCATTTGAGGCATAGAGATCACTCTTTCAGTAGCTCAAAACTCTCTGAATTGCCTTCACGCAGCGCCCTACGTCGGGCAGATAATAGTCCTCCAAACGAGCCAACGGGATCGTCGTGTCCGGGCCGGTCACCCGAACCACCGGGGCCTTCAAATGCTCAAAAGCTTTATCGTTGACCACTGCTGCCAGTTCCGACCCGAACCCACACGTCTTGGGCGCCTCGTGCAGAATGACTACCCGCCCGGTCTTCTTCACAGATTCTAAAACCGTCTCGCTATCGAGCGGGACGAGCGTTCGCAGATCAATCACTTCGACACTTGTATTTTGCGAAGCCATCTTCTCGGCAGTGCTCAACGCTACAGGCATCATCGCCCCCCAGGCGATAAGCGTCACGTCGGAGCCCTCGCGGGCGATACGTGCTGTGCCAATGGGAACGACATAATCTTCTTCAGGAACGTCGGCGCGAAATGCCCGGTAGAGCCTCTTTGGCTCCAGATAGATCACGGGATCGGGGTCTCTGATGGCTGCAATTAAGAGCCCCTTGGCATCATAGGGGTTCGACGGGATGACGACTTTGAGGCCGGGTGTATGAACATAGTACGCTTCTGGACTTTCGGCATGGTGTTCCGGCGAGCGAATGCCCCCGCTGTAAGGAGCGCGAATGACCAAGGGCACGTGATAGCGTCCGCGGGTGCGCCAACGGATTCTGGCTGCGTGCGAGACAATGTGATCAAACGCCGGAGGCAAAAAGCCGTCAAACTGAATCTCCGCGACGGGTTTGAGTCCGTAGAGCGCCATCCCAATCGCCGTGCCCACAATGCCCGATTCGGCTAAGGGGGTGTCCATGGAGCGGTCCGACCCGAACTCTTTTATTAAATTTTCCGTGACTCGGAAGACGCCGCCGTTGACGCCGACGTCTTCGCCCATCACTAAAACCGTTGGGTCGCGGCGCATCTCGGTGCGCAGAGCGTCATTGATTGCTTGCACGATTGTCATTTGAGACATAATCGGCTCCCCCCTCTCCTGTCGGTCACGACGGGAGAGGGCCGGGGTGAGGGCCCTCACTCTTTCGGCAAGTCACCACCGTGCTCGGCCAAATATTCTTTCAGCTCTTGTAACTGTTCTTGGAGATTCCAGGGCATCTCGGCGTACATATACTTAAAGATATCTTCGATGTCGCGCTTGGGCAGGGCTTCGTACTGCGCGACCGTCTGGGCGATCTCGTTCTTGGCTTCTTCTAGAAGCTTCGCTTCATCATCGGCGCTCCAGAGCCCCTGTCTTTCTAGATAGAGTTTCAGTCTCTTAATGGGGTCTTTCTGTTTCCACATCTCGACCTCTTCGGCCGGACGATAGCGTGTCCAGTCGTCGGCAGTCGTGTGATGACTCAAGCGATAGGTCACGGCTTCGATGAGGGTCGGCCCGCCGCCGTTGCGCGCTTTTTCGAGAGCATCTTTTGTCGCTTTATAGACAGCAAAAATATCATTGCCGTCCACTTGGACGCCCTCGATGCCGTAGGCGATGGCTTTTTGGGCAATGGTCTTGGAAGCCGTCTGCTTGGTGCGCGGCACGGAGATCGCGTATTGGTTGTTCTGGCAGAAGAAGACCACCGGGGCTTTGAAGACCCCGGCGAAATTTAAGCCCTCGTGAAAGTCACCTTCGGAGGTCGCTCCGTCGCCAAAATAAACGATAGCACAAGTTTTATCGCCCTTGATCTTGGCAGCCCAGGCAGCTCCAGTGGCGTGCAGAATTTGAGTGGCAATGGGAATGGAGATCGTGAAATTATTGACGCCTTCGGGAATACGATTGCCCTCTTCACTGCCGCCCCAGTATGTGAGAACATCGAGCCATCGTTGGCCGCGCATCACTTGCACAACGTGTTCTCGGTAGCTGGGGAACATCCAGTCTTCGGGGTTGAGCGCGTAGGCGCTGCCCACTTGGGCAGCTTCCTGACCTGAGAGCGGCGCGTACGTACCCAAGCGCCCTTGTCTCTGTAAAGCGAGCGCGCGCTCGTCAAAGATTCTCGCCGTGACCATCCAGCGATAGAGGGCTTTGAAGTCGTGGGGCTTGAGTCCCAGCTCGACGATTTCTGATGGGTTGGCCATGCCGTCGGGGCTGAGAATGTGGATGAACTTGAGATTCAATTCGCGTTCATTGAGCGTTGCGGCCATTGTGAGCATCCCTCCACATAGCGTTCTTGGTTGGTTGTAAGAGACTCTTGATGAAAAACTCTCCGGCGCGGTAGCTGCTGCGCACCAACGGACCGGAGGCGACATAGCGAAACCCCATAGCTTCGCCGATCTCTTTCCAGCGAGCGAATCTTTCCGGGTGAACATACTCTACGACTTCTAAGTGTCTTTGGCTTGGTCTCAGATACTGCCCCACGGTGAGAATATCTACGCCCACGGCGCGCAGGGCGCGCATCGTTTGTAAAATTTCGTCGTCCGTCTCGCCCAGGCCGACCATGATAGAAGACTTCGTGTAGCGCGTCGGGTCGAGTTTTTTCACGTTCTCTAAAACTGTCAGCGATTGGCGATAGGTAGCACGGCGGTCGCGGACTGTGGGAGTCAGCCGTTCAACGGTCTCGATATTGTGAGCGATGACATCGGGCTGTGCGTCAATGACTTTTTTCAGGGCTTCGATATCTCCGCGAAAGTCTGGGATTAAAACTTCGACGAGCATCTGGGGCGTCTTCGCTTTGATGGCGCGAATAGTTTTAGCGAAGTGTTCAGCCCCACCGTCGGGCAGATCATCGCGGGCGACGCTGGTCAAGACGACATAGTCTAAGCCCCATTCGCTCAGCACTTGGGCGACTTTCCACGGCTCCAGAGGGTCTAAGTAGCCGTTGGGGTGTCCGCTGGTGACGGCGCAGAACCGACAGCCTCGTGTGCAGACGTCGCCCATGAGCATCAGCGTTGCCGTACCGCCGCCCCAGCACTCGTGGACGTTCGGGCAGTGGGCCTCTTCGCAGACGGTGTGAAGTCTGTGCTTGCGCAGTGTCTCTTTGATCTGTACGTAGTTATGCCCCGCGGGGGGGCGGATTTTCAGCCAATCCGGTTTTATTAATGTCGTGACCGCGATCTTCCTCACTCCCTTGGTGCTTTTGAGTCTGAAGCATTATAGGGAGTAGAAGGGAGAGTTGCAAAAGATGCCACCACAAGCTGTCGTTTGCCTTAACAGACCTTTAGTACTCGACCACTATGAAGGTTAAGGGGATGTCATTCTGAGCGCAGCGAAGAATCTCCCCTGGGGGCAGGAGATTCTTCGTCGCTTCGCTCCTCAGAATGACACCATCACAGATTACTGCGGCGGACTGCGGCTTCAAGCCCTGACTATGGTACGTCACTTGCCAACTGGGGCCTTCACCGGCTACAATAACTCAAAGATCGTTACAGAGAGGCTCCATCTTGTTGTTCTAGAGTGATGAGAGATTAGAGATATGCGCTGCAATGCTCTATTCGCTGGGTTGGTAATCTCCACCCTGCTCGGACTGGCCGGCTGCGCTCCCGCTCTGGTAGGAGAGGTTCAGCTCGACCAGCCCTTCACCCTGTACGTGCGTCAGGCAGCCCAGGTTGATTCCCTGAAGATCCGATTTCTTGCTGTGCCGGAAGACTCGCGCTGTCCCTCCGACGTGAGTTGTATCTGGGTTGGGAATGCCAAGATCACCCTCGGTGTCTCCCTCAAGGACAACACCGAAGAGGCCGTGCTCACCATCAATTCGAATACAGAACCCACAGAAGTTCCCTATGCGGACTTTCGCATTCGGTTCGTCTCCCTCAAGCCCGTTCCCCTCAGCGGACGCACGATCAACCCCGCCGAATACCGCGTCACCTTAATAGTCTCGCGAGTACGCTGAGTTTTTTAAGAGACCACAATCACCACAAGCTCTTGCGGGCCGTGCACTCCGATCACCGGCGTCAATTCTATATCCGCCGTCCGGCTGGGGCCGGTGACCAAAAGAAAATCTTCAGGTGCCCGGTCAAGTTCTGTCTGGCAGAAGGCGAATGCCCTCTCGAGTGTCGCGACGATTTGGTCGGTGCGAATGAGCGCGATATGCACCGGCGGCAGCGCCGTGACAGGCTCATAGCCCAGCTCGCTCCCGATGAGCAGCGATCCCGTCTCGGCGACAGCCAGATCGGCTCCGGAGATGCCCACATCGGCGCGCGCGATCTCGCGCCCGGTCACCAGCTCATAGCCGGCTTCGCACAGCGCGTTCGTCAGATTCAATTCTCGTGCCAACGCAAAGCCTGAAAGAGCAACAGTACGTGCCTGATGGGCACGGAGCAGCTCGATCAGAATGTCCACAGCTCGCTCGACCGATTCAATCCGATAGGCTTTTCCGGCGACGCGTTCCAGCTCGTCTATGAACCGTCCGACGAGATCGCTCATTCTGCAAAGATCTTCCCTGGGTTAAGAATCCCGTTGGGATCTAAGAGTTTTTTCATCTGGCGCATCAGCTTGTAGCTCGCCCCGTGCTCAGCGCGCATAAACTTAACTTTGCCCACGCCAACGCCGTGTTCACCAGTGGCCGTCCCGCCAAACTCTATCGCGCGAAAGACAATCGCTTCATTCGCTGCTTGGGCGCGAGATTTCTCATCTGGGTCTTCGGGGTTATAAAAGATCCCGACGTGAAGGTTCCCATCGCCGGCGTGGCCAAAGACCGGCCCGTTCACCTTGTGCTCTGAGAGTTTTTGTCGGGCACATTCGACCATGATTGGGAATGTTGAGATCGGCACGGCAACGTCAACGACAATAGCCCGTTTGCCGGGATTGAGCGCCGCTGCTGCGTAAGCTAGGTGGTGCCGGGCCTCCCAGAGCTTGTCGCGTTCCTCTTTGCCGAAGGCGCTCGAAAAATCCGTGCAGCCGTTGTTCTGGCAGACCTCCTGCGCAAACTGTAAATCATCTCTCACGACGTCGGCGGCGTGACCGCGAAACTCCAGAAAGAGCGTGGGACACTCGGCAAAGTTCAGATTTTTGAGATAATTGATGGCCCGCATACAATCAGGATCAAGCAACTCTAATGCTGCTGGCTCTAAGCCCGACTGCACGATCTGCACGACGGCTTGTGCAGCTCGTTCCAACGTAGGGAAGGCTGCCGTCGCTGCGGAGACTGCTGTAGGCAGTCCAGCAAGCCGGATCGTGATCTCCGTGAAAACTCCCAGCGTGCCCTCAGAGCCGACAAAGAGCCCAACTACGTTGTACCCTGAAGAAGTGCGCATGGCGCGATTGCCGACTTTCAGGATTTTCCCGTCGGCGAGCACGACTTCGAGCGCAAGCACATAATCTTTTGTTGCGCCGTACTTGATCGCTTGGATGCCGGCGGCGTTGTTGGCGACCATCCCGCCGACGGTCGCTGGAGCCCCTGGATCAGGCGGGAAGAACAAGCCGTGTTTGGAGAGCTTCTGATTGAGCTCACCGTGGGTGACGCCCGGCTGAACAACGGCTTGAAGGTCTTCGGGATAGATGGCAATGATCTGGTTCATCCGTGAGAGATCGAGCACGATGCCGCCGTGTAAAGGGACGGGGTTGGCTTCCATGCTTGTGCCGGCTCCCCAGGGGGTGACGGGGATTTTTCGCCCGTTGGCGAATTGGAGAATCTTTGAGATTTCTTGGACGTTTTGGGGATAGATGACGACGTCAGGTTTATGCTCTGGGTGATGGGACTCGTCGCGGGCGTGCAAACTCAGTTCAGACTCGCCGGTCAGGACACGGTCGGGGCCGAGGAGGGCTTGAAGCTGTTGAAAATCTGTCGGGGTCCATCGAGACATAGCGAAGTTATACTAGCTGAACTCTTTCGGAGCGTCAAATTCTCCTTGCAGCCCGCTCAGCCTTCTTCTATAATGCAGACACCAAACGCCGGCGTAGCTCAGCGGTAGAGCAACGGTTTCGTAAACCGTGGGTCGGAGGTTCGATTCCTCTCGCCGGCTCCAGACCCTCACTAACTGAGGCTTTCAAATTATGAAGCGTTTTTTAATATTCGCGCTCGCTCTTATGCTCTTCTCGGTAACTTTGGCTCCACAGATGTACACTTTCAAGATAAAGAGCTGATCGCCGTGGACAACACCGGTGGAAGATTCGACGGGAACGTCTATGTGACGACTCACCCGGCTAAAGCCGGATGCTTCTCAGGACTGAGCCTGAAGGCCGCGTCCCGGCCTGGAAGAATGCTCTGTATGAGAGACCTTGCGGGTTTTACCCGGCCCAGGGTTTCGGGGCTGGAACCCCATACCGGCACTATGTCAAAGAGCGGACTGGGCGTTGCCAGTCAGCGCCAGGTTTCGCGCCTTTGCGCTCCTGAAAGTGTAACACGAAAGGCAGGTGAGGTCGAGTCTAACGACTTGCAGCCGATTCCCCACCCGGACGGGTCTCCCCTCGGCTGAATTTCTATGGGGTGATAATCGTACCATTCTCAAGACTGATACGTATCCCGACGGGCGCCCTGACCCTGATGTCTACTTTGCTAAAATCCCGGTACACCCGGGCTGGAGTCACAATGAATGAACTGAAAGAAAAAAGAAAAGAAAGAAAAAAGGAGGACCACTACATGCGCACCATCGTCATTCGCACATTCTTTGTGTTGTTGTTGACTGTCTTTGCGGCTGGTCTGTCGCTCGGCCAACAACCGACCATCGCTCCCCAAGCACGATTCGCGCTCGCTGGAGAAGCCGTCGCCATGGCTTCCTGCAACAATAGTACACAGTTGGTCGCCGCCAGCAAAGCCGCAGGTGCAACGAGCTTACAGGTTTTTAATACCGTCACACGCCAGCCCGCTAGTGCTTCTTTCACCGTTCCCAGTGCAGACCCCCGCGCCCTGGCACTCAACGCTGATTGCAGTACGGCCTTTCTTGCCGACGCGACCGCCAACGCTGTATTGGTCATCCCGCTGCCTACAGGAACAACACGTTCCGTCCCCGTGGGGAGGCAACCGATCGCCCTGGCACGCGCGACCCATAATACCGATCTCTACGTCGTCAATGCTGGCGATGGGACACTCAGTATCATTGACACAGCAACGGGAGCCCCCAAAGCCGGCGTCTCGACGATCCCCATCGGTGCAGGCCCCGAAGCGATTGCGCTCTACAGCGCCGGGGCGTTCAATCGCGCTTTTGTCACCCACAGCGAACTCAACGCCATCACGGTAACTGACATTAACGACGATCCAAACAACCCCAATCGCTATAAAGTCATTCAGACGGCCCGAACCGGGCCCAAGCCGGGAGCCATTGCTACTGCTGCTGGTACGCTCTTGGGCGATCTCTATGCGTACTTCATCAATACGGGCGCCGACACGCTCAGCCGTATCGGCACGACGACCTTTCAGATAGACTCTATAGTTCCTGTGGGGGACGCGCCGCGGGCGGTCTTCCTCGACCCGGTCTTGCCCTGTGTGTACACGATCAACACGGGGGCGCGCTCCGGCGTTGGCTTTGTGAAGGCGACGTTTATCGCCAGCCCAGGCGCTCCGCCGGGCCAAGACCCCTTTCACAATGTCCAATTACTGGGCACCGCCGAGCGCCTGAGCAGGGTCGCTCTGGTGACGTCGCCGACAGTAGCTATCAGTCCCACGGAGTCGCGTGTGGCACGCCAACTCTGGGTGGCGAACGCAGCGAACCCCAGCGAACTGCTCTTCTATTCGCTCGATGGGTTCTGCACGCAGTAACAGACAGCCCGGCAACGTAAGTTGCGGGCTGGGAGTACAGAGCCCGCGGTACAGGCTTGTCCCGAAGGGACTTTGTAGATTGAGCTCGTGGCTTTAGCCACCAGGCTGCATGACACACGTATGAACTCAAACCGCTGGCTTGAGAAATTTTTCGCCAAGGACACGATTGCCCTGGCGAAAGTTATCTCTTTGATAGAGAACCGTGCACTGGGGTATCAAGAAGTACTGGATAAACTGTATCCCTGCACCGGCCAAGCGTACACAATTGGGATCACCGGGCCGCCGGGCGCGGGCAAAAGCTCTTTGGTAGACAAGCTGACCCCGCTCTACCGTGCTGAACAGAAGACGGTCGCGATTCTGGCGTGCGACCCCACCAGCCCCTTCACCGGTGGAGCCTTGCTCGGCGACCGGATAAGAATGCAAGATCTGATCAGCGATGACGGCGTCTACATTCGGAGTATGGCCACACGCGGCAGCTTGGGCGGGCTGGCCAAGTCGGCCCACGAAGTCGCGCTGGCACTGGACGCCTTCGGCTTCGACGTGATTCTCTTTGAGACTATCGGGGTCGGCCAGGTCGAAGTAGATATTGTCCAAGCTGCCGATACGGTCGTCTTAGTCTTAGTGCCCCAATCGGGCGACGTCGTCCAGGCGATGAAGGCTGGGCTAATGGAGATCGGCGATGTCTTCTGTGTGAACAAAGCCGATCAGGGCGAAGCCGACTTAGCCGTCAAGAATCTGCAAACAATGCTGAGCCTGGCGATGCGCGACTGGGTATCGCCCATTGTGCAGACTGTTGCTCCGGCCAATCAGGGCATCGAGCGTCTGAAAGAAGCGATTGAAAAGCACAAGGCTTTTCTGGGAGAAGAAGGGCTGAATGCGCGTCGCCGCGAGCGCCTGCGAGCGTTTCTCAAACAATTGATCGAAGACGAACTGCGTGTGCAGCTATGGGACGGCCAAGGTCTGAAAAATTTAGAGCGACAGCTCCAGAAAGTGTGGGCGAGAGAACTCAGCCCCTATCGAGCGGCGCGTGAGTTGCTTAAGACGGCTGCCCGGCGATGAGGATTGCGATGGCTTTCTCAGCACCTGAAGCGTACGCTAGCGCACTTGCACGTTGGAGTTCAGCTCCAGGGCAGGCTGCGCACCATCGTCGGTCGCCGGAGTCGCCTTGCCCAAGATCGCAAACGTGCCGGGGGCGGCCCCAGCTTTGATCTGGTAACTGAACTCTAGTTTTTGGTTGGCGCTGAGTCCCAACTGTGCTGCTCGCAAATCCCCCGACACCAACTGTAGCCCTGTGGGGAGTGTCTCGCTGACGACCAGAGCCCGCAAGTTCGTCTTCGCCGTGACCGCGACTTGAACTACAAAGGTCCCACCGGGACTGAGGGTTTCCGGAACGATGCGCGTATAGGCTATCAGATCATTTTCGGTTTTGTCGGTGCGCCCGGTAGGTACCGGGGGAGCCGGCGGTTCGGTCACGAAGACCGTTCCTTTGGTTGAGCTCGTCGCCCCTTTGTCATCGGTGATTGTCAGCATGATGATAAAAGAGCCGTTTGTAGTGTACTCGTGTTCTGCAAAGAGCCCGGTGCCCTTGCTGCCGTCGCCGAAGTCCCAGCTGTAGCTCGCGATCTGGCCGTCGGGATCACTTGACGTAGCGGCGCTGAAGTGCACGGTGAGCGGGACATCTCCCCACGTTGGCGCGAACTCCATTGAAGCGAGAGGAGGTTTGTTCTCAGTGTGAGGAGGCTCGGTATCGCGCGTGCAGGACACGAGCCCCATAACCAAACTCACAATAACAAAGATCAACACAAGTCTTTTCTGCATAATCTTGGAGCATATTGTAACGCATACGGGAGAGAATGCCAAACCCGGCGCATGAAAAACCTCGGATGATCTTTCCGGGACAGCAACAGCAGAAAGAGAGAGCCAAGCGCATCGTCTGTCCTGGGACGCCGTGGGAGATCGAGTGCTACACTATTTCGAGGCTTCGGTTATAATAGCAATCAGCATGGCTGCTAAGATTTTGATCTACGATGGGCAATGCGCCTACTGCCGAGGCTTTGCGCGCTTGGTACGTCTGCTTGATTTTCGCAAGAGATTTATCGTGCTCTCGTTTGAGAGCAACCACGCCCAAAGTCTGCTGCGTGCCCAATTCGGCGAAAACTTTGGGTTTGCCATGTTTCTCTTCGAAGCAGATAGCATCAGCTGGGGATCAGAAGCTGCTCAAAGAATTGTACAAACCCTCTCGCTGCCGGGAGCGTCTGTAGCATTTCGGCTCTATCCAGCTATTGTCAAGTGTGTCTCAAGGGTGACACGCCGCGAGCGAACGGTCTGTGGCCCAGAGTGCGCCGAACACGATGCAAACAATGCCCAAATCGGTCCTCTGAAAGCTCAGGTGAAGCAAGAGCTTCATAAGCTCTTGCTCAGTCTATAACGCGAATCTCCTCTCTGCTACACGCTGAGCACCCTCAACAGCTAAAGTTACCATCAGGGCGAAATTTGCTGAACCGTCACTGACTCCCTTGACGTGAACACCGATCCTTTCCAAAGACAGCGTTTGCAAGTATCTTCTTCCACTGTAATGGGTCAAGAGATCGTTACCAGGGCCCAGGAGCCAGTCGGTAGAGATTCTATCCAACACAATCGGGGGCAGCACGGCAAACTCCTTGGGCACTTTCACTCCCAACTGCCTCAACTTGTGCCA
>JBBIUX010000045.1:0-13811 GCA_037440025.1 Candidatus Fraserbacteria bacterium | reverse complement strand
CCGAACCCCAGCTGAGGTGCATTTCGGCCGAGCGGAGGCGGGGTCAAAAGTCCACCTTAATTTTCCCAATTCGTGGTCTTGACAATGGGGCCAACCTTACTCTGCACCTCCTAGCCCATAGGGGCTCTTGGAAAGGATAGGGAACTCGGGGTCCAACGCTATGATGTGTCCTTAAAGGGACGGATGGAAGGATGACTGGAGTTTTCTAACCGCTAGAGTACCTAGCGGACTTGACAACCATTTTCATGGAGGGGAGTCATGTCGCGAAAATTCAGAATATTGTCTCTGTTGCTTGCTTTCGTCTTGAACGGTTGCGCCACGAATCAGCCGCCCACCGCGCGCATCACGAGTCCAACCAATGATGCTTTTTTGAATGAGCGCACCGTCCAGTTCTCCGGTGAATGGTCCGACCCCGATGGCGAAGTCCAGTCCGTCTTCTGGAACCTCGGCGACGGGCACACCAGTATTGAAGCATCTCCCCAGCACACATACACCGAAGGCGGGCGCTACACCGTTGAGCTGACCGTGACTGACCAGCAGGGCGCCAAGGTGAGCACCCGCGTCACGTTCTCTCTCAACCAGGAGCCCGCGCTCTTTGCTACAGCCAGACTGCCCGATTCTTCCGAGAGTGTGCCCAGCAAATATGTCTCCGGTGAGCTCCCGCTGACCGTCGAGTTCAGCAGCGCAGCTTCAAAAGACCCCGACGGCACGATCGTCTCTTTCGAGTGGGACTTCGGCAATGGCACAACGAGTACTGAACCTAACCCCACGCACACCTTCACCGAACCGGGGACGTACGAAGTAACCCTCACAGCTACAGATGACCACGGACTTGTTGCACAAGATACTTCTGTCAGGGTCGAAGTCAAAGAGGCCGAACCAACGGTACTCACAGTCGGTGCCGTGACCTATCGTCTCTATGACCGACACGAGATCGGCTCGACCGAGCGGGGACGCTCCCTGCTCTATCGCTATGTCTTGGATCAGCGAAAGCGTCTGACTCGTGAGCAGATCGAAGCCGTGCTCAACGATGCTTTCCAACGCTTACAAAGGCGCTCGCGAATCGGTGCGCTCAACATCTGGCTCTTCGCCGAAGCGAAAAATAATTTTATGTCCCCCAGTGATTATGATCATTTCCTTGGCTCTCTCAATTGGGAAGCAAGTGCTGATCCAATGGAGAAACCGCAAATTCTCTTGAATGAAAAATATCTCTCCAGGGCCGCCACTGTTGTCTATGGGTATCATTTTGACCGCAAGCCGACGTTGGAGCCTCATACCCCCGGCTGCCCGGCTTGCCGAGATCACCAGATCGCCAAGATCGAACTCTATCTCGAAGGGGAGACCTTCTGTCGCGCCGGGGTCGTCAACACCCTGAAAGAGATTTTGAGGGCTTTCCAGGACGCGAGCGGCTATCTCTTCGACATTCACGGGAAAGACGTGACATTTGCGCTAGGTGGGGCGGTGGGTTCAATGCGGATGCCAGTAGATATGCTTCCCGCACCGCTCCTCAAACTGAAGCCAGGGCCGTGGGACGTCGAGCTAGAGAATTTAAAGCTCTTTCTCCTACATATTCCCGATTGTTAGATTCTTGACGAGCTCACTCTAAAACGTGAATGCTTCTCTTCAAGCCACAGGACACCATGATCTAGATAAGCTCAGCAGATGATTTCTGTCAGTTTGTTTTATTCTTTGACAAAGGCGATCCCACCGAGGCACATCTCATCGGTTGTGCCCTCGCCCCAGGTCATATACCGAGGGGCTAGAGGCTGTCGGTCCGGCCCCAGGATGGTCTTACTGTTATCGTAGGTGCAGCTGATCCGTATCTTTTCACCGGCCTTGAGCGCGATGGGTTCTTGAAACCAATACTGCCCCTGCCAATTGAAGTCCCATCTGGGGATGCTGAGCAGCGTCCGCGCTTGAGGTGTCTCGGGGTTGACTGCGATCTTGATGGACGTGCCTCGGAGGTGCATATGGCCCGTAATCCCCAGTGCGAGCACATCTTGACGAAGTGTGCGGTCACAGTGCATCTCTTGGGCGCTACCGTCGCCGATCTCTCGGCTGAGAAAATCTTCTATTTGGGTGCCACAGAACGAGTGGAGGGCATTGGCCACAAAGGCGAGTTCTGTATGAGCGAGGGCATAGTCGCGATGGCACGGATCGCTAGGGTCACTGGGGTAGGGACCGGGGCATCGCACTTCGACCGGGGCAAGGAGCGTTATCCCCTGAAGAGGCGTCAGTGCCGCTGAAGAGAGAGAGAGCCCCACTTGCGTCGCGTCTTCATCGGCGCCCGTGGCCTGTCTGGTGTTATAGTGCACCTGCATCACAATACGCGATCCGGCTTTGAGCAGCTTGCCGATGCCCTTGGGGAAATCCGTGCCATTGGTGCCGGGGACCCAGAAGCCCAAGCTGTCTCCCAAAACATTGGCGTTCATCGTGCCGACGCCGGGGCCGCCGTAGCAAGTCCAGCCAGGGCCCGGCTCGCTCTGGTCTTTGGCTTCAGCTTCTCTGACATATTGCGACCTGATGACAAAGAGAATGACGTGGTGGACGAGCTTTTTTTGTTGCGGGTAGATGCGATAGGCTGTGACGAAGGTGTCGGTATCAAGTTGAGGATCGAGCAGGAAGCAGCGATAGTCATCCGAGCGAGCTCGGTTGGGTTGATAGGGTGGGTCGAGCGTCAAGAGTCTATCTGAGGGAGGCTCCGGCTCTCGAGGTTGGGCTGTGCTGGGTGGGCGATCTTCGGGATTGCCCAAGGGGGCTCCCGCGTCGGCCCAAGCGATCAGCGTCGCTTTCTCTTCCGGGGTGAGCTTGCGTTCGCCCACCATAGGGGGCGAATCCGGGCCCGGCGGCCAGGGCGGCATGATCCCGTTCTCAACCACATATTTGATCGCTGGGGCCATGCGCACAGCGATAGCCGGGTCTTGCAAAGAGAAGGGTGCGATGCCACCGGGAGTGTGACAGCTGGTGCAGTTTCTCTCTAAAATAGCTGCGACGTGGCCATAGTATGTGGGCGGCGGGGATGGCTGGCTTACGACCATTCCCGAGACGAAGAGAAGCACCCCTACAACAGCACTTGCGACAACCGTTCTCTTGGAGACTACCATAGCCCTCCTGTCCGAAAATATTATTGATGGATACTATAACGTTCAGAGGGAGTATTGTCAAGGGGTAGCGAGAAGTGAAAGCGAGCGCCCTCAGGAGTGTTTTCGGCCCATATCCTTCCCCCGTGAGATTCGACCAGAGCCTTCGCGATGGCCAACCCCAAGCCCGTCCCGCCGCTCTTCCGCGCCCGCGACTTGTCCCCGCGATAGAAGCGCTCAAACAGATGCGGCAAGTCTTCAGGAGGGATGCCTGGACCCTGATCCAAAACGCTCACGTGGACCGTGTTGTTTTCTTTTTGTGCGGACAGCCGGCGTGTAACGACAGGCATTGTCTAATAAATTGAAGAGCACTTGCTCAATGCGCTGACGATCCACTCAGGGCCGAAGGGCTCAGGGTGACAGCTGGATGCTTGAGCATCCGACTCCAGAATCTTGCTCACCTTGCTGTGACGCGGTAGATCGCGCCGCCGTAGTGCACGACGTAGAGCTCGCCCCGTTCGTCTTCGCCGAACGAACTGATACTGAATGGAGAATCTATCAGTTGGCGCATCGTCCAGCGCCCCGTGTTCACTAAAGACCAGATTCGTCCGCTGCAGTAGTCCCCAAAGAGATAATGCCCGATCAACGCCGGATACTGAGTCCCCCGATAGACGTAGCCGCCGGTGACTGAGCACCCTAATGAATGATCGTACTCAGCGATGGGCAACTCCAGCCCTTGAGTATTACACAAAGTCGGGGGATCATAGCACTGCGAGCCCTCCATCACGCGCCAACCATAATTTTTGCCCTGCTCAATGAGATCTATCTCTTCGAGGCGATTCTGTCCGACATCTCCGGCGAAGAGCCGTCCGGTGCAGCGATCGAACGAGAAGCGCCAGGGGTTTCTCAGCCCGTAGGCCCAGATCTCGCCTTGGGCATTTGCCCGTCCCACAAAGGGGTTGTCTGAGGGGATGGCGTAAGGCTCACGGCTGTCTACGTCAATGCGCAGGATTTTGCCCAAGAGCGTTTCTAAGTTCTGCCCATTGTTGAGCGGGTCGCCTGCGGCGCCGCCGTCGCCAAGCCCAATATAGAGAAACCCATCGGGACCGAATTTATTGAGCCCGCCGTTGTGATTGCCAAACGGCTGCTCGACTTCTAAGATAATTTTCTCAGCACGGTCAGCGAGATCGGGATTGTTCAGTGAGACGCGATACTCAGCGATCACCGTTGTGAGGACGCCTTCTTTGCGTGCCGTGTAGTTGACAAAGAAGCGCCCGTTCTCTTTATACTGGGGGTGAAAGGCAACGCTTAGTAACCCTTTCTCTCCGCCCGATTCAATCCGGTCGCGAATGTCTAAGAAGGGTATAGAGAGCGTCTTTCCATCGCGCATGACCAAAATACGCCCGGCCTGCTCGACAACAAATAAACGGTTAGAACCGTCGCCCGCGTGCGCGACATAGATGGGCCGTGTGAAGCCGTCTGCAAATTTTTGTAGCCCTAGCTGTGACACAGTCCCCGGCGACTGCACGCTGCACGGATCAACGGGCTGGGGCTGCTGGCCTGAGATGACACAAGCGGTCGAGAGCACTAGCGTGAGGGCTAACAAGCTAGCGACTGTTCGTCCCTTCGCGCCCCAAGTTGTTACCTTCTTCTTGATCATAAATCTCCTGTGTGAGGGGATGATGGTTCATAATACCTCCTCGTTCGCTGAAATTTTAACAGGGCCAACGAAACATGTCGAGTTGGTTCTGGAGACGAGAGGGCATGAAAGATTTGCTTTTCCAGGACCCGCGGCTTAAACTGTTAAGGTGTTCCAGATAAACCTGGATTGGGATGATGAAAGCGTTAAGAAGTCGAAGCGGTCTGCCAAGGTCGTCACCTGCGAGAAGGTGGGCGGCAGCGACGCCTTTATATCTTGGGGCAGACCGAAGAAGGTCGCTACTTGTTTGTCGTCTTGGCCCGTCGGCGGTCTGGATATTATCGAGTGATTACCGCACGAGAGATGACCCGGAATGAGCGGCGGCGCTATCGCAAGAAGGTAGGGAAAGCACATGGGTAGGAAGAAGCGAATTCCGCGCTTTCGATCACTGGCTGAAGAGCGCCAGTTTTGGGAAACACACGAGGCCTTTGAAGTGCTTGGTGATGAGGGCTGGGAGGTTGCCGAAGCAGGAACGACGACCGTGCGCTCGCTCTACACCGTTCGAGTAGACCGCTACGGGGCGCTCGTGCGCATTCCCAAAGCTCTTTTAGAGCGATTGAGCGTCAAAAAGGGCCAAAGAATCCGGGTTTGGGCGGAGGATGGGCACCGGCTTGTGCTCGAAGTCCCTCCTTAATCCCACAACTGCCTGTTTACGAATACTGCCAGAAGAGATCGTGCGTCGGCCGTTCCTTCACTTCGCTAATTATTTGAGAAGTGCCTTGATCCAAGATTTATGGTTTGATTATAGCATCAAAAAAATCACAATACGGCTTGCGCAGCTCTCGCCCCGCCGTGATCGGGATATCGAGCTGCACATGCGGATCTTCGCTCAGCGTATACGCGGGCCACGGCGGCAGCGTTCCGTCATTGGGATCGCCGGACTTGGCAAAGTTCGTCCAGTAAGTCATCATCGCGTCCGAGAGCGTGCGCTCTTGTGGAGTCAGGTTAGCTGAGTTCCCAAAGACAAACGGTATCTCCGAGCCGTGAAAGGCCCCCAGCCTGAGCTGGGCTCCTACGCGCGTCACGTGCGCAAAGTGATAGAGATAGGTCTTCGGTTGGTACTGTTGCGCGGCGCGCGTGAACCGGCGTGTCGGGCAGACAAACGAAATATCACTGATCAGCGCATCGAGTGCGGCCTTGGGCGTGGGGTAATCTGTAACGGGGTAGAGCGCGAGCACTTGATTGGCGTTCTCCCTGAAAAAAGCACGCACGAAAGCTTCGTATTGCGCCGCCGTGGTGATGTTCAGCTTTCCCGTGAAGATCGAGGCTTCGTTGCCTGTCGTGCCCGCGATCAACGGCACGGTATAAAAATTCCCGGCTTCGAGGGCGCGTCCGGGGGATTGGGGCAGCGCGTAGCCGTCAACAGTAAAGTCCCACTTCTCAGCGGTGCTGAGAATGCTGGCCTCGCCTGGGAGCGTATTCAGAATCTTTTGCACCGTCTTGGAGCGAAGACACGCCAGCACGTCGGAAGCTTCAGCGCAGCCGATGGCGCGAGCGAAGCGTTCGCCCTGGGCTTCGGCGCTCTCGCGCGGGGAAGAGTCCCGCAGTCTTCGCTGATTCAACGGACAGCCGCCGCTCTGGATGACCGCCCTGTGAAAGAGCCCTTCAGCGAGCGGCGAAGCGAGCAGCGCACAGACGCTCTTGCCGCCCCCAGATTCTCCGAAGATCGTCACGTTGTTTGGGCTGCCCCCGAAGTTCTGAATATTTTTCTGCACCCAGCGCAGCGCGAAGATCTGATCAAGCAGCCCATAGTTCCCAGAGATGCTATGCTCGGTGTCCTCGGCGCTCAGAGCCGGGTGAGCCAGGAGACCCAATTGTGCCAGGCGATAGTTGATGGTCACGACGACGACGTGAAATCTTTCGGCCAAGAAGCGCCCGTCATAGCTTAGGCGATCATTGATCTTCTGGGAGCTGCTTCCTTGGACGAGGCCGCCGCCGTGAATCCAGACCATCACAGGCAGAGCAGCGTCGGGGCTCAGTTGAGGAGTCCAGACATTCAGAGAGAGGCAATCTTCGTCGGTTTCGAGCTGATAGCGCAAGATCGTGCCGGGGAGCTGTGGACAGGATTTGCCAAACTGAAGCGCGTCGCGCGCGCCCTCCCAAGGCTGATGCCCTTGCGGGGCTTTCCAGCGCAGCGCTCCCACTGGAGAAGCCGCATAGGGAATCCCACGAAAGACTCTTACAGTGCCGAGCGACTCACCCTGCACACATCCCTTATCCGTCAGAGCGATGTTCTCTCCTGGAGGGCAAGACGGCTGTGCTGAGTCGGGACGACCCACAAACCACATGCTGAGTGCGAGCAAGGCACACAGCGTTGAACTCTTTGTCAGGATAGACATAAAAGCCTCCTTTAATAGCCAGCTTCACTATAGCTTAATAGTGAGTAGAAAGACTATAGATGTCCTGTCAAAACCAAAATGTCAGATGCTCGAGCATCTGTCCTCTCAGGGGAGTCAACGGCCGCTCAGTCCCTACCTACTGAAGCAGTGTCAGGGCTTTTTTAACGAGTTCTTCAGTGGTGATGGCTCCCGTGGCTTTCGCCCGCGCCACAGCACGACGCGCTTCTTGCTCGCTAAAACCCAATGAGCGCGTCAGCGCCCTGATCGCCAGTTCTTCTTGGGTAGTCGAAGGGGCCAAAGCTGGTTCACCGCGCAAGGGGATTTTTGTGATCTTCTCTTTCAGCTCAACGATCAGCCGCTCGGCGGTCTTGCGCCCGACGCCTTTCAGCTCTTCTAAGAGATCGCGCCGGTTCTGTAACACAGCTTCGGCGAAGTACTGCGGCGTCGTCGCCGAGAGAATTCCGATGGCGACCTTGGGGCCGACACCCGATACAGAAATTAATAGCTCAAAGAGCTGACGCTCCTCAGAAGTCGCAAAGCCATAGAGACCGAGATCGTTCGGAGTATAGTGCAGATGGGTGTAAATTTTCACCGGGCTGGTTTGACCGCGCAGGGCTTCGACCGTTGCTTTTGAAATAGTCACGCGATAGCCGACCCCGTTGGCGGCCACGACCAACGAGTTCTCCGTTACCTCGACGACCTCGCCCTCGAGAAAGTCAATCATAAGACCTAACCCCTTGCCCCTTCCCTAAAGGGAAGGGGTGCTCCCCTCCCGCTTTAGGGGAGTGGTTGTGGGAGAGGTTTCTTACGGCTTCTCAAACTGCTCGTCCCCAACACCGGTGTTCACTTTGAACTCCAAGACCTCGAAGCTATCAGTCAGCTCTTTGTCTTCGAGCGTCTTGAGGGCAAACGGCACCCAGAAGCCCTCGACCTGGCGGTAGTCGCTCAACAGCTGCTCTTTGCTCTTGCCTTCGGCAGTCTGTGTGACGATCTTGAGCGGCACAGAACGCTTCAGACCGAAGTAAAAATCTGCCGACTTCCCTTGCTCACTGGTCATACGCAGGATCTGCGTCTCTTGGCCGTCTACTTGAGCTGTGCCGACGATCTCGAACTTGTATCCCGCCCGCGCGATGTTCCACAAGAACAAGAGCGAATCAAGCTCGATGGATTCACTGATTTCTGCCAGCGATTGCGCCGGCAGATCGCGCACCTGAGCCCCAACTTGTACCCAGCCTTGCGCCCCCTGATAGATCACCGTGCTCTGGCCACCGGTGAACTTGATCGTTTGCCGTAATTTGTTAGGCAGCTTGATCCAAACCTCGCCCTCGACTTTGAACTCCTGTCCGCGCTGGAAGATGCTGCCGCGCACCTTCGTATACGTATCTCGCAGCTGCGCTACTCTGTCAAAACCCCCTTGGGCGGCAAACGCTCTCTCTAAGAGCACCTTGGCTTCCGGAGTGATCTGGGCTGCCCAGACAAGCTCGGTTGGCCCCTTGGGGGCAGAGAGCGCCGCGAGAAATTCGGCATAGGGTTTGGCGCGCGCCGTCACCTGCTCCAGCCAATCCACAGCGTTGACGCTCTCCAGAGAGATCCCCGGGATCAGCTCCGTCAGGCCCTCCAAAATCTTGATGTCGCTGAGCAGGACAATCGCAAGGTTCTCTGGATCGAAGCGATCTTTGATCGCTCGATTGGCTTGCTCCAGCGTCACCGAGCGGATCAGCTTGCGCCAGTTCCTGCTGCGATCCATGCCGAACCCGTAAAAGTCATTGGTGAGCACGGTCGTCGCCAAGCCGGAGAGCGTCTCTAATCGTAAAATATAGCTGCCGGCAATATTGTCTTGTGCGGCTTGCAGCTCTTCTTGGGTGATCCCGCCTTCTTTGAACTTCTTGAACTCGTCCAAAATTAACTGAAGCGTCTCGAAGGCTTGATCGTTCCGGGTGAACGTCGAGATTCTAAAATACCCGGGGAAGCTGTAGCTGGGGAAATAGCTGAAGATCGAATACGTCTTGCCGGCTTTCGAACGGATGATCTGGAGCAAGCGCGAGGAGAACGCGCCCCCACCCAAGACATAGTTCGCTAACACCGCCGGGATATAGTCTTGGTCAGGCACAGCAAGGCCCAAATGTCCGATCTCGATATGGGTCTGGGTTTGTCCGGGCTTGTGCACAAAGCGCACTTTGTACCCTTGCGGCTTGCTCACTTCCGGCAAGGGCGCGGGGAGAATGTCGGCCTTCTGCCAATTCGCAAACGCTTTCTTCACCAGAGTGATCATCTCATCGGCTTTGACGTCCCCAGCGACGGCCAATACAGAATTATTGGGCCGATAGTACATTCCATGAAACGTCACTAGATCATCGCGCGTGATGGCGTTCAGACTTTGCTCGCTCATGGCGCGCCCTAGGGAGTGAATCGTGCCGAAGAGCGCAAAATCTAAATGGGCTGAAGCGAGTTCCTCAGGGTCGTCGCGCATCCCGCGCACGCTCGCTAAGAGCTGGTTGCGAATGATCCCCATCTCTTTTTCGGGGAAGTTCGGGTTCTGCACGATATCGGCCAAAAGATCGAGACCCACCTGGATGTCTTTCTTCAGGACGCGCGCCGTGACATCGGTGCGCTCAATATCGGCGCTCGCGCCCAAAGACCCGCCGACGAAATCAATCGCTTCGGCGATCTGGTCCGCGGTACGATTGGTCGTCCCTTGGCGCAGCATTGAAGCTGTGAACGTCGCCAACCCCGTGCGGTCCGTCGGCTCATGAATCGCTCCTGCGCGCACACGTAAACTCAACTGCACAATGGGCAGCGACGGCTGCTCAATGACCATCACTTTAAGCCCATTATCGAGTGTGACGGTCTTGATCGGCGGCAGCTGAATAGGCTCGACGTTGCTTTGAGCCCAGACGGCTACCAGACCGAGCACGACGAGTGCAAGAGCTATAACGAAGAACTGTCGAACTGTGAACTGTCTCATTGCGTACCTCCCTCCGGCTTGAGCGTCACGACGGTTAAGTTCTCACGCTTAAAATACGTCTGCGCGACGCGCTGCACGTCCGCAGCCGTGATCGCGTCGTACTTTGTCTTCGCTTTTTCGAATTCTTTGTAATCGCCCTCGATGACTTCAGCTTCGGCGATGGCGTTGGCAACGCTGGAGATCGAATCGAGACTGAAGACATACTGCGCCGTGAGCTGATTCCTCGCTTTCTGCAGCTCCTTCTCGTCTATGGGGTCATTGGTTAAGCGTTCGATCTCGGTGAGCAGTGCTTCTTTGACTTTGGTTGGGTCTTTGTCGGGGGTGAAGAACGCGTAGATGAGCATGGTGCCCAGATCTTTAAAGATCAAGGGGAAGCCACCGGCAGCGACGCTAAGCTGTTGCTCACGGACTAACTGTCTGTAGAGCCGTGCGCTCTGGCCGCCGGAGAGAATCAACCCGGCGACTTCGAGTGCTGGCTGGTCGGCGTGTCCGGTGCCCGGCACCTGATAGCCGCCAATAATGACCGGCAGCTGCACAGCCATCGTTAAGGTCTCTTCGCGCAGAGCCGACTGCGCCGGCGGCGTGACGACGGTGGGTGGGGGAGTTGGTGCTTTGGGGATTTCTCCAAAATGCTTTTTGGTCAGCGAGAGCACTTCGGCCGGGCGCACATCACCTGCCACGACCAAGACCGCGTTATTGGGAGCATAGTACGTCCGATAAAAATTCCGAAGGTCTTCTAACGTGATACTATTGAGGTCGTCCATGTAGCCCTCGGGGCCTTTGGCGTAGGGCGTACCCGCGAACGCAATATCTCTGAATTTATCGAACGCTTTGCTGACCGGCTGGTTCTCTAAGCGCACACGCCACTCTTCCTTGACGACCTCGCGCTCGGAATCTACATGTTCTTGCGTGAGCACGAGATTGTGCATCTGTTCGGCAAACAGATAGAGGGCCAGATCGAGCTTCTCTTTGGGCAGTCGCGCCCAGTAGCCCGTGACGTCATCGCGGGTGAAGGCGTTATCTTGTCCTCCGGCTTGGTCTATAAGTTTCGAGTGCTCTTCAGGGCCGACGTTTTTGGAGCCTTTGAACATCATGTGCTCCATCAAGTGAGCCATGCCACGCTTGCCCTGGGGCTCGTCTTTGGAGCCGACACGATACCAGACGTTGACCGAGACGACGGGGGCCGTTGTGTCTTCGTAAACCAGCAGCCGCAGCCCGTTATCGAGCGTATACGCCGTAATAGCACCGACGACGGTCGAGGGCGGCTTGGTCAGAGTCCAGACGGCCAGCACAGCCGCAACAACGGCAACGACAACCACTCCGCCGGTGATCCACAGTGTTGAGCGTTTTGTTTGTTTTGGCGCTTGAGCGTCCATAGGGTAGACAGATCGCCTCCTTAAAGGATTCGTTCCCCCTGGTGGCATTATTCTACGGCATGTGAGAGAGAAGCGCCAATTGACATTTCTGCGTTCATGGAGAACACAACATTCAAAGGAGAGGGTGTTGTGGGCAGAGCGCCACCGCGTCTGAGAGTTCAACTCCTTGGAGAGTTGCGTTGCTGGAGAGGTCAAGCGCTAATTCCACCCTCAGCGTGGAAGACCGCGAAGATTCGAGAGCTTTTTGCTATACTCATCTCTGAGTGCGGTCGAGTTTTCACTCCAGACCAATTGATTGACCGACTCTGGCCCGGGTCTGATTCTGAAGGCGCTATCAATTCTCTGCGGCGGCGCATCAGCGACCTTCGTAAGATTCTCGAACCAGAACTCAAAAAGAGACGTCTCTCACCATACGTGCTCCGGCACGCTCACGGATATTGCTTCAGTTCCCAGGCTGACTGTTGGGTGGACGTTGAAGAATTTGCCCGCGCTGAAAGAAAAGGCCGCGAGCGAGAACATGTCGGCGATTGGTCAGGAGCTGTTCAAGCGTACAGGGCGGCAGTGCAGCTCTATCGCGGGGATTTTCTCGCCGGAGATAACGATGATTGGGCCAGAAATACCCGAGATCACTGGCGCGAACGGTATTTGTACGTGATGACGCGCCTGGCCGAATGCTATAGTCGTCTAGGTAGCTACCCAGAGGCCATTGACGCTTGCCGTCGCGCTATCCAGGTTGATCCTTATTATGAGGAGGGCCATCGTCGGCTCATGCTCTATTATTGCCTCTGGGGGGAGCGCACTCAGGCGTTGAAAATTTATGAAGACTATCGTCGAAGGCTTACAGAGGAGCTAGGCCTTTCGCCGTCGTCACCCACGGAAGAGCTTCGTCGGCAGATCATTCAAGGGACGGTGCCAGTTCCCCCACGGCCTCCGCCGTCGAACGATCCCGTCCCCTATTCGCTCGCGCAGCTGCCATTTGTAGGGCGTGAAGCTGAGAGGGCACAGTTACAAAGATATTTGCGAGATGCACGAGCAGGGCAGGGCCGTTTGGTGCTGCTCAGCGGGGAGCCGGGCGTGGGCAAGACCCGCTTCGCTCAAAAAGCCTTGAGAGAAGTACAAAACACCGGGGCGCTCGTCTTGTGGGGACGCTGCCGCGAAGGTGCCTCGCCGTATCTCCCCTTGGCTGAAGCCCTGCGTGACCAGCTCTCCGTTTTACAATACAAAGACATCGCTGCGATCAAGCCCGTCTGGCTCGCGGAGATCGTCGCGCTCGCTCCGGAGATGCGCACACTCCTTCCCCAGATTCCCCAAAACCCGGTCTTGGATCCCCAGCAAGCTCAGTGGCGCCTCTTTGAGGCCGTCGCGCAGTTTTTCATTGGGCTTGCGCAGTCGCCACGCTTTGAAAAACCGCTGGTGCTCTGGCTCGACGACCTCCAGTGGGCCGCTACGGATTTACTAGATTTGCTCGAGCATCTCTGTCGTCGTATCGCCCGTACGCCCGTGTGCATTGTTGGAGCCTATCGCAGCACAGAGATAACTCCAAAGCACCCGCTCTACGAGAAGCTCGTCGTTGGGTGCAAGCAGAGCCATCGCATGATGCTCTCGCGGCTCCCGTATGCAGAGATCGAGCGTTTGCTCGCACAGCTGGGGCTCAGAGACGCAGACTTCTGTCGTTTTCTCTATCGCGAGAGCCAGGGCAATCCGCTCTTCGTGACCGTGGTGCTGCGCGCCCTCTTCGATAAGAAAATCTTAACAGTCTCTGCCGACGGGAGATGGGTTTGCAAGAAGAGAGTATCAGCGCAAGAGTTCAGCGCCCACGAGCTGAAAGATCTTGTCCAACAACGGCTAACTTGCCTGAGCCCCTCTGAGTATCGCTTGCTTCAGTGCGCTTCTGTGCTGGGAGAAAGTTTTAGCGAAGAATTCGTAAGACAGCTCTGGGGTAGATCGGAGAACAAGCTCTCACAGTCTCTGAGCACACTCTGTCATGCGGGCTTGCTGGCAATTCAAGGGCCGGGGCTGCGCTATGGCTTCGCTCACAACCGTTTTCGTGAGATCGTTTATGATGAGATAAGCCCTGAAGAGAGACGGCTCTTGCATCGGCGGGTCGCGCAAGCGATCGAGCGAGTCTATAGTGCTGATCTCGCAAGTTACTCTCAGTAGATCACAATGAGGTTCAGAGTGCTCTTGAAAAGCGAGCATGTGCGGCCCATACTGCCTCCGAACATCTTCACAGGAGGTCAGCTTATGCGAGCTCGCACATGCCCAACGACCAGCGTACCCCAAGCCGTGCCTGGGAGCAATGGCCCCATCCCCAACCTCACCGCCCCGGAAGTCCTCAGTCAGGCTCTGGCC
>JBBIUX010000044.1:0-14843 GCA_037440025.1 Candidatus Fraserbacteria bacterium | reverse complement strand
GGCCAGAGCCTGACTGAGGACTTCCGGGGCGGTGAGGTTGGGGATGGGGCCATTGCTCCCAGGCACGGCTTGGGGTACGCTGGTCGTTGGGCATGTGCGAGCTCGCATAAGCTGACCTCCTGTGAAGATGTTCGGAGGCAGTATGGGCCGCACATGCTCGCTTTTCAAGAGCACTCTGAACCTCATTGTGATCTACTGACACTCCTTCTCATCCAGAAGCTGAGCTTTCCCGCTGTTCCATAGCTTCTGAAACTCGTGCTCAAAAGCTGCGGCCAATTCTGGGCTCTCGATAACGAGCAAATTCTCCTCGTTGCGCGTCTGCGCTGAGGTCGTCCAGTTGTACGAGCCCGTGATGAGCTTTGTGCCGTCAATAACGGCAAATTTATGGTGCATGATCCCGCTGTCAACGTATTGCTTGACTGAGATGCCCTCACTCACGAGCAGACAGCCCTTGCTGCCCCTGCTCGGCTCGTCATCGAGCAAGATCAGCACCTCCAAACCGCGCCGAGAGACTTCGAGCACAGCCTGGGCGATCTCCGGATCAGTGAGCTGGTACAGCGCGGCGTACACGACGGTTTGTGCACCCTGCAACGCTGCTATGATCGCCTGCTCCGCACCATCCGAAGGGGAAAAATAAACCCGAATGGGAGCCTCAGGCACTCCGATCCCGCTCTCCGTGAGCGTCGCCGGTTGAGAACACCCACCTGCATAGATCGCCCATCCCAAGGCCAAGCCGATCAGAGTACCTGCAACGAGGGCACTTACAGTGCGTCGCATAGTGATCATTCTAACTCAATCTTAAGACGATGTCACGCGCGTTGACAGCAGCCGGAGAGATGATTATGATGACGGGAGAATGCTCGAAAATATCTCAACGTTCTCGATTATCGCGATGGCCCCAGAGATGGGGGAGTTCGGCGTGGCCGTGCACTCGCGGGCCTTTCGCGCCGGGGCTGTAGTGCCGCACGCCAAAGCCGGCGTCGGCGCGATTGCCACCCAAGCGATGGGCAACCTCTCCTACGGCCCCAAGGGCCTCATGCTGTTGGAACAGGGGCTGAGCGCCTCGGAAGTCTTGCAGCGGCTCTTGGCCGAAGACGAGCTGCGCGAGCACCGTCAAGTGGCTATTCTCGATGTTAAGGGGCAGATCGCGCAGTACACGGGGGGAGAGTGCCGAGAGTGGGCTGGGCATAAATCAGGGAAAGATTGGGCTGCGCAGGGGAATATCTTAGCAAGTTCAGAAGTCATTGAGGCGATGGGCGAGGCGTTTGAGAGAACAGAAGGGCTATTAGCCGAACAGCTGATGGCGGCGCTGGAAGCCGGGCAAGAGGCCGGTGGTGACCGGCGCGGCCAGCAAGCAGGGGGAATTTTAGTTGTCCGTCCGAACGCCTATTGCGACGGCCCCTTTGATAGATTGATAGACATTCGAGTAGACGATCATCCGGAGCCGATTCACGAGCTGAGAAGACTCCTAGAGATGGCGCTGCCGTCGGTGCATCTCTTGAATACTCGGCTCTTTCTGGAGCGCCATCGGCCTGAGAGGGCCAAAGAGCTCTTAGATCGGGCCTTGGGGGAGCAGCCGGAGCAGCCGATCTTACAATTAGCCCTCATTGGGTACTATGCGCACACGGGGCAGAAAGCGCAAGCGCTCAGTCAAATCGGGATGCTGCTCTCAAACGCCGGGGACGACCGAGCGGGGCTTGTGCGCTATCTAAAGACGAACGCGTTCTTTCAACCCCTGCGCGGCGAGGCGGAGTTTCAGAGATTGCTTGGGTAGGGGCAGGGCCACCCTGCCCCCTCGGCCACGGGGCGGCCTTTTGCATCCTGCCCCGTCTTTGCATTATCATACCACTAAGCGAAAATCCCTTGAGGTGATTTTTCATTATGAAGCTCGAAGATATTAAAACTATCGCTGTGCTGGGCGCAGGCACGATGGGCCACGGCATCGCCGAAGTTGCTGCTCTGGCCGGCTACAAAGTTAAGATGCGCGACATCAATGAAGAGCTCGTCAAAAAGGGCTATGACCAGATCGCATGGAGTTTGAAGAAACTCGCCGAGAAAGGCACTGTCCCTCAACCCAAAGCCGACGCCGCCCTCAACCTCATCACGCCCGTCGCCGATCTGAAAGAAGCCGTTAAAGATGCCGATATAGTCATCGAAGCCGTCCCCGAAATTATGAAGCTCAAGCTCGAGACGTTCAAAGAGATAGATAGACTTGCTCCCAAGCACGCGATTCTCGCCAGCAATACAAGCAGCCTGAGCATCTCAGAAATCGGCAAGGCGACCCAGCGCCCAGATAAAGTCGTAGGCATGCACTTCTTCAGCCCAGTAGTGCGCATGGCTCTTGTTGAAGTAATTAAGGGCGCGGACACCTCCGAAGAGACGATGCAGCTCGTCTCGGAGCTGTCGCAAAAACTTGGCAAGACCCCCATACGAGTGGCAAAAGACGTGCGCGGCTTTATTGTCAATAGAGTGCTCATCGGGCCGTTTATGCGGGAGTCGGCGTTTATCGTCTCGCGCGGGGAGGCGACTATCGAGCAGATTGATAGCCGCATGAAGTTCTACGAGAACTTTCCGATGGGCCCCTTCGAGCTGCAAGACTTGACAGGAATTGATATTGGGTATCACTTGATGAAAGCAGCGGGCTTTTCCGTTCCCCCAGTGATCGAAGAGGCCGTCAAAGCCGGTCACTTAGGGCGCAAGACCGGCCAAGGTTTTTATAATTACAAAGACGGCGGCGCGAATTACTCCCGCGAGGCAGGTCAAAAGTTCGATCCCCTCCCACTCTACGCTCTCATGGTCAACGAAGCAGCATGGCTTATCGAGAACAACGTCTCGACAGCCGATCAGATTGATCTCGCGTGTCAGTTGGGCTTGAACTTTCCCGAAGGGCTGTTGCGCCGCGCCGACCGGATTGGTCTGGACAAGATCATCAGTGAACTTGACCGACTGTACACCCAGCACAAAGACGAACGCTACAAAGCCAATACTTTGCTCAGACAGATGGTCCAGGCTGGCAAGACCGGCGAAGCCGCGGGCGAGGGATTCTACAAATACACCAAGGAGAGCAGAGAGTACAAGACGCTCACAGTGCGGATTGACACAAAGACCCACGTCGCTTACGTGCTTTTGAATCGTCCTCACAGATTAAATGCGATCAACTCCGAGATGCGAGAAGAATTGCCCAAGGTCTTTGCCGAGCTACGCGAGGACCCCGAGGTGCGCGTCATCGTGCTCAAGGGCGAGGGCGGCAAAGCCTTCAGCGCCGGCGCGGATATCACAGAATTCACGCAAGGGAAGCCCTATCAGTTTGTAGAGCTGGGCGAGTTTTTCAGGGCGCCAGAGCTCTGTCCCAAGCCTGTGATTGCTGCCATTGACGGTTTTGCGCTCGGCGGGGGCTTGGAGCTCGCGCTCGCTTGTGACTTCAGACTGGCCAGTAAGCGCAGTGAAGTGGGCCAACCCGAAATCCATTTGGGATTGATCCCCGGCGGCGGTGGTACGCAACGGCTCATTCGCGTTGTAGGAACATCGCGGGCTAAAGAGCTCTGTATGCTTGGCGAGCGCGTCAGCGTCGAGAGAGCTGCTCAGTGGGGCCTGATAGATCACGTCTACGAGAACGATAAATTCGAGCAAGAGGTGCAAGCGTTCGCTGAAAAATTAGCTGAGCGCGCGCCCATCGCCGTGCGCTTGGCGAAACAGATCATGAACGCCGGAGCTGATTGCTCGCTGGAAGCCGCGCTCTTGATGGAACGAGAAGCGTTTGGGTTGCTCTTCAGCACTGAAGACATGCTCGAGGGCGTCAATGCTTTCTTGAGCAAGAAGAAGCCGGAGTTCAAAGGGCGCTAGGAGTGCTCACCCTGCGCGCAGTAGGGCGGGCATATCGGTCTGCCCTTGTGCAAAGGGAAGAAGAAGCGAGGGCCAATTGCCCCTGCAGAGACCGATTCGGTATAATACAGCCTATATGACTCAAGGTGGTGGATTGTGAAAAAGATGACCCGTAGAGCCTTTCTTGCCTCTAGCGGAGCTGCGCTTGTCAATCTCTGGCTTGCAGCCCACGGAGCTAAGACGCCCGCTCAACAGACTAAGCCCATACGCTTAAGTCTCATGCCGGCCCAGGACATTGTTCCCCTGGCCTTTGCCCTGGAACAGGGGATTTTCAGCAGACACGGTGTGCATATCGAACTCATCTGTGGCGGCAACGCGCTGGAACGCAATACAGCGTTTCTGAGCGGACAGATAGATGCTCTGGCCGCCGATCTGACAAGCACCGTGCTCTTGCTCGGTCGCCAAGCTCCAGCAGCTATCACCGGGACGGTCTTCGAGCCCACCCCCGATCCGCGCAATGGCAACCAGATTGTTCGCACGGTCGCGATGCTGACACACAAATTCAGTAGCTACAGAACCGTCGAAGACATTATCAAAGCTGGCCCACGGCGGCAGATCACCCTCGTGCAGCCGTCCGATATGGAATATCTCACAGATACGCTCTTGCAGTCCAAGGGCGTCAAAGCCGGCGACGTTGACCGATACTATACCGGCGTCGAAGACTTTGACAAGATTCTAGTGATCGCGCAATTGCTCGGGGCGGGCACGGTCAGCGTCCAAGTAGCTGTCTTACCCGAACCTCACGCTACGCTCACGGAGGTCGTCGCAGAGGCCAACAACGTCGAGATTATCACGCTGTCAGATTACAAAGACCAGCGCGTCCCGCCCAGCGTGTTGCTCTTCCGCCGTCAAGTGCTCGAAGAGCGCGGAGCCCAGATCAGCAAATTCTTTCGAGTCTTCAAAGAAGCTGTGACAACTCTCAATGCCAGCCCGCGCAATTTTATTATTGACACGATGATTAAATCGGGTGTGAATATCTGTTTCCCTGAGCTGCGCGGCGAAGAACTGAAATTCCCCCAGGGATGGCAAGATCGCTTGCGTGTGCCCTATTTCCCCCAACCGCGCGCATTACGCCCAGATGAGTTCGACGCTCATGTCAGCTGGGCTCTGGGCAAGCGATACATTCGGGAGAAGATCGCTTTCGCTTCAGCGACGGATTTTCGGTTTCTCGGCTGAATGATTACCGTTGACGGTCTGCGTTTGGAGTATCGCGATGGTCGTCAGAGTGTCCCCGTCATTAACGATCTTTGTTTACGGGTCCCGGCAGGCGAAAGCGTTGCTATTTTAGGTCCCTCCGGCTGCGGGAAGACCAGCTTGCTCTATGTCATCTGTGGCCTTGTGAGGCCGACGGCCGGTCAGATGATCGTTGATGGCCAGCCGGTCGAGCGTCCGCGCCGCGATGTCGCTCTTATCTTACAAGATTTGGGGCTCCTGCCCTGGAAGACCGTCTGGAAGAACGCCAGTCTTTCGCTGGAACTGGGCGGCCCCATGGTCTTGCCCGCGCACACTACAAAGACAGAGAACAAAGAGATCACGCGGGAGTGGCACAAGCGCAAGAAATCGCTCTTCTGGGCGTATTGCTGGCTCTTGCTCACCGGGGCATGGGCTGCAGGCCAACGCTTCTATCTTGATAGACCCTTTTCAGCAGCGATCTATCTCGTTACACTTGGTTTGTGGGTCCTCGCGGGCGGCTTTTACTGGAGCGAAGTGCAGAAAATTCTAGAGAGCGACCCAGGTGCGCCGTGGAGCGCGCGGCTGTGGGGTGGCGGCTGGCCCCAAGTTTCTTTGATTCTTGTGATGCTCGGCCTCACAGCAGAACTTCTGAGCCGACTGCTCTTTGATTTTTTTACGTTGCCGCGACAAGTCCGCGAAGCGAATGCTCTCATCGCCCAACAAGTACAAAGCGTCAAGCCCATCTTGGATGAACTCGGCCTAGACAGTAAATTTTACGATCGCTATCCCCATCAGCTCTCCGGCGGGGAACGACAGCGAGTCGCCCTGGCGCGGGCGCTGGCGACCCACCCCAAAGTCTTGTTGATGGACGAGCCGCTGGCCGCGTTAGATGCGTTCAACCGCGAACGCATTCAAGACCTATTGTTCCAGGTCTGGAGAGAGCGCGGCTTTACTCAAGTCATCGTGACCCATGACGTTCAGGAAGCCGTCTTCTTAGGCTCACGCATTGTCGTGCTCAGCGAACGCCCGGCTCGTGTCAAAGCTATTATTGAAAACCCTTGTGTAGGAACGTCACGAACGAGCACAGCTTTTTACGAAAAAGTCCTAGAGTTACGACGGGAGCTGGCATGAAACGTCTACAAAACTATTTCGTGGGCTATCTGGTCGGCGTGGTGCTCTTTTTCGGGGTGTGGTGGCTGGCGAGCTGGGCCGTGCAGACTTTTGCGGCCAAGCCCCTGCAAGCTGCCGTCCCACCACCGCTTCAAGCCGTACGCATCTTGGTCAGCGAGTGGCGTGAGCTCGCCCAGCATTTTTTCGCCAGCGGCTATCGCGTCCTGACAGGGCTTCTGTTGGCGATTGTCATCGCCACGCCCTTGGGGTTGGTGATCGGACACGAACGCACTCTGGACCGGCTGCTCAGCCCCTCGATCTATCTGACGTATCCCATTCCTAAGGTCGTCTTTCTGCCCTTGCTCTTCGTATTTTTGGGCATCTACGACGCTCCCAAAATCGGGCTGATCACGCTTATACTCGTATTTCAGATCTTGCTCTCTACGAGAGATGCGGCCAAAAGCGTGGCCAAGAGCCACATTCTCTCAGTGGTCAGTGCCGGAGCCAGCAAATGGCATATCTATAAGCACGTTGTTCTGCCGGCCAGCCTGCCCGCCATGCTTTCTGCTCTGCGGGTCTCGATTGGTACAGCCATTATGGCGCTCGCTTTGACCGAAGCGTTTGCTTCGCGATACGGGCTTTGGCGATATATTTATGACCAATGGTCGCGCTACGGGAACTATGAACATATGTTTGCGGGCATTCTCGCGATGGGTATCTTGGGGTTGGTCTTATATATCTTGACCGATCTCATCGAGCGGTGGATCTGTAAATGGCAGTATGTGTAGGCTCATTTGGCAAGGCTCTCTTCTCTCTTTAGAATGAAACTACCATGGAACTCCATAAGATCCTCGTGGTAGCGAACTTCGCCAAACCCCAGAGTGAATCGGCTCTTGAACGTCTTAGAAGATGGGCTGCTCCGAAGAAGAGCGGCATACTTGTGCGGGCCGGGATTGACAACAGCCCCATTCTCGAGAGGGACTTGGATCTGGTCGTGACCTTGGGCGGAGACGGAACTTTGCTCAAAGGAGCACGGTGGGCTGCTGAGTTGGATCTGCCCATCTTGGGTATCAATCTTGGCAGCCTGGGGTTCTTGACGTCGGTTGGAATAGATGAAATAGAAGCGGCCCTGGATCGCGTGGTGGCTGATAGCTTTTCTGTCGAGATGCGCATGCGTCTCGAAGCCCAAACCCTCTCGACGGCTTCGCCAAGTTCCCGTTGGAACGTTCTTAATGAGATCGGCCTGGTGCACACCGAGATCAGCAGGCGGACGGAGATCGAGCTCTTGCTCGGCGAAAAAACCATTGGTCACTACCCCGGGGACGGGCTGCTGATCTCGACCCCCACGGGGTCTACAGCCTATGCGCTCTCTGCTGGCGGCCCTATCATCGCGCCGACGATGGAGTGTCTCCTGATCATGCCGCTGTCACCGCACAGACTGGGTCTACGCCCGCTGGTGCTGCCTGCCGACAGCGTGTTGATAGCTGTCGCCAAGCGCCCAGTGCAGCTTCTCGTCGACGGCGACCCCACCGGGCTCTTGGACTCTGATATGGCCATACAGATTCACAGAGCCGCGCGCCCGACACGCCTGATAAGATTCTTTCCGGCCACCGATTTTCTGAACGCGTTGCGCGGGCTTAACTGGGGTGGCTGAGGCTTATTTTTTCGGCGGACTGACGATGATGGGAATCTCAACGAATAAACTCTGCGTGAAGCCCCCGGGCGTGATGAGCGAGCTGCCCGACAGAGCCAGACCAGCAATACTAGCGCCAATGGTAAACTCTTGTGATGTTGACGTAAACGTCGCCTGGCCGATGAGCTCGACATTACCCACTTGAGCTTTGATTGAATAGACCTGGTTGATCAGGCCGACCCCTTGCTCAAACGTCGTGGCTCCCGACAGCAAGGCCGGACCGAGAGAGAGTTCTAGGCCGATCTTCTCTTTGCTGATTCCCAAATCTTTGGGATCCAACTCAAGCTCGCCGGTCACGCTGCCTGGTCCGATCGTCGTGCGCAGGGTCACGGTTGCTCTACTCAAATAGAGATGCAAGCGTTCGTCGAGTGCGAAGCTGCTCATGCTCTCGATCTGGACGGGTAAGAAGAGCCCGGGACTGTCGAGATTAAAGAACAGCGTCAGCTCGCGGTTCGCAGGCGTGGGGTTTGGGGATTGGAACAATTCCTCGAAGAGAGCCCGCAGCAACGAGTCAATATCGCGCAGGCGCGCTTCCAACCGCGCGACTCTACCAAAATCCCAGAGCGCTTGAGGTTCTATAGATTCTTCAGGGGCTGGCGCGTGCATGAGGCGTTGCATGGTGAGGTACGAGAGACCGACCAAGAGGGTTACGGGGGGAGTTACCTGGGAAATCCGCACTGGGGCGAGCTTGAGAGAAGAGAGAGCTAGGCCGCCCGCCAGATCCGTTAGGCTGTCGTCAGCTTTGATGGAGAGCGATAAGATCAGCTCAGCGACGCACTGGTGGCCGTCTGCTCTCGACCTCACCGAACAGGCTTGAGCGTCTCCGGCGAGCGGAAGCGCGAAAATCACTATGAAGTAGACCATGACGCCCGTTTGTAGACTTCGCAGGGGTTGAGCTCTTCGCATCGGTCCCCCCTCTCTCTGATCTTCATTATTCTAGGGGATTTGCCGAGGAGCGTCAATGCCCTCCACACCACAAGGAAGGAGGGGCTTGATCCCTATGCGCCGTTGCAGGATGTCTGGGAAAAATCCTCTCATTGGGGAGGAGGTCAGGCAGCCCCCGGAGAGGCAAAACCCAGGCATCTGTTGGAGAAGCCAATCCATAAAGGCCCGAGTTCTTCTTGTCGGAGCCTTGGATCAAGTTCGACTCCTCTCTCGGCGATAGGCACCAAGCCCCGTACGTGAAGAGAGTGGGTTAACTTGGCTACAGCTCTTGTGTGACTCCATCGCTTCTGTCTCAATGATTGTACGGACTCTCGTGTGCCAATGACATGGAACCAGGGTGGAAATTCGGTGGCAAGAGCTGTTGACGTGAAGGGCCCAAGACGCTAGACTACATACGCATGAAGCGGTTGCGTTTGGGATTACGGTACAAATTCATCTTCACGCTGGTGGGGTTTACGTTGCTGGTGGCGATCCCGTTGGGAGCTCTGTCGGTCATGCGCTTTGGAGATGAACTCAGAAGCCAGCTGCGCGTCAAGTGGGAGACGACGGTGAAGATCTGGTCCGCGCAGCTGTCGCGTGAGTCTGAGCGGGGACTGTCGCTGGGAGAGTCGTGTTCTTGGTGGCGCGGGCAGTGGAGTTCCGAAGTCTTCTATATTCGGGTGACCTGGGACAGCGCAAGCATCCAAGTGCAGTGCGAAGATAAGACCACGGGGTTGAGCCCCAAAATCCGCGAGCACTTTAACCAGCCATCTGCCACACTGGAGTATGGCCAGCTGAAAAGTTCCTTTGGGTCGGGTTTTCTAGATCTCACGTATGCAACGATCCTCAAGCTGCGCCCCACGCCCCAGGGGAACCTTCTGGAGGGTCCTGCTTTCATCCGGTTGGGAATTGACCTCGCTCCTATCCAGGCTCAGGTACGCCGACAGGCCACGCTCATCACTCTCGTAGTCGTTGGCTATGTTGTGCTGGGCCTCTTGATCGCCTTCGCGTTTTCTAAAATGATCCTTGGGCCAGCTGAAGGCTTGGCAGAGGCGCTCAAACGCTTCAAGAGCGACTCTGCTGCACGTGCACACATTACAACCGGTGACGAGTTAGAGACGCTCGCTCAGGAATTCAACACCATGGCCGATGCCATCGAAGAACGCAAGCGCCAACTCGAAGAGATCAACGCTCAGTTGGTAAAAGCCAATCGCGCCAAATCCGACTTTTTAGCTATGATGAGCCACGAGCTCAAGACTCCTCTCCACGCCATCCGGGGGTACTCTCAGCTCCTGCTGGAAGGAGTGGATGGCTCACTCACAAAAGCGCAGCGCGAGGACCTAGAGAATATTTTGAATGCGGGTGACCATCTTTTGCAATTGATTGACAATATCTTACGGTTCTCTCAGCTCGAAGCCAGTGAAGACCAGCCCTACTTTGAAGCCGTCGAAGCGTCTGCTATCAGTGAAGAGGCCGTCAGAGCGGTGAGCGCCTTAGCCCGCGGCAAGAACTTAGAGCTGACGTATCAGCTAGAGCCGTGCACGCTCATCGCCGACGGCACAAAGCTCAAGCAAGCCCTGATCAATTTATTGAGCAACGCTATTAAATACACGCCGGCCGGACGCGTCGCGCTCTCCGGCGCTGTGCGTGGGGTAGAATATTGGTTCTCGGTTTCAGATACCGGCGTTGGCATCCCGGAACATGAGCGCGAACGGATCTTCGAGCCGTTTACCCAATTGGACAGCTCGAACACGCGTGAATCCCAGGGAGTCGGCTTGGGGCTGGCCATTGTGAAAAAGTACATCGAGATGCACAGCGGACGAGTTCATTTGCAGAGCGAAGTCGGTCGCGGTAGTGTCTTTTCGATTGTGTTGCCACTGGAGCCGGCCCTCACCCCGCTGACCTCTCCCCCGGCCCCTCCCCTAAAGGGGGAGGGGAGCCCCTTCCCTTTAGGGAAGGGGGTGGGGTTAGGTCCGGGGATGAGGGCCAGAAAGGAGGGTTCCCATGCGCATCCTCATTGCTGACGATGACCCAACATCACTGCATCTGTTGCGGAAATTTCTCGAATCCAAAGGCCATCATGTGGTCGTGGCCACCAACGGCCAAGAGGCCGTGGATAAGTTTTCAGGTGAGAAGCCGGAACTCCTGCTGCTCGACGTGATGATGCCCAAGCTCGACGGCTGGGCGGTCCTGCAGAAACTGCGCGAGAGCGGTGCGAAGACCCCGGTCATCATGGTGACGGCGAAAGATTCGACCGATGACAAAGTGCACGGGTTCTCCAGCGGCGCGGACGATTACATCACCAAGCCCTTCGATCTGCGCGAGGTCGAAGCACGGATGGAAGCGGTGATGCGGCGCGTCAGTCAGTCGCCCTATATGAAGCTCGGGGCATTACAGATTGACGACGAGCGCAAGGAGGTGCGGCTCAACGAGAAACCGATTGAGCTTTCCCCCAAAGAATATGATCTATTAAAACTGCTCGCCTCGAAGCCGGGGAAAGTCTTTTCACATCGCGAGATCATTGACTCGATCTGGCGAGACAACCAGTACGCGTCTTCAGAAGACGTCAAGAAATATATTTATCTGTTGCGCAACAAGGTCGAAGACGATGTCGAGAACCCCAAGATCATTCTGACGGTGCGCGGGTTCGGCTACAAACTGGGGCAGGTGTAGGCAAGTAGGGGCGAACGGCCGTTCGCACCTACACGCATCCACCTTCTGAGACGGTTTACTGCTAACGGGCCAATTGTTCGGCCTCGCGGACCATCGAGCGCAAGAACGCAAAGCCGGTGTTCCAGAACGCTGGATCGCTCGTGTTCACTCCCAGAGGGGCCAGGAGCTTCTGAGGATTGTCCGAGCCGCCGGCGGAGAGCACCTGCACATATTGAGGCACGAACGCTTCTCCTTCGTGCAGATATTTTTGATAGAGTGCCAGAACCAAAAGTTCCCCGAACGCATACGCATAGCAATAGAACGGCACGTGAATAAAATGTGAGATATAGAGCCACCACCATCGGTAGTCGTCCGTGAGTTGGACTGCACCGTTGAACATAAGCTGGTTAGCCTCTGTCCAGAGGTCTCCAATGCGTTCGGGAGGCAGCTCGCCTTGGGTGCGCCGAGCCTCGTGTAATCTCTGCTCGAACCGCGTCAGCACGATCTGTCTGAAGATCGTCGCGAACGAGTCTTCTAATTTGCCACAGAGGAGTGCCAGCTTGACTTTCGGGTCCTGCGCGTCTTTCAGCAATCGGCGGAACGTGAGAATCTCGCCGAAGGTACTGGCTGTCTCAGCCATCGTCAACGGCGTGTCGGCCTGTAAGTAACCAACTCTTCGCGATAAGTATTGATGAATACCGTGTCCCAGCTCGTGCGCCAGGATCATGACGTCAAGCATCTTATCTGTATAGTTCATCAAGATATATGGGTGTACACTGGGAACAGTGCTTGCTGAGAAAGCGCCGCCGGTTTTGCCGAAACGCACTTCGGCATCAATCCAACGCTTGTCGAAAAACTCTTGCACGATCTGAGCCATCTCTGGAGAAAAGTCACGGTAGGCTGTGAATACGATCCGTCGGCTATCGTGCCACTCGCATGTGGGCAAATCTTCGAAGAGCGGAGCATAGCGATCATAATCATAGAGCGTGCGCAGCCCTAATAATCGTTTTTTGAGCTGATAGTAATCTTGGACAATGTCAAAAGCGCCTTCGCAGGCCGTCATCAAGGCGTCTACGGTCGCCGGTTCGATCTCATTCGCGAGGTGGCGAGAGTGCATCGGCGAGGGGAAGTTTCTCAATTGGTCATTGATCTTATGGTCTAGCACTAATGTGTTAAAAATATAGGTGAGCACGCGGGCGTTGCTCTGTAACGTTTGTGTGATCGCTTTGGCAGCACTTTTGCGCGTGGTGCGGTCAGGTTCATGAAGCATAGCAAGGGCTCGATCTAAGGTGAGTCGGGGTGCTTGCTTGCCCCGACCGATCTTAAGAGTGAGCCCGGAGACGACTTCGTCGAAGAGTCTCTGAAACGAACGTGCGCCTGTATTGGCTTTCAGATCTAAGATTTTCTCTTCCGGCTCGGAGAGCTTGTGCGGGCGAAAGAGCCGGGCTTTCTCCAGATAATGGCGATACCGCGCTACTTCAGGCGCTTGGATGAGTCGTTGTGCGGTCTCGTCGGGAAGGTCCATCCATTCGAGTTCAAAGAACAAAAGATGCTGGCGGATGTGAGTGTTGCGCTCTTGGGTGGCTTGGAGTAGTGCGCCGTGTCGGGGGTTTTGCGTATCGGAAGCGTGGAGCAGATGGGCGTAGACAAGGGGCTTGTCCATCTGCTCATAGATGCTCTCCAGCTCCGCGAGGGCCTCGTACAGCTCTGCGGGAGAGATGCCCTGCCGCAGGCGTCCGCGGTACTTCTGCTCAAAAGTGACGGCTCGTTCTTGCGCGTGCGTCAAGTCGCGCTCAATGGCCGGATCGTCGAGGCCGACATATAAATCGTTCAGGTTCCATGTGATGCCTACGGCACTGCTAGCAGGGGCTGACTCGACTGTTTGCATTTGGTATCACCTAGAAGCGTTTGCTCGGCGAGCAAACGAAGGGTATGTGCATTATAAAGTCTCTTGGAGTGGTATGCCAATCTGTTGGAAGAGTACCCAGATGGTATATGGATAGTTGATGGCTCTCGATCAAACAGTGCAGGCTCGGGCGCCGGCGAGACGCGATGGAGAACCGCACCCCCTGCACGCCACACCGACTGCGTTGGGTAAGACCTTAGCAGGGGCCGATGTCGAAGGGTTTTATCTTGTCTGGGCTTCCAAACTCATGCACGATGCTCGCGATATGCTTGATCCCTTGGATGAAGTCGTCAACGCGAATGTTCTCGTTGGGGGCGTGCGTGTTCGAATGAGCATAGCCGACGCCGGTCGAGACCGCCGGAATTCCTAAGTTTTGGCAGAGCGTGTACATCGGGCCGCTGGCTGCTGACGTTGGGTGCACAACGGGCTCGACGCCGTAAATCTCTTGTGCCGTGCGCCGCACGATCTCTACTAAGGGGGCATCCATTGGCGTGCGGGCGGGGTTGACCCCGTGCATCCCTATCACTTCGATATCTCCAAAGCCGTGCTTCTGTAAGTGCTTCTTCAGGAGAGAAAGAATTCTATCGGGGTCTTGGTTGGGCACTAAGCGAAAGTCAATCTTGGCGCGGGCCTCGGCGGGAAGGACGGTCTTGGGCCCTGGGCCGGTGTAGCCGCTCCACATTCCACAGATGGTGCAGGTCGGCTCGAAGTAGTGTTTCTTTTTGAGTTTAGTGCCCGATAGCTTTAACAGATAGTCTTTGATGCCGAATTTTTCGCGCCAGCCCGCTTCGTCGAAGTTCAGGTGCTTCACGGCTTTGAGCTCGGCGGAGCTGGGCTCGCGCACGGCGCGATAGAACCCCTTGATGCGAATCTTTTCGTCTTCGTCTTTGAGGGTGCCCAACGCCCAGACCAAGCGCCACGCGGGGTTTGGCACGAGAGTTCCCCACGACGAGTGTTGATCACTTGTAGCTCCCTTGGCACGCAGCTCGACATAACAAATCCCTTTCAGTCCCAGATAGATTTGGGGAACGTCTTTCAAATCTTTATGCCCGAACTCCCAGATGCAGCCGTCTGCTCTTAAGAGATTTCTGTGTTGCTTGACGAACTGCCCCAGATGAGGGCTGCCGATCTCCTCTTCACCCTCGATCACGAACTTTATCGTCACGGGTAACCGGCCCAGCGTCTTCTGATAAGCCTCGAGAGCACAGAGCCGTGCTGTCAGGTCGCCCTTGTTATCTGAAGCCCCGCGCGCGTAGAGCTTTCCGTCACGAATGTGGGGGGCCCAGGGGTCGGACTCCCACAGCCCTAACGGCTCCGGGGGCTGCACGTCGTAGTGATCATAAAACATCAGAACTTTGTCGCTCTCGCCCTTCAGCTCGCCGTAGACGACGGGGAAGCCGTCCGTGGGTAGCACCTGTGTTTGCATCCCGACACTCTCTAACATCTGTTGGACGAGCTCGGCGCACGGCTCCATTCCCAAGCTCTGTGCAGCCACACTCAGTA
>JBBIUX010000043.1:0-16072 GCA_037440025.1 Candidatus Fraserbacteria bacterium | reverse complement strand
TTCCGGGGCGGTGAGGTTGGGGATGGGGCCATTGCTCCCAGGCACGGCTTGGGGTACGCTGGTCGTTGGGCATGTGCGAGCTCGCATAAGCTGACCTCCTGTGAAGATGTTCGGAGGCAGTATGGGCCGCACATGCTCGCTTTTCAAGAGCACTCTGAACCTCATTGTGATCTACTGACCCTGGGCATTAGCGGGAAACCGGCAAGGATAACTCAAGCCTGCCGATGAAGTGCTCTGGGCGTTCGATTGTCTCACCCCGCGTCACGAGCCCAGCTTCTTCGAGAAGTTCTTGCAGCGTGCCTTTCTTCGATGTCTCTTCAAGGAAGATCTCGAAGACATCATGGAGATTTTGCCAGGCTTCTTCCACGGTGTGCCCACAGGAGGCCAGGTCTAACTCGCGACAGTATGCCGTGTACATGTTGCCCTCGCGCCAGACCTCGCCGGTCAAACGCAGTATCTTCGGGCGGTTTTTGCGTTTCATACTAAAAATTATAACTCAGTGCTCACAATCGAACCACAATCGCCCGCAAGAGCTTCGCTAGATCACTCTCTCGACGCTTTGTGATCTCGAGAACTTCTTCGTGGGTGAGCTTGTCTTCACCGATCCCCGCAGCCATGTTCGTCACCACCGAGATCGCCAAGACTTCAAGTCCGCAGTGCCGAGCAGCTATCACCTCGGGCACGGTGCTCATCCCGACTAAATCAGCTCCCCACCTTCTGTAGGCTTCGATCTCCGCGGGCGTCTCGTACATCGGCCCCAGCGTCGCCACGTAGACGCCCTCTCGCGGCTCCAAGCCCAGCTCGACGGCAGCTTCTTTGGCGAGCGCCCGCAGCCGCGCACTGTACGCGTCCAGCAAATTCGGAAATCGAGGACCTACTTCAGAGATATTTTCGCCGCGCAATGGATTATCGGGGATTGTGTTGATATGGTCCCGGACGAGCACAAAGTCCCCCACGGAAAATTCCCTGTTGATCGCCCCGGCGGCGTTCGTCAGAATGACTCTCTCTACACCCAAGAGCTTCATCAATCTGATGGGGAAAGCAATCTCGCCCATCGAGTAGCCCTCGTAAAAGTGCACTCGCCCCCGCGAGATCAGCACGGGTTTTTTCTCTAAAATCCCAAAAGCCCACTCCCCCGCGTGCCCCACGACAGTCGGCCGGGGGAAATGGGGAATCTGCGACCACGCTAAACGCTGCTCATTCTCCAATCTTCCCAAAGCATCAGAGAGCCCTGAGCCGAGCACCAGACCGATCTTCGGGGAAGTCTTGATACGCCTCTGCAGAAAGCGCGCTGTTCTTTGAAGTTTTTTCAGCTCGTCCATCGTTTGGCCCTCACCTCTCCCCCAACCCCTCCCCTAAAGAGGGAGGGGAGCCTTCCCCCTTCCCTTTAGGGAAGGGGGCCAGTGGGTTAGGTCCGGGAGAGGGGGTGGGGGTGAGGGCCTTTACACCCCCGAAATCGCCAAACTGTTCTTCAGCCGTCGCAGCCCCGAACGAATTGCCCGCGCCCGCACCTTAGCAATGCCCTTGACCTCCATCAGGTCTTGCTCGGTCGCCCGCAGGATCGCCCGCAATGATCCAAACGCGCTCACTAAGTCCTCGATCACCGTCATCGGCAGCCGTGGAATCTGGCTCAACACGCGAAATCCCCGCGAGGGCAGGACGCGATCGAGCATATCTTCACTGCTCTCATAGCCCAATATCTCTAAGATCTTTTCGGTGGACAGCAAGTCCTCCGGCGGCAGGTGGCGAATCTCCTCCAGGATAGTTTTTGGGCTCTTGCGGTTCTCCTGAAAATCGCGCACCAACAGCTCAGCTTGCTCGTTGACATCCACCATCAGCCATTCCAATAAAAGCTCCATCAGCTCACGCTCTTCACCGAGCTCCATAAACCAGCGCCGGATTTCTTCTTCGGTATCGAGAATCTGCACAACGTTTTGCAGGGTATTCGCGACGTGTACGGGCAGCACGCGGCCCTCCAACTCCAGCGCCATCAGTTCACCTGACAGCTCATTGTACGTTACTCGGTACTGTTCCAGAATGCGCAGGGCCTGATTGACTCTCGCACTCAAGATGGAGATATCTTGCAACACATACTTGATCGGCCCATGATAGATCGTCACCCGTCCCATGCGCTCGGCGGAGATGGCAATGGTTGCGACGTTCAATTGTCTTGCTACTTTTTCTGCTGTCAGGTGGCGCGTGCCGGTCTCATCGGACTCGATATGGGGATCGGGCACCAAATACGCATTGGCGTAGTAAATGCGCTGTAAGCCTTCGTCTATCACAATAGCTCGATCCATCTTCGACAGCTCGACAACGCGCTGCGGGGTGAATTCTGTGTCGAGAAAGAAGCCGGCTTGCACCACCTCGCGGGCCTTCTCGAGATCAGAGAGAACGATTAAGCCGCCGTTGCGCATCTGCACGATAGAGTTAATGGCATCGCGCAGCGGCGTCCCCGGTGCGACTTTCTCTAAGACTTTCAAAAAACCTTCCTCGCGAATGTTTTTGGGCATCTTAGAGCGCTACAACCTCCATCGCCTCTCTGATAGTATGTACCGGGCAAATCTCCAGCCCGCCCTGGTCGAGCTTCTCTCCCGCCGGGATGACAGCTCGCCCATAGCCGAGCTTGGCGGCTTCCGACAAACGCTCGCGCAGCTTCTTCACGCGCCGCACCTCACCGGACAACCCCAGCTCGCCGACGACCACGGTCTGGCCATCTATCGCTTTTTCTTTGAAACTCGAAACGACGGCTGCAGCTACGCCCAAATCGATCGCCGTCTCGCGCAGCATCAGCCCACCGGCGACGTTCAGGTAGACATCTTCACCGCTGATCTGTGCCCCCAAGTGCTTTTCGATCACGGCCAACAGGAGCGCCACTCTGTTAAAGTCCAGCCCCGTCGCGCGTCGCTGCGGATAGTTCGCACGGGTGAACGCGACCAGGGCCTGAATCTCGACCAAGATGGGCCGCGTCCCTTCTAAGCTGGGGACGATCACCGAGCCCGGCGGCACCGGCCCGCTGCGCTCTGTGAAAAACTTCGACGGGTTGGCGATCTCTACCAAGCCCAACTCGGTCATCTGGAAGACACCGATCTCCTCTGTTGAGCCGAAGCGATTTTTCACGGCTCGCAGAAGGCGCACGTCGCTCTCGCGGCCGCCTTCGACATAGAGCGCCACGTCCACCATATGTTCTATCGCTTTCGGCCCGGCGAAGTCCCCAGCTTTGGTGATGTGCCCAATGAGAAATATTGGGATCTTTTGAGCTTTCGCTAACTGATTGAGCGCAAAGGCCGCTTGGCCAACTTGGTGCGTCGTGCCCAGACCCTCGCTTGTCCCTTCGGGGAAGACCGTTTGAATCGAATCAACGATCACGGCGGCCGCTTTCGTCTGGAGGATCTGCTCGCAGACCGACGGCAGGCTCTGCTCGTTTAATATCAAGAGATTTTTGGTATCCCCGACGGCCAAGCGCTCCGCGCGCAGCTTGATCTGCCCCGGCGATTCTTCCCCGGAGATATAGAGCACCGGGGCCGGTGCCGCCTGGGCGAGCCGCGCAGCTACTTGTAACAGAAGCGTTGATTTGCCGATCCCCGGCTCCCCTCCCACCAAGACCGCAGAACCGGCGATCAGCCCGCCCCCGAGGACCCGGTCTAATTCGGCGATCCCTGTCGGCCAGCGCCGTGCCTCCTCTGAGGGGATCTCTGTCAGAGCCTGCGGAGCAGATGATACTGTCCCCAAGCTCGATGGTCTTTTGGGAGCTTGCGAAAAACTGTCCCACGTGCCGCACTGCGGACAGCGTCCCAGCCATTTCAGAGAGGCGTAGCCGCAGTCTCGGCAGCGAAACATATTTCTCCCAGACCAGCCGTTAGTGGCTAATGATTAGCAGTGAGTCACTCGCCACTAAGCACTAGCCACTGCTTCAGGGGTCTTTTCTTCTTTCGAGAAGCAGATTTGTCCATCCTTGGCGTCTATAATAATCTGATCGCCCTTGGTGAACTCGCCCTCTAAGATTTTATCTGAGATCGGGTTTTCCACGAGCTTCTCTAGGGTGCGCACCAGGGGGCGCGCGCCATACTTAGGGTCGTAGCCCTCTTTGATGAGCAGCTCTTTGGCCTCGTCGGTCACCGCGATCAGGATTTCGCGCTCGCGCAGGCGCTCAGCCAGTTCGCGAATTTTTAAGTTCGCGATGTGAGAAATATTCTCTTTGGTGTGTTGATGGAAGACGATAATATCATCCAAGCGATTGAGAAATTCGGGCCGGAAGAAGTCTTTGACCTCGCTCATCACGCGGCTGCGCATTTCAGCATAAGATTCTTTGGAGTCTACTTCGTCAACCGTGCCAAAGCCCAACGCTGTCCGATCGGTGATCATCTTCGATCCGATGTTGCTGGTCATGATTAACACAGTGTTTCTGAAGTCCACGCGGCGTCCTTGAGAGTCTGTCAGGGCACCGTCGTCCATGACTTGCAAAAGAATATTGAAGACGTCTCTATGCGCTTTTTCGATCTCGTCAAAGAGCACAACAGAATAGGGGCGTCGTCTCACGGCTTCGGTGAGCTCGCCTGCTTCTTCGTAGCCGACGTAGCCCGGCGGTGCGCCGATCAACCGAGAGACCGAAAAGCGTTCCATATATTCGGACATATCTATCCGGACAATCGCTTCTTCATCGCCGAAGAGAAATTCGGCAATGGCTTTGGCCAATTCGGTCTTGCCCACTCCGGTCGGGCCAAGGAAGAGAAAGCTGCCGATGGGGCGCTTGGGGTCCTTGACCCCGGCGTACGCCCGGCGGATGGCGCGCGCGACAGACTTGACAGCCTCTTCTTGGTCAATGTAGCGTCTGTGAATTTCGTCTTCCATGGTAAGCACGCGCTTGGACTCTTCCATCTTCATGTGGCCGACGGGCACGCCGGTCCAACTCGAGATCATTTGGGCGATGTCGTCGTCCGTGACCACGGCTTCATATTCGTGAAACTGCATCTTCAGCTCGCGTAGCTTCTCTTGAAGGTGGTGTTCTCTATCGCGCAGCTCGGCCGCACGCTCATAGTTCTGTTCGCTCACCAAGGCGTTCTTCTGTTCCACGAGCGCTCGGAGTTGGTCTTCCAGCTCGCGGATCTCCGGTGAGAACGAACTCGTCTCCAGACGCTTCTTGGCTGCCGTCTCGTCTATTAAATCTATAGCCTTGTCTGGCAAGAAGTGATCGGTGATGTAGCGGTCGGAGAGCTTGGCGGCTGCGTAGAGCGCCTCGTCGGTGATCTTGACGCGATGGTGTGCCTCATAGCGTGCCCGCAACCCCTTGAGAATCTGAACGGCGGCTTCAATATACGGCTCTTCGACAAAAATCTTCTTAAAGCGTCTCTCCAGGGCAGCGTCCTTTTCGATGTACTTTCTGTACTCGTCCAGTGTCGCTGTGCCGATGCACTGAATCAGTCCAGAAGCGAGCGGAGGCTTCAGAATGGCCGACGCATCAATAGCGCCTTCGGCGCCGCCGGCCCCGACCACCGTGTGCAGTTCGTCAATGAACAGAATAATATTCCCGGACTCGATGACGGCGTTGACGACCGTCTTCAAACGCTGTTCGAACTCGCCGCGATATTTCGTTCCGGCGACGATGGCCGCCATATCTAACTCAATAATCTCTTTTCCCAAGAGCGGCGCGGGCACATCTCCTGAAGCAATGCGCTGCGCTAAGCCTTCGACAATGGCCGTCTTGCCCACGCCGGGCTCACCGACAATGACGGGATTGTTCTTCTTGCGGCGGCTCAACGTCTGGACGATTCTATTGATCTCTTCTTCGCGGCCGATGACGGGATCGAGCCGCCCCTCGCGGGCCTCTTCGACTAAGTTTCGTCCGTACTCAAAATTCTTCCATTTGCGCTCTTCCCGTTTTGATCTGGACCCGACGAGATTGGCCTGCAACGGCGACAGATACCGACGAACTTTTGCAATGTCAATGCCGGCGCGGTGCAGAATGTGCGCCGCGACGCTGTTGCCCTCTTCCAAAATAGCGAGCAAGAGGTCTTCAGCAGCGATGAGCGTATGGCCGTAGCGGCGGGTCTCCTCATAAGAGAGCGTAATGATGCGCTTCAGTTGGGGGGTGGGCTGGAGTTCGGTGGGCATGAAGCGAGACTCGCCTCGGCCCACTTCGCGCTCGATCTCGCGCATCACGCGTTGATAGGTGAGATTATTGGCCTCCAGAAATTTACAGACTTCCGTGGTGCGCATCTTGGTGAAGGCCAGCAACAGGTGCTCTGTGCCCACGTAGTCGTGTCCCCAGGCCTCGGCTTCTTTGTAGGCGATCCCGATGACCTGCTGCGATTCCCGCGAGAAGAGATTGTACATTTCATGCATAAGCCCTATGATACCTCCGGTTCGCCTCAGGCGACCGATTCGATTATAAGTGGCTGTAGAAAAGCTGTCAAGGTTTTTTCGTCACGTTGCTCGTGCTCGTCGTGCCGGACTGTTGATCCTAGATGATAGAAGGTCTCGGAACATCACATGAAAGAGCATTGGCCTCCAGCGCTTTTTTCACTATAATTACAGCAGGAGAGCACCCCAAAGGAGGATGCCGCATGGAGCTTAAGTTAGATACCGAGAAAGAACGCTGGGAGCAGGAAACCCTCGAACCGTTCCTGAAAAAATCTCCAGAACGCCGCAAAAAATTCATCACCGTCTCCAACGAAGAGATCCAACGGCTCTATACTCCCGAAGATATTCAAGACGTAGAGTATGAACGAGACCTGGGGTACCCCGGCGAGTACCCCTATACCCGCGGCGTCTACCCCACAATGTACCGTGGACGGCTCTGGACGATGAGACAATTCGCCGGCTTCGGCGGCCCTGAAGAGACCAATCAAAGATTCAAATACTTATTAAAAGAAGGCCAAACCGGACTGAGCACGGCCTTCGATATGCCGACGCTGATGGGGCTCGATAGCGATCACCCTCTCGCCGACGGCGAAGTCGGCGTCGAGGGCGTCGCCATTGATACGCTGCGCGATATGGAGATTCTCTTCGACGGCATTCCCCTCGATAAAGTGACGACGAGCTTCACCATCAACCCCAGCGCGCCGGTTATCTATGCCATGTACATCGCTATTGGAGATAAGCAGGGCGTGCCGCGCGAGAAGATCAAGGGCACCATCCAGAATGACATGTTGAAAGAGTTCATCGCCCAGAAAGAATGGGTCGTGCCTCCGCGACCTTCTATAGATTTGATTGTAGATATTTTCGAGTTCGGCACCAGAGAGACGCCAAGCTTTAATTTGATAAGTATTTCCGGGTATCACATTCGCGAAGCGGGCTCCACAGCCATCCAAGAGTTGGCGTTCACGCTGGCTGACGGTATGGCTTATGTCGAAGCCGCCATGCAGCGCGGGCTCGATATTGACCAGTTCGCGCCTCAATTGAGCTTCTTCTTTAACTCGCATAACTCGTTCTTTGAGGAGATCGCCAAATTCAGGGCTGCCCGAAGAATCTGGGCCCGCGCCATGCGCGAGCGCTACGGCGCTAAAAAAGAAGAGAGCTGGAAGCTGCGCTTCCACACCCAGACCGCCGGCTGCTCCCTGACCGAGCAACAGCCCCTTAATAATATTATCAGAGTGACGATCCAAGCCTTAGCGGCTGTGCTGGGCGGCACACAGAGCTTGCACACGAATTCTTACGACGAAGCTCTCGCTTTGCCCACGGAGGAAGCCGTGAGAATCGCCCTGCGCACCCAGCAGATTATCGCCCACGAGTCAGGCGTCGCTGATACGATTGACCCCTTAGCTGGCAGCTACTTCATCGAAGCTCTGACAGACGAGACCGAGCGCAAGGCGCTCGACTATATAAAGAAAATAGAACAGATGGGCAATGGCAGCATTCTAGAGGGCGTTTTCAAGGGGATCGAGAACGGTTTCTTTCAAAGAGAGATCGCCCAGGCGGCCTATGAGTACCAAAAGCAAGTCGAGTCCGGCGAGCAAATTATCGTCGGTGTGAACAAATACGCGCTCCCTGAGGAGCACGATCAGCAAGTGAACATTTTACGGGTGGACCCTGAAGTCCAGCGACGGCAGATCGAGCGGCTGAAGAAAGTCCGGGCAGAGCGTGACAATCAGGTGGGCGAGCGGGCACTGCAAAGACTAGCCGACGCCGCCAAAAATAAACAAAGCACGATGCCCTATATTTTAGAAGCCGTGAAAGCTTACGCGAGCGTAGGCGAGATCATGGAAATCTTAAAGAAAGTGCACGGGGCCTACCGGGAGCCGGCGATGGTGTGAAAGACCTAACCCCCGACCCCTTCCCTGAAGGGGAAGGGGCGAAACGTTTTGGTGCGAACACTTTCTGAAAGAGATGCTGCACTAAAACGTTTCGGGCACTCCCCTCCCTCTTTAGGGGAGGGGCCAGGGGAGAGGTGATCACTATGGAACGTCGAATCAGAGTGCTGATGGCCAAAGCGGGGCTGGACGGCCACGACCGTGGGGTCAAAGTGGTCGCGCGGGCGTTGCGCGACGCGGGGATGGAAGTCATTTACACGGGCTTGCATAACACCCCTGAACAAGTTGTCCGAGCCGCCCTTCAAGAAGACGTAGACGTCATTGGGCTCAGTATTCTCTCTGGAGCCCACCTGACGATCTTCAAGAAGACGACAGGGTTAATGAAACAGTACGGGATGGGCGACGTTTTGCTTCTGGGCGGTGGCATCATCCCCGACGAAGACAAGCCAGCCTTAGAGCAGATGGGGGTGAAGGGGCTCTTCGGGCCTGGGACGTCAACACAAGATATTGTCGAATTCATCAGAAAAGAAGTGCAAAAATTGCGAGGAGTCGGGGTGTAGAGCCTCACCAACAGATATATCCTGCCGGCTTTGTAGAAATCTCCTGGAGCCGGCGGATCAATCCGCCGTCTCAGGAGGTGCAAGCGTGCTCAAGCACGCTCCTCCAGCCCGCTTCAGCGGGCTTGGATCTGCTGAGACGGATGCTTGAGCATCCGGCACCAAGGATTTCTACATAGCCATCCTGCCCAATAGCTGGGTCAGGCAGTAACGCCAGTTACATACTCCCCAGAGCCTCTTGCCCTATAATTTGTCCGACCGATCACGGAGGTTGGTCTGTATTCTAGAGCGAGGTGACGTTCCTATGCGCAACCCAGCCCGTATGATAGGGCTTTTGTTGATGGTTGGCGCCGGGCTGGCAGCCCTGTGGGCTGCCCCACCAGCTCGCGCCGATCACGGAGGCCCGGTGATCTTCGTTGACTGCACCCTCCCCGTCGAAACACCGTATCACTACAAGACTCTGACCGCCGCTCTCCTGTGGGCACGCGAAAGCCGCCAGAAGCCACGCTCGGAGTTCGGCACCATCGTCGTCGCCCCCTGCACCTACCGAGAGAGCCTGACCGGAGAAAACGCTATTGACGTCAAAGGCCTGCAATGGATCTCCCGCGCCGGACGCGACAAGACCAAGATCATTGGCTCGGTAGAGATCGCCGCCAAGAACGTGCTCTTTGTGGGCTTTGCGGTGGACGCCGCCCAAGCCGAGGTTGCTTTCACCATCCGCGAGGACTTCGCCGCTGTCTCAAACAATAAGTTTCATAACGCCGCCGGAGCAGGCGTCTTGATCGTCGGCGGCGCGGAGGGCGTGATTCTCCTGCGCAATGAGAGCTTTAATAACGGTGGCGAGGGCGTCAAAGTGGACGAAGCGAGCGCCAATTTGCGCCTCGAAGAGAACAAGATCCGCAGCAACGGCAGCATCGGTGTCCTCATTGGCTTGGAGAGCGATCGCGCGGTCATCAGCCGCAACGAAATTATTTTAAATCGGGGCGAGGGCATCTTCGTCACCGAGAACGACGGCGTCGAGATCTCTGCTAACGAGATCGCCAACAACGCCATGGACGGCATTAAATTAGACAAGGCCAACGGTGCCGTCATCTTGAAAAACAAGATCAGCACCAGCGGCGTCTACGGGATCACCATCCAAGCGTCCGATAATAACGAAGTCCGCGAAAACGAGCTTTTCAATAACGGCGCTGGCGGTCTCGCTATCAAAGAGGGCGAGCGGTCAGCCAAGCGCAACACCGTCCAGGGGAACAAAATCTATAACAACGCTCGTGCCGGAGCCGAAGGAATATTGCTCTCCGGCGACACCAGCGGGAACAATCTGGTAGGCAACGAGCTGAGCAATAACAGTTTCGGCATCAAGTTGGTCGCCCAAGAATCTGGCCGCGCCCCCAGCAACAACACCTTCGCGACCAATGCTATCAGAGACAGCCACGAAGACGGGGTTTTTATCCAAGAGAGCGATGGGCGCAATACGTTCAGATCGAACGAGCTGACCGGCAACAACGGTCACGGCATTCACGTAGCTGAACGGGCTCGCAACGACACGCTTGCCAATAATTTGATCAAAGACAACGGCAAGATCGGGATTTTCTTAGAGAGAGCCTCTCGACACGCGCTGCGCGAGAACCAAATTCTCTCCAACGGCGAGGCCGGCGTGGTGCTCGATGGTGCCAATGACAATATGCTCCAGCTCAACCAGATCAGAGAGAACCAGCAAGAGGGCGTCAGACTAGCCAACGGCGCCAAAAACAACGATCTTATCGCGAATACCATCGAGATGAACCAATGGTACGGCATCAACGCCCACGGGGCGACCGACCTGGACGCCCGGCAGAACACTATTTCGGGAAATTACTGGGCTGGCGTCTCTTTTGCTGAGACGACCAACGTCGGCTTCGATCACAATAAAGTCCTCCAGAACGGCCAAGGGGGCATTGACCTCGGTTCCGGCTCTAGCAAGATAGACATCGAGTTCAACGATATCGTCGGCAACACCCAGTTCGGCCTCCGTTTGGCTGGGGGCCTGGACGAGACGACCATCCGCGCCGACCGTAACTGGTGGGGCGACCCCAGTGGACCGTCGGGAATCTTTGAAGGCCGGGGAGACACAGTCATCGGCATTCGCTTAAACCGTGACTGTACGGCTGATGGAGCCCCCTTGGGCAGCAGTCCCTGCCCCATTGTGATGCCTTGGCTCCTGGCCCCAACGGCTGAGCTTGTCGAGAACTCCATCACGGGCTGGATCTTCCGAAAGTTCGGCAGCGGTCGTGCCGAATTCGATGCGACCAATACGGCCAGCACGCAGCTGCGTTTCTATAACGTTGACATCAACGCGGATGGCGTCGTGATCATTGCGAAGTATCGCAATGGGTTCCCGGAGCAACGCAAGCTCTTAGAGAACCCGGTCAAGATCGTGAGCGCCCTCGTGAGCGGCGTCCGATCCGGCATAGCCCAGATCGAGGTCGAGTACACCGACGCCGAGATCAAGGGCTTAGATGAGAGCCAGCTCTGTCTGCTCTACTTCGACCGAGCGACGAACGGCTGGAAGCGCTTGGAATGCTTCGTCAAGACCCAAGCGAACATCGTGTTGGCCGAAATCCCCGTAGTTGTGCTCAATTCGGCTCCGCCGATTGCATTGGCGACGGGAGCAAAATAAATAAAAACCGTAGGGGCACGGCATGCCGTGCCCCTATGTCACAAAAATCATTCGGAGAGACGGACGTGCGGCACGCAGGGCGATGGAAAGAGATCGGACTGTGTCTGTTGATTGGGTCGTTGCTCGCTGTGCCCATCACCGGCGGCTCGGGAACCCTGTGGGTCGACGCGAACGGCCTCGCAGACGGCATCACCCGCTTTCGGACCATCACTGCTGCCCTGAAAAGAGCCGCCCATCAGCCGGGGTATACTATTATTTGGGTTGCCCCCGGCGAATACAAAGAATCTTTCTCCATCGAGACGGTTGGCTTAAGACTGCAAGCCTCGGAAGGTCCGGAGAAAACAAAAATTTTTGGCACCATTGAAGTTTTGGTCAAGAACGTCTTCATTGAAGGGTTTTCTATCAGCCCCTCAGCTCAATCCCCGGCGTTACTGATCAAAGGGCACCGCGCGCATGTTCGTCAAGCCATTCTCGAGAACTCTGAGCTTTTCGGAGTAGGAATAGAAAACGCTGATGACGTAGTCTTGGAACAGATCACAGTTCTGGGGAACGCTGTCGGGATTCAAATCCTTTCCGGGCGCGGGACTCAGATTCGTCAGAGCCGCATAAGCACGAATGGACTCACCGGCATTCTCGTAGCAAACTTGACGAGTGATTGTGTCATTAGAGAAAACGAGATCACCCAAAACGGTGAAGCGGGGCTCGAACTCTCCGGCGCACGCCGCTGTGAGATTGCTCAGAATCAGATCACATCCAACGGCGTGGGTCTACAATTTACCGAAGCCTATGAGAACACCGTGCGAGAGAACGCTATCTTGCAACAAAGAGAAGCTGCTATGATCCTTGACCAAGCCAACGGGAACACCATCCGAGAAAACCAAATCTCTGGCAGTCGGCGAGGACTGGTACTGCAAGATAGCTCTGATAACACTATTGAAAAAAATCTCTTTGAAGCCCAAACAGAGATAGGGCTCGCACTCCGGGGAGCTACCCAGCTCAATACCATCCGTGAAAACTCGTTCGCTCAGAATGCCGTAGCCCTCGCGCTCGTCGGTCGCTCTGACGGACGCGCTCCGCAGAGCAATTGGGTCGAAGAGAACGCAGTCCGTCAGAATCATCTGGGAATACGGATTGAGGCGAGCCAGGGTGGCAACCATTTTCGCGCAAACGAGATCGTTGCCAACCAAACCGACGGCATACAGATAATCGGCACTACCCAAGACGCTTTTCTCTCAAACACCATAGACGAAAACGGCGAATGGGGCATCCGTATCGAGCGCAGCGCGCAGAGCCGCTTTCAGGAGAACACTTTTATACACAACGGCGCGGGCGGACTTCATCTCTCGGAGGTGCACGGGTTCTATATAGCCAAGAATCTCTTTTCTGATCAGCCCTGGGGAATCTTTCTGGAGCAAGGGCGCGACGTGCGTTTGGTCGAAAACGTCATCCGCGGCGGAAGCCGTGGAGGCGTGCACGTGCGAGATGCTGAGCGCTTGACACTGACCGAAAACGGAATCATAGATAATACGGGGCTGGGGCTCGATCTCGCGAACGCGCGAACTGCCTATCTGGATCGCAATATCTTCGAGCGCAATGCCCAAGGCAGTGTTCTGATAGACAGCTCAGAGCACATTGATCTGTATGAAAATGATTTCCGTGAGAACGGTTCGTTCGCTCTTCGCGTCACCGCCGCAGTGCGGGATATCTCGGCACAGCGCAACTTCTGGGGAGAAGAACTCGGACCCACCAACCAAAAAATAGAAGGGCTAGAGTTTGCAGCAATCTTTCCGTGGCTGCTCCGGCCTGCCGAGCCGCACGCCGGACGACTGACCGCCGGCTGGCTCTTTGAGACAGTGAGCGGCGGCGAACGACTCGACGCTTCAGAGCAAAATTCGATCACTCTCACGCTCTCACCGGAGGTGCATGGGACCCGCGCGTGGGTGATCGCCCAGGCGCTCTCAAAGCAGCCTGAAGGGCTGCCTGTCTTGGAGCATGTCGTGAAGTATTTCGCAGTTCGAGCTTCTGGGCTAGACAGCGGCGAGGTTGAATTAGAAGTTTACTATCGCGAGGGTGAAGTGCCACCAGAAGAAGAAGCTGATCTCAAAATCTATATGCTCCAAGATGATCACTGGGTCTCTCTCTCCGGCCAGCTTCTGACTGAAAAAAGAGCTGCCGTCGGGATCATATCAATAGCTATTCTGCAACAGGGGACGCTTCTTGCGCTGGCGACACAACCGAGCTTGCTCGCTGCTCCACCTGCCACGCCGCTGCCACCTCAGTCGCTATCAGAAGCCCCTTTCGTGAATCAGCCTCACAGTGAAGCACCAGAACCGTCTGTATTATTGATGCCAAGCCCAGTAATGCTAGAGCCCCATCTACAGAGTTGGAAATTTTTCAAAAAAACCGCCACCAAAGGGGTGATCGCGCGACTGGTCGATTTGGTTATGGCCATACTCCACCTCGACTGGGAAAGAGCTTGGAAAGAGCTGCTCGGCTTTTTCACCAAGGAGGAGAGGATAAAGCCTGTGTCCACTTTGAGCTTTGAAAAATCAGAATCCCCAAAAAGAGGAGGAACCTTGCCATGAACCATTGCACGGATCAATTGCCTTCATCCACCTTCGGGAGGACGCGCACACTCTCACAGTCAATGCCGGAGATACCTGCTGCCGCGCTGCGGTTTCTCGATCTGATGATCGGAGGGTTTGAATCTGAAGAAGTAGAGCTCAAAGTCAATATTCCGACTGACTGGCACGATCAAGAGATTCAAGCGTTGGTCTTTCTCAATGAAGCTGGTCGTTGGGTGGAAGTGCCGGGGAAGGCCGAGCGTGAGGGCGAGAAACTCAAACTGACGCTGCCAGCGGGACGCCTCATCCACCTTGCGGTGGCTTTCATACCGCAAGGCCAGCCGGAAGCAGTGCAAAGATAAAAGTTCACAGGGATTTCACCGGCTCCGTGCTCTGTCGTGCGGGGCCGGTGCGTTTTGTATAATATCTGTATGTTCGCCCTGAAGAACTTGCTCATCGCTGTCGCTTCGATCTTGAACTGGGTGATCACGGTCTATATCTGGATCGTGATCATTCGAGCTTTGATCAGTTGGGTCCAACCTAACCCCTATAACCCGATTGTGCAGTTTTTGCACGCCGTGACCGAGCCGTTGCTCGCGCCGATTCGCTATTATGTCTTGAGAAATATGCCCGTTGGAATTGATCTGTCGCCGTTGGTACTGATTCTATTGCTCTATCTCGTCAAATGGTTCTCCATCCCGACGCTCTACGAGCTGGCAACGCGTTTGCAGTGATATGCTACGTCCGGAAGACTTCATGCGTCGTGCTCTTGAGTTGGCCGAGCGCGGCGCCGGCTGGACCAGCCCCAACCCGATGGTCGGAGCCGTCGTCGCGAAACAGAATATTATTATCAGCGAGGGCTGGCATGAACAGTTCGGTGCTCCCCACGCCGAATTTATTGCTCTTCAGCAGGCGGGTGTGCTCGCCCGCGGCGCTGAACTCTATCTCAATTTAGAGCCCTGCTGCGCCGGTCCAGGCAAGCGAAATCCCCCGTGTGTTGACGAGATCATCCGCGCCGGCATTAAGAGAGTCTTTATCGCTGTCCGCGACCCCGATCCACGTGTGAATGGTCGTGGCATTGCACGTCTGCACCATGCCGGCATCGAAGTCATCGAAGGGATGTTAGAGCATCAGGCCCGCAAGCTCAACGAGATCTATCTCAAATTCAAGACGACCGGAAAGCCGTTTATCACCTTGAAGATGGCCATGACCGCCGATGGGAAAATCGCCACCCACACCAGAGACTCTCAATGGATCTCGTCTCCCGAATCGCTGAAGTTTGCCCATGAGCTGCGCCACCGACATCGGGCCATCCTCGTGGGCATCGGAACAGTGCTGGCCGACAACCCCCAACTGACAGCGCGCTTGGAGAAGAAAACTCGCGATCCCATCCGGATCGTTCTCGATTCACACGGCCGCATCCCTCTTGGCACAACGGTCGTGCGCTCCGCCGAAAAGACCAAGACTATTTTAGCCACTACGGAAGCCCTCACAGCTGAAAAAGAGCACGTCTTACAACAAGCCCATCTCGATATTTGGCGCCTGCCTGACCTGCACGGCAGAGTGGACCCGCATGCTCTCGTTCAGAAACTGGCTCAGGAGGGAATTGACAGCGTGCTCATCGAAGGGGGCTCGGAGACTGCTTGGAGTTTTCTCAGTGCCAAACTCGTTGACAAGATTCTCTTTGTGATTGCGCCAAAGATCATTGGAGGGCGTGAGGCCCCCGGCCCGGTCGGCGGGGTCGGCGTGGAACGACTGAGCAAGGCCCTTCCTCTCAAGAACGTGAGCGTGTCACGGCTCAATGGCGATATTCTCTACGAAGCTTACTTATCTATACTATAAACGGACTGAAATGTAATGGGTCAAGAGATCGTTACCAGGGCCCAGGAGCCAGTCGGTAGAGATTCTATCCAACGCAATCGGGGGCAGCACGGCAAACTCCTTGGGCACTTTCACTCCCAACTGCCTCAACTTGTGCCAGGGGCTTTGGCCCTTCATGCCCTCCCCACTATGGCTGCGCTCCACGTTGTAATAGTACAGCCA
>JBBIUX010000042.1:0-17273 GCA_037440025.1 Candidatus Fraserbacteria bacterium | reverse complement strand
GGCCAGAGCCTGACTGAGGACTTCCGGGGCGGTGAGGTTGGGGATGGGGCCATTGCTCCCAGGCACGGCTTGGGGTACGCTGGTCGTTGGGCATGTGCGAGCTCGCATAAGCTGACCTCCTGTGAAGATGTTCGGAGGCAGTATGGGCCGCACATGCTCGCTTTTCAAGAGCACTCTGAACCTCATTGTGATCTACTGAGATTCGCACTGCGAGAGGTTGCCGAATCTTCATAACGTCTATCCCTCCTCTTGTGTTCTGCGTGCCTGACCCCACCCTGCCTACGGTACCCCTCCCGTTGACAGGAAAGGGTTGTGGTGAGGTTGCTCCTCCATTATACACCCGCGATGTGCGGAAATTGTGCGGTGATGGAAAGGCCGATCAGCAGGGCGCGTTTAGACAGCCGCGATGACCTGTAAATCCGAATGCCGGGCGATCAGATCGAAGTGATGGTCACAGTGCAACAGGGCACAGCGATTGTCTAGCGCAATCTGGGCAATCACGACGTCTGTTGTCGGTATCGTAAGCCCTTGGCGTCGCAGCGCGAACGAAAGCTTGGCCGCTCTCTCCCACGTCCCTTCGGGCGTCGGCAGATAGTGAAGTGCTCGAAATCTCTCGGCGAGCTTCTGATACTCTGTTTCGCTTTTGGCCCCTTGGAGCAGCTCGCACAAGACGAGCCCACTGATGGCCAGCACATTCTTTTCCAAGGCCTCATCAAGCTTCTGTTTCAGTGCATCATGACCTTCTCGCTGGAAGCTGGCAATCCAAGCAGATGTGTCGGCGAGTATCTTCGGCTCAGTCTTCATCACGAGTCTGGGCCAGCTCATCAAGCGTCATACCGTGCTCGTAGGCGCCGATCATAGCGCGCAGCTCTTCGCGCCTCTTCATCTTGATATATTCTTCCATTGCGGCCATGACGGCGCTCTTTTTCGTCTTAGCACCGCTCAGCTTCAAAACTTGCTCCAACAATTTCTCATCCAGCTCCAAGGTCGTCCGCATACGAAATCACCCATATTATCCATAATTATATACGAGATTTTTATGTTTCGCAAATGGCAATTATAGCATACAAGAGACGGGAATCTTGACAGACCTCGTCTCTATCCCCTGAGCATCCCACGAGACAAAGAGATCGAGTATGACTCTGACCGACGTTCAGGACGGCGATAGCGTCTTCCTTGACGCCAATATTTTTATCTACCATTTCGGCGGACGCTCTGTCCAATGTAAAACCCTCCTCTATCACTCCACACATAGCGAACTTCTGTTCACTTCACACGCCAGAGAAAGATCTGCGTGCTTTGGCTGTATGATGCCAGTAGAGCCCCATGCGGAAATTGTGCGGTGACGGAAAGGCGCTTCTGCTCAGTATATTTCTAATACTGAACCCCAAAGAATGAGATGGGGTCTTGTCAAAGACCCCGCGGATAGACTACAATCGGTTAAGACGACGGAGGTTGGCTTGTCAGAACAGCTCCCTATCGCGGCGACTCTAGGGGCAGATATGGCACTTCGAGTTCAGCTCTGTGGAGAGTTCCGTGTCTGGAGGGGGAAGGACGATCTCACCCCAACCTTGGATCATTTGGGCAAACCGAAGACGCTCTTCAAAATCCTCGTCACTCACGCCGGACGTATCTTCTCCCAAGATGAGCTGATCGAGCTCCTCTGGCCCGAAGCCCCGGCGGACACTGCCGCCGTCAATCTGCGCAAGCGCATCAGCGAGCTGCGCAAAGTCCTTGAACCGAAGATCACTCGCGGTTCCGATTCGCAGTATATCCTCACCCGTCCGGGAGGCTACTCTCTCAATGCCCAAGCTCCATATACAACGGATGCGCAGGAGTTCATGCAAGCCTTAGAAGAAGGTCAGAAACTGGGGAACGCTGGACAGTTAGGCCAGGCGATCTGTGAATACGAAAGAGCCATCGCGCTCACCCAGGGAGAGTTTCTCGCCGAAGACCGCTACGAAGAATGGACACTCACTCTGCGAGAGCGTTGGCACGAGCTGGTGCTCAAGGCACTGGCGCGGCTGGCCGGATGTTATGCCTATTTGAGAGAGTATCGGCGCGCTCTAGAACAGTGTCACAAGATGCTCGAACTTGTGCCCACCAGAGAAGAGATCTTTCGCCAGAAGATGCTCTATCACTATCTCGCCGGTGAAGAGAGCGAGGCCGTGCGCACATACCAGATGTGCGTTGAAACGCTGAAAAGAGATCTTGATCTCCAGCCATCGCCGGAGACCCGTGCTCTCTACGAACAGATTCTCAAGCGCCAAGTCTCCACGCTTCCTCCAACGGCTCTTCATAACTTGCCCCAAGAACTGACCAGCTTCATCGGGCGCGAGCGCGAGATCTCTCAGATCAAGCAATTGCTCTTCAGCGCCCGATTACTGACGCTCACCGGTCTCGGCGGCTGCGGCAAGACCCGGCTCGCCCTCAAAGTCGCCACCGATCTCGTCCACGACTTCAGGGATGGAGTCTGGCTGATAGAATTAGCTGCTCTTGCAGACCCCACGACGGTGGCCCATCGTGTGAGCACTGTGCTGGGGCTGCGCGAAACCCCCGGTCGTCCGAGTATAGAAACTATTTTGGAGCATCTCCAAGCAAAAAGTATCTTGCTCGTGCTGGACAACTGCGAACACATCGTCCACGCGTGCGCGCGCTGCGCCGAAACGCTCTTACAAGCTTGTCCGAGCCTACAGATCATAGCAACTAGCCGCGAAGCCTTGGGCGTACGCGGCGAAACGCTCTTGCCGGTGCCAGCGCTCTCTATGCCCGCGGCAGAAAAACCCCTGCCCACTCTCAAAGTGCTGCAACAGTACGAAGCGATCAGTCTTTTTGTGGAGCGCGCCCAGGCCCTGCTGCCGGGATTTGCGCTGAACAAACAGAACGCCACAACAGTCGTGCAGATCTGTCAGCGGCTCGACGGGTTACCCTTGGCGATTGAGCTGGCCGCCGCACGAGTGAGGACGCTCACCGTGCAGCAGATCGCCGCGCGGCTCGATGATCGCTTTCGCTTGTTGAGCGCGGGCAGCCGAACAGCCATGCCCCATCAGCAGACCCTGCAGACAATGATGGATTGGAGCTTCAATCTTCTCTCAGCGTCGGAACAAGCCCTGTTGCGCCGGCTCTCGGTTTTTTCTGGGGGGTTCACACTCGAAACTGCTGAGTCTGTTTGTGCCGGCGAGGGCATTGAAACAAGAGAAGCTTTAAACTTGCTGACGCACTTGATAGACAAATCCCTGGTCAAGGCAGAAGAGCAAGATGCCCAAATGCGCTACGGGATGCTGGAGACGGTGCGACAGTATGCGCGAGAGAGACTCGTAGAAGCTGACGAGCTGGAGAGCGTCTGCGCCCGGCATCTCGATTTTTATGTGCGTTTGATGGCCGAAGCGTGGGACGCCATCGGCAGTCAAGACGAGGCCGTCTGGCTGGAGCGGCTGGAGCATGAGCACGACAACTTACGAGCCGCGCTCTCGTGGGCATTAGAGACAGACAGAATTGAGTCGGCCTTGCGGTTGGCAAAGACGCTCTGGGTCTTCTGGAACGTGCGGGGGTATCGCAGCGAGGGGCGGGCGTGGCTGAAGAGAGTTCTGTCGAAAGCGCAGGGGCTCAGAACCGAACTCTACGCGCGGGTGCTCACCGGGGCCGGACGATTAGCTTGCGCCCAGGGCGACTACCCTGAAGCACGCTCGTTCTTTCAGCAGACTTTAGAGATCTTTCAAGAGCTGAGCGACAAGCGGGGCATCGCCAGCTCATGGGTCAACTTGGGCTTAGTAGCGTCCATGCAGGGGAACCATTCCGAAGCGCGGGCGTTCTACGAAAAAGCGCTGGCCCTCCATCGCGAGATCGGGAATCTCGTCGGCGTAGCCACCGCCCTGGGGAATTTGGGCGGGGCTGCATGGGAGCAGGGGGATTACGCTACAGCGCGGGCTTATTATGAAGAAGAGCTTGCCATACGACGTCAACTGAAAGAGCCGGAGGGGATCGCCAGTTCCTTGAATGTTCTAGGGGGTTTGGCCCAGCTGGAGGGCAATTATGATCACGCGGTCGCTCTCTTCGAGGAGAGCTTGACTCTGCAACGCGAACTGGGATATAAAAGCGGTATTGCTTATACACTCAGCAGCTTGGGGAGCGTGGCCTACGACCGTGGCGACTACGCGCTGGCGCGCTCGCGCTATGAAGAGAGCCTACAGATGCGACGTGAGTTGGGCGATAAGCAGGGTGTTGCGTATTTACTGAACAGCTTGGGGAGCGTGGCCGTGCGCCAAGGTGAGTACGAACAAGCGCGCGCTCTTTTTGAAGAGAGTCTCTCGCTCTTTCGCCGGATGGACGTGCGCGGAGGCATCGCTGGATCTTTGAGCGGCCTGGCCAGTGTGGCGTATCGCCAGAAAGACTATGAGCGGGCAGCGACCCTCTACAGAGAGAGTTTGCGTTTGCGCCATGCCGGGGGAGAGAAGCCCTATATTATTTATTGTTTGGAGGGGCTTGCGGCTGTAGCCCATGCTCGGCGACAGCTTCAGCGAGCCGTGGTCTTGCTTTCTACCGCGCAGACCTTGCGCGAAGCGCTCGGGCTTCGTAGGGCTCCATCTGAATCAGCCGACTATGAGCGCGATCTGACGGATTTACGGGCCGCTTTGGACGAAGAGTCCTTTGCAACAGCATGGGCTCAGGGTCAAGCCATGACACTGGAGCAGGCAATCGAATACGCGCTCGCAGAGCACACAGAGGCTTAAAACAGCTCAGATAGGCAGCCTCTTCAAGATGCCGCTCAGCAGATCTGCAGCGGCCCCAAAGTGCATCTCCTCAAAAAACCCCGACCGATAAGCGATCATATGCTTCTTTCCGAATTCGACGACATAGCGCGGCGAGTTCAGCAAAAACTCGATCATCTTAGGCTGAAGAACCTCGTGTGCCCAGGAGCTATCGGGCCCCTGGACAGAAAATCCACGAGCGAATTCGCTGTGCTCTATGGGAATCTCCGCATAGAGTGCTGGGGCGTGAGGCGCAAAATCTTTGGGGCAGATCAAGAGCGGCCTCAAGGGCACGTCGCTAACCATGACGACCGCCGAGAAGTGGTGCACATCGACCCGTCTTCGGCCATCAGGAGTCGGTACGACTGTTTGGTAGTGATAATCAAATCCCAGAAATTCAAAACCTTCCCACACCCCGGCGATCAGATCGGTAGCATATTGTTTGGTGCCCTGCGCCAGAGACTGCAAATCAGAGAAGCTTTCGGCGACGCCGTGATCGGTCGCCCGCTCGAAGGAAAATCCCTGCCCCATGGCCCAGTTTTTTAAGGCGCTGACACGCTGGTCCTGAGCGAAGGAGAGTCGTTCGCCAATCACCTCAAGCAGTGGCCAGACTGGCCCCCACACGTTAGACCAGAGCACAGGCAACACGCGAGCAAACACGCCGATCATCTGAGCGAATAGCCAAAAGAACAACTTGAAGAAGTGGAGAGAGAACCACAGAAACAAAGCTATGGCCGCGATGCTAATGATGATGAAAGCTAGCCATTCCATGCTCAACCTTTCTTTGGGCTGCTGTTAGATCTATCTAAAAGCGCAGATTGACCAGCGGAAGCCCCCATCCAAGTGCGGCCGATCGGCTCTTCTCACTTTTCACTTTTGCTCCCCAGTTGTAACCGATGGTGGCCACGAGAGCGGGGACGAGCGGCACCAGTTGTAACCATTCCATATACAGGGTGGCAACGAACCAGAGGCCCGTCGCCCCGTACGCCGCCCAGATATTGCCATCTATCCCAAAAGCGGACCCCGCTAGGACGACCCCTGTACTTGCCCCTAGCGCTCGGCCTAGGTTCATCCCAAAAATCATGTGGTGAAGACCAGAGAGCCAAGAGATGTCCAGTATATCCTCGCCGGTCAAGAAGCGATGTAAGAGATCACAATCAATGAGACCTCTGGCAAGAGCAGGATTAAAGGCCTCTTTATAGCGACATAGATATGAGCCGACGAAGCCACCCACGATGGAACCGTACCATCCAAGGACGAGTTCCTGCCCCCAAAAATCGCTCGGCTGCGGCGACCGCTGCTCCTCCGCTTGCACGACCACTCCTGCGCTCAAAAGACCCAATATCACGAGTCCGATCCATAACTTTTGGCTTGCTTTGCGCATGATCTTACCTCCCGTAGGGGCACGGCGCGCCGTGCCCCTACACACTCGCTTCTTTAGCGTTCCACGCGCTTGGGTTGGATGTACTCGACGTCAATGCTGATGCCTGCGCCGACACCGACTCCAACCCCTTGCCCAATACCCATTTCTACTTCGGGTCCTACACTAGCTAAACCTTTGCCGACCCCATACTCCATGTGAATGATCTCGATAGTGACCTCTGGCGGTAACGGTGACTTTCCGGCTCTCTTTAATCCTTCATTGATCGATGTGCGTACGGCTTCCGTCACGTTTTGCGGTACTCCCTCTGGCGGTGCTGGAAGAATGATCTCAAACAGACGCCCCGGGGGGACTGGCGCCAGGTGCTCACGCCCAGGCGGCGTCTTGAAGATGCCGATGCCTTTGTTCCCGCGGTCGATTTCTACGATTTTTTTAGCCACGAAGATGTTGCCAGTGGGCATTCCAAGGAGACCACGCAAATGTGTCTGCAGGTCGTTGAGTTGGTAGATCTTCCTGACGCCGTTAGCTGGACCGGGGCCAGGGTTGCGAATGATGATTCGCTGGCCCGGCGTAACTGGCATCGCTGCCCTTCCCCCACCAGGCACTGCCCCCGGGACGTTGATCGCGGGATTACCCGGAGGGTTGATGATGACTACTTGATCAACCCCTTCCGGAGCGTCTTGGACATCTTGGCCTCCCGGAGGGATATTCACGGTTTTCGGCGGTGGCGGGCAGGGCAGGACGATCTCACTGACTTTATTTGGCAACGGGTATTCCACTTGCCCAATGGGCGCAAGCCCGCTAGGCTCTATAGGGATATCAAAATAGAGCACCTTGTTCCAGCAAGTGAAATCGCTGCTTGCGTCTTTCACAAGTAACTCAGACGTGTAAACAGCCACGACCTCCAGCTCCACCGGGCTCTCGATCACCACAAAGCCCTTGGGCGATAGCGCTCTTTGGGTTTTCAGCAGCTTGACGATGTCCGGACAGTCAATGTCAATCGCTTCGTCGGGTTTGAGGGTGACCGTCTCACGCTCAGAAATCGGACCACGCGGATCGTCCTGGGCACGCGACACCACGACCTTCTTGGTGAACTTCACTTCTTGATCTAAGAAATTGCGCACGTTGACGGCCGTCTTGTAGATGCCCGGCACCAGAGCCGGCTCCGTCGGCCCCAAATCAGGCGCACAGACTTACTTGGCCGAGTAGATATACGTCACTTTCTGCGCCTGGGCCGTAGCTATCCGCCATGGTGCGCTCCACACAACGAGCGTTGCCATCCCGATCAACAGTAATCCTAACAACAACCAACCCGCTTTTGACTTCAGCGTTGAACCCCACAACATAGAACTGCACCTCCTCATAAGATAGAGCGAGACATGCCTCGCCCCTACAGATTAAGGGTCTACGTCGTTGAAGAAAATGATCTCTCTTGTCGGTCCAGGATGAGCTACCGGGACGCTTGGCGGGGTGATGTGATCCCAGCCCGGCCGCGGCAGCTCTTGGACGGTATACTGTCCGCGCTTCTCGATAGTAATCTCCGTGCAGCCGAAGATGTTTGTCACCAAAAGGCTGTGAAAGCCTTCAGGCCCGGTTACGAGAATCCACCAGAAGGGAAGCCCCCACTCGTCGGGGTCCCACTTCTTGTTGCGGTTGCGGTCCCAGACTTTGCAGATGCGAACTGTCACTGGCGGGAACTTGCAGCGATTGGCGAAGAAGATCAGTGGGAGCGTAACCCCATGCGATACGTTGATTGTCACGCTCGCCGGCCTGGTAGCTTCGCAACCCTCCGGCACAGTCTCGCTGACTTGGTAGATCCCCGGCGTGGTCACGACGAACTGAAAGCTGCCGTCCGGCCCGGTAAGCGTCGTCTGGACTGATGGTAACGGCAGTGGACCCAGCAGCGTGATTCTGACACCTGACATGCCCGACTCATTCGCATCACACTGGCCGTTGCCGTTGAGGTCTTCGCACTTCTTGCCACGGACGGGTATCGGCGGCGGTGCGACCCCGATGCCGATGCAGGGCAGCGGGTAGACGATTCCCTCGTCGGTCCTGGCGATCAGTCTATCTGTGAGAGTGCCGGGAACGCGGGGAGTGAAGATCACTTGGACGGCAATGGCCCCGTGCGCGGGAATCGCCACGGAAGACGGCCCCACATAGCGATAGTGAAGACCGACCTCCATGTGAGCCGCTAAGACATGGATGGTGCGATTGCAGAGATTGCGGATGAGCACGGAGATCGCCCGGCTGCTGCCCACGGTCACCGTGCCGAAGTTCAACGTGGAGGGGGAGGCGCTGAGACACGCTGCCGATGAGGCAACTGCCTCTGCCCGCGGCGGGCCGACGCCTAAAGCCAGCGCCATTAGCAAAGCGCCTGACATTCCCCAGCTTCTGAGTTTGCCCGAGAGAGTCTTCATGGTGTTTGGATCACCTCCTTTGTGAAAGTGGCCTACTCTTCAGTGAAAGGCAACTTCCCTGGGTATCGCTTCAACTTCAGTTGACAAGGGACGGACGCGCTCGCACTACTTGCCCCTGGACACGGCAGTTTCGATTGGCTCTGGGCTGCTGCAAGACCCTTGGGCACGCAGCAGCACTCGTTCTTGTAGGCAATGTTGCAGACGGCTTGCCAACCCTGCGCCCCAGGAAAATCTGGTTTTTCGCACCTACACGCGTTTTCTTTGGTCGTGTTTACGACATGGATTTTATCGGGACACCTTTCAGGGTCCTTACAATAGTACCAAGTACAGCAGAACCGAGCGCCTCGGGCCACGGCTTCATCCCAAGCCGGGCCGATCCCATTTTTCTTGCACTCCTCCTCTGAATCGAACCACCGAACGAGACCGAAGCCGACGGGGATCTTGTCGCATTCACAACCTAACCCCTTCGGGTACAGCAAGCTGCCCATACAGGCGTTCACGTTGATGAACGTCCCGAAGAACGGAAACGAAAAGACGAGCTTTGTGAGCTGTTGCACCTCAAACCCCGCCAGCGTGATCTCCACTTGGAGATCGCCCAAGGCCACTGCTGCGTTCAATCCAAACAAGAAGATCCAAGCCGCGAACTGGCCCGCTTCGTTCGTATGGCCCTCAATTTTAATATTGGGGTCATGCTGGCTGCTGTATGTCACTAGAGCGCCAGCGATGGGTTGCTGGTTTGGACAGAACGTGAGCTTGGTCACGGCTAACACAGCGCTAAACCCCGGTTGCGGCGGCGGATGGGTCGGCTTTGGTGGACAGTTCGGCGGGCAGGGGTCTCCTGCCCCTACGCCTGTCGCACCCCACGAGGCTGCACCGAGAAAAGCCGCCAGCAGCGCCAAGCCCAACCACCGTAGGCTCTTCAGATTCGTCATGACGATTCCCTCCTTTGTTGAGTCAAGTATGAGTTTGTCTCTCCTTCTTTGTTCTGGGCTTCTACTGTGAGGCCGAGAGAGGGCCAGGCAGCCCCGGCCCCCTCCCAAGCTCAGCTAGTTCTACTGGCAAGATCCCAGGTTGTAAACAGAGATCGCATCGCTTTCTAAGTTAGTGACGTAGACCAATCCTCCTCCGATCGCGGCCGCTTGTGGCACCTGGCCGGAAGGTAATACCGCCAGCACTTTCTCGGTCTTCAAATCAATGAAAGAGACCTTGTTTGGGAAAGAATGTGTTACGATCAGACACCCTCCTGACGGAGTGACTGTCAATGCCAAGGGATAGGCCTCTACAGGAATCTGCTGAACGATCTGCAAGTTTGTCGTATCAATAACGGCAATTCGCCCTGTGCCTTGCGCATCGGTTCGTGCCGCAGCATAGAGGCGCTTGCCATCGGGCGAGACAGCAAGTTTACGCAGCTCCAGGTTGGGCATGGGAACGCGCCCGACAATGTTTGTAGACACCGTGTCAAAGACGACGATATCTTGGCCTCGTCTTTGTGAACTGACGTACCCGCGGCGCCCATCCGGAGAGAGGGCAACATAGATCGGCTCCCGAAGGCCGCGCACAGTCCCCACCACTTGACTCGCGCCCTCTTTGTACTGCACCACGGCGACGTTGTTGTCGCCGAAGTTCACCGCATAGAGCTTATTCGTCTTTGAATCAAGAGCAAGCGCCACCGTTTGATTTCCCACCCGCACCGTCTCGATGACCCTCTGGTTAGGAACATCAACAACAGAGATGTTACCCGATCCGAAGTTGCCGACGAACGTGCGACGACCGTCCGGCGTCATCTCCACCGAGTGCGGTTGCGAGCCTACTGAGATCATCTTCAGTTGGCGGCTGGCCAGGTCAATGATCGCCAGGGAGTTGAGGTTCTGGTGAGCCGCAGCGAGGAAGCCGCCGCCATTGAGCGCGTCGGCGAGCTGGCCGACGGACGCAGACAGAGTGAAGAACGCGCAGCCCTTCCAACCAGGGATAATGCCAAAAACCAGGTCGATGGCTGGGGAAGGAAGGCAAGCTTGGGCCTTGCCAGCAACTCCCGGAATTTTATTCGCAACGCCGTCGACACCATCCCTACGCTGCACCATGGGAGGGGCAATAATCTTGCCTTCTCCGCCCTCTCCTTTCTTCGCCTTTGCTTCTCCTGGGTCTCCTGGTGGAGCACCGTCACCACCGTTGCCTGCTGTTGCGGTGGCGTTGCCACCGTCGCCACCTTGAAAAGAGGGAGCAGGTGCCACTTGTACCGGATAGCCCCGCGTATCTAATTCCACATTGCCACCTTTGCCACCCACAGCTTCCGCGTCACCACCTTTGCCACCCTCCTTGCAGCATGTAGAGTCTCCCCCTCGACCGCCTGTGGCTGTTGCATCACCACCTCTGCCCCCTCTACCTCCAGCCACGGTGACGTTCTGCAGACCACGGACAATGCCTCTCACCTCGACGGGACCACCAGCGTTTCCTCCCTTCTTGCCTTCAGCTTTGGCCTTCCCGCCGTCCTCAGGAGGACACCCATTCTCGCCTTTTTCCCCTTCTGCCTCGGCATTACCCCCAGCTCCTCCATTCCCTTGCCTGAGGGTCACAGGCCCTACGATGTTCATACGCGCTGCTCCGGGAGCGAGCAGCCAGACGCTGCCGGCATTACCACCATTACCGCCTATAGCCTCGGCATTGCGCCTTCCTTTGATACCTTTCGCTCGAGCGTTAGCACCATTTCCTCCATTGCCTCCGGCAACAACTCTGGAACCTACGTTCACTTGGCCTTGCCCCCCTACTCTGACTACGACGCTGCCAGCGTTCCCTCCATTACCTCCTTTGTCTCTTACTGTTCCCCCCTGAGTGTCCATTTGCATAACTGTTTCTGGTTCTGGCCTACCAGGGAGCCCATCTCCAGCAATGATGTCAGCAGCAATCAATACGGCCTGATCTTGCCACATCAGTAGCGGGTTGCCGCCCATCACGGCTGAGACAGGAGCCCGGATCTCCACGTCGTAGTTTTCTGGTTGGTTGTCAGCCTCTTGCTCTCTGGAGTCTGTCATCGCCCCTCCTGAGCCCGATGAGAGTAGATAGCTCAACTCCTTTGCTGAAGGAATTAAGAACTGATGAGAGACGATTACCGGATCTCCCATCGCTGTAACAGGGCCGGCTAGTATCAGACCACCGGCCGCTACCAACGCAATGCCGGGGGCTACCGAATTCGGAAGCTCGTATACCTGTTCAACCGAGCAGAGGTTCTGAATGCGCCCACTGATAACGGCCTTCTGTTCGACGAAGATCCGAATGGCATGACATCCTCCCGTCAAGTCTCCGTCAATCTGCGCATTGCCTGTTGCATAGATGGTCAGCTCTTCCATCGCTGTAATTGTGACGCCTTTGGCCACTGTGATATTTCTTGCGAAGACGTCACCATTCCATGTTGTGTTTGCAGTCACCGTCAGGTCTGCGATCTCACGCACTCCCGTGCCCCGCAACGTCAAACTGACTTTAGGCTCATCGGGATCGTTGGATGCTATCTCCAGTGCCCCTTTCAATGTGCCCTCAGCCGTCGGCTTGAAATCAATCTGAAGCTCCGCTTCGGCCCCGGAAGCCAGCTTCAACGGGGCTGAGAATCCCACAACCGCCCCGGGAATCCCCGACAGCATTGCGGAGTTAATCACCAGCTCTGCTTGCCCAACGTTCAAAACACGGAAGCGTCCTGTCTTGGTTTGCCCGACCACCACCGGGCCGAACTCGAAGATCGCCGGAGCTATCGCAATGTCCGGTTGACCTTGCTGGTTCAAACTGACCGGTGAAACACTACGGTACGGAGCCGCCAACACGCCTAACGACACTGCCAAGATCGCCGCTAATATGGCGACCGCTGCCAAACGAACACGTCTGTGAATCCGAATCATCGTGATCCCCTCCTTGGGAATCTGTGAGTTTGGGTACGACTCTGCTCCGACTGACTCGCGCACCATCTGTGCCACCTCCATTGATTTAGTAGGGGCAAAGCGTGCTTTGCCCTCACTCTTTCCGTCGCTACGCTTCAACCACTCGTCCTCCCAACCGCACATAAGCCAACGTCAATATAGTCGTCATTCCCGCGAAAGCTAACCAGCCCGCCGCGAACCACCCGACAATGGGGATAAACAGCAAGACGAAGAAGAGCACGCCAATCCCCAGACCAGCGATCAGTCCAACGAAAAACAAGCGCCACCAGCTTCCCTGAGTCAATTGCCAGTTCACTCGGAACGCCTCGATAGGGCCGGCCTCGCCGACCACAATCGCCGCAGGCACCAGCATAAACCGGACCGCCAAGAAGATCCCTAAGATGAGGAGGCCAATCCCGACAACCTCCGGGGGCACCCCCATCTGAGAGAGCACCGTGGACAAGCTGGCCAGAAGATAGGAAGCCAGCCCGAACGGCAGCATCGCCACGAAGAATGCAGGCAACCGGCGCATCGCTTGCCCGAAAGCCACTCCTAATTCAGTGTCACGCCCCAACTACGCCCGTGCCGCCAGCCCACTGGTCGCTTCCACCCCCAGCTCTAAGATCACCGCGACGGCGAGCAGCCCCAGCATGAACACCCACCCCATGCTCTGCAAAAAATCTATTGAATTCGGACTGAACAAAGCCCCCAGCCCGCCGCCGACCAGTGCTCCAAATGCTGTAATGAAAAACAGTACGGAGCTGATCAGCCCCGTCACGAAGAAGGGCATGAAGAGCATGGGCCGACGGAAGGGGAGTCCAAACCCATCCAGAACCGTCCGGAAGACCGCGAGCTTGCGCTCACCTGCAATACCCGTTTGGGGAACTTGTGCGTCTGGGTACACCTCTCTGTTGCGCTCCATTGGCGCCACCTCCATTGATTTGAACTTGCGTCACCCTTTCAGTCGCCCGAAACGGGGCAAGTCTGACAGCTCCATTATAAAACCCAATGTGCGATAGATGTGCGATGACGGAAAAGCGCTTCTGAAGCAGAACTTTTAGAGTGTGCTTAGCACTTGAAAGGGAGTATTCGTCCCTATGTCCACATAACAGGGGAGCCGCTCGGCCACCGGGGCTGATAGAGCCTCCAACTAGGGATTTGATTGTTAGTAGACTTTGATGTATATTGTAGAACATTGTTGATTATCCGCACACAGAGGTGCTTGATCGTGAATACAGAAACGTATCACACTCTCGCAGAAGCGGCCAAGTTGCTCAAGCTCCATCCTCAGACGCTACGTCGCTGGATTCATCAAGGGAAACTAGCAGCCAAGCGCTTTGGCAAGCAGTTCCGCTTGCGGCTGGAAGACATCGAACGAGCTGCACAACCGGCCTTCTCGAAGGTGGAAGAGCTGAGCCCTTTTGACCGAATGGCGTTAGCCTCTCTCGCGGAGCTGTGGGACAACGAGGAAGATGCCGTCTACGACAACTGGAAGGAGCTCTATGGCATTGCGGAGAGGTGATGTCGTCTTAGTTCCCTTTCCGTATGCTGAGCTGACAGTAGCGAAGACCCGTCCCGCGCTGATCGTGAGTGGCAAGTCTTTCGCGTCCGGGGAAGGGCGGGTTACCGTGGCGGGGATCACCGGCAACGTGGCGGCTCACCGCAACGCGACGAGCTATGAGTTGCCGGACTGGGCAGCCGCGGGACTGAAGAAGCCTTCGGTGGTGACTTCGTGGCTGGCGACGATCTCTCCTCGGTTAGTGCAACTTAGGGTCGGGCGTTTGAGGGCTCAGGATCTGCGAGAGATCGAGAAGCGTTTGCGGATCGCGTTGGAGCTGTGAGTCAAAGAGAGGGCCAGAGGTCTTTATAGCTCTAGTTCTTCTTTTCCGTGCACGGTCCCCAAACTCGAAGACGGAGATGGTGTCGCTCAGGCGGTTCGTCACATAGGCTCTATTCTCGATGATGGCCGACTCTTGCGGGCTTAAAGTTTCAGTTTCTTGATCCGATTGTAGGCCGCGTTGTGTTGCGCAAGGTCGTCAACGATGATGAGCTTTCTAATCTTATCAACCAAGTGCATGCTCGGCCAACCAGAGGATCTTGCGCACAATGAGTTCAGCAGCATTGGCGTCTTTTTGAGTGAGCTTCTTCAGCTTTCGACAGGCCGTGGGGCTGAACTGGAGATCATACATTGGGCTTAGGCATCAAGTGGCGTAACTCTTTGAGCAGGTTGATCCCACTGCTCAGCTTCACCCGACCGCGCTGCAGATCCTCATAATGGCGCTGCAGCTCGGCAAGATATTTCGGATCAATGCCTTCTTCCTCGAAGCGCACGCGCAGGCCTTGATCATTCACATAGAACTCCGCGCTCGCTTCTTCTCGAACCGCCTGACGCACGATGCGCCGAATCAACTCCTCGAGGTCGTGCACCGTCAACTCGTTAAGTGGCCTCTTCTGAACAGCTTGCTTCATCACGCTTCACCCGCGAGAGTATAACCGAAGCCGTAAGCAATCACAAAACCCAGAGGGGGCCGGGCGGCCCCGGCCCTCTCTTTTGGTCTTTATAGCGCTAGTCCTTCTTTTCAGCACACGACTCCCCAAGCATGGTTTCGGTCTTCGTTAATCGCACCAAGTTGTTATCCAAGTCCATCTCCAAAAATACCCCTTTTATACTAATTCTACTGCATCGTGTCATTCTGAGCGCAGCGAAGAATCTTTCCAGAGAGACCTTTCGCTTCGCTCAAGGTGACACAATGAACTGGAATTAGTATTAGCATTTCCGTTCCCAAAAGACCAGAGGCAGAGCGGGTTGACAGGGCCGTGACTTTTCGCCTCTTCCCAAACCACAAAATTTGCCCTTCGTATAAGTCAGAATCCACTCTTGAACCATCGGCCAGCTCTACCTTTCTGATGGCTCGCCATACAAAGCCATGCTTCTTCAAAAGGGAAAGTGGCAGACACAGTTCACCGTTAAACCCTGTATCTACCACTAAATCCAAAGAACTCCCCTTAGGCATAGCGACGGGAATATGTGGAGAGAGGTTGGAATCAAATGAGCCTTCGATTTTCACAATGAAATCGGATGCTTGAATGAAACCGCCGCCGGGAAGCCGACCTTGATGATATAAAACTTCTTAGCAGGATGCTCCTTCTCTGCCTTCTCTAAAGCTTCCACTGTCGTTTGCCCTAAGAAGTAATCGCCCGATTCCACCTCAATCGCTACGTACCAACCATGATACTTGGGTTCGAGGAGCTTCTTTAAGCGGGCATGATAAATGCCCTCGCCTTTACGCGCTATGGTTTTGGACCGACTGTGTAACAGAACCATGTCACCTCGTTATTATAGGCCAAATTCAGGTATTTGCCAAGTCGAGCTTGCTATGAAACAGAGAGAGGGCCGGGCGGCCCCGGCCTTCTCCTCTGCTATCGAGCTCGTCAGCCGTTACTGCTCGACCTTCACGTTGACTTGCAGCCGCTTGGTTCAGCACTGCCCTCGCGATATCGCTGGACATTAGGTGCGCCAGTTATCCAATGCCAAACCGTAGCCTAAGGCTTGGATTCGCTGGTAGTGAGATAAATTCCCGGTCACCAGGGTCAAGCCGTGCCGCAAGGCGATGGCAGCAATCATCGGATCGGCGCGCCCGAGTGGTTGTCCCGACCGTTCTAAGTCCGCATAGATTCGCCTTGCCAACTCAGAGCTTCGCAGATCTAGGGTCAACAACTCTACCGTGGCAAGCCCAGCCAGAAACTGCTGAATGCGATCCTCGCGTTGAAGTTTGTGCAAGCCCTTCACGACCTCCATGACGGTGATCATGGAGATGGTGTAGTAGCCGAAGGCAGCACGATAAGCGATGGCCTTAGCGACGACGTTTTGGTCAATGCCCTTCAAAATCTCAGAGAAGATGTCCGTATCGAGTAAAGCCTTATCCACTGCTCAGCCTCAGGGGGTGTTCTTCACGCGCCGTCATGGCCGACTCGATGAGTTCGTCTGCTATTTGGGGTTCTTGAGCGAGCATACCCAAGAAAGGATCGGTCGTCGTCTCGGCCACTCCCAGGTGTTCGAGCATCTCTTTGAGTAACTGCTCTACAGTGCAGCGGCGGGACTGGGCTAGCCGCCGGGCACGTTCCAGGGTCTTCTCGTCGAGTTCCAGTTCGATTCTCTTCATAGTGCCCTCCTCAACCCATTGAGCTTGAGTGTGCTTGCAGTCTATCACACTCCGCAACCAACCGCAAGAGCGACACGATTCTCATACCGTTGGGCCTGTAAATGCAGAGGGGGCCGGGCGGCCCCGGCCCTCTCAAGCTGTTTGTTTTTCATGGCGCTTTCGGAGGGAATGGGTCGTCAACTTTGCGTTGCCTGCCTTCCGCCGCGCAATCCTTGTTTGCAGGCTCTTCGATTAGCTTAGCAATGTTACTGTTCGCAAAGCTTCTGAACCGATGACTGAGCCCAAGAGAAAGATCATGCCAACGATCAGCGCTCGATAAGAATCCCCCTCTTGAGCAGATGATCTCCACAGCCTATGCATCCCTTCAGAGAGAGTTATCATTCCACAAGTTTTGCACCTCCTCAAGAGAGTGTGAGGAGCCAAGGGCTGTGAAGAACTTGCTCAACCGTCGCCAGCACCCACAACAGGATCAAGAGCCGGGTGAAGCCGTCCTCGACCGTGTTCACCAACTGCCAGGCGCTCTGCTCCTTGGCCTGACGCCTCTCCACTTTTGGGTGAGTTGAAAGGAAGACCCCCTGTAGCCACAATTCCAGCATCTCTTTCAGCTACAGGAGGTCGTTGGACATGGTAGCTTACCCCAAATTCGTGGCATTCGTCAA
>JBBIUX010000041.1:0-17844 GCA_037440025.1 Candidatus Fraserbacteria bacterium | reverse complement strand
CGGTCTGCTGGTAGGTCTGCACGAGGTGGCGTCTTGCTTCGCTCTTGTTCATCCGGTACACTTCCTGGTACGATAGTTCCATAGCGTGCATCCTTTCTGGGCGCTCTTCCAGAGTTTGGCCCATGAGAGGATGCCCGCTTTCTTGAGCCATGTCCAGAGTTCCCCCTGGTAACGATCTCTTGGCGCAGCGACCAAGGAAGCTTGACAGAGGGCCTGAACTTGATTATTCTGAAGGAACAGTTATTGAAAACCTAAAGCAGGAGGGGTCTCATGGCTCAGAGGATCAAGCCCGGCGAGGTCGTCTCAGACGTCAAGCAGTTCGACGACCATATCAAGCTGATCGTCCCGCGCTATGAAGAATTGCACGAGGCAGTCCTGCGGAGCATCCCGCCCGATTTGCCCCAGAACTTAAAAATTCTCGAGCTGGGGTGCGGTACGGGCGGGCTGACCAAGAAACTCTGCGCCCGCTATCCCCAAGCGCGCATCATCGGGCTCGACTACTCATCCCGAATGCTCTCCGTCTGTCAGGAGAAGCTCAAGCAATTCGGGGGGCGAGTGCGTCTCATCGAAGGGGATTTTGTGACGACAGATTTCCCGCGCGGCTGCGATGTCGTCATCTCCACGCTGGCGATTCATCACTTGACTGACCCCCAGAAGCTCGAGCTGTTTAAGAAAATCTATAGCGTGCTCAAGCGGGAGGGCTGGTTCGTCAACGGCGATGTCGTGCTTTTTGAGTCGGGTCGGCATATCTTTTTACAGGACCAAGTACGCACAGAGCATGCCTCGGCGAGCGGGGTAGAGCTCGACGCTCTTGACGCGGAGACGCACACCGGCACGGGGGATAATCTTTCGACGCTCAAAGCCCAAATCAATCTCTTAGAGATCGCCGGATTTCATTCGATAGACGTGATCTGGAAGTATTATCAATGTGTGGTCTACGGCGGGTTCAAGCATTGCCCTGCTGACGAGGAGGAAGATCGCCGCCGCGCGGCGTCGGCTTTGCCTGATTTCTAGCGGCTCTTCACTTCTGTCCAGAAAGGCTGCATGGGCAGATAAGACGGAATGTCAATAGGATGTCTAGCGCCGCACGGCGATCTTGCCGACGGTGCTGCGGGCTTCTCTTCCATCGCCGGTGCGGGTCAGAAAAATATAGAGATACACCCCATTGGCCACAGCCCTGCCGTCGTCGCGCTGTAAGTACCATTTGTACGTGGCACCCGGCACCGGCCCGCTCGCAAAGACCTGTTGCCCTGAGAGATCGAAGATCTCTAGGCGAACGCTCTCAATCCCTGCGTCGGCACTCTGGAAGTGAACGGCCCGACCTGTCGGAGCCAGGGGCGGCTGCGCCCAGCCCCCGACGCTCAACGCACTAGTGACCAGACATGTCCATATCAGGTGGCGCATTCTGTTTCCCTGTGGGCGGGCTGCTGGCAGCCTGCGTGATCTGTAGGCGTCCGATCTCTGATCGCTCGACACCGTTTTTTGATATGCCTGTCAGCTTGTAGCCGTACGTTCCGGTTGATAGAGAGCCGTTGGCCGCCCATGTGAGCGACGGACCGACCTCTTCACTCTGGTAAACAAGTGCTCCAGACGTCAGTTCATAGAGCTCAAAGCGCATGAGTATTACACCGGACCATGCAATCGTGAGCAGCTTGGTAGCGACATAAGCACTATTGACTGCTTCGTTGCCGTTATAGAAGCGTGCTGATCTCGTCGTAGCGTGCTGCACCAATTCCCGTGAGGAGGCGCCGAGCTGCTTCCCAAAGACGGTGAAGGCATGAAAAAGCTCAACGGCAACTTGGTATTGCGGTCGTCCTTGGGCCCCTTTGAGCAGATCGCGCAGCTCTGTGGCCAGGGCGATCACACGGTCAAACTGGGCGATGGCCGGTTGCAGAGATACAAACGTTGTGTCGGCCAGCTTCTGTTCGGACAGTTTTACCAGCCCTTGGCGCAAGATACGTGCATTTTCTAAGACGCCGTCGAAGTTGCCAATGCTTAAGGTGCCGCCGATTCGGACGAAGGATTCAGCCAGCGCGTCGAAGAGCACGACCAGCGAGTCCGCTTCACTGTATTGAGGATGACTCGCGAAGACTGGGGGCACAACGTCGCGTAGAAGCTGAAGCTCTACGGAAGAGTTGCGCAAGGCCGTTGCCGAGTCTTGCATGGCGCGCACAGCGTTGGCAATGGACGTGAAGACGTTATCTGTCAGCTCAAAATTGAGCGCCTGGCCGGCTTCATCGAGCGAACGCCCGAAGAGCTTAACGAAGCTCAGACTATACGAGCGCACCCCCGCGAGAGGAGCAACTACAAATTTTACAGAGGCTTTATTATTAGATTCGTTTGATTCACGCACGTTATTGAAGGGCGCGTCGACTAAGACGGTTAATTCATGCATTCCGGCGACAGCCCGCCAGGGAACCTGCAGCTCGCTCGTCTGTTGTTTTTTGAGTTCGAACATGGGGCGGCTAGCTAGTTCACGACCATCAAGCTCGAAAATGACATCAAAAGCTCCCATGGCATCGCCTTGGCCTTTGTTGACGATGACCGCCCGTAACTGGGCGGGCTGACCGTCTTCGAGCTCACTGGGGGATACCCTAATGACCTTAACGATAAGGTCCGGTAACCCTGACTGCCCCTGGCCCTGCAGAACGCCACCTCCGACGAAAAGAAAGACTCCGAAGAGAACACATGCCCCCAGGCGCATAGACAGAAGCCTCCTTGGTCTATCGCTCAAAGTTTTCGGACCGGCCCTGTGTCCGGTCTGACACGTATGATAAATGATGGCCCAGGGTCTTGTCAATACAAACAAGGTGAAATTTCGGTGACTATCTTCAGGCTCCCTTCACTTGTTTAAGCTCGGCGATCAGCGCTGGAACGACCTGATGGAGATCGCCGACGACCCCGTAGTCGGCCCGCTGAAAGATCGGCGCTTCAGCGTCTTTGTTAATAGCTAGAATCTTTTTTGCGCTCTTGCAGCCGACCATGTGTTGGATCGCCCCGGAGATCCCACAAGCGATATAGAGATCAGGAGCGATTTGAGCACCGGTCTGCCCGATCTGATCAGAGTGCGGGCGCCAGTTATTATTGGTCGCCACACGCGTGGCCCCGACAGCCGCATTATTGAGAAGGCTGGCGAGCTCTTCGAGCATCGTAAAAGCCTCGGCGCTGCCCAGTCCTCGACCGCCGCCGATGACTACTTTCGCATCTGTGAGCGAAATACCCTTCTTCTCGCTGGGGATCATTGCTTTCACGCGCACGCGGAAATCTTTATCATGCAGGGGTACAGAGAGATCTTCTATGGTTGGTGCGGCTCCCTCACAGGGCTTGGCGGGCACGGCATGAGGTTGGAGCGTGAGCAATTGGGGATTGCTCAGCAATTCGAGATCTTCGAGCAAACTCCCGCCCCAATTCGAACGCGTCACTCTCTTCAGAGCACCATGCTCAATAAAAAACTCGGTGCAGTTGCTCGCGAAGCCCAGATTAAGCCTCGCGGCGACGCGGGCCAGCACATCATTCCCCCAATCCGTGCCGGGGGCCAGCACGATCTTTGGTGACTTTTTCATAATCGCTTCTGCAGCGATCTTGGCAAATGCTTCGGGAACATAGCCGTTGAACTGTTGATCTTCGGCGACGAGCACGATTTGAATGCCCTTCAGCGTCGGCGCGAGCGCACGCACATCCTTGCCGATCAACAAAACCCCGAGCGTGTCGTTGGTTTTCTGGGCAACGTCACGCGCTGCCGTCGCCGTTTCCAGCGACGCCTCCGGAAGAGCTTTGTTTTGAGCTTCCAGAATGGCAAGAATCATAACTAGATCGCCCCCAGTTCTCGGAGTTTGGCAACGATCTTGGGCACGGCTTCTGGCCCCTGGCCCAAGATCTCCAGCTGTCGTCCTTCGTGCGGTTTTTTCAGAGCTTTGCGCGCCAGTTGGGCCGGCTGCTTGGTGAGCTTCTTCTGCTCGATAGGCACTTTTTTGGCGCTCATGATCCCGCGCAAGCTGGGATGCCGCGGGTTGTTGATGCCTTCTTTGACGGTGAAGACCGCCGGAAGCGCCACTTCGTAAACCTCCCAGCCGTCCTTCACTTCGCGTTTGGCGATGGCTCTGCTGTCTTGAATCTCCAAAGCTTTGATGCCCGTGACACACGGCAGATCAAGCAGATGGGCAACGCGCAGTCCCACTTGATAGTTGCACGTATCGGCCGATTCGTTGCCGAAGAGCAAGAGATCAAACCCCATCGGCTTGACGGCTTCGGCAATGGCTTGTGCCGTGGCCGCCGGGTCCCACGACTCATAATCTTCGGCTTCTAAGCGCACAGCGCTGTTAACTCCCTTGGCAATGGCCTCGCGCAGCTGTTCTTGGGCGGCTACGGGTCCCAACGTCAAGGCTGTAGCGTTTCCCCCGTGCTTCTCGACGATGCGAATGGCTTCTTCGACGGCACATTCTTCGTGGGGACTGATGGCGAAATCTAAGTTCGTCGTATCCACGCGCATCCCGTCGGCGGTGAGCTTAAAGCCGCCTCCGGTGTCTGGGACGCGCTTGACACACACCAGCACCTTCATAAAAACCTCCTTGAGTCTTCGTTTAGATCTTCGTTGCAGCGACGAGTTTTCGCACATAATGTGGCTCAAGTGTCCACAGCTCATCTTGTCGGGTGCGCGCGAATTTCGCAGCTCCCAGTTGAGCGATCAGCGCACCGGAGGGGCGGTTCAGCGCGGTTGGCGCGACTGGTGCTATCGGCTCTAAGAGGGCTCGATGACGTTCTGCTCCTGGACCGATACACAAAGCAAGAGCGCGCGTTCGCTGCAGCTCATCTCGTAAAGACTCGATAGTGTCTGACATTTCAGGTCCGATCTGGACATTGCGCTCAGAGAACGCATAATAGACTAAACCGCGGCGATCCGGCAAGATCACACATACTTTTTCTGATAAAAAAGAGACTTTTTCAGCGTAAGCTGCCGTACTGGGGACTCCCACAAGCGGGAGATGGAACGCCTGCGCCAGTCCTTTCCCCACGGCGAGCCCAATGCGCAGACTGGTGAACGAGCCAGGCCCAAGAGCAACGGAGATCAGTGCTATCTGCTGGCGTTCGATCTTGTTTAAGGCGAGCGTGCTCTCGACAGCCGACAGGAGTCTCTCGCCGGGGCCGACTTCTGTTGAGAAGAGCAGCTCACCCCATAGCTCTCCATTACGAGAGAGTCCGACGCTGCCTTGCTCGTGGCTTGTCTCGATGCCAAGAGTCATCATAGATTTGCTGAAATAATACAATAAATTTGCAATTTTTGCAACCGCGAAAAAATTTTTGACATCCCCCCGGCCCGGCGAGTAGACTTTCGGTGGTCGCTTCATGGACGGGGGTGCCCAATGATGAACGTTATTATTTATACTACACCGACGTGCCGGTATTGTGGTGTGGCCAAGCAATTTCTCGCCGAGCGGGGGATCGGCTTTACCGAGTGCGACATTTCACGAGACCAGAAAAAGATGGTGGAGATCGTCAGCCGGACGGGGCGGGCCAGCGTCCCGGTCATCGAGATTGACGGCGAGTTTATTGTCGGGTTCGATAGGCACCGCCTGGCGAAGAAGTTGGGGATGTGAAAGGAATACGGCCCAAAACTGCCCGCGCAGCGTCAATATCCCGCTCAATCTGAATCTTTAGTGCGTCTAGAGAGTCAAAACGTTGATCGTCTCGCAGACGGTGCAGCAACGCGACTTCGAGTTCTACACCGTACAATTCTTCGTCGGTGTCGAACATGTGGACTTCGATGCTGGGGCTGGCCCCCTCAAATGTAGATCGGCTCCCAATGTAAAGCACGCCGTCGCGCTGAGAGTTTTTCAGGGCAACGCGCACAGCATAAACGCCCGCTGCCGGCACCAGCACGTTCTTTTCTATAGCCAAGTTTGCCGTGGGATAGCCCAATTGTCGTCCCCTGCCGTCGCCATGCACGACAGTACCCCAGAGCGTGGGCGTGTACCCTAGCATCTCGCGTGCTTCTTCTATATACCCGGCCAGCAGACTCTCGCGGATCGCCGTCGAGCTGATAATTCTCTGGTGAGCAGTCACCGGCGGGACGACCTCGACAGAAAAGTCTAGCTGAGAGCCCATCTGTTCCAAGAGCGTACTATCCCCCCGGCGGTTCTTCCCGAAACGAGCGTCCGGCCCGATAACGATACGAGCGACCTGCAAGTGGTCGGCCAAGATCTGTCGAACGAAGTCTTTTGCATCCATCCAGCCGACTTCGGGAAATTCCGCCGCAATGACGTAGTCTACCAGTTGGGCAAGCCGCGACAGCTTCTGAGGCACCGGCAGGATGAGAGGCTTGGGGGCCCCCGTATAGTTTTGCGGCGGCTGGGTAAAGACAAATGCAACGCTGTGCAAGCCGTGTTCACGCGCCAGAGAGACCGTGCGCTCCAGTAGCACCCGATGGCCCAAATGCAATCCGTCAAAAGTCCCAAGCGTGAGGGCTGTACGCTTGATGGGATGAAACTCAGACAGTCTGACGATGGACATAGAGATGACGATTCAGCTCAGAGAGCACTCGCTCTTGGACTTCGCTCAGATCACCGGGGATGACACAACCGGCGGCCTGCTCATGCCCTCCTCCGCCGAAGAGACGGGCCACCTCATTGACGGTTGCCTGCCCTTTAGACCGCAGGCTCACTTTGATTTTTCCGTTGTCCAGCTCTTTGAACAACACAGCGACTTCGACGCCCTCGACGCTGCGCAGCTCTTCGACTAACCGTTCCGTATCAGTGACCGACGTGTTGGTCTTATGGAAAACTGTCTTGGGGATGGAACTCCAGATGATCCCCTCGCTGAGTTGAGCATTTTGCAGAACATACGCCAACAGCTGAAGCTCATAGAGGCTGCGGCGCTCATAGATATTAATAGCGATCTCGCGCGTGTCCACGCCGTATGACAGTAACTGCGCGGCGGTTTCCAGGACTTCGCGGCTGACGTTGGAATTGCGAAACGAATCTGTGTCCGCGATGATGCCTGTGTAGAGACAGGTCGCGATCTGGGGGGTAATCTCGACGTTAAGATACCGTGCCAGTTCGTAGAGCAGTTTGGTCGTCGAAGCTGCTTCTTTGACGAAGTTGACATGGCCGAACCGCGGGTTGTCCCGATGGTGATGGTCAATATTGAGGATGATTTGCCCCTCTTGAAAGAGTTTGAGGGCGTCTTCGCCGACGCGGCTCAAGTCGCCACAGTCTACTACGCACCAGACTTCGATGTCGTCGCTGCGCAGCTGTGTAGGGTGCAGGATTTCATTGGCGCCTGGCAGGAATTTTAAGCTCGGCGGGGCGAGGTCGCGATTGGCGACCCAGGCTTCTTTGTCCAGCTGTTCGAGCATGAATTTTAGAGCCAGCTCGCTGCCGATGGCGTCGCCCTCCGGCCCGATGTGGGAAAGAATACCAAACCGCGCGTGGGCGCGGATCACGGCTTTGACTTCACTTAACATTACCAAAGACCTTTCTAACTTAGTGGTCAGTGATTAGGGTATAGTGACTAGCCACTAAGCACTAGTCGCTGCTATTATTCTACGGGAGAACGTCGCGGATCACCAGTCGCTGGTGGTCGTTGCGCACGCTGGTGTAGACGATGCGCTTGCCGTCGGGGGACCACGACGGGTATGAATCGCGATAGGGATCGCGGGTGAGCCAAGTAAAATTCTGTCCGTCGGCGTCGAGCCGAGCGATATCTGACTCATCGCCGCGGACAGCTTCGAATGCGATCCATCTGCCGTCGCGTGACCAGGCGGGGTGCCAGTAGATACCATCTCCTTTAGTCAAGCGTTGGCGGACTAAGCCGTTGGGTCGCATAGAGTAAAGGTCCCAGCTGCCCTCGCGGTACGACGAGAAGAGGATCTTATCGTTGCGCGGCGACCATGCGGGAAAGGCCTCGCGCCAGGGGTCTTGGGTCAGTCTCTCTATGGTGCCCGTTTGCGGGTCTAGCAGATAGAGATCGGGCCAGCCGTCTCGGAAAGACTCACAGATAATTTTGCCGTCGGGGGTCCAATCGGGGTCCCAGTCGGTGGCGACGTTCTGAGTGAGCCGAGTGACGTTGGAGCCGTCGGCGTTCATCAGATAGATTTCATAGTTTCCGTCACGACTGGAATAGAACGCTATTTTTGAGCCATCGGGAGACCATCGTGGGTTGAGGTCGCTGGCGCGGTGCTCTGTGAGGCGTTTGAGGTCTACAGTTGGGGAGAGGGTGAGCAAATAGATTTCAGAATTGCCGTCGCGATCGGAGACAAAAACTATCTTGGAACCATCAGGGGACCACGCAGGAGCCCAGTCGTTAAAATTTTTGGGTTGGCCTTGGGAAAGGCCGCCAAACGTTATCAAGACGGCTCCGGCAAGCAAAACGAATAGGGCTCTCATCACCACCACGCTGAGAGTGTAGCACCCCGATTGGGGGAAGTCAAAAGCATTAGCCTCGCAGGATCGGCTCCTTCGCCGCGCGCACGTCGTCCAGACGCCGCACTGACGCTCCGTACACCGGAACAACATGAGGCGCTTCTTTCAGAATCTGGGGGTTCTCCTTCATCTCTTGCGCGACTTTGATGAGCGCGTCCGCAAACTGATCGAGTTCTTCTTTGCTCACGGTCTCCGTCGGCTCGATCATCATCACTTCGGGGACTATGAGGGGAAAATAGATCGAAGACGGATGCACCCCGTAGTCTATCAGTCTCTTGGCAACGTCGAGCGTGCGCAGCTCCTCGGACATGCCCTTGGTCGTCAAGACGAACTCGTGCATACAGATTCTATCGTAGGGCGCTTTGTAGACTTTGCTCAGCCGCGCTCTTAAGTAATTGGCGTTGAGCACCGCGTTGGTGCTCACGGCCTTCAGGCCCGCGTCGCCTAGCATCCGAATATACGTATACGCGCGTACAAGCACCCCAAAATTACCGTAGAACGAGTGAATCTTGCCAATCGAGTGCGGGCGCTCGTAGTCAAAAGAATACTTTTTGCCGTCTTTGACGATGCGCGGCACAGGCAGATACGGCTCAAGCTTCTTGACCACAGCCACGGGGCCCGCGCCGGGGCCGCCGCCCCCGTGCGGCGTGCTGAACGTCTTATGTAAGTTATAGTGCACAATGTCAACGCCCATATCGCCCGGACGGGCCCGTCCGACAATGGCATTCAGATTCGCCCCATCGTAATAGACCAAGCCGCCCACGTCGTGAACGAGCCTGGTGATCTCCAGAATATCCGTCTCAAAGAGCCCTAAAGTATTAGGATTGGTCAGCATAATGCCTGTAACAGAGTCGTCCAGATGGGCCTGGAGTGCTTCTAGGTCTACCAAGCCTCGTGAGTCCGAAGGGATGTGCACAACCTCAAAGCCGCAGATCGCTGCCGAAGCTGGGTTGGTCCCGTGAGCCGAATCGGGCAAGAGAATTTTTGTTCTCTTGTGTAGCCCTTTGGTGCGCTCGAAGTGCTTTTTGATTAAAAGCATCCCGGTCAGCTCGCCGTGGGCACCGGCAGCGGGTTGGAGCGTGATGGCGTCCATGCCGCCGATAGCACAGAGATACTCTCCCAGTTCGTACATCAGTCTTAAAGCGCCCTGCGAAAGCTCTTCGCCTTGCAGGGGGTGGGCGCTGGCAAAACCGGGAAGCCGCGCCGTGTCTTCATTGATTCGGGGATTATATTTCATGGTGCAGCTTCCCAGGGGATAGATCCCGTTGTCCACGCCGTAGTTCATCCGAGACAGTTTTGTATAATGCCGAACGACTTCGATCTGTGAGACTTGGGGGAGCTTGGCGTCTTCTTTGCGGATGAACTCAGCGGGGATCAGTTCTGTTAAATTTTTTTCTGGGACATCGAGCGCTGGGAGTCGCAGGGCGCTTCGTCCCTCTTCACCGATGTCGAAGATCGTCGTTCCCATGAGGGTCCTCCTTTAAGACCTCTCCCCCCGTAGGGGTTAGGGGTTAGGTCCGTTTCAAAACTTTGACAAAGCGATCCATTTCGTCGCGCGTGCGCTTTTCGGTCACGGCGATTAAGAGATTGTTGCCGTCAAGTACGCCATACGGTGCTAGGTCAATTCCACCGAGAAAGCCATCCTCGCGCAAGGCTTTCAGTATGCGCGCAGGCTTCTTGCGGGACTGGACAACAAATTCATTGAAGAACGGCCCGGAGAAGCGCAGCGTAAACCCCGGCAATGGAGAGATTCTCTCCGCGAGATAGTGCGCCTTCTGGAGATTGATCTCGGCCAGTCTTCTCAACCCGTGAGGACCGAGCATTGCTAGATAGATCGTCGCTACCAGGGCCATCAGGGCTTGGTTGGTGCAGATGTTCGACGTCGCTTTCTCTCTTCTGATATGCTGCTCGCGCGTCTGCAGGGCCATTACGTAGCCGGTCTTCCCGTCCATGTCAACCGTTCGGCCTGCCATGCGCCCCGGCATCCTGCGTACATAGCTCATTCGTGTGGCGAACAATCCCAACAAGGGGCCGCCGAAGTTCTGAAAATTCCCCAAAGGCTGGCCCTCGCCGACGACAATATCTGCCCCGAAAACTCCCGGCGGTGCCAGTATCCCCAAGGAGATCGGATTGGCACTCACCATCAGAAACGCTTCTTTGATCGCGTCTTTCAGTCCAGTGAGGTCTTCGATCACACCGAAGAAGTTCGGACTTTGCACGATGAGTCCGGCCAAGCTCGCCACTTCTTTTTGAACGAAAGCACGATCGAGGCGCCCGTCTTCAGTGAATGGCACGTCAATGAGCTCTAAGCCCGCGCCCCACGCATACGTTTTCAAGCAATCCCAATAATGCGGATTGATGCTTCTGGCGACGAGAAATTTCTTGCGCTCTGTAATGTTCTTGGCCATAAGCATCGCTTCTGCGAGAGCCGAGCCGCCATCGTACATCGAAGAGTTGGCGACTTCCATGCCCGTCAGCTCACAGATCATCGTTTGGAACTCGAACATCCACGTCAGTGTCCCTTGAGAGAGTTCGGCCTGGTACGGTGTGTAGCACGTGAGAAACTCGCCGCGCGAGATCAGATGAGGAATACTACTTGGGACATAGTGATCATAGATGCCGCCGCCGAGGAAGCTCACATAGTCGTCGGTGTTTGCGTTGTCTTGTGCCAGTGTGCTCAAGAGCTGTTTGGCTTCAAACTCGCTCAGCGGTTCTAAGCTCGTGGGCTTGAATTTATTGAGGATTTCTTTGGGGATATCGTCGAACAGCTCTTGGACGTCTTTGAGCCCGATCTCGGCGAGCATCTTGCGCTGGTCTTCCGGGGTGTTGGGAATGAACTCAAACATAGAACATCAATGACTCCCGATGTGCTGTTCGTACTGCTCTGCCGTCAATAAGGTGTCAAGTTCTTTGGCATCGGCGACGGCGATCAGAGCGATCCAGCCCTGCTCATGAGGGGATTGATTGATCAGTTCGGGTTTACTCGCTAATTCGTGATTGGCTTCGATGATCTCGCCGCTGATGGGAGCATAGATGGGCGAGACGGCTTTTACGGACTCGACCGTCGCCAGCTCTTCCATCTGTTTGACTTTCTTGCCGACCTTGGGAAGCTCGACATACACAACATCGCCCAGCTCGTGCTGCGCGTGATCGGTGATGCCGACTCTGGCTCTGTTGCCTTCGAGCTTGACCCATTCGTGCTCTTTGGTGTAGCGATATTCTTTGGGGTAGGGCATTTGTGCTCTCCTTTGTTAGGACGATTGCTATAAGAGTTTAACGGGTTGCGGGCATGAGGCGCAAGTCGAGTGCGGGCCCCGTGGGCTCCCCCTCGACTTGGTACTTCCATTTGTCAGAGTGGGAAGATCACGGTACAATCTCCACCGAAAGAGGTGATCACGTGTGCCCGCACGTCGGATTATCGTCAATCCCCAAATCCATTTTGGCCAGCCCATCCTCGAAGGCACCCGCATTCCCGTCTGGTGTGTCTTGGAACTCGTCCAAGCCGGCATCTCCTTCGCTCAGATCGTCGAGCAGTATTATCCCGACCTGACAATTGAGGACGTGCAAGCTTGTGTACGCTATGCTACTGAACTGGTCAAGTCTGAAGAGATCCATCTCACCGGGGTGTAATGCGCTTCCTCGCGGACCAAGACATCTGGCAAGAGACGGTCAATCTTCTGCGGGCTTTAGGGCATTAGGTACAGCGGGCAGCTGATGTCGGTCTTGCACAGGCGTCGGACGAGCGGCTCCTTGACTATGCTCAAGGGGAGGGGCGGATCTTGCTCACGCGGGATAAAGGGTTTGGGGGATTGGTCTTCACGGCGCAGCGAGCCCATAGTGGGGTGATCTTATTGCGGGTGACGCCGGAGGCAGTGGAGGCGGTCCATCGGGAGCTGGAGCGCTTGTTGCGAGAGCATTCTGGGGAAGAGCTGCACCGTTGCTTTGTAGTAGTGGAACCTGGTCGCCATCGTCTGCGCCGGTTGTGAAGCTAGGGCGCTCCCGCGGCGGCTTCCAGGGTCTGAAGAACTTCTTGTAGGTCCATATTCTGCAGCTTCGTCCAGATATCTTCCCCCGTCAGCTCACTCAAGATGCGCGCAGGTAAGATTGAGGATGCTAGATTCTATTTGCATCCTTGAATAAGGCTGAGAGTAGCCATGCTGACTATGCTAAGAGTTGAGAGGATGATTATAACTGTAGCAGCTATCCTAATGTTAAAGTCACTCATTAAAGAGCCCCCTTTGTTGAGGGCTCTCTCTTTCAAGGAGAGAATGAAAACCCATATCCACAAAGCAGCCGAAACAACAGTTAACATGATAACTATCGGCGAGCACGGTCCCTGTAGGTATAGAGTAGCCATGGATGCCGTAGTGCTGAGTGCAGCCAGAACAAGCGGTACCTTGGCAGATATATCTCTCATAGGTTTATCCTCCCACCCACGTAAAGCCTACATAGAGCTGGGCCCTCTGTCAAGGGCAATCCAGCTCTATGTTTTGTAACGGTAGGATCATTTTGCAAGTCTTAGCCACGACATTGTGGTGGCCAAATATAGCCAATGACCATCACGGCAGCTATAACGAGGGTCCCAATAGCAGTTAAAACCGCGGCAGCCGTTAAAAGATTGAGGCTATCCAACGTAGGAATGCCTGGAAGAGCTATAGCTGCCTGCTGTGGCTGATAACTGAAAGAGAACTGGGTGACAGGAGGTACAGCTGTCCGAAACACAGGTGCAGGCACCGGTTGCCAGCATCCACAAAAGATCTCAGTCTCCTGGTCTTCAGTAACCGCTACGATAGTTCGGTCAGCCCGAAGTTTCAGTGTATAGATACCAGCTTTCAATGGCAGATCTGGATCTGGCCAATCCCCCTCAAGATAGAGAACTCCTAGAGAGATTGCTTCGATATCGCCCTCAACAAGCTGAGGGAACAGTTGCCAGGAACGTGAAGAAGGATGAAGGGGAATGTACGCCATAGAGAACACCCCTGGATCAGAATAGAAGGCAGCATTCTCAACATCAAGGATATCTCCTTCAGATGCCGTTAGAGTTGCCAGTCTTGCACTCAGCCCTTGAACAATCTGGTTTCTGGTGGGCATCTGAGCTTGTTGGCTAACCACCTGGATGCCAGAGGTTGCCCAGAGCAACAAGGCCGACATTGTCACTGCACCGATCCATTTCGTCATACAACTGAGCCTGAACATCAGCATCTCCTCCTTCTGTGTGTATAGATTTGCTCTGACTTCTGATCTCTGACTTCTCTCTTCCTCTCGCTCTCGCCTCCCTTCGCGTGGGTTTTAGGGCAGGGTGCGGGGCTCCCAAAGAGGCTCGTTCGGAGACCATCTTCTGGCTTTTTCGGCCCCTCTCTGGTAATATAAAATCGTGAGCTTATGAGCCTCCAAGAAGCAGTTCGAGAATTCGAGAGCATGTTAGAGGAGATCGCCAGATACCAAAACCCATGCACCAGTTCTGTTGAGGCCTTCTTCCGAGAGTATGGGGTTGACTTAGAGCCCCCCCCCACGACTCGCCCCACCGTGCAGGGGCTCTCCAGCTCAGCTGTCATCCGCGAGATTCGCGAAGGCCGATGGTAAAGATCTACCTCGACACCAGCGCCCTCATCAAGCGGTACATCCAAGAAGAGGGCACAGAGATCATAGACCTCCTCTTCGACAGAGCTTCCCCGGCTATCGCCTTGGTCATCTCCTTGTGGAACCTAAGCGAGAGCATGGTGGCTGTGGACAAGTATCGCCGTCGAGGAGCGCTCTCCGATGACGAGCTGCGCGGGGTGGTGCGGCGCTTGATCGCTGAGGTGCGGGAGTACTGGGAGCGGGGAGTGATGAAGATCGTGCCGGTGTCCCCTGAGTTGGTGGTGGAGACGTGGCGGTACATTCTGGGTCAGCACGTCTATGCCGGTGATGCGGTGCAGCTGGTGACCTGTGTGCGGGAGCGGTGCGACCTGCTGGTGGCAGCGGACCGGCGCTTGGTGGAGGTGTGCCAGCGGCTGGGGATCGAGTGCTTCAACCCGGAATTAGAGGAGGACCGGCAGGAGCTAAGAGAGCGGCTCCGCTCGTGAGGGGGAGGGCGCAGATCAGATATCTACGGCCCCGCGGCGGCTTCCAGAGTCTGGAGCACTTCCTGCAGGTCCATATTCTGCAGCTTCGTCCAGATATCTTCCCCCGTCAGCTCACTCAAGATGCGCGCAGCTCCTTGGGCGTTGGGGAAGCCACGCTGGCTGACGCGCTGCCAGAAGCTCTTGATCACCCCTTCGCCGTGCTTCTGGGCGATCTGCAGCCAGAAGGCCAACGCCACGCCATAGCCGGGGTCTGGAGGCACTACAGCAAGTTTTCGAGCTAGTGTCTCCGCAGCTCTTTCCTTTTCTTTAATGACGAAAAACCCTTTGGTCTTGATCTTGATTATGAGAAACTCCTTAGCCAGGTTATACCGATTCTGTCCCAGATTCCATAGAGTTTGGACATTATTGCGGCGGAGGGCTAGCATCCAATTACGGATTTGCGGGCAGAACTTGCTCGTGATCACGTAACCCACATACTCTGCCAATCCGTCTCCGATCCATCGGCTCTCGGGGTCATGGTAGAGTTTCTTTGCAACCTGCCACTCCATGGCCTCATGAGACATAGCCCAATAGATCGCGATGAGTGTGTCATTATCTGCTTGTGTCAATCTTTGTGAGTTAGCGGGGATTAGGAGGGGGAAAATGGGGTTCCACAATCCCCACAGCCTCCTCCGCAGGCTCACCCCGCCTAGTTCCTCATGAGCTTCCGAAACCACCACGGCAACTCCCAAATGTCCTAGGTCCAGGCCAACTTGCTCGCGCACGATGCGCCAGCTCTGCACCAAAGCTTCAGCTACTTCTTCTGCTAAGGCTTTATGCTCCGGAGAGAAGAAGACAGTAAACTCTCCTCGCTTGAGCCGCTCCATCTGAGCCAACTTAAGCTCTCGAATGGGTTTCCCCTCCTTTAGAATCATCATGGTAGTGAATGTAGCCCAACTGAAGAGAGCAAATAGCACAACAGCTATAGTCAGCAGGACGAGATATATCATCTTGCCTCACGCCCAAATTGTACATGACAGATGCTGGGGGATCAAAAAAGGAAGAAGGATAGCTTGGAGGACAAATCTCCCCCAAGCTATCCTTGCTGCTGCTACCATATAATGAAAATGCAAATTAGGCAACCCACCCAGATACAACCTCCAATTATGAGACTAGGATTGTCGTCTACTGTGAGCTTCCAAGAAGAGAAGGGGCCAGGTTGACCTCTCGTATCTTTAGCTTCCACCTTAGAGGCATAGAATACCTCAAGACCTTGTGAATCCACAAATGCAACCCTGTCCTTGTTCACGAGCTTAAGAAGATAAGAACCGGGCTTCAAAAAGAATCCGGGGATGGCGTCTGGTATATAGAAGGCACCTAAATTCACATTTAGGTTCTCACCAGCAAACAGTCTATCCAGATTCTCGTTGAGGACTTGAAGCGACCGCGACGCGGGATGCAGGGGTATATAGGCAAAAGACATCTTCGTGCCTGAGTAGAACTTGGCGTTATCCGTGTCAAAGATGTCTCCCTCAGCAGCCGTCAGCGTCGCGGCTACAGCATTGCTGATAGCGTTGACGACGTTCGCCCGCGAGAGCGGATTCTGCTGCGTCACGCCCGGCATCGCCAGCCCCATCACCAGCACTGCCATCAGCCCAACCACCGAACAGATCAGCTTGAAGTTCCCGTTGAACATCAGCATCTCCTCCTTTTGAGTGTGGGATAGATTTGGTCTGACTTCTGGGCGAACAGCCGTTCGCCCCTACAGCTGCTGGTGCTCCATCTCTCACCCCTTTCGTTTGAGTTTTGGGGCAGGGTGCGGGGCTCCCGTGGGTCTTCTTAAAGACCTGCTTGCTCTCTCAAAAGCTTTGTGATATGCTCGTAACGATGATTAAGACTCGACTGACACCCCACAAAGATCGGCCAGAGTCTCAGCACCGCCTTACCAAGTTCACCAGGGTCTTACAAGCACACCTGCCGGAGCTGCGGAAAAAGTACCACGTGAAGTCTCTTGGAATCTTCGGCTCCTATGTGCGAGGAGAGCCAAGCACCACAAGCGATCTCGATCTTCTGGTGGAGTTCTCTGAACCTCCCAGCTTGTTTGAGTTTGTCGCGCTGAGGGACCATCTGAGCGAGCTGCTAGGTGTCAAGGTAGACTTAGTCATGAGGTCGGCTCTCAAGCCGACTATTAGAAAGCAGATTCTCTCCGAGGTTGTGCCCGTGTGATGCGAACGTATACGGACTATCTCAAGGACATTGTAGAGAATGCCGAGAGGGCGTTACGGTTTGCTAAGGGGGTGTCGAAGAGAGAGCTTCGGGCCAACGAGGAGAAGCTCTTTGCTGTGATTCGGGCGTTGGAGATCATAGGGGAAGCAACCAAGCAGGTTCCGCCCTGGGTGAGAAGGAGATACCCTCAGATTCCGTGGCGTCAGATGGCGGGGATGCGTGACGTGCTCATTCACGGCTACTTTGGTGTGGATTTTGAGGTGGTGTGGAAGACGCTGCGGCAGGATGTGCCTCGGGTGAGGGAGGCAGTCGCAAAGATTCTTGGGGAGCTAGAAGAGGGGAAGGGGTAGCTTGCGAAGCTAAGGCGCTCCCGCGGCGGCTTCCAGGGTCTGAAGCACTTCTTGCAAGTCCATCTGCTGGAGCTTGGTCCAAATATCTTCCCCCGTCAGCTCGCTGAGGATGGGGGCGGGGTCTGGCCTTGCGCAGGATCCTTGCGTCTGATCCACCACGCTTTCCACTGCACCCAGGGCTGTGCAACGGAGACGTATTTCTGCCAGAGGGCTTCCATCTCCGGATGCGGTCTAAACCACGGAAGTTTCCAGATCACAAGAGCGAGCACTATATAGAAGACCAAGCTCCATGCTAGATGCTCCCACGTAATTGCATCTATATACACAAGTCTTTCATGAGGGCAAAAGGCATGGTATCCTAGCCTTCAGTAACGAAAAACGAAGGAGGGTACCATGCCGATCCTGCAACAGATCCAGAACCACTTCCAAGTGTACGTCTGGAAACACGTCCTGTCAATACTGTTGGGTCTGATGCTCCTCCCGCAGGCCAAGACGCTCACGGCCCTAAAGTACCGCGAGAGCCTGCCCACGCTCTCGCGCACCCTGAACGTCTACGAGTGGCCCTTGGACGAGCTGAGAGCCGTGCGCCGCGCTCAGATCAAGAGAGCCCTGAAGCGACTCCGCCAGAAGCGGGGCCGACCCCACTTCCTGATCCTCGATGACACCGTGGTGCCCAAGCGGGGAAAGAAGCTTCCGGCGCTGGGTTTTCATTTCTCACCCAGTGAGGATCGGGTGGTGCACGGCTGGGATTGGGTCTTTGCTGCGGTGCGAGTCGGCTCGCTGGTCGTGCCCTGGGACTGGCGCGGG
>JBBIUX010000040.1:0-18675 GCA_037440025.1 Candidatus Fraserbacteria bacterium | reverse complement strand
ACGGTGCCTGTAGGGTCGAGCAAGATGGGATAGCTGACGGGCACTTCGTCCAAGAATCGTTCGAGAGTCTGGCGGTCTTCTTGAATATTGATGCCCAGAATGGTCAGACGATCTCCGTACTGTTGGTAGATGCGCTCGAAGTCGGGCATCTCCACCCGACACGGGGCGCACCAGCTCGCCCAGAAATTGAGAATCACCTTGCGCCCACGCAGGTCGGAAAGTCGCAGCACCGTACCTTCAAGCATTTCCAAGGCGAAGTCGGGAGCTGGCCCACTGGGCTGGGAACCAACTGCCGAAGATGATTGATCTCTTTGAGAAATCGTCCCTCGGAAGGCGAGAAACGAGAAGATCGCGCCGAGCACGGCTACAAAGATCAGACTCACAAGCAGCAAGCGTTTCATGCTCTCTCACCCTCATCGGAGATAGTAGTAGTATTATTATTATCAGAGATCGAGTCGGGGGCAAACTGTAAGGGCGCTTACGTTCTGCTATAATCACTGTGCTATGCTCGTCATCAATATCGGACAGCTCGTCACTCCTACGGGAACCCAAGCTCTGAGCAGCCGCGCTATGCGCCAGCTCATGGTCGTGCGTGATGCGTATCTGAGGATCGAGGGCGGCAAGATCGCGCAGTTCGGGCCAATGCGTGAATTGAGAAGCTCTAGTCTCTCAGAAGCATTCGACGCTCAGGGCGGCGTGGCCATCCCCGGCTTAGTAGATCCACATACCCACTCCGTCTTCTACGGCACCCGCGAAGACGAATTCTTAGCGCGTTGCCAGGGCGAAAAATACGGCAAGGGAATTCTCACGAGCGTCGAGAGAGTGCGCGGCGCTTCTGAAGATCAGATTTATGAATTTTCGAAAGAATTTCTGCTCTCGATGATGCGCTTGGGAACGACCACCGTCGAGATCAAGAGCGGCTACGGGCTCGACACCGAGAGCGAGCTGAAGCTCCTGCGCGTCATTCGGAGACTGAGAGAAACGATGCCCATTGAGATCGTGCCGACGTTTTGTGGAGCACACGCTGTGCCTGCCGGGGGCAAGAAGCCAGAATATATTCGAGAGATCATCGAAGGGATGTTGCCCCGCGTGCGCCAAGAGAATCTCGCTGAGTTCGGCGACGTCTTCTGCGAAGAGGGCTTTTTCAGCATCGAGGAGAGCCGCGAGATTCTGCGCGCATGTCACAGTGCGGGCTTAGGGCTAAAAATTCATGCCGACGAGCTAAGCCCCCTGGGCGGAGCAGAGCTTGCTGCTGAACTGAAAGCTGTTTCAGCTGATCACTTATTACACATTACACCGGAGGGCATCCAAGCCATGAGACACGCAGGCGTGATCGCTGTGCTCCTGCCGGGGACGGCCTTTTCGCTGAACGCCCCGTACGCACTTGCCCGCACAATGATAGACAAGGGGGTTGCCGTCGCACTGGGGACAGACTTTAACCCCGGCACGTGCTTGATGTACTCACTGTTCTTCATGATCGCGCTCGCGGTCTTACAGATGAAGATGACGGTTGAAGAAGCTCTCACAGCAGCGACGCTGAATGCAGCAGCGGCACTACGGCGGGCAGACAGCATGGGGAGTCTGGAGCCGGGCAAACGAGCCGATCTGGTCATTCTGGATTTAGAGAACTACAGACAGATTCCGTATTTTATCGGGCACGAGGGGCGGTTCGTGCGCGCGGTGATCTGCGCCGGGCAGATGGTCCACGAACGGAGAGAATGTTTCGCCTTTACCAACTGAAGCTAGCAGCTCTCTGGTGAAACTTACCCCTGGTTTTGTTTCTATATTACTGTGCAAAGCGCCCTGCTATGGGGGTGATGCTGAGCAGGGCGACAAGCTAAACCACGAAGGAGGGGATCACTGATTGATCACCCTTCCAAGAGGAGGACCTTCATGAAGCGTGCCAGTCTCGTCTTTTTGGGAGTTGTGCTGCTGGGCCTGAGCGGTGTCACAGCCGGCTTCAGCCAAGCACAACCGTCGCCATTAGGGATCGTCATCCAGCCGTCCGAGTTCCAAGCGTTTATCGAAGTTACTCCCACCGTGTGCGCCGTCGGGCAAACGGTCACGATCCGATACCGGGCGAACGAAGCGCCCTATTACGCTTACATTCTCGATATCCAAGGCAACAACGTCCAGCGACTTCTGCCCAACCGCTTTGAACCGAATAACTTCATTCCCACCACCGAGTGGCGAACTCTGCCGGGGGTAGCGACCTATCGGCTTGTCTGCTCGCCGCCGTTTGGGCCAGAGTGGGTGCAACTTATCGCTTCCACTGAGCGTATCCCTCAACTCGAAGGCGGCAGTGGCGAGTTCCCCTTGTTGGGCTCCAACCCCCAAGCGGTAGGCCAGCAGATTCAGAGTTGGATTCAAGCGATTGTCCCCACGGCTAAAGTGGCGACAGACGTCAAACAGATCCAAGTGGTCTCTGGACAAGTGCAACCGCCGACCTGCCCGCCGGGCTATGTTGGCACTCCGCCCAACTGTGTGCCTGTGACGCAGCCGCCTACCCCCACGCCGGGGTTCAACGTCCAGCAGGTGATCACGCCGGGGTCGGTGCAGTTTGCCCAAATGTCACTGCAGATCATGGCAAAACTGCAAGCTGCTGGCCTGGCTCAAGCGATGGCCCAAGCTCAAGCGACCACGGTGCCACAGGGACAGAATGCCGCCCCGCTGAGCACGGCCCCCCAGCAGATCAACATCCAGCAACTGCAAAACACGTACGTCTTTACCGGGGTGCTCCAGCTCAACCAGAATGCGACAGTCTCCGGATACACCATCCCGGCCGGCAAGTATTTAACGGCCGTCGGTGAAGACCCGATCTTCGTCTTGATTGACATCTTCACCGGCCAGATCGTGATCATCATCATTGTGACCACACCGCCGATCTTCACGCCGTTTAATATCTTGCTGTTCTTCTTTGGCTGGTTCTTCTCGCCGTTCCCTGGACCGTTCCCGTTCCCATTCCCGTTCCCGTGGCCCTTCCCCATCGTGATGCCCATGGCCTGTTCGGGCTTGCCCTTCCAGACACCTTTCACCGTGGCCATCGGGAGTGGAGCCCCGATCGTGAGCTTGCCAGGGGTGATGAACATCAAGGACGCCGGCTGGTTCTTCAACGCCTTGCAGATCCAATCTCTCGGACCGGCGCTTTCGTTCCAGCGGTTCACTTCGTTTGGCAGTATAGGCCTTGGATTCATTGGGTCGTTCAGCACGGCGAGCATCCCCTATAGCTCGCTAGGCACGTTTGTGCTCCTCGTGCAAGGGGGAGGCAAGACGGCCTGTATTCAGGGTGTAGTGAGCTTCGGAACGGTCTTCGGGTTCGCGTCGCATAACTAATAGGACGGAATCAGTAGGGCTCGATTGGTTACCCGGTCGAGCCCTTTCTCTATTTTTGTCTATTCCAAGAACGCCACAAGAAGCCGAGGCCGACGCCAATGCTCGCTGCCCCTATCAAAAAACCGAACTCTTCTTTCTGATAACAGAGTAGCACTATTCCCCCAAGGATGATCAGCGCGAGCGCAGCCGCTAAACGGGCGCCATCTTTGAGCGTACTCATTCTCTCTCCGGCGGACCGTCGTAGATAAGCCGACCGCGGTCGAGCTTCCACAGCCGAGTGCCAGTGCGGGAGCGATCTTCAGAGGTTACTAAGAGAACGGCCGTTCCTCCGGCGTGAAGTTCTCGCAGCAACGATAAGATCTCGGTCTGCCCGGCGGGGTCGAGCGATGAGAGCGTCTCGTCAAGGATAAGTACTTGGGGGTCAAGGGCGACGACAGCCGCGATAGCTAGGCGAGCCTGCTCGCCGCCGCTCAGAAGATGCGAAGGTCGCTCTTTCATCAGTTCCCAGTCGAGCCCAACAGCTTCACACGCCCAGCGAGCTCGTTGCTCGCTCTGGGCATGGTCTAGGTTTTGAGCTTGCAGCCCCAGCTTGATCTCCTCAGCGACGCTTTCGCCAAGAAGCTGCTGCTGAGCTTCTTGATAGACAAGCCCCACACAGCGAACCCGTTCACTAGAACGAAGCCTGCTCAACGGCGTCCCGTTCCAAAGGGCATACCCAGAAGTCGGTTCGGAAAGACCAGCCAGTAGCTCAACGAGCGTAGACTTCCCTGAGCCTTCGGGACCGGTGACAACGATGAACTCGCCCTCTGTCACCTGGGCAGAAAAACGCTCAAGGGCGGGCTTATCGCCCTCCGCATAAACAAAATCAAGATTCTCGGCTGTGAGCTGGAATTTTTTACCAGAGCGAGTCCGAAATATTTGCACTGCGCGGCTCGGCCAGCGAAGCTGTGGCATCCACATCTGAGCTGCGCCGTCCCCAGGGCGTGTTTTGCCTTGATCGAGCACTATGACTCGATCGACATACTGACGCCAGAATTCTTTGTGTGATATGATTAAAACACCTTTGTTGTCTAATCGCAATTTGTGTAACAGAGAGACAAGGAGTTCGAGCCCAACTGGATCGGCCGTCCTGTCGGGTTCGTCCAGGATGAAGTAATCACGCTCCATCGCCAGCAGACCGGCGAGCGCCAATCGTTGACGCTCCGCAGGAGTAAGCACTTCGATAGTGTGTTGAGCTTTTGCTTCGAGTCCGACTGCACCGAGAGATAGGGCTGCTCTTCGTTCGATCTCTTCCGGGGGGAGCGCCAAGTTTTCCAGACCAAAGGCTACATCTTCGATGAGTGTCTGGGCAATGATCTGCTCTTGACTCTCTTGAAAGAGCAGCCCCACGCGGCGGCGAACCTCATGCAGTTCTTCACTATGGTGCGTCTGCAACTCGTCAATATGGACCGTCCCTTCTCTGGGGATGAGCAGGCCAGCCATATAGCGAGCTAAGGTCGTCTTGCCCGAGCCGTTCCGTCCCATCAACAGAACGGTCTCGCCTCGCTCCAGCGTGAGGTCAACCCCGTTCAAGAGCACATCGTTTGCCGCGTTAGGGTGTGAACCAAACGAGGAAAGGCGATGGACGAGCCCGTGCACTGCGATCATGGGAGGGAGGAGGAAGACACGGACAGGTTTTGCCCGCTTGGCTGAGAACCCAGGCTATAGCCTGCTGGAGCGTTTCGGATTCCCGCTCCGTTGTGACATTGGGTGTCAAGCCTGTATCGTGCACTCGGTGCCCCTTGGGGGTGAAGTACTCTGCCGTCGTCAATAATAATGCTGAGCCGTCGTTGAGCATATAGGAAGTCTGAATGACGCCCTTACCAAAAGTCTTTCTGCCGAAGAGCACCCCCATCTGGTGATCGCGGATCGCACCGGCAACGATCTCCGAAGCACTGGCGGTGCCGCGGTTGATAAGCACAGCGAGGGGCAAGTTGGGATAGTTATTGCCCCGTGAATTATAGACATCCGAGCCATTGCGGCTCTGCACACGTAGGATCGGCCCCTTGTCAATGAACAAGCTCGCCAGATCAACTGCCTGTGTGAGCAGCCCGCCGGGGTTGTTGCGCAGATCCAAAATCAGCCCTTCGACCTCTTGGTCGAGCAGGTCTTTCAGAGCTTTCTCGACATCGAATCGGGTCAAGTTATTAAACGTGTAGACTTGGATATAGCCGATTTGCCCTCCGGCCAGTCGGCTGTGGCTTACGATTTTGACGGTGATCGTATCGCGCACGATCTCAAAGAGTCTTTCAGAGCCGTCCTCGCGACGGACTTTGAGCCTGACCGGTGTGCCCTTGGGGCCGCGCAGTTTGCGCACTGCTTGTTCTTGAGTGATGCCCTCAGTGGATTGTCCGTCAATTTCGAGAATCCAATCGCCAGCTTCGATGCCGGCGCGGCTGGCCGGGGTGTCGTGCAAGGGAGCGACTACCAAGAGCTTTCCCTCTCGGACTTCGATCTGCATACCCAGCCCGCCGAATTCGTCAAGCACTTCTTTGTCAAAGCCCTCGTTGAACTGGCGATACTCGTCAACGGACAAATAGCGACTGTAAGGGTCATTGAGCGCCTCGATCATGCCCTTCGCTGCGCCTTTGAGCAGCCGGGCATCAGGGGCGTCTTCGGGCTTATAGAAATTAGATTTTATGCGCTGATAGGCTTCAAAGAGCGGGCCGAAGAGCGCCGGGGCGTTCGGCTGTTGCCCCCGCACTGAGAAAAACCCCCACAATCCGGCCACCACAAGGACGACGGCCAAGACCAGCACAAGGCTCCGACGCAACGCACTGCTTGATACAGTTGGCCTCTTCACGATTCTGCTCCTTCATTTGATCTTAGCACGAGAGTTGAGGATTTGCAATGGAGCTACCTGAGCTTCTCTGTCAGCACTGCAGCGACGCGGTCAATGGGCACGCGCTCTTGCAGCATCGTGTCGCGATCTCGGATCGTCACGGCGTGGTCGCTGAGCGACTGTACGTCTACGGTGATGCAAAACGGCGTGCCGATCTCGTCCTGACGACGATATAAGCGCCCGATGGCCGCCGTGTCATCGTACCAGACCGTGAATTCTTTACGGAGAGCGTTCGCAAGAGCTTTGGCTTTCTGTACGATCTCCGGGCGGTTGCGCAAGAGGGGAAAGACTGCGGCTTTGATGGGAGCTAACTGGGGTTTGATTTTCAGAACGACGCGCTTTTCACCGCGGACTTCTTCTTCGTGATAAGCGTCCAAGAGCACAGCTAAAAAGATGCGGTCTACTCCGCACGAGGGCTCGATCACGTAGGGGATATAGTGCTCTTTGGTCTCTTCGTCAAAGTACGTCAGCTCTTTCCCAGAGTGCTGGGCATGGCGTTTTAAGTCATAGTCCGTGCGATTAGCGATCCCTTCGATCTCCGCCCAGTCTTTGCCGGGGAAGTCGTACTCGATCTCAAATGTCCCCTTGGAGTAATGTGCTAAATCTTCTTTAGGAAGAGCGCGGGCCCGCACGTTCTCTTTGCACAAGTCCAGGTCTTCGGTATACCATTTGAGGCGTTCCTCGACCCAATGCTGGTGCCACGCTTCGTCGGTGCCGGGCTTTACAAAATACTCGATCTCCATCTGCTCGAATTCTCTATCTCGAAAGATAAAATCCCCCGGCGTGATCTCATTGCGAAAGGCCTTCCCAATTTGAGCAATGCCGAAGGGCAGCTTCTTGCGGGTTGCAATCAAGACATTCTGAAAATTGACAAAAATCCCTTGGGCAGTCTCGGGGCGCAGATATGTCAACGCAGCGCTCTCCTCCACGGGGCCGACATGCGTCTTGAACATCAGGTTGAATCTTCTTACGTCGGTGAATTGCCCCACAGCGCCACAGTCGGGGCACGTATTATTCACGATCGTATCAGCCCGGAAGCGTTTCTTGCACTTTTTACAGTCTACTAACGGGTCAGTGAACTCTTCGACGTGGCCGCTGGCGACCCACGTCTGGGCGTTCATAATGATCGAAGCATCGAGCCCGACGACATCATCACGCCCTTGGACGACGCAGCGCCACCAGGACTGCTTGATATTATTTTTCAGCTCGACGCCCAAGGGGCCGTAGTCCCAAAAGCCCCCGATGCCCCCGTAGATCTCTGAAGATTGAAAGATAAAGCCCCGCTGTTTGCAGAGCGAAACGAGTGTGTCAAAGCTGCCCATTCATATCATCCCCTAGGATCTCTCTGCGTGAGGGCCATTATAACGAGCATCGAGCGGGGATGCGAACGAGCTCTCAGTTTTGCTTTTTAATCTCCCTAAGGATATTCTTATAGAAGAGTTTCGCAAGAGCTTCTGGCGCGTGCGGCTCCATCGCCAGATTTGGAGGGCAGGGAAGGGCCGCTTTGGGTAGAATTGATTGATGGCGATGCGTCAAACGCTGGCCCGACGATCCCGATGACCCTCTTTCAGGCAGCCGCAGAGATAGCCGAGTTTCTCGAAGAGCACGGCGTGAACTACGCGATCTTGGGTGGCTTAGCCGTTCAGTACTGGGGCGAGCCGCGAGCTACGCACGACGTAGATATTACTGTCATGGTTCCCCAAGAATAATTAGAGAGACTTGTGGAGCAAATCCTTCAGAAGTTTCGTCCGCGCCTACCAGATGCCTCGCCCTTTGCCCTCCGCCACCGTGTTCTGTTAGTGGAGGCTTCATGACGATCAGCTTCCTTCCCGGAGAGAGAGAACTAGTACCCCTACCCATAGAATATCCCCGTCCGTAAAGGAGCTTTGCACGAGGGGGATACGCAAGCTGGTCATCTTGCGCTAGATGCTCCTCTCTCCGGCAACGGAGAGAGGAGCGGGGGTAAAACAAAAGAGGGCGCGGTTCGATCGCCGGACGGGACTTGTTCACGCCCGCTTCAGTTCCGCGTTGATCCCATTCTTGTCAATGCTAAGCGTGAAGACCATCTTGCGCCGCTCGCCCGTCTTCATCTTCTTGATCTCTAAGGAAGCCATTAGATAAAACCCGGATTCGTTCAGCTCCAGCTTGCTGACGTCAATGTGAATGACTGCATCAGGATTGGCTGCGTCTATGCGAATCCCGCGATCTTTGAATTTGACGTTGAGTTGCCCTAGGACGCCCTCTTGTACAAAGTCGGGGACGTTCTCCACCGGTTCTATCTTCACCGTCTCGATCCCGCGCAACGGATCGGCCGAGACCTCATAGAGCGTCCAGCCGACAACGACGGCTACTAATAACACTCCTGCTCCCAACAACCACCACCGCGTTTGCATAGAAAACCTCCTTTTCAGTCTTTGCGAGCTTCGATCACATACGGGTTGTGCGAAAGTTTCTGCACGATGCTGTCGAGTTGTTCGCCAGCTGCCATCGGAATTTTGATCACAAACCCGCCCTCATCCGTCAAGACAAGCATCCCGCTGACGCTCTGAACTAAGCCTTCGATCTCTCGCACCGGGGTGTCTTCCCTAAAGACCACGTGAACCGTGTGCAGGTACGAATTGTGCTCTGCACTTTCTTCGGAAATATCTTCTAAAAGATCAGTGATAAAAAACTGTAGAGATTCTCCTCTGGCCCGCAGGTTGTTGAAAGCTCGCTGTATCTGCTGGTAGCGGGTCTCTGTCCGTTGCCAGATCTGTTCCAGAGCACGGCTAGCCGTCTCGCGCAGGCGCGGGTCGTTGCCCCCCAACGCCACGGTGAGCGCTTCGACCGCACGCGGGTCGTCAGCACGCCCGAGGGCCTCAGCAGCTTGAATCTGTGTCTCCAGGTCGGTTGATTGCAGGGTTTGAATGAGCTGGGGAATGGGATCGTTTGACGGTGTTGGAGAGGGCAGCACCATCTCTTGAGGCCGAGGAGACTGAGGCACCTGCGGGGACTGTACCTGGGGCTTCGTAGCTTCTGGAGGAGGGAGAATAGATGCCACCGGGTTCTGCGGCGGGAAGAGCGGAACTGGCTTAAAATAAATCACTCCGACTAGACCCAAAATGATAGCGAACTGAGCAATCACCATCGAGCGGGCAAACGCAGGCATGGGTTGTCGCGGAGGGAATAATCGTTCAAAAAAAGCCTTGAGCCGGTTGGGAGCGGGCGTGACCGACGGAGCCGCGCGCAGCTCAGCAACTAAATTGACGCACCGGCGACAGGTCAAGAGATGCGCCGTGACCTCCGCACGGTGCCATATCGTAAGGCTTCCGGCCTGCAGCCCAGCGATATCGAGAGGCCCGCTTCTGTCTAAACGCCCCTGAATATAAGCACGCAAGACGTCATCGGCAGGGTGAGACTCATAGGAAATGCTGGTTAGAGGTGCCCCGATGATCTCTTCGAGCCAATCTCTCTCGGACATGGCAACCACCCTTTCAGTATAGCACAAGAACACTTGTTTTTGATATAACTCTTATAAACGCGCTTTTTGCGCGGCCAATTCGTCAAAAATCTCGTTGATGAGCTTCTCTTGATAGCTGAAGCTCACTTGGTGCCCGACGAACTCGCACATCTCGGCTTGAGTCAAGTGCGTGTTGACCAAATCTTCGCAGTCCAATGGAACCGTGAGGTCAGACATTCGGAAGCCCTGGCGGATGCGCTCGAGCATGTGAGTTCGTCGCGTCTGGTCAATAAGGCCGCTGCAGCCGATGCAGTGCGGGCCTTTCTGATGGTCGGCAGTTTCTTCATCGAGCAAGAGCCCTTCGCCGGGGCTGGTCCGGCCGTGGCTGAGGCGATAGAGCAGATATGCAGCAATGTTTTCGGGATTGCGTGCCCGTTTCTTCGCTTGGGCGAAGGCTTGAAAACGTCGCGTGATCGAGTAGTCTTTCACGTTGCCGCCTCTGAGAATAAACTCCCAACGCTGCAGCGCCTCCCAGTCGAGATCGGTCTGGCAGAGCGCGATCTCGTAAACATACGAGCGAAAGACGGCAATGGCCAACTGAGTCGGTTCGAGTCTGTCGGAGATTTTTTCCATATCCGTCGGCTGTATTGTACCCAAGGCTGTTGGGATTTGTCGAACTCGCTCCGTCGCGGCATAATCTCTCGTTGTGGAGAAGGTTCTTCGGTCAGTGCGCTGGGTCATCGAGCGAGCAAAGCACGTTGCTCTGGACGAGCACGCTATCGCCAGGTACGCGAGCGAGCTTCTAGAGTATCCGAGGGCCTGGGAATGGAATCGGCGTGATCATTTCTACGATGGGACGGCGCGCACGGTGCAGTATCTTTTTGTGTTAGACTGTTTGAACTTCTGTTTTTGGCCGGAGCCGCGCTGGCGAAGAGACGGGCTTGATGGCTATATTGCGTTAGCGACGGCGCTCAAAGATGCTGTGGAACGCGGGGAGAGCGTGCTCGAGGCTTCATTTTGGGCTCAGATAGACACAAGAGATTTGCGGAATCTTCTTGATGGGGAGAACGAGGTGCCATTGTTGAATGAGCGAGTGGAGGTCTTGCGCGAGGCCGGGGCTGTGCTCCAGGCAAAGTACAGTGGGCAGGCCGTGAGCTTGGTAGAGCGGGCCGAGCGCTCGGCGGTCCGATTGGTGCATCTGCTGATCGAAGATTTTTCGAGCTTTCGTGACGAGGCTAGGTATCATGGCCAGAAGGTCTATTTCTACAAGCGGGCGCAAATTTTCTGTGCTGATCTCTATGGGGCTTTTGAGGGCAGAAGCTGGGGGGAGTTTTCAGATATAGACGAGCTGACGGCGTTTGCTGATTACAAAGTGCCGCAAGTCTTGCGCCATCTTGGGATTCTGCGCTACAGCCCGGAGTTAGCAGATAAAATTGATCGTCGCGAGGAGTTGCCCACCGAAAGTGAAGAAGAGATCGAGATTCGCGCGCACACCATCTGGGCAGTGGAGCTGTTGAAACGAGAGTTAGAGAGACGTGGGCGAAAACTGCGCAGTTTTGAGATTGATTGGCTTTTGTGGAACTTGGGGCAGGACGAAGCGTTCAGACAGAAGCCGTATCACCGGGTGCGCACGATCTTTTATTAATGTGCTTGTCAGCTTTGATCTCGGTAGCTATACTTAGACAGATATGGCCTACAAAGTCTTTATCAGTCACAGCACTCAGGATCGGGGGCTTGTAACCAATCTTGCCAAGTTGCTTCAATGGCTTGGGGTAGAAGTATTTGTCGCAGAGTGGTATCTCGAGCCAGGAGAGCGCCTTGACGCAAAAATAAGAAGGCAAATACGAGATGCAGATTGCTTTCTCGTCCTATTGACGAACAATGGAATTCGCTCGCAGTGGGTGCAGCAAGAAATAGGCATTGCTTTGGAGGCAGGCAAGCAGATTATCCCTATAGTAGGGAAAGGCACTGATTTGAGAACCTTGGGAATTTTACAGGGACGAGAATATATCGAGTACGATCCTCTCTCTCCTGGCCAGGCTCTGGCCAAGGCGGTAAAATACGTGAACTCGCTTCAGCTGAAGAGAAAAGATCAAGAGAAGCTCTTGCTCATTGGTGCCAGTATCTTAGCCTTCTTTATGTTGCTTTCAGGAGGAGAAAGATGAAATTATCGTATTTGCCTTCCAAGGATGAGATGATTTTAGAAATCGGCTCTGTCCAAACCAAACCCGCCATAGCAAGAGGCTCCCTGAAGATATGGAGCGACAAAAAACATCTTATTGCCGGAATCGCGATAACAGAATACACAAAAATTCTGGATGAATTTCGCAAGAATTTGCACGTTGCGAAACTCGGCGGCTTATGGCGAGGTGTCAAGATCACGGATGCAGATATTAAGAGAGCTCGTAAATCGCTGCTAGCTCAGCTTGAGGAGCAATGGTAATGCCTTATGTCACTGACACTCATTCTCTCGTCTGGCGAATTGCACCCTTATGCCTACCGATTATCGAAAAAAGCCGAGCAATCCGAAGGGATCAGGTACGAGATCCTTGGGATAGACTGATTGCAGCTACTGCGATTCATTTGGGCCTGCCTCTCATTAGTCGCGACCGGTCATTGCGCAACTTAGGTTTAAGGATTACCTGGTGATGATCTCATTTGAAGTGTACTCTCGAGATCCCCACACCCGCGCCCGCTGTTGGGTGCTCAAGACCTCGCACGGCACAATCTCTACGCCGTCGTTCGTCGCCGTTGGCACTCAAGCAACGGTGAAAGCCGTCGGCCCAGACGACCTCACAAAGATCGTGATTCAAGTCTTAATAGCAAACACATATCACTTGCACCTACGCCCCGGCGAGGATGTGATCGCCGAGCTAGGGGGGCTGCACAGCTTTATGGGCTGGGACGGCCCGCTAATGACAGATTCCGGTGGCTTTCAGGCCTTCAGCTTAGGCGCGGCTATCGAGCACGGCGTGGGCAAGATCGCTTCTATATTCCCCGACGAAGCTGAAGCCGCCGAGCGCGGCGGGCACTTGAGCAAAGCTCGGCAGGGCCAATCACTGGTGAAGATCACCGAAGAAGGTATCGAGTTTCGCTCCCATCTTGATGGCTCACCGCAAAAGTTTACCCCTGAAAACACTATCGAAATTCAAAAAAAGCTCGGCGCGGATATGATCTTTGTCTTGGACGAGTGCACATCTCCGCTACACGATTACGAATACACAAAACGGGCAATGGAGCGCACCCACCGCTGGGCTGTGCGGGCACTGGAGTATTTTAAGACCTCTCCCCCTTGCCCCTCCCCGGAACGTTTTGATGCGACCACTTTCTTAGAAAAATGCTGCATCAAAACGTTCCGCCCTAAAGAGGGAGGGGAGCCCCTTCCCTTTAGGGAAGGGGTTGGGGTTAGGTCCCGCGCGCAAGCACTCTTCGGGATCATCCAGGGCGGCGCATATCAAGATTTGAGAGAGCAAAGCGCGAAGTTCATCGCAAACTTAGACTTCGACGGCTTCGGGATCGGCGGCTCGGTCGGGCGTTCAAAAGAAGACCTTTATGAAGTTCTCGACTGGACGGTCCCATTGCTACCGGACGACAAACCAAGACATCTTCTTGGGATCGGTGAGATCGAAGATATCTTTCAAGCTGTCGCGCGCGGCATAGACTTATTTGATTGTGTCGCGCCGACGCGCATGGCCCGCAACGGCGCCCTCTGGGTCAAAGACGCTCAAAACTTCCGCATCAACATCACAAATGCTGTCTATAAGACTGACCCACGTCCCATCGCCGAAGATTGCACGTGCTACACCTGTCAGCACTTCTCGCGAGCGTACCTGCACCATCTCTTCATCGCTCAAGAGATCTTAGCAATGCGCCTCGCGACTATCCATAATCTGCACTTTCTCGAATCGCTCATGAGGAAGATACGAGCAGCTATTCACGAGCACGCCCTTGCTGATCTCGCCGCCGAGTGGGGTGTCGTCGTAGGAAGGCTGTCCTCGTAAGTGCGCCGGCGTTTGGATAGAATAGAGTGCTCATGCGACCGGAATACTTCATCTATGCTTTTGCAGCCGTGATTTTAGCGACGGGGTTATGGAATCTCGCCCGCTATGACCAAGTCGGCGTCGCTTCTTGGTATGGCGAGCCCTTTCACGGTCGGCGCACCAGCAGCGGCGAGATTTACGATATGCACAAATTCACAGCAGCGCACTTAACCTTGCCTTTCGGAACGCTCGTGTGGGTGACAGATTTTGATACAGGCAAAAGCGTCGTCGTGCGTATCAACGATTGTGGGCCGTTCGTAGAAGGTCGGATTATTGACTTATCGTTCGCGGCCGCTGAAAAACTAGAAATGGTCCACAAGGGCCTCGCCCGCGTCGGGCTCAAAGTCCTAAGATACCCAGAAACGCCTCCAAAGAAAAAATGCTTACCCGGCAAGTAGAATCTTTTAGTGACGCAGAGATCTTCGCGCTCTTGCACTCGCTGGTGCGGCGCTGGTTTACTGAAAAATTTCCAGCATTCAGTCCGCCGCAACGATTTGCCATCCCTCACATTCATAACAGAAAGAACTGTTTGATTTCGGCTCCCACCGGCTCGGGCAAGACGCTCGCAGCGTTCTTGGCCATCATCAACGAGTTGGTTCAGCTGGCATCGCAGAATGCCCTCGCAGATCAGATCTATTGTGTGTATATCTCGCCGTTGAAAGCCCTCGGAAACGACATTGAGCGCAATCTTCAAGACCCCTTGCGCGAGATGGAAGCCCTCGCCGGGCAGAAGCTGGGCATCCGCGTCGAAGTCCGCACCGGCGACACGTCTAGCGAAAAGCGCCAGCGAATGCTGAAAAAACCGCCGCATATTCTCATCACCACGCCCGAATCGTTCGCGATCTCGCTTTCAGCGAAACAGTTCTCGAACTACTTTAGCTACGCCCAGTGGGTCATTGTAGACGAAATTCACTCTCTAGCAGAAAACAAGCGCGGGGTGCATCTATCGCTTTCGCTCGAGCGCCTTCAAGAGTTGTGCGATTTCACGAGAGTTGGGCTCTCCGCGACCGTCAGCCCACTGGACGAAGTCGCCAAATTTCTCGTGGGAAGACGCTACGGTCAAGCGTTAGCGCCCCTTGGCGAAGAAGACCCCTGGCGTGATGGTGTGATCATAGACGCGCGCTTTGAAAAGCAGCTCGATTTGCAAGTCCTAAGCCCTGTGGACGATTTCGTCCATTGCAGCTTCGAAGAATTGGACGCTAATCTCTACACACTCTTGCACAAGCTCATCCAGCAGCACCGCTCGGCGCTGATCTTCACCAACACGCGCGCGCTCACCGAGCGCGTCGTTCATACACTGAAAGAGAAATTCCCCCACTACGTCGAAGTCATCGGAGCCCATCACAGCTCACTCAGCAAAGAACTGCGATTAGATATCGAGAGACGTTTGAAGAACGGGGAACTCAAAGTCGTCGTCTCCAGCACGAGCTTAGAACTGGGGATTGATATCGGGTATATAGATTTAGTGATCTTACTCGGCTCGCCCAAGAGCGTGACACGCGCGCTCCAGAGAGTAGGGCGCTCTGGGCACAAGCTGCACGACACGATCAAAGGGCGCGTCGTGGTCACCGACCAGGATGACTTGGTCGAGTGCGCCGTGATGCTGCGCAGTGCCCTCGATCATAAATTAGAAAAGCTGCACATCCCGAAAAATTGTCTCGATGTCTTAGCCCAGCAGGTCTTCGGCATCTTGCTTGATGGACGGATGTATGCAGAAGACCTCTATGAACTGGTCACGCGCAGCTATAGCTTCGCTGAGCTCAGCCGCGAGCACTTTGACAAAGTCTTGGAGTATCTAGCTGGTGAGTACACAGATTTAGAAGACCGACACGTCTACGCCAAGATCTACTATGACAAGGATACGGGAGAGATTCGCACCAGGGGGCGGCTCGCCCGTGTGCTCTATATGACCAACGTTGGCACGATCCCCGATGAGTCTTATATTGTCGTGAAAGATGGCAACAGGCGAATCGGTCAGATCGAAGAGGGCTTTTTAGAGATGCTGCGCAAGCACGACACGTTCGTGCTCGGCGGCGACACATATAAATTTCGCTTTTCTCGTGGAATGACCATTCAGGTCGAATCGGCGAGCGAAGAGCGCGCCACCGTGCCCAGTTGGTTCTCCGAGATGCTCCCCTTGAGCTTTGAGTTGGCCTTGGAGATTCAAAGATTTCGTTCGGCTCTGCACGATCTTTTCGCGGAACGGCGTTCAGCAAGAGAGATCAAAGAGTTCATACGAGCGCAGCTTCAGCTTGATGAGCGCGGGGTCGAATCGCTCTATCGCTATGTTGCCGAGCAGTACAGATTCTCTCGGTTGCCCCATCGCCGCAAGCTATTAGTAGAGTTCTATCACGAGGGGCTCAAGACCATTGTGATCTTTCACGCGCTCTTTGGCCGGCGCACCAACGACGCGCTCAGCCGGGCGTTGGCGTATCTGATCGCGCGGCGCGAAGATAAAGATATAGAAATCGCGGTCACCGATCACGGCTTCTATCTCGCGTATGAAGGCTCCGTCAAAGTGATGGAAGCGTTTGATCTTCTCCAAGAGCGCGATTTGCGAGAAGTGCTCCGCGACGCGCTGCGCGATACAGAGATTCTTACACGAAGGTTTCGACACTGTGCCACGAGAGCTTTGATGATTTTGCGCAGCTACAAGGGGCAGCGCAAGTCCGTGGGCCGCCAGCAGATGAAAGCTGCGATCTTACAAAGCGCCGTCGAGCGCATGGACGAGTATTTTCCCATTCTGACAGAAACTTATAGAGAAGTGATGGAAGACGCGATGGACATTGTCGCGGCGCAACAGGTTGTGAGTGAGATTCGGGAGGGCAAGATCGAACTGGAGGGGTTTGTCAGTCCGTCGCCGTCGCCCTTCGCGCTGCATATCGTGATGCACGCCCGGTCTGACATCATCAAGGTCGAAGATCGCCAGCAATTCTTGCAGAAGATGTATGAAAAGTTTTCGCAGAGAGCTAACAAGCTCCTCAATAAACGGTCACTATTGCTCTCTTGACCTCGCGCTCGCTGTGGCGAATTCTGACAGTATACTGCCCTGGGCGCACACTGACGATCTCGCCACCGTACGCTGCTTGTCCAATGCATTTGATGCAAAAGCCTTCTGACGGCTTAGGGGTAATGGCCGTGATATGCACGACGAACTCTGATGGGTTTGTGGTCTCCAGCATGGCTTCGAGTTGATGGCATGGATCGGGCATGGTCATGGTGCCGGAAAACTTTATAGAACCTGCGCCAGCTTGCACCTGGACGTCATCTATCGCTCCACAGCTAGCCGCGCCCTGCTGGAAAGTGAGCACGGCAGAATCAATTTCAACTGTTTGACGGCATCCCGACAACGCCCAGAGTCCAGTCAGCGCAATGGACGAACGAAGAAAGCGCCTGCGAGAAAGCATCTCTATCGCCTCCCGGACTCATTATAGCACTTTCCTTGCTTGCGAATCAAGACCTCCCACACCCCGGGCGACACCTCTTTCGTCTGGACGACTTCGTGCCCTTCTCTAGTAGCGTTGCCGGGCACGTCCACGCTGGCGAGCCTATCGTCCAGCAAAACTCTCAGCGTTTGTCCGTCTGATAGCTCTTCGAGCGCGACTTTTGTTTTGACAAACGTCATGGGGCACTTGAGGCCGCGCAGGTCGAGCACAGACCTATCCTCCAGCTCCTTCCCTAAAGGGAAGGAGGGTTCCCCTATCTCTTTAGGAGAGGGGTCAGGGGTGAGGTTCATAGTTGCACTTTGTTGCACGTCTCGCGCACGAGCTCCGCGGCCTTCTTCAGTTGCGCCAGCTCTTCACTGTTCAGCTTCAGTTCTATAATCTTCTCCGCGCCGCGTGCCCCAAGCACCACGGGGACCCCTAAGAAGATATCTCTCAGCCCGTACTCCCCCTGCAAGAGCACCGAGCTGGGGATGATCTTCTTTTTATCTGAGAGAATGCTCTCGACCATCTCGATGACAGCCGCCGAGGGCGCGTAGTACGCGCTGCCCTCGCCCAAAAGCTGGACTATCTCTGTGCCTCCCTTGCGCGCGCGATCTACGATTTTCTCGATCCGAGCAGCGTTGAGCAGATCTGTTAATGGAATCCCGGCGACGCTCGAATATCGGGGCAGCGGGACCATCCCCACGTCGGTGTGGCCGCCCAAGACCAAGCCCTGTACGTCTTCGGCGGAGACCCCCAGCTCCAGCGCGATAAATGTTCTGAAGCGCGCCGAGTCGAGCGCCCCCCCTTGGCCGATCACCCGCTCTCTCGGGAATTGCGTCACTTTATGGGCAACGTAGACCATCGCGTCCAAGGGATTACTGAAGACAATCAAGATTGCATCCGGGGAATGCTTGGCAGCTTGCTCGGCGCAGCTCTTGACGATCTTGGTGTTGGTGTTAATAAGGTCTTCGCGGGTCATGCCGGGTTTTCTCGGAATCCCAGCAGTAATGACGACGATCTGAGAGTTCGCTGTCTCTTGGTAGCTGCTTGTGCCGATCACCGAGGTGCTGAAGCCGGCCAAGGGGCCCGCTTGGAGCATATCTAAGGCTTTGCCCTTGGTGGGGTTTTCACGCTCAGGGATGTCCAGCATCACCACATCGCAAAGATTCTTTTCGACGAGGCGCTGGGCCATCGTCGCGCCGGTGGCCCCGGCTCCAATAATAGAGACTTTCGGTCGCATAGAAGAATCGCCCTCTGTTCTTCGAAGATATATCTTAAGTTACCGCAAAGGGTGGGTGCGGAGCAAGTGAGGAACCCTGTAGAGTGCGGAGTATATTCTCTAACTTTCCTTCTGTTCAATTGGATCGCGTCTAGAGCAAAATGACAACAGACAGAAAAAAAGCTGATATTTATCACGCAACATACTATGTAATGGGTCAAGAGATCGTTACCAGGGCCCAGGAGCCAGTCGGTAGAGATTCTATCCAACACAATCGGGGGCAGCACGGCAAACTCCTTGGGCACTTTCACTCCCAACTGCCTCAACTTGTGCCA
>JBBIUX010000039.1:0-19166 GCA_037440025.1 Candidatus Fraserbacteria bacterium | reverse complement strand
GGCCAGAGCCTGACTGAGGACTTCCGGGGCGGTGAGGTTGGGGATGGGGCCATTGCTCCCAGGCACGGCTTGGGGTACGCTGGTCGTTGGGCATGTGCGAGCTCGCATAAGCTGACCTCCTGTGAAGATGTTCGGAGGCAGTATGGGCCGCACATGCTCGCTTTTCAAGAGCACTCTGAACCTCATTGTGATCTACTGAGACTGTCTTACGGTCGCGTCAAGGGGTTCCGGTAGCACTTGCTCGTGTGACAATCGCGTTCAGCCCTTCAGTGTCCGTAATCACGACCCAGTCACCTGGACGGAGCGCCTCCGGGCCTCGTGCGCCCCAGAGCTCCCCCCGATAGGTGTGCGCCGCGAGCCCGCTCAAACCCCTTCGGTCTCATTGCTTAATCATTTCTCCCTGCCTGCTGATGAACGACCCGGAACCAGCAGATCGCCCAACAGACGGGAAGCAACAACAATAATAATAGCCCCAGTGCTACTAGTCCTGCCGATTGCCAGCTCAGCCACGGGGTCACCACAAGAAAGACCACAGGCAAGCTGCACAACCAGACGACGAGCGTCAGAAGCATCATGCTTCGTGCGTCTTGGTGCGCCCACAAGCTCCGTGCTCTCTTAATCAGTCTCATCACGCCACCTCCACCTTAAGGCGCTTGAGCAACGCCGAGTTGCTCACTACCGATAGACTCGAAAGCGCCATCGCCGCCGCGGCGATGATCGGATTCAACAGTCCGAAGGCAGCAACTGGAATAGCAGAAGCGTTATAGAAGAACGCCCAGAACAAATTCTGCTTGATCTTGCGCATAGTAGCTCTGCTCAAGCGAATGGAGACGGCCACATCGCACGGGTCATCTTTAACCAGAATGATGCCCCCTGTCTCTTTGGCCACATCAGACCCTGACCCGATAGCAATACCGATGTCCGCGGTAGCCAGCGCCGGGGCATCGTTGATCCCGTCGCCGACCATCGCTACGACTCGGCCGGCATCTTTAAGCTTCTGAATCTCTTTGGCCTTATCACCGGGTAGAACGTTGGCGATCACTCTTTCTATACCCAATTGACGCGCAATCGCCCGCGCCGTGCGCTCGTTGTCACCTGTCAGTAGGGCGATCTCGATGTCTTCTTGCTGTAGCGACGCGACAACTTCTTGGGCGTGTTCTTTGAGCGTGTCGGCCACCGTAATCAGGCCCTTCAAAGCTCCGTCCACAGCCAGCAACATCACGGTCTTGCCCGCTTCTTCGAGTTGTGCGATCTGGCTCTCTGTCGTCGCATCGAGTGCGATCCCGTTTGCGCTCATGAGACGACGATTGCCCAGCAGCACCCTCCGACCCTCGACCTGCGCTCGCACCCCTTGTCCGACAATGGCTTCAAAGTCTTGGGATCTCGGAATCTCCCTCAAGTGCATCTGCGCATACTTTACGATTGCCTCTCCCAAGGGGTGCTCACTCCCCTTCTCCGCCGCGGCCGCCAGCTTCAATATCTCGTCGTGCGTTGACGCGAGCGGCATCACGTCGGTCACCGTGGGTTCACCCTTCGTCAGCGTCCCAGTTTTGTCGAAGACGACGGTCGTCAGCTTCTGAGCCCGCTCAAGATACTCAGCCCCTCGAATCAGAATGCCCGCCTCGGCACCCTTGCCCACGCCAACCATCAGCGCTGCGGGCGTCGCAATGCCCAAGGCGCACGGACAAGAGATAATTAAGACGGCAATAAACGAGAGCAGCCCCAACGGGAAATTGCCCGCCAGCCACCAGCCCACGAAGCTCAGCACAGCGACCACTACCACCACCGGCACAAAGTACCCCGTGACCCGGTCGGCAATCCTCTGGATAGGCGCATAAGAAGCCTGAGCTTCCTCAACCAGTTTGATAATCTGATTGAGCGTCGTTTCTGAGCCGACCTTTGTGGCTTTGAACTTAAAAGACCCCATCTTGTTGAGCGTCCCGCCGATGATCGTGTCTCCTGATCGTTTCTCGACGGGCAGACTCTCTCCCGTGATCATCTTCTCGTCCACGGCGGATGCCCCTTCGATGACTTCCCCATCCGTAGGGATCTTCTCGCCGGGGCGGACAACGACGATCTCGCCGACCATAACGGATTCCGCAGGCACTTCCATCTCTTGGCCATCTCGAATGACGCGGGCCGTCGCTGGACGCAAATCCATCAGCTTGCGCACCGCGGCTGAACTGCGCTTCTTGATGATCTCTTCCATATAGCGCCCCAGTAAAACAAACGCGATGATCACAGCTGACACTTCAAAATAGACATCGCGCTCGGCCACCGGCACGGGCAAAATTTGCGGGAAGAAGACGACCACAACACTGTAAAAATAAGCTACAGAAGTACCCAATGCGATCAAGAAGTCCATGTTGATCGTGCGGGTGACGATAGCCTGATAAGCCCCTTTATAGAAGCTCCAGCCGCCGATGAACTGTATGGGCGTCACCAAGATCATCATCCAGACCCCCCACGTGAACCAAGGGAGCCAGGGGATCGGAACCCAGGTCAGCAACGTCGCCCCTGCGGCCAGCCCCAAAAAGATCGCCGCACGCAGAATCGCTAAAATCAGCACACCCGTGAGGGCGATGGTCACTCGACGCTTGAGGCTTTTCAGCTCTTGTTCTGGAGACTCGAATGTCCGCTGACAACTGGGGCTGCAGAAATAGTACGTCCGGCCTCCGCCTTCTGTCTTCAATGCTGTGGCCTTGGAGACCATCATGCCGCAGATGGGATCACGGGCCATCTCCGTAGCTGGCATCGCTTTCGTGATAGAGTGGCCATCCGCTCCGGTTTTTAAGAAAGCTGCGGGATCGGCATCGAACTGCGCCTTGCAACTCTTCGCGCAGAAATAGTAGGTCGTTCCGTTATAAACGGACGTTCCAGCGGCCTCTCGCTCTGAGATGTCCATTCCGCATACTGGATCTTTGGGCATCGTTCTTCACCCCTTATCCCCCCCCACCTGGGATGGGATAGCTTCAGTATAGCTGACCAGTGCCGCGTTGTCAATGATGCAGCTCATCGCTTCTGTTCTACACGAACCAGAGCAGAATTCCGACCCCCAATGCGATCATGACTAGCCCTTGACCCAGCTTGAGCGCTTGTTTATGCTGGGCCTCCCAGCGGCTGACTTGTCCCAGCGTCCGCCGGTTACCTAACGCAAACAAAATCCCCACCAACGGAAGCACGAACATCACGTTATAGAGCACCAAGTACCCCAATCCCGACAGATATGTCGTCTGGGCCGAGAGCAACCCCAGCACACCGACGTAGACCCCGCCGGTGCAGGGGAATTCACAGATCCCAACTAAGAACCCTAAGACGGCCGTCGCCGGCAAGGTCGCTTTTTGCATCCAGCGCTCGCGCGTCTCTGCTCCCACTTTTAGAACTCCCAGACTGAACCAGCGACCGTACCAGAAAGCATCTTTGAGGTTCACCAGTCCCAGAAAGATCATCAGACCAGCGCCGAGCTTGGCCATGAGATGCGGTGGCCCCAACTGAAAGACGCCCAAGATCCCTAGTCCAATTGCGAGATACGTTAAATAGATCGTAGCGATATAGACCAAGCCGGCCTGAAGTATCTGCACCCGCGCTCGCTGCAACGTAAAGAGAAAGGCCATAAAGAAGAGCAGCACCGCGAATGCACACGGATTGATGCCATCCAGCAAGCCCGCTCCCAACACGAGCGCCAAGAAACCCAGAGCGCTTCTGCTCTCTTCAACAGGCAGCTCAGTACTCTCTTGGTATTGGGCTAGGTCACTCAAATAACTGTCTATGGGCGTATTGATGGAGTATTCTTTCACTTCGCCCGCATAGCCCCAGACTTGATAGCTTGTGGGCCGGTCGCCATGAGCAGCCATCTTATCTTGCAGAACGACGATGCGCTCATAGCGCTCTTGGTTTTCTGGTCGCAGTAAATCGCGCACAATCTCCAAGGGGACGTGTCCTTGCAGAATAATCCGCTCTCCCAAGAAGACGGTAAGGTGTCCCTGGAGTTTAGCGGGAACTTTGAGCTCCATGCTGCGCTCCAAAAGTTCAGCACGGTGACGCCGCTCGCTGATATAGTCTTTCTTTTGAATCTGCGCGATCCCTAGTTCTTTGAGAAGAGGGACCAACTCGTGGTCTAAGTAGACAGTGCAGTCATGACAGGCTTCGTTGTAGTAGATAACGGCTGATTTCTCTTCATCCCCGCGCCCCTCTCCCTTGAAGGGAGAGGGCTGGGGTGAGGGTAAAGCGGGGGTGGAGCTGAGAGCTTCTGGCATCACTGTTGCTCTGATCTCGACCTCTACCTCTGGGCGCTCCGGATCGTTCGTGCGCAGATAGACAACGTGCGCCACTGCTTCGGGCTCTGTCAAAGGAGCCGTGCGCTCGCCTATGTGAGACTTCGCATCGAAGATGATCTTCAGCGTGGTCGTCTGTCTCGGAGAAATTTCTTCCTCTGAGAGCCGGGCCTTCGTACATCCGCAAGAACTTGTAACACTGAGGATCTCTAGCTGACCCTCTCCTGTGTTCTGCACGGAAACTGTCGTCTCTACGGTAGCAGTAGCAGCGACTTCGCCGAAATCATAGAGAGCGGGAGCGACTTCGATCTTGGGCGCGCCAGACTGAGCCCAAGCGAGCAAGCTGACGAAGATAGCAAGAGCAACTCTTAATCCCAGAGATATTACTCGCCTATGCATGACACTTAACCGCCCTTTTGATAGCCGTAGATGCGCACACGCTTCACGGGTTCGTTTGGATCGTTGGAATGAATCAAGACCATGCGATCAAATGAACCGACATAGGGACCGTGGGCGAGCGGGTCGTAAGTGACTTTTAGTTCAGCACGCTCGCCGGACCGCACCCGGGCCGACCAGCCTGTAGGCCATGCCCCGTGACCACGCATCCCGAACTTCGGACCTTCTTCTCCGTTTATAATAAGAGATGCCCCTGTGCACCCACAGGAAGTCTCCATCTCCTTGATGACGAGATCACCAGGGCCTCGGTTTTCAAGAGCAAAGTACGTAGTCACGATCCCTTCTCGGTAATCAATCGTCCCCAGATCAAGCGATGTCGGTATGACCTCAATTTGTGATCTTCCAGAGAGGGTTGCGTCTTGCACTGTCGGCGGGATATTCCGCAGAGCATAGAGATAGAACGCTCCGCCACCGACCGCTAAGAGAATCAAGACAGCTATTACAAGCATCCATGAACTACTGCGCACAGTTGCACGCTTTTTCGCCATGACAGATCTCCTTTCTTTCTACAGAGATCTTTCGCGAGATCAGCCGTGCCACGGGACGGCCTAGGATCAAATGCTCGCGAGCGATCTCTGAACCGTCTTCAGCTCCGCTCACAACGTACCATAGTCCGTCGGGATAGACAACAACCGTCGCACCCTCTTCCGGACAGAGTCCCAAACATTGCGTCTTCGTCACGAGCACGTCCGTGATATTGCGCTTGGACAATTCAGCACGTATCGCTTTATAGGCCGCTTCACCAGCGCGGGCGCCACAGCAGCCCTCTGTGCAGCAGACGAAGATGTGCTTGTGATACGTCTTCATTTTGTCACTCATAGCGTAAAGCCTCAACAGGGGGAAGGCCCGCCGCCGCGCGCGCCGGGAAGAATCCCGACAATGCCCCCAAGACGAACGAGAAACTCAGCACGCCCAGCATCAATCCCGGCGAGAACCCGACTTCTAACTGTGTTCCCGGTATCAAGAGCGGAGCGGCGAACTTGATCCCCGCCGCGATCAGAAGACCGATCAACGCCCCTAACAACCCGCCGATCAGACCCATAAATCCTGACTCTAGCAAGAAGAGCATCAGAATATGCCGCCGGCGCGCGCCCACGGCCTTCATCACTCCGATCTCGCGCGTGCGCTCTAGGACGGCTGTGTACATCGTGTTCATCACGCCGACGCCGCCCACTAAGAGCGAGATCGCCGCGATCCCGCCCAATGCTGCCTGGAGAATGCCCACTAAGTTTTGCATCAGATCGAGCATCTCGCCTGTGGTGTGCACATTGAGATCGTCTTTGCCTCGTTGCTCTTTGGCCATGCGCCGGACTTCTTTGGCGATGGAACTGACGTCGTGACCCGCATGCCCGTGCTGGGCCGTGCGGATCATCACCAGCGAGAACTTATTACGCTCGTCCACGAGTTCTTGCAGCGTTGTGATGGGGACCATAATGGCGTAGTTGACATCGGGGTCGGCGCGCTTCTCCAGGAGACCGACGACCTCGAACTCTAGTGTCTCGATCACAAACTTATCTCCAACAGAGAGACCCAAGTCTTGAGCGACGTTGCTGCCCAAGACGGCCGTCTGAGTCTCACCCGGATTAAGTGCTCGACCGAGCGACGGCTTATAATAGTTCCCGAAGGCTTGCATCAGTTCCGGGGCCATGCCCCACGTCAAGAGATACCCTTCGCGTCGCCCGGCGCTGATATAGGGCGTCTTGATGAGGACGCTGCCCACGGCTTCTACACCGGAGATCTTCTTCAACGGGGCCAAATCCAGTTGGAACGTATGTGTGCCGAGCAAAGCCCCCATGCCCAAGCGATGCTCGCCGTGTCCGGCGATCATCACCACGTTATAGCCGAAAGCCTCAAACTCTTGCGTGATTGAGCTTTGCATCCCCTGTCCCAGTGAGACCAGCGCGATCACCGCTGCGACACCGATAAGAATGCCCAGAATCGTCAGCCAACTGCGTTTGGGACGATGGCGCAGGTTGCGCACGGAGAGCCTGATATTATCGAGCAGCATATGCGACTCCTTTGTTGGTGTTATGGGAGACTTCTTCCAAGAGCCGGCCATCTTTAATGCGCACGATTCTATGCGCATACTCGGCTGCTTCGGGATTATGCGTGACTAAGATAATCGTCTTGCCTTCACGGTTGAGCTGGGCCAAGAGATTTAAGATCGCCTTGCCGGATTCGGAGTCTAAGTTGCCGGTGGGTTCGTCCGCCAAGATGATCTCCGGGTCGTTGGCGAGCGCGCGGGCGACGGCGACCCTCTGGCGCTCTCCGCCGGAGAGCTGCGCGGGTTTATGATGAACCCGCCCCGCGAGACCGACTTTCTCCAGCAGTTCAACAGCTCGCTCGGCACGCTCTCTGCGCGCCACTCCCTGAAAGAAGAGGGGCAGTTCCACGTTCTCTTGCGCTGTCAGCGTCGGGATGAGATTGAACGTCTGAAAGACGAAGCCGATCTTCTTGCCGCGGATTTGCGCGAGCGTGTCTTCATCGAGTTTTGTAACGTCCTGACCATCGAGTTGGACGAGACCGTTACTGGGAAGATCCAGACAACCCAGCAGGTGCATCAGTGTAGATTTTCCCGATCCCGATGGCCCCATAATCGCTACAAACTCGCCGGGCTTGATGGTCAGATCCAAGCCCCGCAGGGCTTGGACACTGATCTCACCCATCGGGTATATCTTATGTGCGTTCTGCAGTTGAATCACGGTGATCTCCTTGCTATTTGCCGAAGACAAATTCGTGTGGTTCTTCGCCCACAGGGATCGTAGCACTAATCTTAGATGCGCTCAAATCGATCACAACTAAATTGCTGGAGTCTCTATGGGTTACCATGAGACTGCGACCATCAGGGCTGACGAGAAGATGATTTGGCCCCTTGCCTCCGGAAGGAAAAGCTGGCAGTGCGTTGTTTCCGGAGGCCATAGCAATGGGCGTGATCGTATCTTCGCCGCGATTGGCCACGAAGAGCCGTGCTCCGTCGCGTGCAATGTCTATCCCATGCGGCTCCTTGCCAACGGGTATCGCTCCGATGATTTTTCGAGAAACTGTCTCAATAACCCGCACATCTCCTGATCGGGTATGCGTGACATAAATGGATTTTCCGTCTCGACTGAAGACTAAGTGATCCGGCCCATCGCCGACAGGGATTATCGCCACGATTTTCAGAGTCGCCGTATCCAGCACGGAGACTTGATTGGATCTATCGTCAGCAACCCAGAGTTCTTTGCCGTCGGGGCGGAGCGCCAGATACTGTGGGGTCTTGCCCACCGCAATCTCGGCTACTGCTTTCTTTGTCCCCAAGTCGAGTACGGAGACGCTGTTGGCTCGGATATTGGCTGTATAAGCACGCTGGCCATCGGCACTGATAGCAATATGATGGCTGCCATCAGCGCCCGCGATGGTGGCTATGACTGCACGCTTGGACAGATCAATCACACTGATGTCCGAAGATTTGGAGTTGGCGACATAGAGCGTTTTTCCATCAGGGCTGAGCGCTAAGCCGTGTGGCGTTGTGCCCACAGGGATAGTCGTTAGAACGGATTTACTGCTCAAACTGACAACAGAGACGGTGTTTGACTTTGCGTTTGCGACATAGATAAGCTCCGTTTGCTGAGCACTAAGTGGGGAGAGGCCCAGAAGAGCGACAAGCACTGTAAGCGTAACTGTTATGATGTATGCGCGGCTCATGCTGTGATCTCCTTTCATTTCGTTTGAGGGTGGAGGTGGGGCGCTGCACAAAGGGGTGGTAATGAAAGGGGGCAGCGCCCCGCCTCGCATAGACCCATTATGGCTTAGTCTGGTTCACGCTCAACAGCTCCGTCAGAGCCGTGACGATCCATTTGTCGCCCTCTTTCTTCTCGATCCGCAAGAGCGGCGGATAGGGGAGAATCTTGCGCGATTCGAGATCGCTGATCGCGATAATCGCTCGTTGGTCTTCAAACTTGGGATGGGTATATGTCCCTTCGACGGCTTTGACACCGGCGATCGTCACTTCGCCGCGCGTGGTGAGCTTTGCGCCCTCCGGCAGGAGGATTTCTCGGTTGGGGAGCACTTCTCTTGTGTCCAAGGCGCTGATGGGCGTCATGTCAAGGAGGCCCTTGGGCACGTGCGCAAACCCGTGCGAGAAAACCAAGACAGAGAGCTGATCGCGCTCTGCGAGCAATTCAAACGTCTCGGTGACTCTGAACCTGTTGCCCTCAGGAACGACTTTCAAGGTCAACGTGCCCGGGCTAGGATCGTTCTCTTTATCTGTCAAGCGATAGACGATGGTTAAGGTGCCCCCGGCATAGGGGCCGACTCCGAAGATCTGGGCCAGTACCCAGCCACCACTGATAACCGTAAGCAGCGTCAGCACAACTAATGCAGCACGTAGTGTAGTAAGTCTCATGATCACAAGCTCCTTTGCTTGGTGTGCCCCTCTCCCTTACCCCACCCGTTCCCTCCCCGTCTACGGGGAGGGTCAGGGAGGGGTTGTGGTGAGGGTTAAAAGATCTAGAATCTGTACGAAAGACTCAAAACAGCAGCAGGAGCTTTAGACCGTGGGAGGGCGCAAGGGAGGTGCAGGAAAGAGAGTATTCTTCTCGTGCGGTTCGACAAACGTCAGGAATAAATAAGGCGTGTATGAGGAGAAATCGGCGATCAGACCGGGCAGCGCGGGGCATCCCACGCAACAGAGATCTTCATGGAAGCTGGGCGTGCCGTCTTGTTCGCAACAAGAATGCTGCGATTCTGTGGGAGTGGCCGCATCGTGGGAGTGCGCTGCATGTGGTAAAGGGGCTGTCGTCAGGCGCGCCGGCCCGCTTTGGCTGGGTACGAGCCACTGGCTGCTCAACAGCAAGATGAGCACAAGATTCAGCACGGCTTTCCCTCTAGTCATAGTTTTCAGCGGTTATTCTAACGGTCATTATAAGGGGTGTCCATGATCTCTGTCAAGGGATAGGGTGTTAAAGATCAGGATCGGCGCGTGAGACCAGTCCCCATTCTTCAGACTTGTGCGACCAAGGCTGGGCGCGTCCCTCCTCTGACGGACTGCACAACGATGATGTACCGCACGCAGGAGAAGCGTACATATCGTGATGGAGCACGCGCTTGAGGGCTCGCGTTATCTTCTTGCGCAATTCCGGGGAAGCGGCGCTGTTTTCACGCGTCACTTCTGCCCAAGCCGCGCTCGTGAGATGATCCAAGAGTCTCTCGATGTTGACTGTCTCCCAGAGGCGAAAGCCTGCCATAGTCCATCATCTCCTTTTTCTCTGTGCACTGGTTCTAGAGCAGGAACAGACTCACTATTCACTTATGGCATGTGAAGCAAAAGCTCGCTTCTGCTCCCTTGGGCACGCTAGGATGCTTCGCCTTTAAGCCCATATTATGACAGGGCATGCAGAAGTCTCCGGAGCGCTCTTCGCCTGAGTAGACCGCACTTGTAAGATAATTGTGTCATCGAGAAAGACCGTGAGATGCCCTTGCAGCTGAGCGGGAATCTGAAGCCGTGTGCTGCGTTCGAGCAATTCCGAACGGTTCTTGCGCTCGCTGATGTAATCTTTCTTGACGATATCCATGCCCCCTAGCTCTTTGAGTAAAGGGATCAGTTCGTGATCGAGATAGACGACGCAGTCATGACAGGCTTCGTTGTAGTAGATGGTGGCCCTCACCCCGAAGCGTTTTGATGCAGCATCTTTTTCAGAAAGCGGTCGCACCAAAACGCTTCGCCCCGGCCCCTCTCCCGTTGTCACCGACGGGAGAGGGGTGCCGCCAGGCGGGGTGAGGGCCTTAGACTCATTCACCACCCTCGCCCGAATCTCGATCTCGGCTTCGGGCTGTGCCGGATCGGTCGTGCGCAGATAGGCGACGTGCGAGACGGCTTCGGGCTCGGATGAACTTGTCGTTTGCTCCGTGCTATGGGAAGCAGCATCAAAGACAATGTGAAGCGTTGTCTCTTCTCCCGGTGCGAGCTTTGCGCTCGCCAGCTGAGCTTTGGTGCAGCCGCATGAGGTCGTCACCGAAAGAATCTCTAACGGCTGGCCGCCGGTGTTGCGCACCGATACTATCGTTTCGACTTTGTCCGTGCTCTTGATCGTCCCAAAGTCATGAAGGCTCTGCGAGAGCTGGAGGCGAGGTGGCCCCTTGGGCCAAAGCACAGCGCTCAGCGTTCCGATCACTAGCAGACTGGCTATCACTGCGAGAGCGAGCTGGCGCGATGACGCACGGCTCATACCTGTCACCCGCCCTTCTGGGAGCCGAAGATGCGCAGACGCTTGGTCGGCCACTCCGGATCATTAGAACGTATGAGAACGATCCGGTCGAACGAGCCGACGTAGATGCCGTGGGCGTTGGGGTCATAGGTGACTTTGAGCTGGGCGCGCTCGCCGGGCTTGAGTCTTGCGGACCAGCCCGTCGGCCAGTCCCCGTGGCCGCGCATCCCAAAACGCGGCCCCTCTTTTCCGTTGACTATGAGCGAGGCCTCCGTGCAGCCACAGGACGTCTCCATCTCCGTAATGACCAGATCGCTGCCTCCTTTGTTCTCAACTGTGAAATACGTCGTCACGATGCCCTTGCGATAGTCAAGCGTGCCCAGGTCTTGGGCTTCCGGTGTGATCACAAGCTGGGACACTCCCGACACATTCTCGCTTTGCGATGGTGCTGGTGTTGCACCGCGACGCGCGTAGAAACTGTAGTAGATACCGCCTGCGATAACCACGGCCGTGGCGACCACGGCTATGGCCAGCAGCCACGATGCGTGGAGAGATAAAATATGTGTCTTCTTTGACATATAAAGCCTCCTTTCTGAGGTTGAAGGTCAGACGCTCAGGCGACTTCGAAAGGAGGCTTAGGCAGGAGGGCGGAGGATAGGAGAGGGGGTAATTGTCAGATTCGGAAGATACTCAATAGCAACTGATCTTTCCGATGGTAGTGTCGGTGTGAGTTCTGGGAGTGCACCAGGGATGAGGACCGTGCAATAATTGCAGACGACCCCAGAGAGCTCGTGCCCTGGCATTTCACAAGAGCCTGAAGTCTGTGAATCTGAAACTGTTATCGGCGCTACGCCATGAGGGGCAGTGCACTCCGAGCGCGTGAATGCTCCTAGCGGGCTCGTCAGCAGCCAGACTCCTATAATTAGACTCCCAAGCAACAGCTTCATATCCTTTCACTTAGTGTTTATCATAGCCCAAATCGCCTCATTCATCCATGACGCCCGTCAGTTTGCGTCTTGATCTTGATCGGCACGATGGGAGAGTTGGGCATAGCCCTCGCGCAGGGCATAGAGCGCGGCTTCAGTCCGGTTGTTGATATGCAGTTTGTCAAAGATCACCGAGAGGCGATTGCGCACGGTCTTCTCAGAAATTGCTAGTTTTTGGGCAATCTCCTGGTTGCTTGCACCCTGCGCGACCAATTGCAAAATCTCCTTCTCGCGTTCGGTCAGATGGACGATGTCTTGATGTTCTGCCTGGCTGAGGCGACGGAATTCTTCTAACACCCTGCGGGCCATGGCCGGGTCCAGCTGAGCTTCACCGGCGGCCACGGCGCGGATGGCCTCAATCAGTTCTTGGGAGTTCGCGTTTTTCAGCAAATAACCCTTGGCACCCGCCTTAATCGCTTCCATCAGATACTCGTCCTGACGCTCCATCGTCAGCATGATCACACTGATACGCGGGTTATGCTCCGTGATACGCCGCGTCGCTTCGATGCCCTCACGCCCTCGGGGCATGTGAATGTCCATCAACACAATATGGGGATCGAGCAGTTTGGCCTTCTGGAAGGTTTCTTCGCCATCGGAAGCTTGGCCGACGATCTCGAAATCCTGCTCCGTCTGGAGCATCTGCGAGAGCGCCTGACGGACCAACGTATGATCGTCGGCGATCAGAATTTTGATGCGGTTCATCTCAGGACTCCTTGGGGACAGGCAAGCAGACGTGAAGCTCGGTCCCTTCGCCAGGCGCGGCGTGGATGGAAAAATTTCCCCCTAAGCTGAGCGCCCGCTCGCGCATATGCCGCAGCCCTACGCCTTCAGGTGTCTTCACGGGATCGAAGCCCTTGCCGTCATCGCGAATGGTGAGGCAGATGACCCGCGGGCCGACGTCCAGGTCAAGAGAGACCTTGCGGGCCTCGGCGTGCCTGCGCACGTTATACAGAGCTTCTTGAACGATATAATACAGCCCAACTTCGAGTTCTTGCGGCAGACGCCGCTCTTCCCCGGAGATGTGCAGCTCCAATTGTGTTTGATTGAGCTCTTCAAATTCGGCGACCAGCTTGCGCAGCGTTTCCAAAAGCCCCACGCGTTCAAGTTCGATGGGCCGTAGAGCATAGACCGCCCGGCGCACCTCGCGGATGCTCTCCTGCAGGGTCGTGCCGATCATGCTCAGTTCTGGCTCGACTTGGCAGGAATCAGAGCGCAGAAGCTTCTTACAGAAGTCGGTCTTGAGTGCAAGAGCGAAGAGTTTTGGGCCTAAACTATCGTGCAAGTCGCTGGCGATCTGGGTACTGACTTCGTCGCGAATTTGGAGCATTCGCTGCTCTTGCTGGCGCAGGCGGCGCTCCATCTGTTCTTTTTCCCGCACCTGGCGCTCGATCCAGAGCAAGACGTACCATGTTACCAACGGTCCCAACAACGCATAGACAACGATTTCGACCCCCAGATGAAAGATAACAGAGGCATGGCTGGGATGCGAGAGATTGACCCACGATTGGACGGCTGTCACGATGAGAAAGATTGTCGGCGGCAGAACGCGCCGCGTCCAAGCGATCTGCTCGTGAATGGGTAAATCCCGCCAGCGCTTCCAGCTTCGTTGTATCCCGACCATCGGCACCTCGCTTGTCGGTCTCATTCTAGTCTCCGATGGGCTTCTGCGCAAAGGGACAAATGCCCTATAAGACTTGGGACATTCTTTTCTACCACAGCGGTTGCAGGGATGCTAGTCTAACGTTGAGCCATAAGAAGCTTAAAGGGAAAGAGAGGTGAACGAAATGCTCAAACGATGGATAGCAATCTCGCTCTGGGTGCTGCCGCTGATCGTGACCTTCTCCGCGACGATCCCGGTGAGCGCCGATGGCGACGAGCAGGAGATCACGCTGGTGATGGGCAAACCGAGCGAGTTTAGGTTTGACCCCGGGGAGATCATGCTCAAGAACGAGGGGAAGGTCAAGCTCCACCTCAAGAACGAAGGCCAAGTCAAGCACGAATTGATGAGCGATCTTTTCCAATGGATACGTGACGTCAAGATCGAAGTCGGCGGTGCCGAGATCGAGGCGCCGACGATCTACGAAATTGAGCTCGAACCAGGCAAAGAGATCGAAATCGAGTTTAGGCTTGAAGTCAGCGAACACATTCTTGAAGAGAAAGGCGGAAAGGTCGAGTTCGAGTTTGGCTGTTTCATCACAGGACACTACAAAGCAGACATGAAGGGCAAGTTCATCGTCGAAGGCAAAGAACACTGAAATTGGGTCTTAATCCTATAGCAGGAGGTTAACGCCATGCGCAGCAAACATCTCACACGGCGAGAGTTACTGAGAGTAGCCGGTGCAGCGGTCTTCAGCGGAGTAGTGGCGGGAGGACTGAGCTCCTCGGCGTTGGCTCAAAAGGATCCTAGCAAGGCTGACTTAGAGATCCAGATGGGGGAGTTCTACTTCCAAGTGCCGGGCAAGGACAAGAACGCGCCTGTTGAGCTAGAAGCTGGCAAAGAACTGCTCATCAGGTTTGTCAACAAAGGCCAGATCGTACACGAGGCACACTTCGGACGCGGCTTTGATTCGGCCAAGCGCCTCTACAAAGAAGACCTGCTGCCGGGCTTCTCCGGGATACACTTAGAGAAAGGCGAATCGGCCTCTCTTCATATTCTTATCCCAGAGAAGCAGAAGGGCGAATGGGAGATCGGCTGTCTGATCAGCGGCCACTATGAGGCTGGTCAGAAAACGAAGCTCACCATCAAGTGAGATTGAGCAAAAAAGAAGGGGAGCTGCGCGAAGGGCGAAGGCTCCCCTTCTATGTTTTTCCCTCTGAGACTTAAAAGCCCTTCAGATACTTAAAAGCTTCCATCAGTTCTTCGATCTTTTCCTCGCCGTGCCCGTGCTGGATCGCCTCCGTCAGACACGTCTGCATGTGCCCCCTCGTGAGAAGTTGAGCGACCTGCGAGAGCGAGGCCTGCACCGCCGCGATCTGCTTGAGAATCTCAACGCAATAGCGCTCGTCTTCGACCATCGTCTCGATGCCTTCGAGATGGCCGCGCACGGTGCGGATACGGCGCAGAATGTCGCGCTTCGTTTGGGGCAGATGGTGCAACCCGCCGCGCTTGTGTGTTGTCACTTCGAGTTGACTTAGCATAGTGTGTCCTCCTTGAAGGCCCTCACCCCCGACCCCTCTCCCGTCTTCACGGACGGGAGAGGGGTGGCCGAAGGCCGGGGTGAGGGCCATTTCAGTCATGTTCCCGAACTGCGCTGAAAGAGACCGCGAACGCTCTCCCACAGCCCCGGATATTTCTTTCCCTTGATTTGATAGCCCGTCCGCTCGATGACGCGCTCAATGTCGTCTTGTGTCAGCTTAGCTGGATCGTACTGCACCCAGACCCAAGGTGGATAGGTCGCCGGGTTGTGCTTGGTCTGAATGACACCGTCGGTCTTCTGCAGTGCGCCGACCACTTTGTACAAGCAGTCGGCGCACATGATGAAGCGCAGCTCGATCTTCGCTGCGCGCAGCTCGGCCATAGACGCTCACTTGCTCTCGTTCGGACTTTGGGGGGCTGCTTGCATGTGCTGCTGCATCATAGCCATCATCGAGCCCATCATTTGGTGACATTGGGCCATGTGCTCGCCCATCTCTTGGGAGCCCATCATGCTCTGTCCATTCCCGTGATGGTTCATCATCCCTTTCATACCCTGGCCCATGCCCTGCATCATTCCACCCATCATTCCGTTCATCATGCCTGGCCCCATCATCTGGCCGCTCATGCTGCCCCTCATACTACTATTGTTCATCATTGCCGGTCCGGGCTGAGACGAGCTCCATGCCGACGAAGCCCCCCACGCTAAGAACCCGACCACCAGTCCTACTGCGACCGAGACGAGTGCTACGATCACGTTCTCTTTCACAACGATCAGCTCCTTTCGTTCTCCCACCCCATCTGGGGTGGGTAAGCATAGGTTAGCCTAAAAACTCTCCTCGTGCCATGACGTGCGTCATGCCGTGACCGGCGCAAGGTGCAACGGTGCACGAAAACGACGCAATCGCAAGGCGTTCGAGACGACGCTCACGGACGATAGCCCCATCGCCCCAGCAGCTAAGATCGGGTTGAGCAGCCCAAACGCCGCCATGGGAATCAGCACGGTGTTATAGATAAACGCCCAGAAGAGATTCTGCCAGATATTTCTGATCGTCGCGTGGCTGAGCGCGATGGCCGTCACCACGCTGCGCAGATCGCCGCCGACGAGCGTAATGTCCGACGCCTCCATCGCGACATCAGTGCCGGTCCCAATAGCGATCCCGACATCAGCTTGTGCCAGAGCCGGCGCGTCGTTGATCCCGTCGCCGACCATAGCTACTAGCTTTCCCTCAGATTGCAATCTCTTCACTTCGTTCGCTTTCTCTTCGGGAAGCACTTCGGCCAAGACGCGCTCGATGCCGACCTGCCGCGCGATGGCTTGTGCCGTTCGACGGTTGTCCCCGGTGATCATCACGACCTCTAGACCTAAAGCTTTCAGAGCCGCCACAGCCTCGCGCGAGCCCTCTTTGATCGTATCAGCGATAGCGATCATGCCGACGGCACGCCCATCACGCGCGACGAAGACCGGCGTCTTGCCCGCTTCAGCGAGCCGTTCGGCGTCTTCTTCCAGTCCGTCGAGCGCGATCTTTTCGTCGTGCATCAGCTTGATATTGCCCAACAACACCTGATGGCTGTTGAGGCTGGCGCGCACCCCGTGGCCGGGAACAGCAGAGAAATCGCGCGCCTCTTCGGGCTTCAGACCTCTCTCTTTGGCTCGTTTCACGATGGCTTCAGCAAGCGGATGTTCAGAACCTCGCTCTGTTGAAGCCGCCAGCTGCAAGACGGCGTCTTCCGTGAACCCCAGAGCTGCGATGACATCCGTGACTTCGGGCCGGCCCTTGGTCAGCGTGCCTGTCTTGTCTAAAACAATGGTTGTGAGCTTATGCGCTGTTTCGAGCGCGTCGCCCCCGCGAATGAGAATGCCGTGTTCGGCGCCCTTGCCCGTGCCGACCATAATACTCGTCGGCGTCGCCAACCCCAGTGCGCACGGGCACGCGATAATTAACACGGCGACAAAGTTCAAAAGGGCTTTGGTCAGCGCCGGCTGCGGCCCAAAGAAGTACCAGCCAAAAAACGTCACAAGAGCAATAGCGATCACCGCCGGGACGAAGTAGCTGGCGATCACGTCCACTAACTTAGCAATCGGGGGTTTAGCGCCTTGGGCTTCTTCGACCAATTTGATAATCTGAGCTAAGGCCGTTTCGCTCCCCACCTTGGTCGCCCGAAACGTGAACGCCCCCGTCTTATTGAGAGTCGCCCCGATCACTTCGTCCCCAGGGCGCTTCTCCACGGGGAGGGACTCCCCGGTGATCGTAGACTCGTCTACTGCCGAAGCGCCCTCGATGACGATGCCATCCACGGGGATCTTCTCGCCCGGTCTGACGAGAACTGTATCACCGACGCGGACTTCGTCGGTGGGGATGTCTCTCTCTTGACCGTCGCGCACCACGCGCGCGGTCTTGGCTTGCAGCCCGATCAGTTTCTTGATCGCTTCTGATGTGCGCCCCTTGGCGCGGGCTTCGAGCAGACGCCCCAACAGAATGAGCGTGATGATCGCCGCTGAAGTATCAAAATACAGATCCATATGGCCGTGGCTGCTGAAGAGCGGCAAGAGCGCACTATACCCGTAAGCCGCCGTGGTGCCCACGGCGATCAGCGTGTTCATATCCGTTGTTTTATTTCGGGCAGCTGCCCAGGTGCCCCGGTAAAACTGCCAGCCGGCCCAGAACTGCACCGGCGTCGCTAGCAGTAACTGTAAGAGATAGTTCCACTGATCGGCCATGGGCAGTTTCAGCCCCAGCATCCCTGGGTACATCAAGAGAAAGATTCCAATCGTGAGCACGGCCGCAGCGGTGAGCTTGCGACGCAAGAGCGCTTCTCGCTCATCGTGACGATGATCGTGTGCATCAGCTTTTTCTGATCTCTGATCTCTGACTTCTGGCTCCCGACTTCTGTCCTCCGGCACGTCGTAGCCGATCCGACGCACGGCCTCTTTCAATTTCTCAATAGTGACTTGGTGTGGGGCGACGCGCACGGTCGCCTTCTCAGTAGCGAAATTGACGCCCGCGTCGATGACGCCCGGCACGCTTTTGAGGGCTTTTTCGACCTTGGCGACGCAGCTGGCGCAGCTCATCCCCGCGATGGGCAGGGTGATCTGTTCTGACCTCTCCCCTGGCCCCTCCCCTAAAGTGGGAGGGGTATTCCCCTTCCCTTTAGGGAAGGGGCTAGGGGTTAGGTCTCTAGCAGCCGGGGGAGCGGTCACAAGAGGGATTCGTTGCGGACGCGGCTCGTCCTCTTCAGGGTCTTCGTCGCCATTTAGCTCCTCAGCCTCGTAGCCGGCGTCAACGACGGCGTTGACCAAGCTCTCTGTTGAGACGTTTCCGGTGTACTCGATCTCAGCGCGCCCACGCTCGAGCGAGACGTTCACAGACCGAACGTCCGCGACGCTCTGCAAAGCCTTCGTCACAGACTTGACGCAGTGATTACAGGTCATTCCTTTGACTCTTAGGACAGTTTTCATAATACCCACAATACCTCCAAACCACCCCTCCAGGGGTGGGGTAGCCCTACTATAGCACATCGCCTTGTTGTTATCAAGTGGCTTAAGGCTTGGTAAAAAATCCCTGCAACGATTGAACGATTCCCATCCAGCTGGCCACCTCGGCTAGGTCACGGAACGCCATCGCTCGCAAGACCTGTTTTAAGGCTTCAATATCTTCCGGGGTGGGCTGCGCATCCGGCAATTCGCGCACATGCTTCAATGCGATGCGATGTGCGTCCAATCTTGCTACCGATATTACTGCCGTAGCGAGCACGGCTGTCGTGTATCCCCAAAGCCCGAAAACCAAGAATTGCTCATTGAGAAGCCAAAAAATCAATAGAGGTACATAGCTGAGTAGACCGAGAAGCATAGACAGCACAGACAACCAAGAGACCGGCTTCGCCACAGTGACAATGGTCCAATACAGAAAGAAGAGAGGCGAATGATAAGCGTACTGAATAGCGTGACCCGTCTCTTGAGCAATGATCCCATAGTCGGCCAAAGAGTTACTTGTTGGTTCGGAGGTACTTGTTTAGCGTCTGGCAAGTGTGGTAAGGTAAAGCTATGACTCAGAATGCGGAATGCCCTAACTGCCGCACGCTCCAGAGCCAGTTGAAGGCTCTCCAGAGGAAGCTGGACGAAGCCCAAGCG